>NZ_CAHOYM010000001.1 GCF_903679515.1 Bartonella gabonensis
TTGAGATCAGCACAAAACTGTTTTGAGAAAGAAAGCGTATGATCATAAGCTTTATCAAAAAAGGCTTGTTTCCCCAGCAAGCCAATTCTTCTAAGCGCTTGTATGATCTCTCTAAAAGAGCAACCAGCATAACAAGTGAGTAAAAGGGGCCCATCATGTCCATTAGAAAGAGATAAGCTAGGCAATTGATCATCATGAGCAGGGCAACGGGCAAGTCCATAATCCCCATGCCAAACTCCACGTAATGCATTTGTAATGCCCMGAGCATTGATATAAGAAGACATTTTGTGATCCTATAATATTGCATCATAGGACGGATTCTGCTATCCATTAACTTCGTGTGAAAATGGAAAGCCTTGTCCATCCTTATGTGACAAGGTTTTTTTTATGCCGCATTACTTTGACGTTGCTGTTTTGCTTGTTCGATAACATTGATAAGATCCGATTGTAACCAACGGGATAAAAAACCAAATTTTAAAGGTTTTGGTAAAGAGCCATTGGTCACATGACGGCGGAAAGTTGAGACACTCATATGAAGTAGTTTTGCRCTTTCACGGTCTGTTAAAAGAATATCATTTTCTGTCATACTAAAATCCTTTCAAATATTAAAAAATGACAACAAATCATGCCTATTTATTAAGCACATTTTGGTTCATTTTTGAAGGTATTTTATTCATAGAAAACAGTATTTTATTATACATTTTCTCATGTGATAATTTATGAGTTTAATTGAGACGATATGAGAGAAGAGAGAGCTAAAGTTATCCACAGATAATGGGGTTATGCACCCCATATCTTAAGATTGACCCGTAACATATGCCGCCCATTTATCCATATAAACACGGCGCTGTTCTAAATAATCAGTACGACGATAAGCACGCTCTACTTTACCCCCAACCGTATGACTTAGAATAGTTTCAGCAACTTCATAGGGGGCATCGGTTGTTTCAGCAAGCCAATTGCGTAAACTAGAACGAAATCCATGCGGGCAGGCATCAAGTTTATTTTTTCTCATATACGTAGCCATGCATTTCTCAGCGAGGGGACCACGACCTCTAGTAGAAAAAAAGAAATCATTACGAGAAAGCAGGCGCGCTTGTTTTAATATTTCTAATGCTTCAGATGATAGAGGCACGCGAAATTCTTTTGTTGTATCACGCTTTCCTTTCATATTCTCAGCAGGAATTGTCCAGACATCATCTTCAATTTGATCTTCACGAATATGACGCAATGGATTAGTACGGACACCTGTAAGAATAAGAAAACGCAAAGCAAGTTGTGTTATGGTTGATGCTTCGCAAAGCGTTTTATAAAAAGCAGGAACATCTTTCCAATCCATTGCAGGTAAATTTTTGACTTTATGACGTTGTTTGCCTAAGAGCGCACGTGCTTTTTCTGTTGCTTGTAAATCAACATTTAAACCTAACGCAGCCGCATGTTTAAGACAAAGATTGAGACGAATAAGAGCTCTATTAGCTGTTCCAGCTTTTGTATGCCAGATAGGGGCGAGAGTGTTGCGTATCTCTGTTTGGGTAATCTCAGAAACGGGCAAACAGCCTAATTTAGGGAGAATATGAAGGCGTAATGGTAAAAACCAATCCCCAGTTTTACCATCATCTTTTAATTCAGCTTTACGACTTTCAAAAGCATCCAATGCGATATCTTTTAAATAATGAAGATTGCTTATTGCCTCACGCTTTTGTTTCTCACGTTCTTTAATGGGGTCACGACCTTCACGAAGAACAGAACGCCATTGGTTTGCATATTCACGCGCTTTTTTTAAAGAGACATCTCTTAAAGCCCCCAATCCCATTTCGCGGCGCCGCCCGTGAATGGTATAACGATAAATCCATTGAGCACCCCCATCTTTACGCTTATGGAGTAACAAGCCGGCACCATCATTATATTTGCCAGCCCCCAATGTTGCGACAGACCTTGCATTAAGACGGTTCATAAGAGCCATTTTTAATCCTTTCTTATACAAATTTGATCCACACACTCATCCCGCTTGTGATGTGCAAATGAGTGATTTTAATTGATGCAACATAAACAGATTTGAAATGAGAGAATCCTACGTTATTCGGAATTCTAATTCAATATGAATAACGCTAGATTATCATTATAAATCAATATCTTGTCAAAATATTACGAACCCCATTTAGACAACCCCATTAGAAAGGTTGCCTAAGGTAAAAACATTCCCTTCCCCATCTTTAAGGTGGGGAGGTGGTTAAGAAGCTTCTTTAGGTAAGAATTCGAAGTGAACAGACTTAAAACTCGTTAAGTCATAATCTGTAAGATCGGCAGTATCAACAAAGTTCTCTGCTTCTTCATCCGTCTTAAAAACGGGCATTTGTTTTAATTGAGAGGTTTTTATAAAAATCAATCTTCTTTTGGCACATATAAACCTTTAAACCTTTAAAAGTTTCAAAGTTTAGAAGAAATGTATCTGTTTAAGCTTACACCATTTTCTGCTGCTTGAATTGCAAGTTGTCTGTGAAGTTCTGGTGGTATTCTTAATTGAAACTTACCACTATATTTGCCATGTGACAAAGGTATTGGGACTTGTTCTCCATTATGTTGCATATCCCCAACAACTTCTGAAACGAGGTCCATAATACCTTTTAAAGCTTTCTCTGCTTGAACATCTAGCCATGAAAGAGATGAAAATTCTGCACATAAACCAACATATTCTTCATCTTCTGGTGACCAAAAAACACGATAGGTATAATGATTATTGTTCATGCTTTATCCTTTCTATTGCTTGTAAAACCTGCTTAACTTGATAGGCTTTTGCCTTATTTCCAGAACTTTTCTGAATATTGACACGAGGATCTCCTACCCATGGGGCTTTAAAAACAAAATGACTTGAACCATTGTTCCTTGGTTCTCCAAAGAAATAGACACACACAGCCAACAAATCTGAAAACTTGATGTTTTTTGGTGATGCTTTCATCAAGCTGATTATTTTTTCAACTTTATTACTCATAATCAATAATAGTATTAGTATTATTATTAATACTAGTCAATCATTTTATATGCCTACTCCAAAGGAGCCTTTATGCATCCACGCGAAACGATAAGAGAAACATTTGTTGGGCTGATCAAAGCAGCACAGACAGCTGCTGGTGACAATGTTTTCAATATGCGTGACTTCAACTTATTTATTGAAGCAATGCCGGCCATTAATATCTCAACGCAAAACGAAATCATTGAGGATGAACATGATTTTGGCTTAAGGCGGCGCATCTTAACAGTGGATGTTGAATGTTATAGCATACAAGAAAACGAAGCTGGCTTCGTTGATCAATTGGCATGGCAAGTTGAGAAGATTTTCCATGCCAATCCCAATCTTAACAACACCGTTGAGACGTGCCGCTTGCAAAATATTGCTTTTGCCTTTGGCGATAATGGCGCCCTAGCACTCCATGGTGCAATTTTAACCTTTGAAGTCACTTATGTGACCAATATCCCCTCCTCCGATGAAGGAAATACAACCGCAGGAATTGTTGAACCTCTTGTCGGGTTTAAACCAACAACCGTTGTAGAAAATGTAGAGAAATACGTAAAAATTGAGGAAACCCATGTTAGAGCGGCGCGATAAAGAGATTACCGATTTAAAAAGGCGTGTGGCCAATATGGTAATGGTTGGAAAAATTAGCCATGTCGACCATAAAAATGCACGCTATCGGGTAAAGAGTGGTAATCTGATCAGTGATTGGATTCCAGATACACAAGCCCGCGCCGGTAAAACTTGTTCTTATGAAGGGCGTGATGTTGGAAAGCAAGTTGTTGTTGTCTCTTCCTCAGGTGGTTTATCATAAGGGATAATTGTTGGTTCACTTCACACGGATGCAAACCAAGCAGCCGATAAAGGCAATATACATAAGACACTTTATCCGGATGGCACCACCATTGAATATGATGATGAACAAAATAGCTATACCCTTAACCTCACATCAGGAGGAAAGTTTAATCTCACGATTTCTGATGGTGTGTCGATAAAAGGAGATGGCAAAAAATTAGAACTGCAAGCACCAGAAGGCATCAAAATTACCTCACAAGGTGATCTGAATTTAAACGCAGACAAAGCTATTGCCTTGAAAGCAAGCAGAGGAATTTCACTCCATTGTGATAATGGCATTGCTCTTCATTCAAGGAGCAGTGTTTCCATCAATTCAGTGAATTAAAGCATAATGGCACCAATGTAGGAGCAACCCATGTTCATGGAGGTGTTTCCCCTGGTGGAGCCATGACAGGAGGTCCAAATTGAACAGTGGAATGGACCGTATGACAGGAAAGCCTTTATCCGGTATTGATCATTTGCGCCAATCAATTATTGATATCTTATCAACACGCATTGGCACGCGGGTGATGCGGCATGGTTACGGCTCACGTGTTGCGGAATTGATTGATGCACCAGCCAATAACGCCTTTGCCGTTGCTCTTTATGCCGCCGTTGCTGAGGCTTTAGACAAGTGGGAATCCCGTTTTAAACTGAAAAAATTGATTTTAAAAAGAGTGAGGATGGAAAAATATCCTTATCCTTTGCAGGCATCTATTTGCCATCAGGAAAGCCTATTACCATAGAAGGATTATTGATACAATGAAGAATCTTGCCAATCCCGAATCATATCAGAACTTTCCTTTGAAGAAATCCGTGCTACAAATATTGAATATTTAAAAGAACTTTTGCCTAGCTATATCTTTTTAGAAAGTGATCCTTCTTTAAAAATTATTGAGGCTTTTAGCTATCGAGAACTGCTTTTAAGACAACGCATTAATGAGGCTGCACGGAACAATATTCTTGATTTTGCAAAAGATGAGTCTCTTGATGCTTTGGGTAATTGGCACGGTGTTCAACGAATGGACGGTGAGAGTGATGACCGGTACCGTGAACGCATAAGACTTCATACACGCAGTGGCAAAGGCAGTGGACAGAACCTTATTACAAATTTATTGCTTTATCCGCAGATAACCGCGTAAAAGATGCCATTATTTACCGGATTTACCGGAAGGGCAAAAATCCAACCATTCATGTTGCCATTTTTGGCAATAATGAAGAAGAAACAGCAAGCCAAGACTTATTAGACAAAGTTTCACAAGCACTTCACGATAAGAATGTCATCATGACCAATGATACCATTCTTGTGCACGCTGCTGTTGCAAAAATTATAGACTTAAAAGCAGATGTTTGGCTGTTACCAGAAACAGCACTCACGGTTTTAACCCAAATGGAGGCAAATCTGCGCACGGCTTGGAAAAAAGAACAAGCCCTTGGGCGCGAATTAAGCCTTTCGTGGTGGATTTCAAAGCTCATGATTCCTGGTGTGCAAAAAATCATTGCCGTTGAGCCTATAACGGATAATACTGTTTTGGACGAAGAAGTATTATCCATTGGCAAGGTTATCTTAAACTTTAAAGGGCGGGCACGCTAATGCTTTCCTCCCTCCTCCCCACACATGCAACGGAATTTGAAAAGCGCCTTGCTGATGTGTGTGTTTTTCATCAAGATGTTGATGGATCTATTTCGGGGATTTCACACTCTAAACTCATCACACGCCCTCCCCGCTTCTTACCATGGCTTATTGAAGAATATGGGCTTGGAGAACTTACCCCTTATGTACCAAATCTCTATGATCTTCTTGACCAGGGTCTCCAATGGCAGCGGATACATGGCTCACTTGCTGCAATTGATCAAGGGCTTCAATGGCTTGGACTCTCAGTATACTTTACACCCGCGTGGTCAGAGCGTGTATGGTGGAATTCTTTCCAACTTGAACTTGACCGGTTGCCTGAACAAAGTGATCTTGAGTCTATTGAAGCGATTGTCGACCTTTTCAAAAGCTTGCGCTCTGATTTCGCCGTGGTGTCATTGGTTATGATGTTGGGGCAACCGAGAATAATATGTCAAGGCTTGATGACAGCATGCTGGATTTTGAGAGTGGCATCCCTCTTACAGCTCTTGGCACACTGTTTTCCTTTGGATGCACAACAGAAATCAATCACACGCTCACAAAAGAAGAAGGCACATTGATTGGTAACTGGATTGATGATGTGGATGAAGAGTTAAGCTGGAACCAAATTGATTATCCATGGGAGTTGGCAAATTTTCCGTGGTGTTCGGTCAAAAAGCACGAACGCGATATGCTTATGGCAGAATGGTTCCAAAACCGTTCCCTTTATTTAGCTTTAAGAGATACAAACAATGCTCTAATTGGCTATCGCCGATGCTGTGCTGTACAACCTGTCGAACAAGCTGTCGAGGGCATTTACAGCCATTGCGGCAACAGATTTAACCCTTCGAAAACTGGCACCATGCTGTTTCTTGCAGCCCGCACAGATTTTAAGGATGTTGAGAACAAGCAAGCAGCCTCCATTTCCCTTCTCATTCATAGTACTGTGGCAGAGCAGACACCCGTTGGAAAACTTTGGTTAGGGAATGATGAACTGAATGGGGGTGGGGAGATTCTCAAAACACCAGTCTATATTCCTTTACGTGCTGATGTTCGCGAACAATTCAAGATTTTATTGAGGTTTTAACATGAAACATGAAAGTGGCTTACCCTTTGCAATCGATAGATCTGTTGGCAAAGATGAACAACAAAGCGTTGTGTTTTATGGACAGCGCCCGTTTCTGCAAAGTGCTGAACTCAATGAAGTTCAAACCATCATCAAAGGACGCCATAACCGTTTGGGGCACCTTGTGGCACAAGAAGAAGACCGCGTTGAACAAGCAGACGCCTTTGTCAATAAAGACACGAGGACAGTGACTCTTACAGAGGGAAAGATTTATATCGCAGGCGATATTTTCCCCGTCGTCAAATGCCGTCTTAGAGAATATCGCCATGATTGAGCGCGTGGAAATCGGTGTAAAACTGCAAAAAAGCTGGGTCACTCATGAAGATGATCCAGAGCTCTTGGGGCAAGTTCCAGGGTCTTTAGCAGAAGGCGAACCAGGTGCTGCACGCGAGGTCGCAAAACTTGTTTGGGCTCTCAAAGATGATGAACAACAAGGTACGTTTTTCCCCGTTTACATTTTGCAGAATGGTGTTTTGATCGATCAAAAATCACCCTCACTTCTTGAGCCAGCCATGCAAACCATTGCGACGTACGACCGCGCCCATGCGCATTATATTGTGAATGGTTGCCGTGTTACAGCTTTGGGACAAGAGGGACAAAAGCAAGTGTTCACAATCCAAGAAGGAGAAGCCAATATCAATGGCTTTAAACGCAAGCGTTTAGCCACTTTGCGCCATGAAGAGCTGGAAGATTTTTCGACAAGCGAAGTTCCTAGTGAAACCCATATTTTTGCGCCCCCAAAGAGAAAAACAAGCTTTACCTTTAAAGCCTATTATACACCCATTGCTGATGTTCATTCCATTTTGTTGACAAAAAAAACCGTTAACATCACCCGCGGGGCTATTACATCTGGGCGTGATGGCGTTCCCGATAAAAGTATCACCGCCTTTCTTAAAATTGTGCAAGGAGGCAAAGAATTTAAAGAAGGCAAGGATTTTAAAAAAACCGGTGATACCATTGATTGGGCGCCCGTGGGGGATGAACCACTTCCTGGGAGCAGCTATACGGTGACCTATCGTTATCGGGCAAGTGTGAAGGCTGATAAAGTCACAGCACAAGAAATCACTGTCTCAGGGGGGCTGATGGAGGTGATATTATTGTGAATTACTCTTACAAACTCCCCCGCATTGACCGTAGTGGACTGAATACAGGGGGCAATGTTGTCTATATCAAAGGCATTTCGGCAGACCAACCCATGACGCCAAGCATTCCTGATGATGTGCTCTCTCTTGCCACCATTACCAATAACTGGAATGATTTGCCTATTGTCAAAAATGATGGCACACGTGTTGCCCCCTATGATGAGATGTGGCGCTATTTTCAACGCGTACTCTCCCTTGACCGCTTGATGCAATTAGAGCGCATTAAAAGCAATGTTGATTCAAAAGAGGCCGTTACCAAAAAAGGCATGTTTGTAGACCCTTTTCTCGATGACAGTTATCGAGACGAAGATTTTGAACAAATAGCAGCTATCGACAATGGTATTTTACAGCTTGCCATTGATCCAACTTTTTATACCGCCCCCTTGAACTCATCTGTCACCCTTGACTGGACCAATGAAGTGATCATTGCGCAAGAATTGACAACCGCTTGTGAAAAGATCAATCCCTATCAAAATTTTGCACCTCTCCCAGGTACAGTCACCCTTACCCCCGCGACAGATTTTTGGCATGAACAGCGCACCGATTGGCTATCAAGTGTTACCAATCAACTCAATAGGGGAAGGAACCGTGGGAGAAGCCTCGTTAATACAGAGGTTAGCGATAATTTGGTGAATGAAACGAGAGAGCAAATCGACTTTTTAAGGCAAATTAAGCTAAACTTTAAGATTGAAGGTTTTGGCAGCGGAGAAATCTTAGAAAGCCTTACCTTTAGCAAAGATATAACCGAAGTTTTTTAAGCTTTAATACGATAAAAAATGTGATTATCAAATACACATGTCTCGTTTATTAATGCAAATTTTTTCTTTAAAAAGACTAAAGCCTTCTAACAGCTTTATTTTTTGTAAAATTAATTATCTATCTGCTCAACTAAAAGAGCTTTTATTGTTTAGCTTTCGTATTTTTTCTCAAAGAGGTGTGGGCTTTCAATAATAAGCTTTTCTCGCGCTTTTTGTAACTGTTTAATGACTTCATCAATTTTTGATGGAGAACAAAGAGCTTCTTCGCTATTCAACAAATGAAGCCTCTCTTTCCCCTCATATAAACATTGCATCTGAGATTGAAGTATTCTAACTTCTTGAAAGAAAAGACGTCCCGTTTCCTTAAAACCATTGTTAAGTGAAAAAAGTTGATCGGAAATGGATAGTAAAATTTGTTTTAAAAAGCGCTCATTTTCTTGGCGTTTACGATATTCTAAAATAAGAGCATGGCTTAACTCATCTAATTGTTTTTTTGTAGAATCAATTTGACGCAATAAATTTGGTTTTTCCCCCATATCACCTTTTCTCACCTTCACAAGCATAGCATGAATTTCTAACAACTTCATTGCGGAATGAGATAAATAATTAACAACTGTAGGCGTATTGACATAGCTTTTCTGCGCAATCATCACAAACTCACCTAATAACTGCTTTTTACATTCATTCCGCTATTTCTTTTTTATTTTACAAAATCATTCTAAAGAAAGTGCTAAAAAATATTTTACCAATTCCTCTTTTTTCGCTATCGACGTGGAATCCGTGGAGAGAGAAAACGTAAAGGCGTATAAAGGATAAGATGCGTTGTTTTTTCCAACACACTACTACTATCTGCAAGAAGA
Organism: Bartonella gabonensis; assembly: GCF_903679515.1. Taxonomy (GTDB): domain Bacteria; phylum Pseudomonadota; class Alphaproteobacteria; order Rhizobiales; family Rhizobiaceae; genus Bartonella; species Bartonella gabonensis. The sequence goes on from NZ_CAHOYM010000001.1 coordinate 9,343, forward strand.
GCTTGACTAGGTGATAATTCCGTACCTTGCATAATTGTTGAAGCCAAAGAACCTTCTCGAGAAAGAGCTATTAACGTTGGCGAAGACGCAAAGACATTGTGTGCTCCCCCATCCACATGAGAAAAATCAAGAACAGCTATTCCATTTTTACGCAACATTTCAATATCTGAGCCATCACCAACACGGTGATGCCCACCCGTAAGACGTCCTGAAAAAGCGAGAGCTTTATCCGCTCTAGATACTAAAATTGCTGTTGGCTGTGGTAGTTTTTTTATATCATTAAGTTGGCGCTCAAATACATCAATATCAATATCTGGTGCGGCCATTAATAAACTTGTAATACGACGAATAGGCTTATATTTTTCTTGTAGAGCTAAAGTTCTAAAAGCCTCCATTATAACAAAATTGCCTAAAGAATGTGCAATAACTGAAATCTGATCAGCATTAGTTTCACTAATAAGTGTCAAGAGCTCTATCAATCCGTCACGAGCAAAATTAGCGCTGTCACGATCATAAATGTAAAGAGGAACTGATCCAGCAGAAGGCCAAGAATAATGCACAGCGACAACATTTAAAGAATAATCGTGTGTAAACTGCGCCGTACGAAATGTACCATCTGCAAAATTATTATTATATCCATGGATAAAAAGAAAAATTTCTCTTTTTCCTTTTGGCTTTTTTGCTAAAGCAGCATTTAATTGTTGTTTAAATTGTTCTTTATTATCATATTTTTGCAATGAGACTGCTGAAAAATACTTATCATGCGTAGGTTTATACGCATTTATTTCAACGAGTCCCTTTACATGTTGCTGAGGAATTCCTACGTCAACGCGATTATAATGTACTTTATTCGATCGCTCTGAACCATAAGGTTGAGCATAATTATTTTGCATCATACGACTTGTTGCAACATACACTGGAACGATGGCTTGTGGAAAAATAGGTTTCTCTTCAACTTCCTCTTGTACAGCAGTCATAGAGGGAGTTGCATGCACCCCATGCCAAAGGACAGCACGCGAATCGCTACATGCTGATAATAAAGAAATACAAATAAGAAGTGTTAAATATCTTAGAACTACTCTACTTTTCACAGCAACTCTACCCCACCCATAAAAAATATAACGTTTCAAATGTACAGATAAAGTAATAAAAAATGAAACATTATGAAGGAAACACCCAAAGAAATAACACACAAAAAAACATTTTTCTATAATGGGAAAGATTTTCCTATAATTCGCATAGACCATCTCTCTCTATACAACTTTTTCTCGTTACAGGAAATCAATCGCTAATGGTGCGGTCGAGAAGACTCGAACTTCCACGGGTTGCCCCACAGCGACCTCAACGCTGCGCGTCTACCAATTCCGCCACGACCGCACGTGGTTAAGCAAAACACTTCGGCTTTCAGCCTTTAACAAATCATAGAGAAAGGTACAAGCCAATTTTCTCTTTCCCATAATTTATTTTATCCGAACGATTTACAACTTAATAAAGATTACAAGAAATATGGGCTTTACTATGATCTTTGAACCATCATCATAAAATGGGCTTGTGCAGTTTGATCTTTTTCATAATAACCATGAAATTTCTTTGTAATTGTTGTAGATCCCTGCTTTTGGATTCCTCTCATAGCCATACACATGTGCTCAGCCTCGATTAATACTGCTACACCACGAGGTTTCAGCTGCATTTCTAAAGCATGAGCCACTTGCGCCGTCATTGCTTCTTGTGTTTGTAAACGACGAGAAAAAATATCTACAATACGCGCAATTTTTGAAAGGCCAACAATTTTTGCATCTGGAAGATAGGCTATGTGTGCTTTTCCAATAATCGGGATCATATGATGTTCACAATGCGAATAAAAAGGAATATTTTTTACGATTACCGATTCATTGTATCCTGAAACCTCTTCAAAAACTGTTCCTAAGGTTTCTTCAACTGATTGACGATAACCATTAAAAAGCTCGCGATATGTCTTAGCTATACGTTTCGGAGTCTCTAAAAGCCCTTCTCTCCTTGGATTTTCCCCTACCCATAAGAGTAATGTACGAATCGCTTCTTCCACCTCTTCAATACTCGGACGCTTTTCTTCAGATAAAAAAGAATCCTTTGCGCCTTCTTTAACAACATTACGCATTCAAAAACTCCAACCTTACTCTATACAAAACATTTGCTATAGACCTGTTTCATTTTGTATAATCTCTATATAAGCGAATTAAAAGTTTAAACAATCACATCTCTCAAAATTTCAGGTAATAGTGCATGATTGATAATATCTATAATGATAAAATACTTGAATATGCTGCACATATAGGCAAAATTGGACGTCTCAATAATCCTGATGCAACATCAAAAAAATATGCACATCCTTGTGGCTCAACAATCACTGTAGATTTAAAGGTAAAAGATTATATCGTTACGGATTTTGCTCATGAAATACACGCATGTGTGCTAGGGCAAGCCTCAGCCTCACTTTTAGCATCTCACATCATCGGACAAACAACACAAGATCTTAAAATATTACGTAAAGTTATCTATCAAATGCTAACGCAGAATGGTCCTTCTCCTCAAGCTCCCTTTGAGGATTTCTCTTGCTTACAGCCCATTAAAGACTATAAAATCCGCCATGCTGCAACACTACTACCCTTTGATGCAACGATAGACTGCATTCAACAAATTGAAGAAATAAATGCTCAAATCACAGTTTCGAAAAAAAAATGACTCGAAATTACACAGGTTCTTGGAAAAAAACACCTGGACGATTATTGGGCATTTTCTTAATACGCTTCTATCAAATAACACTTTCGAATCTTATAGGCAATCAGTGTCGCCATGCCCCAACTTGTTCAGAATATATATATGAAGCGATCGCACGCCATGGGCTTTGGGCTGGTGCATGGATGGGGCTCTTTCGTATCATACGTTGTGGCCCCTTTGGAACAGATGGCTTCGATCCAGTACCTCCCTCGCTTGGAAATTATTACTGCTTTTATAAACCTTGGCGTTACTGGAAAATTTCTGAAAAACACAACAAATAATTCTTTTCTTTTTTCATATGTATTGGTAGAAAATTAGTCTATAAGCTTTTTACTCAGTTTTCACGAAACCATCCGCAATCGTTGGCGGAATTGGATTAAAGAGGTGTTTTTATGTCTTGCTCTATTTCTCTTTCCTTTCCCGATGGTTCAAAACGTAATTACCCCGCCGAAATGACAGGCTTGGAATTAGCAGAATCCATTTCTAAATCACTCGCAAAAAAAGCAGTCGCCTATAGTCTTGATGGCATCACGCGAGATCTATCGGATCCATTAGGACAATCTGGTGAAATAGAGATTATTACCCGAGAGGATTCACGCGCTCTTGAGCTCATAAGGCATGATTGTGCCCATGTCCTTGCTGAAGCAGTGCAAGAACTCTTTCCTGAAACGCAAGTGACAATAGGTCCTGTGATTGAGAATGGGTTCTATTATGATTTTGCGCGCCAACAACCTTTTACACTAGATGATCTCACCGTCATTGAAAAGAAAATGCGTGAAATTATCCAACGCAATAAACCTTTTAGAAAAGAAATTTGGTCTCGTGAAAAAGCAAGAAGAGTTTTTTCTGAAAAAAAGGAATTTTATAAAGTTGAACTTATTGACAGCATCCCTGACAATCAAGATTTAAAAATCTATTATCAAGGGGAGTGGTTTGATCTTTGTCGCGGACCGCACATGCAATCTACAGAGCAAATTGGAAATGCCTTCAAATTAATGAAAGTTGCAGGAGCTTATTGGCGTGGCGATGCCAATAATCCAATGCTCACGAGAATTTATGGAACAGCATTTGCCAATGAAAATGACTTAAAAGCCTACCTCCATATGCTAGAAGAAGCTGAAAAACGTGATCATCGCCGCTTGGGACGTGAAATGGACTTATTTCATTTTCAAGAAGAAGGGCCAGGAATGATTTTTTGGCACCCAAAAGGCTGGAAAATGTTCCAAAATTTAATCAACTATATGCGTAGACGCCTTGATGATCATCAATATGCTGAAGTAAATGCACCACAAGTTCTCGATAGATCACTTTGGGAAATATCGGGGCATTGGGGCTGGTATAAAGAGAACATGTTCAAAGCAATTCCAGCAGCAGAAGATTCAGACCATGGGAATGTTTATGCTCTTAAACCAATGAATTGTCCTGGTCATGTGCAAATTTTTAAACATGGTTTAAAATCTTATCGTGATTTGCCTATTAGACTTGCTGAATTTGGTCTTATTCATCGTTATGAGCCTTCTGGTTCTTTGCATGGTCTTATGCGTGTGCGTAGTTTTACACAAGACGATGCACATATTTTTTGTACTGATGAACAATTAGCAGATGAATGTCTCAGTATTAATGATCTTATTTTATCAACTTATGCTGATTTTGGTTTTAGAGAAATCAGCCTTAAGCTTTCAACACGTCCAGAAAAACGTGTTGGATCTGATGCATTATGGGATCATGCAGAAAGTATCATGGAATCTGTCCTTAAAAAAATTGAAACAAAATTTGCGGGACAAATCAAAACAAGTATCCTTCCAGGTGAAGGAGCCTTTTATGGTCCAAAATTTGAATATACATTAAAGGATGCTATCGGTCGTGAATGGCAATGTGGAACAACACAAATAGACTTTAATCTTCCCGAACGCTTTGGTGCATTCTATATTGATAAAGATTCAGAAAAGCGCCAGCCTGTTATGATCCATCGCGCCATTTTTGGATCAATGGAGCGTTTTCTTGGTATATTAATCGAAAATTTTGCTGGACATATGCCACTTTGGCTTGCTCCTGAACAAATTGTTGTTGCAACAATTACATCTGAAGCTTTTGAATATGCTCAAAAAATAACGGCAAAACTTAAAGCCGTTGGGCTTTCCGCAACAACAGATCTCCGTAATGAAAAAATTAACTATAAAATACGAGAACATTCCTTACAAAAAGTTCCCGTTATTTTGATCTGCGGCAAACGTGAAGCTAAAACAAACAGCGTAAATATGCGTCGCTTAGGAAGTATGAATCAAACCTCTTTATCTGTAGAAGATGCAATTAAACAGTTATCAAATGAAGCCACACCTCCAGATCTACAGCGTATAATCAATGCATAACATCATAGAAGATAGTAAGCCATTAATTTTTTTACTATAAATCATCAATTTTTGTACAAGATTAAATGATTTAATAGTTAGTACCTTTTGGTTTCATACATGATTACCGATCATCAGTAAAAATCACGTGATGATATTTTAAGAGGTCGGTTGATGAAAGAGTTTAATTTAAGCACTATAAGCTATTTAAATGTAAAAATTGTAAACAATTGAATATTAATGACTAACTGATAGCATTCATCTGTTATTTTTATATTAGGAGGATGACGTGACTATGATTAGATTTTTACGATAATTACACCAACATCCCGAAATCTACACTGATGAGAGATCGCTTTAACTTCCCTTGAGAGTTATAAAGCTAAATCAAAGAAGAATGACAAAATCGGCGTTCATTCTTTCCTCTTTAAGTAAATTAAAAACTCTTCCTAAAAAAATAATCAACTACGCACATAAGGTATATATGAGTTACTCGTTTAACATATAAAGCTCGAGCCACACTTATAAAATCATCTAAAAATATCGACAAAAACACATTGCTGCGCTAAATGCTAAATATTGACTTATAAAAAACTTTTTAAAACACATGTTTTGCTAAAAAAGAAGCACAATATAAAATGCAAAATATTATTGTTATCGTGCTCTATCAAGAACACGCTTACATTCAATGAGTTCAAATAGGGTTTCTTGCAACAATGCTTTATCGGTTTTATCTTTGTAAAGATTTACAGAACCAACAGAGACTTCTCCCTCATTCCTCATGAAACTCAAAAGCCCAAAAGAAGACTTCTTAGGCTTATTGCTCGTATTTTCAAAAGTTTGTCCTGCATGTTTTTTCTCTATGACAACATTCATAGCATCAAGGTCGCCATTACCAAATGCAGCCACAAAAGCAACACCATTTTCTTTCAAAAGGCGCTGCACACCTTTTATTGTATAACCCTGATCGTACAATAACTGCTTAATACCATTGAGCAAATCAACGTCGGCTGGACGATAGTAGCGCCTTCCTCCCCCACGTTTCATTGGTTTAATTTGCCTAAAACGTGTTTCCCAGAATCTTAAAACATGCTGCGGAAGCTCCAATAATTCGGCTACTTCGCTAATTGTGCGAAAAGCATCAGAGCTTTTATCCATTTTGCAACACCTTATCTAAAACATGACAAATGGTTTGATAATGATTCATTACGTCTCAATTTCTCAACAAGATTAGTCAAAAATAGGACCTTAATACTTACTAAACAGCTTTTTAAAAAAACAAAGGTCTTTATTTCACATTTTTTAACAAATACCAAATATTATCACAGCGTTTATTTATGAGATATCATTTTCTGTCTAGCACGATGCGAATCTAAAATTCTCTGTTTAAGAATATTTGCAGCCTTAAACGTCACAACACGTCTCGGCGGAATAGGTGCTTCAACACCTGTTTTTGGATTGCGTCCAATACGTTCATGCTTACTGCGAACCTGAAAAGTTGCAAAAGAAGATAATTTAACCGCTTCACCTCTTACAAGTGAATTGCAAATCTCATCCAAAACCAATTCGACCAAAGCTGCTGATTCAGTATGTGACAAGCCCACTTTTTTACAAACTACGCTCGCTAAATCTGCACGCGTTACTGTCTTACTTGTCATTATAACCACCTATTAAAATATTAAAAATTACAAAATGACTTATACGTTTTATTCAAATATGGTCAAGTAACCATAATTTACCAACGAATAAGAATTGCTCCCCATGTAAATCCACCTCCCATGGCTTCTAACATGATAAGATCTCCTTTTTTTATTCTTCCATCGCAAAGAGCTGTTGTTAAAGCCAATGGAACTGATGCTGCAGACGTATTACCATGTTGATTAATGGTAATCACAACTTTATCTGGTGAAATTCCCAGTTTTTTAGCAGATGCTTCAATAATGCGCTTATTAGCCTGATGAGGTACAAACCAATCTAGTTGTGAAGAATCCATACCTGCAGCTGCAAAACAATCATCAACTACATCCGTTATCATACCAACAGCATATTTAAAAACTTCTCGTCCTTCCATACGCAAATGACCTGTCGTTTGTGTTGTTGAAGGTCCGCCATCAACGTACAACTTATCGATATAAGCACCATCAGAACGCAGTTTTGCAGACAATATACCAAGTTCAAGAGCACCTCCCCCCTCAATTTCTTGTGCTTCCAAAACAGCAGCTCCCGCACCATCACCAAATAAAACACATGTCGTACGATCTTCCCAATCTAAAATTCGAGAAAATGTATCGGATCCAATAACTAAAATTCTTTTAGCTGCTCCACAGCGTAAATAAGAATCTCCTGTTGTTAAAGCAAAAATAAAACCAGAGCAAACAGCTTGAATATCAAAAGCAAATCCATGTCTCATTCCCAAAGCATTCTGAATTTCAACAGCAGAAGCAGGAAATGTACGATTTGGCGTTGAGGTTGCTAAAATAATACAATCAATATCCTTTATTGTAAGGCCCGCATTTATAAGAGCCGCTTGCGCAGCTTCAACGCCTAAAGAAACTGTTGTTTCATTTTCATTGGCGATATAACGTTGATGTATTCCTGTACGTTGAACAATCCATGAATCTGATGTTTCAACAAATTTTGCAATCTCATCATTTGATAAACTTCTTTTCGGCAAAGCACTTCCTACACCACGTATAATTGATCGAATCATTCAGCTCTCACCTTTTCTTCAGATTTTTCACTTCCATCATAAGAGCTCATCATAAGGATTCTCCACTCATCACCACTTCATCTTCCTGATCAAAAAGTYTTTGTTTATTTTCATGAAACCGCCGTAAATCAGCCGTTATTTTTTGTAAAAGTCCATTATTAACCATTTCATGACCAACACGGATAGCAGAAGCAAAACCATTAGCATTAGCACTGCCATGACTTTTTATGACCACCCCATTCAAACCTAAAAGCACTCCTCCATTCACCCTATCGGGATCCATTTTATTTTTTAGTGTACGAAAAGCACCCCGCGATAAAAAATAACCAAGAGATGTTAAAAAAGAACTGCGCAGGGCAGAATTTAAAATCTCTGCTATCTGTCGCGCGGTCCCTTCTGCAGTTTTTAAAGCAATATTACCAGAAAATCCTTCAGTTACAACAACATCAACAGTTCCTTTTCCAATGTCATTGCCCTCAACAAATCCTTTATATTCCAATCCTTCTAATTGCACCTCACGTAGTATCATTCCTGCTTTTTTTATTTCATAAAGTCCTTTAACCTCTTCCACCCCCACATTTAAAAGCCCAACACTTGGTTTTTCAGTGTGATATAAAGCGCGAAACATGCCTGCTCCCATAACCGCCAAATCAACCAACTGACTAGCAGATGCACCAATCGTTGCTCCAATATCTAAAACGATACTCTCACTGCGAAGTGTTGGCCAGATACCCGCAATACCAGGACGTTCAGCCTCTGCCAACATTTTTAAACAAAAATAAGACATGGCCATAAGTGCCCCCGTATTACCAGCAGAAACACAAGCATCAGCTTTACCATTTTTTACCGCTTCAATGGCATACCACATTGAAGATTTACCACGTCCATTGCGAAGGGCTTGGCTTGGCTTTTCATCCATGCGTGTATAGCTTTCAGTAGGATAAAAGCGCGATACAGAATCCAAACAGGGATATTTTTTTAAAACCGGACGAACGACCTCTTCTATTCCATAAAATAGAAAATGAATATTTGACAAATATTTTTGGACAATTGCTGCTCCTGCAATAGCTGCTTCTGGACCGTAATCACCGCCCATGAGATCCACAGAAATTCTAATCACGCTTGCATATCCCACATTTTTTCATTTACATTTTTAAACGCATATTATGATTTTGAGTGACTAAACACTTATTAAAACACATTTTGCGAAAACAGGTCCGCAGAAAATACCGTTTTTATCATAGTATACAATAGATAATTTTTTTATGTTTTTACAATCACTTCCAACTTTTCAAAACAGAAAATGGCGAGAACTTTTGCTCTACTTCTTCTAAATTTTTAACCACATTCATCTTTATCCCCTCTTTACGTGGATAATGATTAATAGACAACTCAAAAAACTCTTCCATAACTGCACCAATATCAATTTTATCATCATAAAATACTTCCGGCGTATCAAGCCCCTCCATATCTAAAAACAATTCTCGTGTATCTTCTGATATTTTGGGCTTCATTAAATTTGAATCTTCAGGAACAAAAACAATCTCAATATTTTCACGAAGAATATTTTCTAATGGTTCTAATGTAACAACACATAACTGTACTATACGCGCTTGCAACAAACCTTTTATACGCACGCCACGTTTTTTCCAGGAAAGAATATGGAATTTTCCCTCACAAGATTTTACTGCAACTAAATCATGATTTTGAGCTAAATGTGTACATTCTTTTTTGTTTGCACAAAGATGAACTCTTATACCTTTAGCAGGAAGAGAACGTACGGATATTGGATAAGCCAAAGCAAATGCCATTTGAGAAACATTTTGAACATTCATTGACAACTCCCAAACATAAAAACCTATAAAAATACTGTGCTTTTATTTAGCTCAAGTATATTTCATTCATTTTTTTCTTTTCTAAAGAAATTCTATATGGCATAATTTACTTTATAACAGGGAAACTCAATGTAAGCTACGGTAGATTAAGCTAAAATTAGAAAAACTTGAGGTTGCCTTCTTGTCGTACATCTTAGTATAAAAAGGAGATATCATTGTTTCAAATGCCTCACATAATGGCCTTAATCAAACGTAAATTGTTGATTGGTTTATCAATAGCAAGCATCGTAACACTTGCGGGGTGTAGTCTTCTTGATTCCTCAGGGACAAGCCAAATTTATAGAGAGGGCTATATTCTTGATAAAGATGCTCTAAGTTCTATTTCTGTTGGCTCAAGTCAAGAGCAAGTTCTTTTAACTTTAGGAACCCCTTCATTAAAAACGAAATATGATAATGAAATTTTTTATTACATTTCACAAACGCGCTATCGTGGAATGCAATTTATGAAAACAAAAATTGTTGATCGCAAAGTTTTAGCGATTTACTTCAATGGAAATAATCAGGTTTCAAGAGTTGCTAACTATGGCCTACAAGATGGCCAAGTGTTTGATTTCATTACGCAAACAACACCAACTATAACAAAAGAACACCCTTTCTTAATCCAAATTATAAAAGGTCCTGCAAATCTACCAGCCCCTAACTAAAGTATATTATCTACTTATTGTTTCAATCTTATTAGATCTGATGTTATCAGATCTAATAAGATAAAAAATATAACGATTAGGGGTGGATTTTTTTTGCCATACTATCGAGAACTGCGTTAACAAGTTTTGGCTCATCACCTTCAAAAAACGCTTTAGCTATATCAACATATTCATTCATGACAACCGCAACAGGAACATCTTTACGGTTGATCAGCTCCCATAAAGCTGCTCGTAAAATTGCTCGCAATATAGAATCAAGACGTGAAAGAGACCATTCTGCAGAAAGCTGTTGATGAAGCAGAGGATCAAGTTGCTTTTGATCTTTTACGACACCCGTTATAATTGCCAAAAACCATTGAAAATCAGCTTCAAGATACTGGTCTCCATCAATATCTTTTCCCAAACGATGAGCCTCATACTCAGCAGCTGTTTCCCTAACTCCCGACCCCACGATATCCATTTGATAGAGAGCCTGAACTGCAGCCAGTCTTGCTGCTCCACGTTTATTGGCTGAACGCGGAAAATGTCTGCTTTTTATATCAGCCATATTTAACGATTATCTCCGAATCTCTTTTTTAGGGCGATCATACATAAAGCAGCTTCAGCCGCAAAACCACCTTTATTTTTGTCATCTTGTTTTGCGCGCACCCATGCTTGCTCTTTATTTTCAACAGTTAAAATACCATTACCAATAGCTAAGTGCTTATGAACGGTTAAATTCATCAATGCTCGACAAGAATCATTAGCAACAATTTCAAAGTGATATGTTTCACCCCGAATAACACACCCCAGTGCAACATAACCATCATAAGATATCTTATTTTGTTCAGCAAAAGCTATTGCAGCTGGTATTTCTAAGGCGCCTGGAACTGTTACAACATCATAACTTACTTCAGCTTTTTGCAAAGCACTCACGGCACCTTTCAAAAGCGCATCAGAAATTTCTTCATAAAAACGTGCTTCAACAATCAATACATGAGGTTTTTTACGTATCTCTTTCATCATAATGGAATTCCACAAAAAACGAATCAAAAAAATCAAACTTATAGAGCATAAAATTCTAAAGGCGATCAATAGAGTTTTGGCTTATTCAGCTTTCATTTTAAAGCTAGAAAATTTTGCAGCATAGCGAGCAAAATGATCAATTTCTAAGTTGACCTGATCGCCAATTTTAGCTTGTCCCCAGGTCGTCATTTCCAGTGTATGACAAATAATAAGAACATCAAAAATACAATCTTCAATAGAATTAATAGTCAAAGATGTTCCATTAAGCGCAAGTGATCCCTTATTTACAATAAAGGGTGTAAACCGTGTTGGAACTTTTAGAAAAAAACGAACTGCATCCCCTTCATTTTTTTGGTCAATAACCTCAGCCAAGCCATCGATATGCCCAAAAACCAAATGCCCACCCATTTCATCACCCAATTTGAGTGAACGTTCTAAATTAACAAAAGTTCCTTTTGTCCACTGTGCAAGATTTGTCAAACGCAACGCTTCTTCCCAAGCTTCAACAACAAACCAATTGGAATCTTCTTGTTTAAATCCTCGTTCCACAATTGTCAGACAAATTCCCGAACACGCAATGGATGCACCAATTGCTAAAGTTTCTATAGCATAGCGTGTAGAAATTTTTAAACGTATTCCTTGCTTTAAAGATTGAACATCTTCAACACAACCGATATCCGTTATAATTCCTGTGAACATAATGTCTTACGTCTCCATTTATAAAAACGATCATTTCCAAACATTTTTGTCTCAACCTCATGAAACTGCGAGAGATAATTTTCAAAATGAGGAGCTTTAATCCGTTTTTTTCCTAAAACAATAGGACTATAAAAACATATTAAATGATCAACACAACCAGCATTCAAAAAATTTTCCCCTGTCTTTACGCCCCCTTCCAGTAAAACACTATTAATCCCATGTTTATAAAGCATCTGTAAAAGAGCAAAGGGTTCTACAAAACCATTATTCATCTCTACCGAATAAACAGACACACCATATTGCTCCAATGCATTTTTTTTGCTTTTCTTTGAAAGATCCACATCACAAATAACCCATGTAGGAGTTTTTATGGCTGTTTGGACAACTTTCGCATCAAGGGGGATAGATAAGTCTGCATCCAAAATAATACGAATTGGTGAGCGCAATTCCATCCCTGGCAAGCGGCAATTGAGTTGTGGATCATCTGCTAGTATAGTACCAATACCAACGAGAATAGCATTGTTTTGAGCCCGTAGAATATGCGTATGGGTATGGGAAAGCGTTCCACTAATTTTTATTCCCCCCTTTTCTCTTTTTCCCACACTATTATCGGCAGAAACTGCCATTTTAAAAGTGACAGCACAGCGTTGCATCTTTCTTATACACCAATGCGTCCATAAGGCTTCAAAAGCCTCTTCAGCTAAAACGCCCTCAACAACTTCAATACCAGCCGCACGCAAAAGAGCAAGACCACGTCCATCCACACGCTTATCACAATCAGTAAGAGCAACAACAACTCGGGAAATACCGGAATCAATAAGTGCATTGACACACGGAGAAGTTTTTCCATAGTGTGCGCAGGGTTCTAAAGTAACATAAGCAGTCGCTCCTTGAGCCAGAGAAGCAGCCATGCGTAAAGCTTGCACTTCCGCATGAGGTCTCCCATGAAGAGCTGTTACGCCATAGCCAACAATAAATGGTCCCGCACCACTATCATTTTGCACAATTAACGTACCAACTGAAGGATTCCCACCAGTAAGTCCTACATGACGCTCTGCTAAACGGATAGCTGCAGCCATAAACCGTTCATCTTGCACTTTTTTATTCATCAAAACGAGATTCTGTATCCGCTATACCCTTTGACAGCTCATCGATAATATCGTGAAAATCGCTTGCATTACGAAAATCTCGATACACAGAAGCAAAACGGATATAAGCGATATCATCAATTCTTTTTAATGCTTCCATCACAAGATGTCCAATTTTTTCTGAAGCAATCTCTGGTTCGCCCAAACTCTCAAGCTGGCGTACAATGCCAGAGATTGCTCGTTCAATACGATCAGGATCAATATTGCGCTTACGTATAGCCACATCAACTGATCGCATTAATTTATCACGATCAAATGGCTCACATTGTCCACTTTTTTTAGTAACCAAAAGCTCACGCAATTGAACACGTTCAAAAGTTGTAAAACGACCACCGCAAACGGAACACACACGGCGGCGGCGAATCACCGCCCCTTCTTCTGCTGGACGTGAATCTTTAACCTGTGTATCCTCATATTGACAGTAAGGACAGCGCATCTCTTTTTTATCCTTAACACGTGCTAAAATAAGAATAAAGAGGAAATTGATTCGTTATATCTTCCACCTTTTTCTTAACAACCATTTCAACGGCATGATTATCTTCATCACTTTTTGCACTCCGAAGACCATCAAGAACTTCTGAAATCAGATGACCAACTTGTGTGAACTCTTTTTCTAAAAAACCACGTGTTGTAGCGGCAGGCGATCCCAAACGAATTCCCGATGTTATAGATGGCGTTTCAGGATCAAAAGGAATGCCATTTTTATTACAGGTCATATGAGCGCGTCCCAAAGTCAATTCAGCCCGTTTTCCTGTTAGATTTTTCGAACGTAAATCAACCAATAATAAATGATTATCTGTACCGCCAGAAACAATATTAAAACCATTATTCTTTAATGTTTTTGCTAAAGTTTTGGCATTAGCGACAACATTAGCACTGTAACTCTTGAAAGAAGGATGCAAAGCCTCCTCAAATGCAACAGCCTTTGCCGCAATTACATGCATTAAAGGCCCCCCTTGAAGACCAGGAAAGATAGCAGAATTAATTTTTCTGGATAAAGCCTCATCATTTGTCAAGATCAAACCACCCCGAGGACCACGAAGCGATTTATGGGTTGTTGTCGTTACAATATGCGCATGGGGAACAGGTGAAGGATGCACACCACCAGCAACAAGGCCAGCAATATGAGACATATCAACAAGAAGATAAGCACCGATCTCATCTGCAATTTCACGGAATCGTTCCCAATCCCAGAATCGAGGATAAGATGAGCCCCCTGCTATAATAAGTTTAGGTTTGCGTTCTTTTGCAAGACGCTCAACCTCATCCATATCAATAATCTGATCTTCTTGACGCACACCATAAGAAACAACATCAAACCATTTTCCTGACATATTGACAGATGAACCATGCGTAAGGTGACCACCAGCATTTAAATCCAATCCCATGAATGTGTCACCAGGCTGGAGTAATGCCAGAAAGATAGCTTGATTCATTTGGCTACCAGAATTAGGCTGTACATTTGCAAAAGCAGCACMAAAAAGCTGTTTTGCTCTTTCAATGGCTAAATCTTCAACGACATCGACAAATTGACACCCGCCATAGTAGCGCTTTCTTGGATAACCTTCTGCATATTTATTGGTTAAAACAGAACCCTGTGCTTCAAGAACCGCTCTTGAAACGATATTCTCTGAAGCAATCAACTCAATCTCATGTTGTTGACGCTCAAATTCCCCTCTAATGGCATTAAAAATTGCACTATCAACTGTCTGTAAATTATCATTAAAAAAGCGCTTTTGGGCATCATTTTTTTGCTGAGTCATAAAACACGTTCCTAACATTAAAAAATAAAGTCACTAAACGATAACACAGCCAACCAAGCAAACCAAACATTTTAAACCACTTACACTCAAAAATACTGATACAAATATCTACCTCATTCCTCATCATAGAAACAGCAAAAAACTTTCCTCATAAAAAGTGTAAAAAATGAAGTTAAATTTCTGCTTTTACGTTCTTATAGATATCTTTTACAAAAAAATATCTATAACCTAAAGGAATTCAATAAGTTAATGATTATTATTTAAGTTGGTAATGATTTTAAATAATTTATAATGAGAAAAGCTGGATATCGTAGAAAAAATTAATACAAGGCAAGTTAAAAATGGTAACCAAAGTTTTCATTGATGGCGAATACGGCACAACCGGACTACAAATACAAAAACGCTTAGAAAAACGTACAGATTTAAAACTACTCTCTCTCATCCATGAGGATCGCCATAATGTTCATTTGCGGCAAGACTATCTTAATCAAACGGATATTGCTATTTTATGTCTTCCAGATGATGCAGCACGTAAAACCGTTCATTGGCTTAAAAAAAATAAAAACATTAGGGTTATTGATAGCTCAACAGCTCACCGTGTTGCCCCAAACTGGGTCTATGGTTTTCCTGAAATGACGGCAGGCCAAAAAAAACGCATTCAAGCAGCCCATTACGTATCTAATCCTGGATGTTATCCCACCGGAGCCATTAGCTTGATTCGCCCACTTCGCGAAGCAGGATTACTAAACGCCGATTATCCCATCTCGATTCATGCAATCTCCGGCTATACCGGTGGTGGAAAGCAATTGATTACAAAAATGGAAAATCAATCTCAAGAAAATATTCAAAAAAATTATTTTATCTATGGGCTCAATCTTGAACACAAACATGTGCCAGAAATTAAACTCTATGGACAAATCAACCACACGCCACTTTTTATACCCAGTGTTGGTCGTTTTCCTCAGGGAATGATTGTGAATCTTCCACTTCACCGCCATTTATTCACAAAATCAGCAAACTGTTCTGATCTGCGCGAAATTCTTGCAAACCATTATGATGGACAAAACATCATTTCAGTTGCTTCACAAGATGAAACAGCTTCTCTTCAAAGACTGAATCCAGAATGTTTTGCTTATAAAGATTGTATGAAACTGTTTGTATTTGGAAATGATCGCGAAGGAATCTTTAATCTCTGTGCTCTATTCGATAATTTAGGAAAAGGCGCATCAGCCGCCGCTGTCCAAAACCTCAATTTAATGCTCTCAAGCAATTAAACGCCATCTGGATAAAAGCTTTTTATTCAATAACGCGATATGCGCCTTTTGTTGCTCGCCAGTGTGCAACCGCAAAACACAACACGACTAATGCCATACCTTGATGAATGAGTCCTAAACTTATTGGAACCTCATGTAACAGCGTCAAGATACCTAAAAGTGCTTGGATCATGATCATAACGCAGATAAAAAATGCCCGACGAGAGTGGGTTGAATGCGGAACATTTTTTTGTACATAGAAAGCATGAAAAGCCGAGACAATAAATAAAAAATAAGCAAAAAACCGATGAATAAATTGAACCGTTAAGGGATTTTCGAATAAATTGAGCCAAAAAGGACGATGCTGAAATAATCCATCAGGAATAACCTGACCATCCATAAGGGGCCATGTATTATAGACTTTTCCAGCATGAAGCCCTGCAACTAAAGCACCCAAATAAACCTCTATTAAGACGAAAATAACGAGCCAAGCAGCAAAATATTGCACCTTTTGATTGGCTGGTTTTTCTGAATATTCTGAAAGACATCGAGATAAATAAGTAACAAAAATAATAACCAAACATGCCGTTATAAGATGAAAAGCCAAACGATATTGGCTCACACTTGTCAGATTACTTTGCCCAATCCCTGAAGCGACCATCCACCATCCAATAAAGCCTTGAAAAGCGATAAGGATAGGCACAACAATAAGCGGGAGTAAAATATTTTTTTCAATACGCCTCGTCGCCCAAAACCAAATTAACCCTAATAAAGCGACAAGACCAACAAGACGCCCAAGAACACGGTGTGCCCATTCCCACCAAAAAATGACCTTAAAAGCACTTAAAGTCATATCAGGATTAAGCAGCTTATACTGTGCTATCTGTTGATATTTTAAAAATTCCTCTTGCCATTGATCAACACCGATTGGTGGAATAACGCCATGTACTGGCTTCCATTCGGTTATCGATAATCCTGATCCCGTTAAACGGGTCGCACCCCCTACCAAAACAATTGCCAAGCAAAGCAATAAAATAGAATAAAGCCACACCTGAATTTGCTTTCGATTTCTCTTTTGCACAGGTGTTAAAAGATTATCGTTTAATCTCTTTACTGCCATCTCTGATTGCCCCACGCTTCTCTCCAACTACAATTCATTTTAAAGTTAAAACATTAAATCTTCATATTTTAGTATGTACTATAACTTCAGCAAAAGACAAGCACACCACGATAACACGCCATATATTATATTTCTCTTTTACGAAGTTTATAATGCAACAACACGATAAACAGTTTTGGGAAAACGACTAACCATCCGTATCATCCAATCCTGTTTATTAAGAACAGTATGACAAATGTAATAGTCCGTTAGTTCTGCAAACTGCTCAAATCCATATTTTGGTTCGCTTGCCATCTCTAAAATGATAAAATCATACTCTTTTTTAAATTCTTGTAAGACTTGAGAAATATTATCTGAAAAATCTTGTGCAGAAACAGCGCTTGTTAAGCCCTGAGGCAGAATATCAACCCCCGTATCATAATCACGGTAAATAACATCATGCAACTGGGCATTGCCCGTTAAAATATCACTCAGCCCCCGATGTGGACCAATGACTTTCTCTATTTGTTGACCAGAGATATCGACCAACAAAATTGTTTTGTTCTCTTTTGTAAGATGAAGTGAAAGTTTTGCTGCTGTCCGTGCTGCCTCTGGTCCAATGATTGAAATAACGGTTGAAGCACGCCATTTCAAAACATCAGATAATCCCTCTATCGTAATAAAAGCTTCAAGATTTTTCATTTCTTGAGAAACTAAAATACTCTCATTCTTCTGAAGAGTATTTTCTTTTGATCTCAAATCTTCTTCTAAGGATTGCTCTTTTTTATTTCTAAAGCATGGATAAAATAACACTATTCCGAGCAAAAGAGTAAGGAAACTCACCAATGCACTCACAAGAATATTTTTTCCATAAAGAGCCATAAAAGAAATCGGTGCTAACGTTGTTGGTATAACCACGTGGATCTTTGTATTTTGCAAGAGAAGAGAATCATCACTCAATCCTCGATATGAACCAATAACTTTTTCTTTCTCTTGAGCAGAGGTGCTCATCGCTTTATTTTGTGCATTGATCTCTGCTTTTATTTTATTTTCAAACGCGTTAAATATTTCATTCAAAGATTGTGATTGATCTTTTACAAAAAAGCTCACTCTTTTTTTGAGCTGTTTTTCCAACTCCGTTGCAATAATCTCATCTGAATGAACTTGATAAACAATCTGTAAAATTTTATCTTTTAATTGATGAGAAACCGCCTCTAATTCTGCAGTCATTGCTTTTATTTGAGGATGTGTCCACCCCAATTGTGCAGCCATATGTGCTCTTTGTGTTTCTAACAGATCACGTTTAGATTCCAGAGCAACAATTGTTGAATTGCCTGCAATAAACGATAAAGAAAGTAAAGACTGCCCATTTTCACGCATCATGTTAATCGTTGAATTTAAACTTGTTAAATGAATACGCTTTAAAGTTGCTTGCGTTAATTGCATCGAAAGATCATGAAGCTCTGTCTGTCTCACACCATGCTGAATAAAAGAATCAATAGATGCACGAAATCCCTGCACAATATTAATAATTGCAGTATTATCATATTGTCTGTCTTCTAATTTCTCATTTAATAAAGACTGTTTTTGTTTTATGATCGCTTGTGAAAATGCGGAAAACCAACTTTCTACCCCCTGTTGAGCGGCTTCAAGTGTTTCAGCTTGAAAAGTAAGATTAATAAGATCACCATCACGCCATAAATGGATATTTTCTTGTTTTTTTTTCTTATAAGAAGCATTCAAAGAAAAATACGAATCATTTGAGGATAGAGGCTGTGAAAATAAAAAAGCAATGATATCCTCTTGTTTTTCAATGGGTAATGGTCTTCCAACAGAATCAGATAATGAAAATACTAAAGTTGCTTGGTAACCACGAGGCTGAATAAAATAGTACAACCAAATCAAAGAGATACACAGCATTTGTAACAGCAAAACAATCACAATGCTTCGCCATACTGTGTGTATGAACAGTCTTTTATTGCATTTAAGACTCATCTTTATTTTAACCAGCAAAATATTTCTTCATATTGTTTTATTAAAAGAAAGTAGTAACTATCCTCTTAACTTGCTGTCATATTATTTTGAGATAAGAAAAACATAAAATTTGAACAAAAAAGTTCAACAATAGCTTTAAAAAACTTAATTCATATTTTTTTTGATGTTCTCTAGTTGTTTTTTTGCTTCAGAAGTAAGAACAGCTCTAATAGTAACAGACCCATCATCATGCCCTTCCTGCATTATTTCCGCAGAGTTTTCATAAAACCAATCAATAAGCGACATTTCATGAGGTTTTAAAAGATATTCAATGCTTTGCACCTCTCCAAAAATGCGCTTTTCAATGGCTCTTAATAATTGATCGAGTCCATCCCCCTGAAGGGCTGATACTGTAAAAGCAGGATTTAACCGTGTTTTCGCACTCGTTTGTAAAACATTCAATGCCTGCTCATCTAACATATCAATCTTATTCCAAACTTCTATGATATGTTCTGTATCATCAATATTGATATCAAGACTTGAAAGCACTTCTAAGACATCTTGGGCATGGGAACGATGATCAAGATCTAACATATCTCTTACATGAAGAATGAGATCCGCCTCAACCACCTCTTCAAGGGTTGCTCTAAAAGCTGCAATCAAATTTGTTGGCAAATTAGAGATAAAACCTACAGTATCAGACAAAAGAATTGTTTTTCCATGAGGAAGAACAACTTTGCGCAAAGTGGGATCAAGCGTTGCAAATAACATATTTTTTGCGACAACATTAGCACCACTTAAACGGTTAAAAAGAGTTGATTTTCCTGTATTCGTGTATCCTACCAAAGCAACAACAGGATAAGATGTTTTTTTTCTTTGTGCTCTATGAAGTGCACGTGTTTTAATAACCATTGCCAATTCACGGCGAATACGAATAATTTTCTCTTGCAAAAGACGCCTGTCTGCTTCAATTTGTGTTTCACCAGGTCCACCTAGAAAGCCACGCCCTCCCCGTTGCCTTTCCAAGTGCGTCCAACTTCGCACAAGCCGCCCTTTTTGATAGGACAAATGCGCCAATTCTACTTGCAAAACCCCTTCTTTTGTTCGTGCACGATCGCCAAAAATTTCAAGAATCAAAGCCGTTCTATCGATAACTTTACAATTCCATAATCTTTCTAAATTACGCTGCTGTACTGGCGTTAAAAAGTGATCTACAATCGCCAGCTCAATGGAATATTCATTGATATAATCGGCAAGCGTATCTGCTTTACCTTTTCCAAAGAGTGTCGCGGGACGGGGTGTTGCGATATTGATTGTTTCATAATTAACAACTTCTAACCTTATAGCACGCGCTAACCCTAATGCCTCTTGAACGCGGGAAGATATAGAACAATCTCTCAAAGAGTTTTCACTTCTATTCTCTTGAAAAATTGGTATCAAAACAAGTGCGCGCACTTGTTTTATAGTTTGTGAAAATACCCCTCCTAATCTCTCATTTTCATCTATCATAGGAATCTAAGTACTTTAAAAATGGGACAAGAGGTTTATCTTAAAATGATGGTTTACTCAGGACTTTCTCCTTCAAACATCTGTACAGGCTGTCCAGGCATAATCGTAGAAATAGCATGCTTATAAACCAATTGCGCGTGTCCATCTCGGCGCAAAAGGACACAAAAATTATCAAATGAAGTTACAATACCCGTGAGTTTAACGCCATTAACAAGAAAAATTGTAAGGGAAATTTTTTGCTTGCGCACCGTATTTAAAAACACATCTTGCAGGTGTTGTGATCGCTCTGCCATTGTTCTTACACCTTCATCTCGTTTGCATAAAATATTTGTGCATGCATATCGACTGAAAAATATTCAATTGTCAACGTAGAAGCTTCAAATTTTAGCAACAAACAACTGAAATTAGAGAAAAAACGGCTCTTTAAGGCAATAATAAAGTACAGCTTATGAAAAGCTATCATTAAATTCAAAATTTTTCCATGTTTACTTTTTTATGAACTTATCATTAAAGGACAGATTTTTATGAATCCTAAGCTATTATCGATAATATATGAGATGATAAATCATCTTCGTTTAGAATCAATAAAAATAAGCGGACAACAACAACATTGATTATCGATCATTGATATTCAAAAACGCATTTACACCACACTGTTTTTTTAACATGAAGATATTAAGTGCCATTAAATTGTCCTTTCAAAAAAATAGGTTAATAAAGCTTTTTATAATCACAAGTTGTAAACAACATTTTTGTTTTTGTTAGAATCAAATAATAAATTGTTTTTATTATATTTTATACCTTTTTAAACAGAGTATAAGATACCGCGTTAACTTTATTTTGATAAGTTTTCACATTTTTTGCTCTCAGCATATTCCTTTCTAAATAATTAACAGCTAGTATGCAGAAATTATGTGGAATAGGACGTATCCCTTTTTCCCGTCTGTAAGAGTACGAGGCAAGTATGGCACGCAGAACCAAATTGCAAACATTTGAAGTTGAAGTTGAAGAAGCCCTCACAAAAGCAATGAACTTTGATTTTGATGACACAGCATTTGAAACGATATCATCCAATAATTCTGAAAATATTGTTAATGTCGATGATTTGATTCAAAAAATTGCAATGGCAGAAGAGGAATTTTTTGCTGAAAACGGTCCTTCAACTTTTGTCTCTAATATTCATGATGATGCTGTTATTGACAAATCCGTTGTTGGACAGCTTTTTGCTCCAAAACCTTCAACTGATATTTCAGGAGGGACAGTTCACAACACATTGTTGTCGACAAAACTTCTTCCTGCAAATGATGATATAACAACCCCTGTAAATTTTGGACTCTTAAAGCAACGTTCTTCCTCTCGAATCTATTGGTATACAACAGCGCTTAGTGCTTTATGGGCAACAGGGGGGGCTTTTATTGCGCATAAGCTCGCCCCTGCCGGACTAAGCTCATTGTCCAATATCAGCACTTTTGTGACATCCCCAACAGGACTGGCTGTAGCGACCGGAACAGCAATTCCTATCCTTATATCTTGGGGCGTTACTCAATTAACAAAACGTTCGAACGAATTGCATAATATTGCTCTTCTTATGACAAATGCTGCACAACGCCTTAGTGAGCCACAACATTTATCTGAAAAACAAGCTATTGCTATAGGGCAAACCATTCGTGAAGAAGTAGCGGCAATGAACGAAGGTATTGAACGTACCCTTGGACGTGCTGTTGAACTTGAAGCAATCATACAAGGTGAAGTTCACAACCTAGAACAAGCTTATGCTGAGAATGAATCACGCATTCACACACTCATCAAAGAATTGAGTAATGAACGCATCGCCATTTTAAATCACGCCGATCGCGTACAATCAACAATTAAAGGAACCCAAGAACAACTGAGCAATGAATTTGGCTTGGTGACCTCTAAAATTGTAACCAATGTTGAAAAGCTTGCACAAACCCTTTCTCAAACTTTACAAAAACAAGGTGAAGACCTTGTTGAAAAACTTTCCTATGCCGGTGATGGTGTAACAAATCAGCTTGTTAAAAAATTTAACGAAACAACAACACAAATTCAGCAGAAGAACACAGAACTTTTCGATGAATTAGGAAAAAACTTTGATGATTTTGCAAAACGATTTGATCATAATGAGAAACAAATAGAAAAAACCTTTCATGAAACAGCAGCAAAAGCAGAAGTGCATGCTGCTAAAATTGCAACACATATACAAGCAATAACAGATCAAACTTTGCACGCTGTCGATGAAAAGTTTAAAGCCTTAGATAAAGCTCTTATTGATCGTAATAGTCAATCTCTACAAAATTTTGATGAGAAAATCTTAAAGCTTGACGACCAAGCACATAAACTCTCTTCTCAATTTGATAACGTAACCTCGCAAGCAATTGGAGCCTTTGAACAACGTTTAGCAACAGTTGATCTCTCTCTTAAAGAACACAGTAACTCCATTATTGATTCTTTTATAGAACGCAGTCAAGCTTTAGAGGATAATGCTGAAAAACTTGGTAACTTTTTAGAAGCTCATGTCTTGAAAATAAATGAAAACCTCCAAGAAAAAACAGCAGACATTACTCATGCATTTACAAATGGACGTGAAGCTATTCTGTCTGCAATTGATAAAAGCAAAGAAAATCTGAGAGAAGAAATTCAACATGTCGACAATGCCATTGTTGATATTATAAAAGAGCGTTCACAAGATTTTAAATTGCAACTTTCTGATCAACGAGCTCTTATGGCAGACATGCTCGATAACGAGAAGAATAAAATCGCTGATGCATTAAGAAATCAGATCGATGTCTTGGTCCACAATACTTCTCATATTGAAAAAGTTTTGACTGACAATGCTCAAGTCGTTGACAAACAAGCTGAAAATCATATTGCAAATATCATTCAATGCACTGACAAACTACAAGAAGTCATTGTACAAAGCTGCAATACAACGCAAAATGCTTTAGAAGCACAGGCGAGGAATATTGATATTCGTGCTGATGCTCTGCGTGACTCTTTAGCCATCAATAGTTTTTCTCTCAATGAAGTTCTTGCTGATCAAGCACGCACACTCGAGCAACGCATGGAAACAATCCATAACCTCATCGCAAAAAGTGATATACGTGTCGATGTTGCATTGAAACAACAAATAGATTTAGTTGAGAGCGCAATTATCGCTAATAATAAAAACATTACTGAAACGGTTCAAGATCATATCAAAAGCCTTGAAAGCCATGCCGAAATTTTAAAGAACACGCTCTCTCAATCAAGTGGCGTTTTCTTTGAAAACCTTGAAACGCGTATGGAATCATTCGATACAAATTTAGAAGGTCATGCACACAAAATTTTTGAACGGACAACAACGCTAGAGGAAACATTATCTGAAAAACTTAGCCAAGTCTGTGAAGCCATTGATATGCAAACATCTGTTATTGAGGAACGTTCTGACACGTTAAAAACGTCTCTCATGCTTAGTAATGAGCAAAGTCAGGTAATTCAACAAGCGCTGGAAAACAGTGTTGACAATATGCGTATTAGCTTAGAAGATTCTGTTAATGTAGTCACAGATAATCTTCATAATAAGATTATAAAAGCTTCTGATATTCTTTCTTCTACGGGTGAACAAATTCTTTCATCTGTTACGAATGTTACCTCACAAGCTGAAAATATTCTCTCAGAGTCAGGCAATCGCATTGTATCAAACGTTAAGAAAACAGTTTATGACACCAGTGAACAAGTTCTGTCCGTTCTGTCTGAACAAACAGCGCATACTGTCGAAGCTTTTGCAACAGCCAGTCATAATGCACAAGCATTATTGAATGAAACAATTCACACATCAACAATAGCAATAGAGCAAGTCCTTAATGAACGTTGTGATGCTTTTCATCATTCTATGCAAAATTTTAAAAATAATTTAGGACATCAGCTCTCTGATGTAACAAGCCGTCTGGAAGATGCAAAGAATCAGACAGCAACACAAATTTCAGAACATGTTGGAAAAATAACAGAGCTGACAAATTACTTAAATCAAGCAGCGCAAAGTACAACAGAATCAATTGATTCTTTAACGCAGCATATCGGTGAACAACTCTCTCTCTCCACACAAGATGCTGAACAAAGAATTTATGCACATAATGAATCTTTAGTGAATAGCTTGAATAAAGCGAACTCTGAAACACTTCAAACTGTAACGGCTATGAAGGAAGAGCTTGTTAATAATGTCTCATCCATCTTAAAACAGTTGAATCAATCAATTTACAGCTTCCAGGAAAATAGTAATGTTTTATTATCAGCCGTTCAAAATATTGATGGTAAGTTTAATAAAACTACGAATAATTTTTTCCGCAACACAAACCAAGTAGCAGAGCGTTTATCAGCCTCAAATCAAGCACTTAATAATAATATTGAAATTCTGCAAGGACTCTCAAACAACACCTTTAAACAAATTAATCATATAACGAGTAGTTTTGGTGAACATGCAAAAACACTTTCCCAAACTATTCACGTTCTTGAACAATCTGAAAATTCACTGAGTACAACACTTGAAGAAAAACATAATACGCTTTCTGTATTAAGCAATGCCCTTGTTTCAAAGTCTCATGAAATTAATCAAATGATTGAGCATTATGAAAAAATCTTAAACTTAGCTCTTGAACGCTCTGATAAAAATGCGCGTAACGCCACAGATTCATTCCAACAATCCCTTAATAGGCTTATTAATGAAGCATCAACGCGTTTTTCAGGAGCAGCAGAAGATATACGTCGCTCCGCAGATGAAGTTCGTTTAGAGCTTTCAAAAATGAATAATGATATTCATGAAAATGCTAAGAAACTTCCAGAAAAAACAAAAGAAACAACGCAAACAATTCGCACGGCTTTGAATGAACAAATTACAGCATTAAAAGATCTCGTCAGTGTTATACAACAGGATCAAAAGAGCGCAAAAGAACAGTTAACATCGGCATTTTCTACATCATCAATGCTTAATAAAAGAAGTGAGAATTCCCCTGAGTTCATTAAAAAGATCATACCTCCTAAACCTGTTTTGCAACAAGATCAAAGCAAAAAAAGACCAAATAAATGGGTGTCAAATCTCTTAGAAAGAGCTTCACGTGAAGAAACATTTTATGATGAAACTCCAAATGATGCTGTTTTAACGTCTGTGCAAAGCAAACAACGTCCCACAAACAGTTCTCTTAATGCGTTAGCATCGGGTATAGTGCAAGCTATTAATCACAATGCCATTGTTGAGCTATGGGATCATTATCAACGCGGACAAGAAAATATCGTAACGGAACGTCTTTATACCTTGAATGGTAGAACAATATTTGAAATGATTAAGAAAAAATATATGAGCGATTTTGAGTTTCAACGTTCAGTGAATCAATATGTTGCGGATTTCGAAAAGCTCTTACGTGATATATCGCGGAATTCTGGTTTTTCTAACTCAGTTCGCAAATACCTGATATCAGATACAGGAAAAGTTTATACCATGCTTGCTCATGCAAGTGGACGAATTCAATAGACAATAAGAAAAGTGGAGAAAATATTTTTCCACTTTTCTCTCTCCAGTTGTCTTCATTGCTTGATAATAGAGTGGTTGGCGATTAACTGGAGCTTTAACTTCAAAGACTGATAATTTTCATGCGTTTTTCTTTGATAACCTCAGCAATACCCCTAAAAAAGCATAATGAGCTATCAAACAGCTTATCATTCTAAAAATAATAAAGCATACTTGCTACTTCTTTATCCTTCCCTTAAGCCTTTTATTTTTCATAGCTTCATAAAGAGACAAAACTGGTAAATATTATTTTATTTGCTAATTCTCAAAATTTTTGTGCTTTTTAGTAAAACAGTTCATAAGAAATATCTCTATTTCTTTTTTAAAGGTTTTTTATCCACATATTACTCTCGCTTGAAATATGTAAGTAAATATTTTTTATTCAGCATACGAGATATTTACTTCTAAATTATAAAGGAATGCGTTATATGGAATATCTGAATCATGTACAAAATGCGCAATAACAGTTTTTTTAGTGATATCTTCGTTTATTAAAACACATACTTGTCAGTATATAAAAAATACAGCTCTAAACGATTAACAATTCAATGAAACAATATAACTTCCATTTTTAACGTTTCCATCTCCTTATAAATAGGTGAACAAACAGTTTATAACGTTCAAAACATTAAAATTATTATTTTAAAATTTCTTATAACTACGTATAGAATTTTAAATGAAATATATATTTTATAAAAAGCGGATGAAATAAATCATAAACGCTATTCTTTCTTTATTTTGTAAGCATTGCAAAAAAAATAATGGCTTGGTAAGGTAATCATTCGTAAGTATTATTTGTTTGTAGACTCACCAATTTTTACGCGTTTTATTAAGGAAAGAAAAAAACGTGCTATTATCAATGATAATTATTCATGCACACGAATGAAAAGAAACATCAAACTGGTTTTACGATCCAGAAGAATTTGCTCATGCTCATGCATTTTGATATTCAGAGAAATGAGGATCTATTAGTGGACAAAACCTTATCGTAGATGAAACCTCATATAAACATACACTAACTTGGATATCATAAAAATGTCTAAAGAACGAAATAATGATTTCAGTTCACCAATAGCTGAACTTGACAATGCTGCACTTTTTTATCACCAACACCCAAAACCTGGAAAGTTGGAAATACAAGCAACAAAACCTCTTGATAATCAACGTGATTTAGCTCTTGCGTATTCCCCAGGTGTTGCGGCACCATGTCTTGCAATTCATGAAGATCCCAAACTTGCTGCTCAATATACGTCTCGTTCTAATTTAGTCGCTGTTATATCAAATGGAACGGCTGTTCTTGGTTTAGGAAACATTGGCCCACTCGCTTCAAAGCCAGTTATGGAAGGCAAAGCCGTTTTATTCAAAAAATTTGCGAATATTGATGTTTTTGATATTGAAATTGATGCATCTGATATAGAACAAATGGTACAAACGGTAGCGACCTTAGAACCTACATTTGGTGGCATTAATCTTGAAGATATTAAGGCTCCTGAATGTTTTGAAATCGAAGAAAAACTGCGCGCTAAGATGAATATTCCAGTTTTTCATGATGATCAACATGGAACGGCCATTATTGTTTCTGCAGCTGTATTAAATGCCTTAAATCTTTCGGGGAAAAAAATTGAAAATGCCAAAATAGTTACCTCAGGTGCAGGTGCGGCCGCTCTAGCTTGTCTTAATCTTTTGCTCCGTCTTGGAGCAAAAGTTGAAAATATTTGGCTTAGTGACTTAGAGGGCGTTGTTTATGAAGGCCGCCAAACCCTTATGGATCGTTGGAAAGTCAATTACGCACAAAAAACTGACGCACGAACTTTATCTGATATTATTGATGATGCAGATATTTTTCTAGGCTTATCGGCGGGTGGTGTTTTAAAGTCTGAATATCTTAAAAGAATGGCTCAAAATCCACTCATTTTAGCGCTGGCTAATCCACTACCAGAAATTATGCCTGAAGAAGTACATTCTATACGACCCGATGCAATGATCTGCACAGGGCGCTCTGATTATCCCAATCAAGTTAATAATGTCCTTTGTTTTCCCTATATCTTCCGTGGTGCATTAGACGTAGGTGCGACTGCAATTAATGAAGAAATGAAAATGGCTGCTGTTCATGCGATCGCTGCCCTTGCTCGTGAAGAAACTTCAGATGTTGTAGCCCGTGCATACTCAAAAGAACCACCTAATTTTGGACCAGACTATCTGATCCCCTCTCCTTTTGATCCGCGTTTAATACTGCGTATTGCTCCTGCTGTTGCTAAGGCAGCAATGGCAACGGGTATTGCACTTCGTCCCATTGAAGATATGGAAGCCTACCATGATACTCTCAATCGATTTGTCTTTCTTTCTGGTTTAACAATGAAACCTGTTTTTGCAGCCGCAAAAACAGCAAAACGTAAACGTGTCATTTATGCCAATGGTGAAGATGAACGTGTCCTTCGCGCAGCACAAGTTGTTATTGAAGAACAAACAGCAACACCTATCCTTATCGGCCGTCCACATGTCGTAGAAGCAAGATTAAAACGTTTTGGTTTAAAAATTCGCCCTAATATAGATTTTGAATTAACAAACCCTGAAGATGATCCACGTTTTCGTGATTATGTTAATTTATTTTTTCATTATACAGGAAGACGTGGCATTACACCTGAAATGGCAAAAACAGTTGTGAGAACATCAACAACCGCTATTGCTGCCCTTGCCGTCATGCGTGAAGAAGCAGATGCGATGATTTGCGGCTTAGAAGGACGTTTTGAACGTCAACTTGAATTGATTGAACAAATCATCGGACTTGATCCTCATGTTCATCGTTTTTCTGCTATGAGTTTGCTTATCTCTCAACAGCGCACTCTTTTTCTCACAGATACTTACGTCAATGAAAATCCTTCTGCAGAAGAAATCGCTGAAATGACTGTATTAGCAGCTCAAGAAGTTGAAGCATTTGGAATAACACCCAAAGCAGCCTTATTATCACACTCAAACTTTGGTTCTAAAAACACAGAAAGTGCGCATAAAATGCGACGTGCAACAGAAATTCTTGCTAAATTACACCCTCATTTAGAAGCAGATGGTGAAATGCATGGTGACGCTGCCCTTTCCAAAGTTTTTCGTGATCGTGTTTTTCCTAATTCTCGTCTCAAAAGTGAAGCGAATTTGCTTGTTTTTCCAACACTTGATTCAGCCAACATCACGCTCAACACTGTTAAAAGCCTCACAAATGCACTTCATGTTGGTCCTATCTTAATAGGGGCGGCACGTCCCGCCCATATACTAACGCCTTCAGTAACTTCACGAGGCGTTGTTAATATAACAGCGCTTGCCGTCCTTGCAGCAAATCGAAAAAATAAATCCGTAAAATAAATATGCAATAAAACTTCAAAGTTTTTTAAATATTAAGGTATAGTATTTCACATACTGTAAAGCTCTTTTCTCTATAGAAAAGACAATTATATTTTGGATTAAGGCTTTTTTTTAAAGAGAAAAAAGGCTAGAAGAATAATATTAAATGTATTTTGAATTTACTAACTCTATAATAAGGAATCCTTACATTGCCTTCCACGTTTGATAAAGTTGCTGATATTATTGCAGAAATCAGTGAAATTGATCGCAATACAATCACACCTGAAAGTCATACAATTGATGATTTGGGAATCGACAGTCTTGATTTTCTTGATATTGTTTTCGCTATTGATAAAGCTTTCGGAATAAAAGTTCCCTTGGAACAATGGACGCAAAAAGTCAATGAAGGTACAGTTGCTACAGAAGAATACTTTGTTCTTAAAAACCTTTGTGAAAAAATTGATGATCTCGTTGCCTTAAAACAGGCGGAGTAATTTTTTCACTATGCATGATCAATCTGTATTCATTACTGGTATAGGCATCATAAGTTCTTTGGGGGAAGGAACTGAACAACATTGGAATCTCTTAAATGATCCAATCTGTACACCAAACCTAGATTGTACAACTTTTTCGCCCTACACAGTTCATAAATTGCCTGAAGTTGATTGGAGTTTACAAATTCCCAAAAAAAGTGATCAACGGCAAATGGGAACATGGCAACGTCTTGGTACCTATGCGGCTGGTCTTGCTCTTGAAGATGCCGACATGAAAAATAATGAACAATTCACGTCAACAATGGACATGATCGTAGCAGCAAGTGGAGGAGAACGTGATATTACTGTTGATACACAGATTCTTTCTAAAGCGCGCGCAGTCACGGATCATGATACTATGTTAAATGTTGCGCTTTCAACTGAACTTCGTCCAACATTATTTTTGGCTCAACTTTCAAATCTTCTGGCAGGAAACATTTCAATCGTTCATAAAGTCACTGGATCATCTCGCACATTTATGGGAGAAGAAGGCAGTGGACTTTCTGCACTTCAAATTGCTGTAGCTCGTATTAAATCAGGACAAAGTACCCATGCTCTTGTAGGAAGTTCCTATAATACACAAAGTTATGATATGTTGTTGTCCCATGAGCTTGGGGGGCTTTTTACTCATAATGGATGGAGCCCAGTGTGGGATCGTGAAATTCATCCTGGTGGTGGTATTATCACCGGTTCTGGTGGTGTTTTTCTGGTTCTTGAAAGTGGAGAACATGCAAAAAAACGTAATGCACGTGCTTATGCTGAAATTAGCCAAATTATTACCGACCAAACAGATAGAACTAAAACGCCGCTTAAGGAGTCAATTGCAAAAATGTTGAAAACAGTGGGGGCAAAAGATTCCTTAGCCATTTCAGCAGCCTCAGGTTCTCACGAAGCAACAAAAGCAGAACAAAATGCTCTTGAGGATGCTAATCTATCTTACCGCGGCATTACAACATTATTCGGTTATATGCGAGAAGCACAGTTTCCTTTAGCACTTGCCATTGCAGCGCTTTCAATTGAAAAAAAATACTGCTTTCCAGCGTTAAGTCCTCAGGAAAAACCTTTTTCTAAAGAAGTACATGAAATATTTGTTACAACTATTGGTATAAAAAGAGCTGAAGGTATCGTACGTCTTACAGCTGTTTGAGGGGGGAATTTTTTATCGTGAAATATCATGATCATTTTGGACGTCCACTTGTAGCCATAACTGGAGCTGGCGTTGTTACATCACTAGGACAAGGAAAACATGAAAATTGGCAAAAATTAACAAGCGGTGTAAGCGGCATCCACAAAATAACACGTTTTCCTGTTGAAGGATTAAAGACATATATTGCTGGAACAATTGATTTTCTCAAAGAAAGTAAGCTTGGTGCTTCGGCTCTTTCTGAAAAGCTTGCACATCTTTCTGCAGAAGAAGCTTTAGAACAAGCTGCTCTTGATAAAACAAACTTTAATGGACCACTCTTTCTAGCTGCGCCTCCTGTTGAACTTGAATGGCAAGCACGTTTTAGTCTTGATCAAGAGGAAGAATTCAATAATAAGCCTTCTTATGCACATCTTCTTAAAATCTGTCAGCATAAACTTCATGAGGAACTTTTTGAAACCACACAATTTGGTGCAATTGCAGAAAAACTGCAAAAAACGTTTGGCACAAAGGGACTTCCTATTACACTTTCCACGGCTTGTGCATCTGGTGCAACAGCAATTCAATTAGGTGTTGAAGCTATTCGACGAGGAGAAACAAATCGCGCTCTTACCATTGCAACAGATGGATCAGTTTCAGCGGAATCTCTCATTCGCTTTTCATTACTCTCTGCTCTTTCCACTCAGAATGAACCTGCAGAAAAAGCAGCAAAACCCTTCAGTCGAGATCGAGATGGATTTGTTATGGCAGAAGGCTCAGGCGCTCTTGTTCTTGAATCTCTTCAAAGTGCCTTAAACCGTAATGCTAAAATTTTAGGAATTTTAGCAGGCTGTGGAGAAACAGCCGATGACTTTCATCGTACACGTTCAAAACCCGATGCGTCACCAGCCATTGGATCCGTTCGCAAAGCCTTAAATGATGCACAAATAACCATCCATGAAATTGAC
This sequence comes from Bartonella gabonensis, assembly GCF_903679515.1. Classification (GTDB taxonomy): domain Bacteria; phylum Pseudomonadota; class Alphaproteobacteria; order Rhizobiales; family Rhizobiaceae; genus Bartonella; species Bartonella gabonensis. The sequence continues at coordinate 41,664 of NZ_CAHOYM010000001.1, forward strand.
TATATTAATGCCCATGGAACCTCAACACCTGAAAATGAGAAAATGGAATATCTTGCGTTATCGACAGTCTTCGGTGACATTTTAGAGCATATTCCAGTTTCTTCTAATAAATCAATGATTGGGCATACCTTAACGGCTGCTGGTTCCATAGAAGCTGTTTTTTCGCTTTTGACCATTCAATCGGGAATACTTCCACCTACAATAAATTACGATAATCCTGACCCTGCTATCCCTTTAGATGTTGTTCCTCATCATAGCCGTAAAGCCAAAGTCAATGTGGTTTTGTCAAACTCATTTGGATTTGGTGGTCAAAATACGAGTCTTGTTATCACAGCCTATAAAGGATAATCCTTTATAGAATAAAATTTTATAACACTAACCTAGTAATGTATATTTAAGGGGATAATAATGCGTGCACTGCAACTCTTCGATGATCGTCGGCTTGAAATCACCAATATTCCCCCCCCACCTTCACCTAGATCAGATGAAGTAACAGTGCGGATAAAAGCTGTTGCTCTTAATCATATTGATGTATGGGGATGGCGTGGCATGGCATTTGTGAAAAGAAAAATGCCTCTCATTATTGGTGCAGAAGCCTCTGGTGAGATTATACAAGTAGGAGATAGCGTTAAAAATCTCCAACTTGGACAAATTGTCTCAATTTATGGTGCAAAAACCTGTGGAGTATGCCAAGCTTGTCAAGAAGGACGGGATAATCTTTGCACCGATGTAAAAGGCATCTATGGTTTTCATCTTGATGGATTTGCTTGTGAGCTTGTCAATTTACCAGCACGTTTATTGGTTCCAGCCCCTCCCCAATGTGATGAATTGCAAGCCGCTGTTGCTCCAATTACTTTTGGTACCGTCGAACATATGCTTTTCGATAATGCAAAACTACAAGCAGGAGAAACAATCCTAATACAAGCTGGTGGTTCCGGTATTGGTTCTGCAGCCATTCAACTTGCAAAACATATGGGATGTACTGTTATCACAACGGTAGGTTCAGATGAAAAAATTGCAAAAGCACAGTCTCTTGGAGCAGATCATGTGATTAATTATCGTAAAGATCGTTTTGAAGGTGTGGTGCGTAAATTAACCCAAAAAAAAGGGGTTGACGTTGTTTTCGAGCATGTTGGTGTTGATACATGGAACGGTTCTCTGTTGTGTATGAAAAAAGGGGCACGCTTAGTGACTTGCGGTTCTACCTCTGGTGTTTCAGCACCAATAAATCTCATGCAATTATTCCAGCAACAACTTAAGATATTCGGTTCATTTGGCTGTCGTATGGAAAATATGAAAAATGCCATGCAAAAAATGGCACAAAAAGTCGTACATCCTGTCATTGATACAATTGTTAGTCTTGATGAAATGGATACTGCTTTAAAACGAATGGAGAGCCGTGATATTTTTGGTAAAATTATTCTTAAAATCAATTAAATCATGATAAAGCTTTCTCTTAAAAACCTCATATATTGTATTAAAGTTATAGCTAAAAAAGTATCCTACTTATTATGGGCATATCTGCTCTTTGGTTCTTTATTTATTCTAAAATGCTTTCCAGCCAAAATGGGAATTTCTTTTTTTTCTTGGTTAGCAAAAAAAATCGGTCCCCTCGTACATCGTCATCAAATAACACTTGAAAACCTTAGGAGAGCATATCCAGAAAAAACAGAGCAAGAACGTTATGCGATTGCAATAGAAATGTGGGAAAATATAGGACGCTTCCTAGCCGAATATATTTTTCTTGATAAAATTTTTGATTTTGATCCTCATGCGAACGAGCCAGGCTTTATTGAGGTTAAAGGAGTTGAAATCTTTGAACGATTAAAAAATGAAAAAAAGCCTCATATTTTTTTCACAGCGCATACTGGAAATTTTGAACTTCTCCCTATCTGCGCACAAAGTTTTGATCTGAATGTTACGGTATTATTTAGACCACCCAATAACCCTTATGTTGCCAAACGAGTCCTTAAAGCACGACAAACTTCTATGGGACATCTTGTTCCCTCAAAAGCTGGTGCAGCGTGGGCATTAGCAGGAAAATTAGCAGAAGGTAAAAATGTTGGTATACTTGTTGATCAAAAATTTCGCCGCGGTATCATGGGAACATTTTTTAACAGACCCCTTAAAACAAATCCCTTAATTATAAAGCTTGCGCGACAATATAACTGTGATATTTATCCAGCACGTTGTATTCGTCTTCCTGGAGGACGGCATCGTTTAGAATTATATGAGCATGTAGAACTTCCACGTGATGAAAAAAATGATATCGATATCGCTGCTTCTACGCAAAAATTAAATGATATTGTTGAAAGTTGGGTTCGTGAATATCCCGAACAATGGACATGGTTACATAGACGTTGGGATATCTAACATAAGCTCTACTGATTATAGAGGAAGTACAAATGTTAGCCTCAAAAGATATCAAAGATCTCACTGCAATTATCACTACCCTACGAAATCCTGATAGTGGTTGTCTCTGGCATAAAAAACAAACTTTTGAATCTCTCATACCCTATATGCTCGAAGAAGTTTACGAAGTCATCGACGCTATTGAACGAAAAAACCGTAAAGATCTCTGTGAAGAACTTGGTGATCTTCTTTTACAGGTTATTTATCATGCGACCATTGCCCAAGAAGAAGGCAGCTTTACTTTTGAAGATGTCATTTATGCAATCACGGAAAAAATGATTCGCCGCCATCCTCACGTTTTTGGAAATGCCGAGCAAAAAAAACGAGGTTTTATAAAAGAAGAATGGGAATATATAAAAAAAGAAGAACAAGCTAAACAAAAGAGATTGTGCGAAGAAAAAAATAATAATTTAAGCATTCTTGCAAAAATAAAATCAATCCAGCCTGCAAATCAAGAGGCTCTTGCTTTACAAGAAGCTGCAGCTAAAGTGGGCTTTGATTGGCAAGAAAATGATAAAATTTTTGCAAAAATAGAAGAAGAGCTCGAAGAGCTCAAAAAAGCTATCAAAAATAAAAAAAAATCAGAAATAGAAGAAGAGTTTGGAGATCTCTACTTTATTCTTCTTAATCTCGCACGCCACTTAGAAATTGATTCACAAAAAGCATTAAAAAAAACAAATACAAAATTCCGAAATCGTTTTGCCTATATTGAAGAAAAGCTATCCATTCAATCTAAAACACTCACTAACGCATCCTTAAATGAAATGGAAGCACTTTGGAAACAAGCCAAAAATGAACGATAAAAAATATCAAATTTCGTCTACCAAAAAGAAAAAACTTCCTAGAATTACGCAATGATAATTTTTCTAAGCTTGGATAATATCACGAAACTTGATTCGTTTTATATTGTTCTTGAGAAACAGGACGAAGTTCTACCGACTCGCCACACCCACATGCTGAAACTTGATTAGGATTTTTAAAAACAAAACCAGAACGAAGCGTTGTCACTTCATAATCCATCTGTGTTCCTAATAAAAATAATACCGCATCGTGCGCGATAAAAACACGAGCACCATTCACTTCAACAACATCCGCATCCATCCCCTCTTCTTTGACGAGAGTAATTGTATATTCCATCCCCGCACAACCACCTTTTTTGACCCCAACGAGAATACCTCGTGCATCTTTTGCATCCATAATCGCTTTCACACGATTCACAGCAGCTTGTGTTAAATTTATTACTGAAACACGACTCATCGTTTACTCTTTTCTTGACTCCAATAGACACTTTAAACGTTTTTCCCCTACCATATTCTATCTGGTATTTTAGAAGAAAAACAACAAGACATAAATCAAAACATTCTCACCTTCTTATTGAGATAAAAATTTATTGGAATAAAAATGTATCTTCATAAAATGAGATGTTTTATTGTGCAATCTAGAGTTTACAATTTTTTGTCCCCATAAAAAGCAAAATACCTCTACCCTACAAACTATAAACAAAAGAAAATGTTTCAATGCCATATATTTAATTATAACATATTGGAAATATTCGTTTTTTATGGCTTCTGAGATAAAGAAAATATACCTCCCGCACGTATTAGCACTCCTTTCTTTCCCCAATACCCCTAAAATCATAAATCTTCTCTCTTCACAAAAAACTCAAAATTTAATGATAGGGGAGAACTTTACAGATTCGTGGCTTATCTTGGATAAATAACAATATATTGATTGGATAGAATTTTTTACTTTCAAAAGTTATAAGTGTAAGAGCATTTTAGATTTTGTTCTATTTATTTTTTCTCTTGCCTTTAAAGAAACAGTCATTTAATCGTTTCACACGGATTCGGAGCGTAGCGCAGCCTGGTAGCGCACTTGACTGGGGGTCAAGGGGTCGTGGGTTCAAATCCCGCCGCTCCGACCATTTTTAAAACGTTGTAAAAAGCTTATTTAGAGTTTTTTTTATTTCAATTGCACATCCATGATTTTTTTCTTTAACGTAAAATAATGTGCAATAATTTTTTTGTCATCAATTTGAAAGAGATCGTTTTTATGAGAATCGACTTCGTTCTTACGAAAATACACAGGAAACGCGAGAGCTTTGCCTCGCGTTAGGTTATTCTTTAAAAAATTTATAATTATTTGTTTCTTATATTTTCTAAATTTTCTTTATGCGATAATGCCGTTGTTATCATTTTTTATAATGGATGGTAACATCTGTACGGTTATCTTTTTTGGTTTTAATTCAGCAGGCATTTCCCTTTTAAGCTGAATATGAAGAAGCCCATCTCCAAGCTCTGCCCCAATAACTTTCACATGATCAGCCAAATGAAACCGCCGTTCAAAAGCACGCGAAGCAATACCTCGATAAAGAAATTCTTGTTCTTCATCACTCTTTTCAGGCTTTCTGTCTCCCTTAACGATCAGCTGATTACAATGCGTTTCAATATCAATTTCATCTTGAGAAAAACCAGCAACAGCCATAGAAATTCTATAAGAATCTTCAGTTAAACGTTCAATATTATAAGGGGGGTAAGAAGAAACTTCTTCTGGTTGTGTTCTTGAATCAAACCAGTTTAAAAGATGATCAAAACCTACTGTGGAACGATAAAATGGTGAAAAATCAACTTGACGCATAATACTGCCCTCCTTTAGAGCGACTATAATTTATAATTGATTCACAAAATTCCCATGGCGAACTTTCCTGTGAACCCGCGGCTCCATCATGGCAACCACACTGTATTATCTGGTAATTGTTTTCTCTTATTTCAACTCTTTTGTCCCTGAATTGATAAAAACTATTAAAAAAACAACTTACCCCTTTCTTAATCCTTCTTCATCATTACATAAATATCAAAGTTCTCTCATTATCTTACGTTGTGTTCAGCGGCAAATACACTTAAAGGATTTCAATTGAAAACACCTCTTTATCCCATAGACTGGGATTCCACTCCTCCTCATATTCATTATCGTATCCTTAAAATAGCAACAGATCGTGAAATTCGCTTTGCAATAACATATCCTGAGGTAGAACAATCTAAGGGAACAATTGTTATTCTTGAAAGCAACGCAAATGCTTTAGAAGCATATTTTTTACCCATAAAAGAAATTTCTAAACGCGGTTTTCATACAGCAATATTTGACTGGTTTGATCAAAAAAAAATATCCCTCACAACAAGAAAAAAAAGCCGCCATTATTACTTTGATATAAATAATGATATTAATGACTTATATGAATTTCTTAAAAATGTTGTTTATCAAAATTGTCCCCCACCTTACTCTATGCTCACCTATGGTATGGGAGGATTGATAGCCCTTAGCGGATTAGATCTCATTAATCACCAATTTAATAGATTGCTTTGTGTTTCTCCCACTTTTGCTCCATTCGGCCATAGAACGAATGGTTTTCAACATAAATTAACACAATTTCTTTCTGATATAGGTCTTGGCTTTATACCAGCGAAGGATGGAAAAAAATTTAAAAAAACAAGCCTCAAAAACATACAATTGGGGCATATGTATCAAGGGCCATTTCCTTCCTCTACACTCCCAACATCCCGATGGATGGCATCAGTATTTAATGCAATTGATTCTGTGAAAAAAAATATCCGCCATGGACACTTACAAATCCCAACACTCTTTATTCTCGCCAATCAAAACAATCTTACCAACAACATTGAAGTGCGGCAATTATGCCAACACACACGTCTGACAGAAAGTATTACCATTACAGGCGCTGAACTTGATACAATCATGTATAACGAAGACTATAAAAAGCAATTCTGGGCTGCATTTGATGCATTTATCCCCGATAATATATCTATAAAATAATACGAAACCTTAACTTCCATTTTGCTCTACCAAAAGCGAAGATTTCTATGAGAGCCATCATTTTATCAATACTCCTTATATAATGATTCCATCTTCTAGCCACTCATATGATTCGTTTTATAGATTTTACAGACAAGGCATGAAAAAATATTCATCACAACTCATAACAAAAATAACGACTATATAAAATACATCATTACAATAAGCTAATTTAATAAAATAAATATAACAAATCTATCTTAATACATCATGATATATCTTTTATAAATAAGACATCAAAATACTATTTTTGATATATTATTAAGTGGTAATTTTATAATCTATATAAAAAATAATATTTTTATCCATTCAAAGAATAACTCTACAAATAAACACCGTTTATAATATTCATTTGCAAATCTCTATAAAAATTCTATTTTTTAGGATAACCTTTTAAAAACAACAAATTAACATAATATTCTACTTATTTTTCGATATAAGCAATCGCTACAGTAACGGTTTTTATAATTTTTTTAACAGAGTTCTGATAGAAAACAGACAATTTAAAAGAAAAATAGCAATGAATCATCTTAAAAGTTTTAGATCGTCCCTTCTTTTTTCAAAATCACATATATTTCGAATTTAACCAACTCACAACGAATATGCTGTATTTTGAATAAGAATATAAGAATTAACCATTTTGCCATTCATTTCAATTATGAGTATTTTACCATCTTTTTTATAAATACTCTATATTGTATAATTGATGCGGCAAAAACCCTGACAAATGGAGCCATTGGAACACAATCATGAAACGAATCCTGCTCGCAGAAGATGATAACGATATGCGTCGCTTTCTCGTAAAAGCCCTAGAACGTGCAGGCTACGAAGTCGCCGATTTCGATAATGGTATTAGCGCATATGAACGTTTACAAGAAGAACCATTTTCTCTTCTCCTGACTGACATTGTGATGCCAGAGATGGATGGAATCGAACTTGCACGACGCGCTACAGAGATTGACCCTGATTTACGAGTAATGTTCATTACAGGTTTTGCAGCGGTTGCGCTCAATTCAAATAGTGATGCTCCTCCTGATGCAAAAGTTCTCTCTAAGCCATTTCACTTACGTGAACTCGTCAATGAGGTTGAAAAGATCCTTATTGCTGCTTAAAAAGATAATTTTTTAAGTTATTTGCATCTGTTTTAAGAGAAAATGAAATTAAACATTGACGTTTGCCATTCTATATGGTGTATGCAACATCGATGAATGGGCGTGTAGCTCAGCGGGAGAGCACTACGTTGACATCGTAGGGGTCACAGGTTCGATCCCTGTCACGCCCACCATTCAATTTTATGCCATAAGTAATTATTGTTTTGTCATATTCTTTTCAGGGTATGGGATGCGTAAATAGAGCTTAGAGAATAGGGCTTTGCAAGATGACTCTATAAAGAGCATGCTCTGCAAGATATTTCTAATATTTTTTAAGTTCTAATAACGCCTCTCGGGATAAACCATCTGAAAACATCATAAATACAACAACAATTTCAGTTGCGATAGCTTAGAAGATTTACTATAAAATTCTTTCGATAAACATCAGCTTTTTTTCTAAAAAGCGTTGTTTATCTTCTGATCGATCCTCTATTTTTTTGATTCTTTCTTCTCTATTGACGCACACCTGTTGTCAAAATAGTTAGATATAACAACAGTCTCTTCGGTACGTAAAATACTTGGTTTTTAGAGCGGTACTTTAAGTTTACCAATAACAGATTATCATGAAATATTCAAAAAAAGTAAAAAACACGATAAAAACAAGTTTTTTATTCGATTAACACATTGATTTATAACTATATTTATTACATGTTAAATGAAAAATCTAAATATTGTAAAGTTCTCTCATTTCAAACCTCTTCTATGTTAATCAATCAAAACCATCTCTCTTGCACGTCACAAGAAGGATTGACATGTGGATAAAAATTGTACAAGAAAACACGAAAATATCTATAACGATCTCAAAAGCTAAGCTCTATCGCAACATCGGCGGCTAAAAAATGGAACCATCCTGTTCCTTCATAAGCATAAAAATGATGATGCTCAATAGATTTAGCGCTATACTATTCACGAACATCAGCGTGAAATGGGCTTTTAAGGGCTGTTTCTTTAAAACAAGCGTATAATATGCAATACAATGGCGCTCTATTCTTGGCAGAGATCTTCCTATTGAAACAATAATCACCTTAAATTGTATGCGTTTAGAACATCAGATCTTATCGCGAATATTTTAGTGTAATCGTTATTCAAGACTAAAATAGCTCTCACATGACATACAAACTATAAAGAAAGAAATGAAATATAAACGCAAAATCTAAAAACTTAACTCTAAGATCCAATTCATCTTCATTCATAATTCAAATAGCATATATACAAGATAACCTATAAATACAGAGCATACATTCTTAAACCTATAAAAATAAGAAATCTATAGCCCTACTCTGAAAAACAGTGATAACCACATTAAATCAGATTAGCAACAATTGTATTGCATTAAAAAAACAATATCTTATCTGGTTCGTACATACACAGCATCTTTTTATACAAGAAAATACACTTCATCTTTCAAGGGAAGTGGTCTCTAAACCTCATCATAAACAGACGCTATTTTTATTCTTCAATATTCCATAAAACACTTCTAAACGGAATCTATCATGCCTTAAAAATTAATCTTACCAAAAATCATAGAGAAAAACGTAATAATATTATTCATAAAAAATTTAAAGTAGGCATTTTTTTGAAATTTTACCGGCGTTAGCTGCAATGAACTTCATCTAAGAAATAGCACATTCATTTTTAGAAAAATGGAAAGAAGCGCGTAAAAGAAAGTTTTGGCAATTTGTTTTCTAAAGCATGAAATGCAGTATGTATTTAAAAATCAGTAACATATAATAAGCAAATGCGAAGAGCTACCGTATCACAATTTAAAACACTTTCTGGCTGGACAGAAAACAGCATGGCATCACTTTATACTCAAACAGCTAATAAAAAATAGCAATAGCATCAATAAAAAACATGAAAAAGACCAGAGTATACAGAAAATAAATTAATAGAATAAAAGGGAAACCTCCGAACTTTTTTATCTATTAATTAATTTTCTTAAATATGGTGATCCCGACAGGATTCGAACCTGTGACCCACGGCTTAGAAGGCCGTTGCTCTATCCAACTGAGCTACGGGACCTAACACCCAACTGATTATTTTCTCAATTCAAAATAGCATCTTTAACTTAATGTGTCCAAGATTGCTGCCGATCACTGCGAAAATTATCAGCATAAGAAACAGCACGTCGAATCGACATATGCGTCTTTTCTACACGATAAGGGATAGCATTCTTGCGTGCAAAAGCAATAGCTTCTTCCTTTCTATTAAATCGGATTCTTACCTGACTATTCATATCAGATGATGCCGTGTACCCCATAAGAGGCTCTAGCATTTTTGCTTTTATCGGCTCATATTGTAGAATCCAAAAGCCAGTATTGCCCTTACCTGACTGCATAGCTGTTTTAGCAGGACTATAAATACGTGCGATCATGCCTTTTCCCTTCAAATTATACAATGCTTGAATGATCGTTTTTCACCACACGTACCCAACTGGGTCATTCTCATACACCTTATCAAATATGGTCGGAGCGATAGGATTCGAACCTACGACCCCCTGATCCCAAATCAGGTGCGCTACCAGGCTGCGCTACGCTCCGGCATTTAATATTTTAATACACAACATCTCCTAAAATTTTCACAACAGAAGTGCAAGAGAAAAACACATTTTTTTTCAATTTTGTTGCATTTCTTTACAAAAAAACGTTTTTAAATTTTTTCTCCCCAACAACATATTTATTGACGAAAATAGAAAATAGCATCCGTACAAACATCTAGTTGATATAAAACCTCTTTATAAAGATTCCATAATTTTATCTTGCTTTAAGTAAACTCCAACTGTACCAGAATGCATTATTTAAATGTTACAAAACTTTTCCAAAAGGAATATAATATCACTACTGTACTCATATAAATCCAGCTGTATTCAGTTTTTTTCCTCTCTTTTTCTATTCTCCCAAGGACGAAAAAAATACGCATCCAATCAAATCTCAAAGCCATTTAAATGAAACACATAAAAAAGTAGAAAATTTAAACGACTTGTTTTTCCTTATATTCAAACAACAATCAAAAGAGAGAATATGTAAAGCCATGATAAGAAGTGTTTACGTTTTGTTGCTATTCAAAACTTTAGCAATAACCGCACGCGTTATTTTGCTTTTTCTTTGTAACGCCAACTGATCAATAGAATCAATAACACGATTCAATGAAAATAAAGAACGTTCACAACGGCTGATAAGATAATAAACCATATCTGGATGCACAATCAGCTGCCTATCAGAAAAAAGCTTAAAGGCAACAGCTGTTAACAATGCATCATCAGGCTGATTAATTTCAACGAACATCACTGAATTAAGACGACTTTTTAAATCATTTAACTTTAAATTCCAAGCGGAAGGCAGTGTCCGTGCCGTCATCAATAAAGTGGCTTTTCGTGCATCAACATTTGCCTGCTTAACACTGTTAATTAAATGAAAAAGTTCTGTCTCATTAATTTCCTCTGCATCAATATCCTCTATTAAAAATGATCTGCCTAAAGAAGCCATAGAAACAACCTGATCAATTTTATTGTGCGATATCCTGAATGCATTTGCTTTTTGCAGCCATATACTTGAAAAGTGCGTTTTTCCAGATCCTTCTTTTCCAACCAAAACGGCAATAGGTAAACTCCAATTTGGCCAGTGATCAATAAGCTGAAAAGCCATACGATTGCTATCCGTCACGACTAAATCATCAAATTGAAAAATCGGTTCATAAGGGAAATTTAAAGATAGTTGCGTTTCTCTCCCATTCATTTGAGCGGCTCCGGCTTTCCACTTCGCGAATACATCTGAGAACTAAGATAAGTATGAAGAGCAAAACGAACTAAAACGCCCACAGCCGCCGCTGCAGGAACAGCAACAAGCATACCAGTAAAACCAAAGAGTGAAGAAAAAGCAAAAAGTGAAAACATCAACCACACGGGATGTAATCCCACTGATGAACCAACAAGTTTTGGTTGAAGAATATACCCCTCAATAAATTGACCAATTAAAAAAAGTGCTATCACAATGATGATTCCCTCCCAATTATTGGGATAAAACTGGGCCCATGCAATGCCAACAGAAAGGACAAAACCACTCATTGTTCCAATATAAGGAATAAAGCTAATAAGGCCAATAAACATACCAATCAAAAGACCAAAATTGAGTCCTGCAATCGTTAAACCAATAGCATAATAGCCACCCAACATGAGACAAACAGTTCCTTGTCCACGAACAAAGCCTGCAATAGCTCTATCCATTTCATGAAAAATACTCCGAACGGTTTCAAGATGATCACGAGGTATTAACGAATCAATGGCTGTCACCATACGTGGCCAATCTAATAACATATAAAATGCCACCACAGGCGCCACAACAAATAGGCTAACAATATTAACGATAGACTTTCCTGATTTTAAAAGTGAATTCAAAAGAGATGTAATAAAATCAGAACCTTCTCCCAAAAGTCCTTTAATATTACTCCGTAATTCATTTGGATCACTTCCAAAATAACGCCTTATCCAATCAAAATCATGCTCCACAAAAAAAGTTTGAATACGATTAATATAAACAGGTAAGCCATCACTCACAAATTGCTGTATTTGCCAACTAATAATAGGAATCAGAATAACTAAAGCAGCAACAAAGATAATAACAATAAATAAGGTAATGAGAACAGTACCAAAAACACGGCGAATACCAAACTTTTCAAGGAGTTGAACAATAGGATTAAGAAAATAAGCCAACACAATCCCTGCCACAAAAGGAAGCAAAATTGATCCAAAAACAAACATAAAAAGAATGAAAAAAATCAGCGTCCCAAGCCAAAAAAAGACTTGTCTTTTCATATTATTCGGTAATGGTAATTGTGTATATGCTGGTATATAAGTCTTATAACGGTCACGGGATGTATTCTCACTCATTTTCTTTTTCATAAGTTTCCAAGAAGACTGTCCACGATTATCTGATATCTTGCTCATAAAATATCCTAAAAAAAATCTTCACAAAATTATAAACATCTTCAAAATAAGGTACAAGCAAAGTTGCTTATTTTCTTATCAATATCTCTTGCAGAGAAAACTCTATCATGGCATTGCATAACATCAAAACCTGATTTTCCACTAAAGGAAGGCTCCAATGAGCAATCAAGATCTTACAAATAATAAATCCAACACTGGGGATAAATCCAAGGCTGGTCTTACCTATGCAAAATCCGGTGTAAACATCGATATGGGTAATGCTATGGTAGAAAAAATTAAACCTTTTATACGCGCGACAAAACGAGCCGGAGCAGACGCAGAAATTGGCGGTTTTGGTGGCCTTTTTGATTTAAAAGCAGCGGGCTTTATAGATCCTATCTTAGTCGCAGCTAATGATGGTGTGGGAACGAAATTAAAAATCGCCATTGAAGTAGGTCACCATAACACTGTAGGCATTGATCTGGTCGCTATGTGTGTCAATGATTTACTTGTACAAGGGGCAGAACCTCTCTTTTTTCTGGATTATTTTGCAACTGGAAAGCTTGATCCTGAACAAGGTGCTGCAATTGTTTCTGGTATTGCAGAAGGATGTAAACAAGCCGGAGCTGCTCTTATTGGGGGAGAAACGGCAGAAATGCCAGGAATGTATGCAGAAGGAGATTACGATTTAGCAGGTTTTGCTGTAGGAGCATGTGAACGCAGCATGCTGCTCCCTTCAAAAGACCTGACAGAAGGCGATATTATCTTAGGTCTAAGCGCCTCTGGAATTCATTCCAACGGCTTTTCGCTTGTTCGACGAATCATCCAGCAAAGCCATCTCAAATGGAATGACCCTGCCCCTTTTTCCCCAAAAAACAGCCTTGGTACAGCACTCCTGACACCAACACGCATTTATGTGAAATCGCTTCTTCCTATCATGCGAAAATACGAAGGAATTAAGGCTCTAGCGCATATTACAGGTGGAAGCTTTCCTGAAAATATTCCACGTGTCATTCCTTCTTCTCTCTGTGCTGAAATTAATCTTTCTACCATCAATGTTCCCTCCGTCTTTTCATGGATTGCCAAACAAGGCAAAATAGAAGAAACAGAAATGTTGCGAACATTCAATTGTGGTATTGGCATGATCATTATCGCAACACAGCAAGCAGCGGAAACAATTACGCAAGCTTTTGAAAAAAATGGAGAGACTGTGACTCCCCTTGGCATTTTAATAAAACGCCAAGATCAAAATAAAGGAATACTTTATAAAGGAGAGCTGCATTTATGAAAAAACAAATCGTCATTTTCATTTCTGGTAACGGATCCAATATGGTCGCCCTTGCTCAAGCAAGCCAGCAAAAAGAATATCCTGCTGAAATCGTCGCAGTTATTTGCGATAATCCACGTGCAAACGGTATTGAAAAGGCACAAAATCATAACTTACCTATTCATGTTGTTGATCGCAAAATCTACAAAACGAAAGAAGAGCATGAAGAGAATATTTTCACGATTTTAGATCAATATAAACCGGATTTGATCTGCTTTGCGGGGTATATGCGCCTTATCTCATCGCGTTTCGTAAAACTTTATGAGGAACGAATTTTAAACATTCATCCTTCTCTTTTACCTTCATTTAAAGGCTTAAACACGCATGAAAGAGTTTTACAAGCAGGCGTAAAAATCACAGGTTGCACTGTTCATCTTGTTACAGAAGACATGGATGCTGGAAAAATCCTTGCCCAAGCAGCCGTTCCGGTTTATCCTGATGATACCCCTGAGCGCTTAGCACAAAGAGTTCTTAAAGCAGAACATAAACTCTACCCCGAAGCCTTAAAAGCATTTATTGAAGGAAAGAGTAAAATAGTCGATATGCAACAGCAACTCTTATCCTTTTGAAGATATCTAGCAATCTATAGTACTTTTCAACGTTGTAGATATAGTTTGTCTTTAGATAACAATGATTAAAAACTCTAATGGTGACGCAGTAAAGTTTGTTTTTTCATAAACTTTTACGTAAAATGTGCAAATTTTTTTAAATTTTATTTAAATTTTCAAATTGTTCTTCTTTATTGAGTTTTTTGGGCTTTACCACGAGTTCTATTGATTAAAATACTCTCGCATTTCCCCTAAAAAATCTTAAAACACGCAATTTTTCTATTGAATCAATTTTTACGTYATGACGAAAGTGTTTCTTTAACTGTTAGAGCTAACTGTTTGAGTGTAAAAGGTTTAGATAAAAAACCAAAAACAGCATCTTGTGGGAGATTCTTAGCAAAAGCATCTTTTGCATATCCAGAAACGAAAAGAAATTTAATATCAGGATAGTTTTTACGGACTTCCTTCAATAAAGTGGGCCCATCCATTTCTGGCATCACCACATCGGAAACAATAATATCAACAACGCCTTTTTTTTCCTCAAGAATAGAAAGAGCTTCCACCCCGCTTGCCGCCTCTAAAACTGTATATCCTCTCATTTGAAGCGCTCTTACCCCTCCCATTCTGACCGCATCCTCATCTTCCACCAATAAAACAGTCGCAGATCCTGTTAAGTCTATATTTTTATCTTTCTCTTCATCTTTTTCAATCTTTTGAGAAATTTCCCCTTTTATATCTGGAATATAACGGGGTAGAAAAATATGGAATGTTGCTCCTTCTCCCTCTTTACTTTCACAATAAATATACCCCCCACTCTGCTTGATAATTCCATAAATCATTGATAAACCAAGGCCTGTTCCTTTTCCAACTTCTTTGGTTGTAAAAAATGGCTCAAACATTTTTTCTTGTATAACAGCAGATATTCCAGTCCCTGTATCTGAAATAGTCAATTGCACATATTCACCAATTGCTAAACCAAGATGATTAAATTCAGCACTTTGTTGTTTTGTAATATTGTTTGTTGCAATCGTAACAATACCTCCATCAAACATGGCATCACGCGCATTAATAACCAAATTCATAATCACACGCTGAAAAGATGCCTGATCGACTTCAACGCTCCACAAATCTCTTCCATGGATAATTTTTAACTGAATATTATTCCCCAAAAGTGGTAAAATAAGATTGCGGATATCTGATAAAAATTCCGTAAAATCAACCTCTTCTGGTCGAAGTGTTTGCTTTCTAGAAAAAGCGAGTAATTGCTGGACAAGAGCAGCTGCACGATTAGCATTATTTTTAATATTAATCAGATCAGCATGAGCGGGATCAGAGGTACGATGTGTATTTAAAAGAAGATCACATGACATTAAAATTGCTGTTAAAACATTATTAAAATCATGAGCAATGCCGCCTGCCAATTGTCCAACGGCTTGCATCTTTTGGCTTTGCATCATTTTATCTTCAAGTGTCTTTTGTTCTGTTGTTTCAATGACAGAAATAATGACCAAATCTTGTAGCGCATCACCATGATAGGATGGTACAGACATAACATGGAGACATAAATGACGTTCTTCATTTTTTTCTAAAACAGTTTCCAGAGAAACAAAATAATTTTTATTGGTCGCAATTTTTTGAAAGGCACGCTCTAACTGCACACAATCACGACGAGAAATAAGATCATAAAAATTGCTAGTTTTATCCATACATTCGGTGAGTGATGAAAAAGCATTATTCATGTGAATCAATTGCCCTTCCTGATTTACCACGGCTATTGCAAAAGGACTGGCATCAAAATATTCTTCTAATATACTAGGTAATTTTGATTGATCATTTTCTTCTTTTTGTATTTGTTGTGGAATAATAACAATACGGTAAACGGCTTCCTCCTCTAAGAGAGAAGAAGCAGAGATAAAACAATGAAATATTTTCTCATAAGTCGTCTGTGAATTTAAACATAACGAAAACGTATAAGGGAAAGAGTAACCTGAATTTTGATACCTGTTTGTTTGCAAACAAATATCACTCCATGAGCTCTTAGCGCCAACGCTCTCCAATAATGGATCAAAATGATATTGACCAACCGAAAAATTTGCTAAATCAATAGAGAACCATTCGGAAAAAACCGCATTGGCATAAAGAAGTGTGCCGTGTGTATTAACGGATACAAAACCAACAGGCGCTTGATCTAAGTGATTGATCGCCTCTTGAAGGTTAGAGAAAAAAACTTCTCGCGTTTGTTGTAAATGCGAAATATCGCTAATGCGCCAAAATAAAAGCTTTTTTTTCCGTTTTGTAATAGGTTGAACAGAGATATTATACCAAACAGATCTTTTTTGTATAGAATCGGTAAAAATTGGTTGCTCTACTCTTAACTCTTCTTGCGCAGAAAAGTTATTACAGGCTGCAACTTTTAAGCGATAGGAAAGTGCACCAGCTCCTGGAAGATCAGCAATAACCCTATAAAAAGATCCTTCAGGCTTATAGGTGAGAATTTTTTGATAGTTTTGATTAGAATAATAAACAAAACCAGAAAGATCAGAGATTACAATTGCATCATCGCTCCCATTAAAGATACTAAAAACAAAATCTTCATGCAGCGACACTGCGTGGTATCTTAAAATTCCCATTCCACTCAAAATAAGTGTTGCAACACCGATAGTTGCTAGAATCAAAAAAGATGCTACCCCAACCTTTTGCAAATAACTTTGTGGATAAAAAAAATCTAAAATGCCCACAGTGAAAAGGAAAACTAAGATAAAAACAACACCCAAAACCACAACTCTCCGACGAACAGAAGACGAAAACGCTGATCTTTCATTATTCTCAAAACCTTTATCCATCTCTCTTTGCCTTAGATTTAGCTGTTTCTTATACCTAGAAACTTCCTTTATATCCATTGTTATAAAATATATACTATGATATCATTTTTCTAAGAAAACTCACTTAATGTTAAAAGATTTATTTCTTGTTTTTAAATGAATCTTTGAAGGGTATGTTTATAAATTTATCTCAATAAAAATGATAGTTTCCATACCAGAATGGGAGAAAAACTATGGTTATCTGGTTATCAGAACAAATAGGTGTATCTGCTGCAAACATAACGATATTTTTTTTGTTTTTTATAATAACAATCACAGCTTTTATCATAATTACCTTGTTTTCACGCCGTTTAAATATGGGAAGATTCAAAACTAATAGAAAAAAAAGTCTATCACGATTAACATTATGTGAAGCAATTTCTATAGATCGAACACGCCGCCTTGTTTTAGTCCGTTGTGATAATAAAGAACATTTACTCCTTATTGGTGGGTTAACAGATGTGGTCGTAGAATCCAATATTACCAGTATATCCAAAACACAAAAGAGAGAAATACACACTCATCCCACTTCCCTGACAGAAAGAAACAATACGCCAGATAAAGTCTCTTCTTCTTTTACGAATCAAGCGGTAAAAGATTCAGCTATCACGGCCGAAATTGAAGGAAGACAAGAACCCTCTCTGTTTATTCCCACCCCTCCAAAATAAAATATACAATCTTATCACTTGCAAACTTCATTTAATTATCGTTCTAATGAACTTAATCATCACGATAAACTTTTTCACGTCGTTCGTGACGTTCTTGTGCTTCCAACGACAAAACGGCAATCGGCCGAGCCTCAAGACGCTTTATACTAATAGGCTCGCCGGTTTCTTCACAAAAGCCATATGTCCCATTATCAATGCGCTCCAAGGCAGCATCTATTTTTGAAATAAGTTTCCTTTGACGATCACGAGCACGTAATTCAATTGTACGATCAGTTTCACAAGACGCCCGATCAGTCAAATCGGGTTGACCAACATTCTCTTCCTGCAAATTCTCCAAAGTCTCACGCGCTTCTTTTAAGATATCATTCTTCCAAGAAACCAATTTCGCACGAAAATACGCCTTCTGTCGTTCATTCATAAAAGGCTCATCTTCACTAGGGCGATATTGATCATCAATCTCTTCGCTCATGCAATAAAAAACCTCCACATCTGTTTTGTGGGGTCTATATATTGTGCAATACCCATCAACACAAGAATAAAATGTTTTTTCATAACAATCTACAAATATGTCTAAATGTGCTGTTTTGTCTTGATCGCTTTTTTATTTAAGTTGGATTTTTGATCCAAGATCATCTTTCTCATTTATTGAGAAACCTCAAATTCAGAGCCATCCCCTTCTCCTTCTTCAGGAGACTAAAGTTTAAATGGCACACCAATCAATCATTTCACCAATACAAAAATAAAAATCTTTATAAAGGCAAAGTGTGATATCTACGATTCAAATACATTAAAGCATCTTTTTCTTGACTACGGTTGATTGCAACAACTTCACCAATCAATACACAATGGGTTGCATGCTCGTGCCAACAAATCAAGCGACAATCAAAAGATGCTAAAGCATCTGAAAGACTAGGCGCTCCCGTTTGCAAAGTTCCCCATTGTGCAACATCAAAACGCCCATTTTGTGTAACATTGCAACGTCTTGAAAAGGCGTCAGCTAATGGACGATGTTTTCCTGCCAAGCTATTAACACAAAAAATTCCATTCTCCATAAACACATGATTCTTCAGATTATGGCGCATGAGACAAACAAGCAGAGTTGGAGGATCATCGGATAAAGAACAACACGCCGAAACCGTCACCCCGCGCTTTCCCTTAATGCCATCTGTTGTTACAATATGCACAGCACCTGCAAAATGGCTCATAGCATCTCGATATTCTTGCGAAGAAACGGTAATATTATCTTGAAGTTCAGGCATCAAACATGTTTTATGATTCGACATATCTTTCACTTATCAAACTTTAAAATTTCAAGCGATCTTTCTATAAAAAGATCTATAATACGTATTTTTTCTTTTTCGTCATAACACAAAAGATATTTGTGTATACACCGCGACATGATAAAACAGCCAATCAAGGAGATTTTTATGCCCCATTCTCATCTCATTTCACCTTCACTCTTGGCTTCTGATTTTTCTAAACTTGGACAAGAAACATTAGATGTTGTTGATGCTGGTGCAGATTGGCTCCATCTTGATATCATGGATGGGCACTTTGTTCCTAACATCACCTTTGGCCCTGAAATCGTCAAGGCTCTGCGTCCATTAACCAAAGCAATATTTGATGTCCACCTGATGATCAAACCCGTTGATCCTTATTTGGAAGCTTTTGCAAAAGCTGGCGCAGATATTATAACCATTCATGCTGAATCAAGTCCCCATCTTCATCGTTCACTCCAAACAATCAAAGCAATGGGTAAAAAAGCAGGAATTGCACTCAATCCAAGCACCCCTGAACATGTCCTTGAATATTTGCTTGATCAATTAGATCTCATCCTCATCATGACGGTCAATCCCGGTTTTGTTGGACAAAATTTTATTCCCGAAATAAAAGATAAAATTAAGCGTGTTAAAAGCATGATTGCAAACCGCCCTATTGATCTTGAAGTTGATGGTGGTATCACCGTTGATACAATTGGAATAGCTGCAAAAGCTGGTGCAAATGTATTTGTCGCAGGCTCTGCAATTTATAAAAACGGAAACAAAGAGCTTTACAAAGCACGCATAAGTGCATTGCGCCAAGCAGCAATCCTCTCACAACAAGGAAAAAAATGATGATCGCACGTTATTCCCGCCCTGAAATGGTAGCAATTTGGTCTCCCGAAACCAAATATCGTATTTGGTTTGAAATTGAAGCCCATGCCTGTGATGCCCTTGCTCAACTGGGGGTTATTCCGAAAGAAGCCGCTAAGGTCATTTGGGAAAAAGGGGCAGCTGCGGAATTTGATGTCAATCGTATTGATGAAATTGAAGCCATTACCAAACATGATGTTATCGCATTTCTAACCCATCTCGCTGAGTTCATTGGACCAGAAGCACGTTTTATCCACCAAGGCATGACATCATCTGATGTTCTCGATACAACGCTGAGCATTCAATTGATGCGTGCAAGTGATATTTTACTCAAGGATATAGACCAACTTCTTGCAGCCTTAAAAAGACGTGCTTTTGAACATAAAGAAACCATCACCATTGGGCGGAGTCATGGCATTCATGCTGAACCAACAACATTTGGAGTCAAATTTGCTCTTGCATACGCTGAATTTTCCCGTTGTCGCAAACGTCTTCTTGCTGCACGCGAAGAAATTTCTACTTGCGCGATTTCAGGAGCTGTAGGAACTTTTGCCAATATTGATCCACGCGTTGAAGAACACGTTGCAAAAGCCTTGAAGATGCGAGCTGAACCCGTTTCCACCCAAGTTATACCACGGGATCGTCATGCGATGTTTTTTGCAACACTTGGTGTTATTGCGTCCTCTATTGAAAGGTTAGCAATAGAAATACGCCATTTACAGCGAACGGAAGTTCTCGAAGCAGAGGAACATTTCTCACCAGGGCAAAAAGGTTCATCGGCAATGCCTCATAAACGTAATCCAGTTTTAACAGAAAATTTAACAGGATTAGCCCGTATAGTCCGTGCCTTTGCACTCCCTGCTATGGAAAATGTAGCACTTTGGCATGAACGTGATATTTCTCACTCATCTGTTGAGCGTTATATTGGCCCTGATGCAACAATTACACTTGATTTTGCTCTTTCTCGCCTCACATCTGTCATTGAAAATCTCATTGTCTATCCAGAAAATATGCAAAAAAATCTCAATAAATTCCGAGGTCTTGTTCATTCACAACGGGTACTTTTAGCACTCACACAAGCAGGAATCAGCCGCGAAGATTCGTATCGGATTGTACAACGAAATGCGATGAAGGTTTGGGAACAAGGAAAAGATTTTTTAGAAGAACTGCTCAACGACAAAGATGTTAGCAAATCTTTAAGTGAAGCAGAGCTTCGAGAAAAATTTGATCTTTCTTACCATACCAAACACATAAATACGATTTTTAAACGTGTTTTTGAACAACAATAGAACACCATAGAAAGCCCAAATCTATTCCATCTATGATCAAAAAACCTATTGTAACAAAGAAAACAATTCATGAAAGCAAATCAACTCGATATTCTTATTGTTCCTGGCTACAAAGGATCTGATCCTGATCATTGGCAAACACGTTGGGAAAAGAAACTGTCGACAGCCCGCCGTATAGAACAAGCCCATTGGTCAAAACCTGTTTGTGAGGAGTGGGTTAATGAAGTTAAAACCGCTATCGCACAAGCTCAAAGGCCTGTTATGCTTATTGCTCATTCATTAGGCGTTCCTACCGCACTTCATGCAACTGTACAAAACGCAGAAAAAATTTGTGGTGCTTTCTTTGTTGCGCCTCCCGATGTCGACAATGAGAAAATACGTCCCAAACATTTAATGACATTTGGCCCCTATCATCGTCAAAAGTTGCCTTTTCCTTCTATTGTCATAGCCAGCAGCAACGATGAATTTTGTCAATTTTCAGTAGCAGAAAAAATCGCCCATGACTGGGGGTCACTCCTTGTTGATGCTGGGAATTCTGGCCATATTAACACAGAATCAGGGCACGGACCTTGGCCTGAAGGGCTTATGGTCCTCTCTCACTTTCTTGCAAAAATCTGATCCCAAAGAGGGGCTGCTTTCTCTCATTGCCCCCTGTATCTCTCCCTTGGGGAGATGTATCATGACAAAAATTATAAAAGTATCATAGCAATAGCATTGAGAATTTCAATCAATTAGGATAGTATCATTTACCAATGTTATTAAAAACCTCTCAAGATAAATAGAGAATCATAATGAATCGTCGCCACCGTATTTATGAAGGCAAGGCCAAAATTTTATATGAAGGACCGGAACCAGGAACGTATATTCAATTTTTTAAAGATGATGCCACAGCCTTTAATGCAAAAAAACATGAAATTATCGACGGGAAAGGGGTTTTAAACAACCGAATTTCGGAACATATTTTTAGCCATCTTGGACGTTTGGGCATCCCAACACATTTTATCAAACGCATAAATATGCGCGAACAGCTTATTAAAGCGGTAGAAGTTATTCCATTGGAAGTTGTTGTTCGAAATGTTGCGGCTGGCTCTCTTGCTAAGCGTTTAGGACTAAAAGAAGGAACCCCACTCCCGCAATCCATCATTGAGTTCTACTATAAAAATGATTCTCTCGATGATCCCATGGTGACAGAAGAACATATCACTGCTTTTGGGTGGGCTGTCCCACAAGAGTTAGAAGATATCATGCAACTTTCAATTCGTATTAATGATTTTCTTTCTGGACTTTTTGCCGGTGTTAACATCCAATTAATTGATTTTAAAGTGGAGTTTGGTCGCCTATGGGAAGATGAAACAATGCGCATTGTTCTTGCTGATGAAATTTCACCTGATTCTGCACGACTATGGGATATGCAAACACGAGAAAAAATGGATAAAGATCGTTTTCGTCGTGATATGGGGGGGCTTATTAATGCCTATCAAGAAGTTGCCAAACGCCTTGGTATTATGAATGAAAATGAACCAACGAGGCCAAGTGGTCCCGTCTTGGTAAAGTAAAAACTCGTCAAGCTAAAGCAAGGTAAAACAATTACCACCTTCTATAAATACACCTCTTCAAGGAAGAGGTTCTTTTAACAACAGGAAAAAAAAATGAAAGCACGCATTACAGTTACTTTAAGAGAAAGTGTCCTTGACCCACAAGGAGAAGCAATTGTTGGTGCTTTAAAAAGTTTAGCTTTCAAAGGTATTCACTCCATTCGTCAAGGAAAAGTTTTTGATATTGTTCTTGATGATCAACCGTCTCAAACCGCAAAGAAAAAACTTGAGCAGATGTGTGAAGAGTTACTCGCAAATACTGTCATTGAAAATTATACTATCGAACTTCTTTAAGTGGAACGCTCATGAAAACTGCCATCATTCAACTTCCTGGATTAAATCGCGACCGAGATATGGTGGCGGCATTGCATCATATAACAGGAGTTGAGCCACTCAAAATTTGGCAAACAGAAACAACAATTCCAGATGTAGATGTTATTATTATTCCTGGTGGTTTTTCTTATGGCGACTATTTGCGATGTGGTGCTATTGGAGCGCGAACCCCCGTCTTAAAAGCTATTCATGAAAAAGCACAAGAAGGTATTACTATCATAGGCATTTGTAATGGATTTCAAATTTTGTTGGAAGCTGGATTGTTACCTGGAACTTTAATGCGTAACGCTTCCTTAAAATTTGTTTGTCGTGAAATCAAACTTGAAGTCGTTAATGCCAAGACAAAATTTTCTCGTTATTACTCTAAAGGACAAATTATTCGTTGTCCTGTTGCCCATCACGATGGAAATTACTTTGTTGACAATGAAACATTAAAACAGATGGAAGACAATGAACAAATTGTTTTTCGCTACGCAGAAAATACAAACCCTAACGGCTCAATAAAAGATATTGCTGGTATTGTTAATAAAGCTGGTAATATTCTTGGTATGATGCCGCATCCTGAAAACTTTATTGAATCAGCCCACGGAGGGATTGACGGTCGTTTACTTTTTCAAAGTGCTTTAGAATTAATCAATGGATGATGCTATAAAAATCCTTGTCCTCTATAATTATAAAAACAAAGGTCTATATCATTTCTTACGTTGTAAATTTATAAACGGAAATTTTAAATTCATACAAATAACAATGGATATTATTTTTTGAACACATAATGATTTAAAATTGTTTTTTGTCTTGAAATCCACCCAACCAAACGAACAAAATCTTCAGCTTACGGTCTCATGAATATTTTTATTATTAAATTACGTAGTTTTCCATAATCTAAGCTGCTAGATTAAAAAAAATTAAAAAACTAAATTTCGATTAATTTGACGGATAGATACTCATGAATCCTTGCAATAACATCAAGATTACACCAGAGCTCATTACACAACACGGACTAAAAGAGGATGAATATCAACGTATCCTAACGTTAATCGGTAGAGAACCAACATTTACTGAACTGGGAATTTTTTCTGCAATGTGGAATGAACATTGTTCCTATAAATCCTCTAAAAAGTGGCTCAAAACGCTTCCAACAGAAGGAAAGTGCGTCATTCAAGGTCCTGGTGAAAATGCTGGTGTTATCGATATTGGTGAAGGACAATGTGTGGTTTTCAAAATGGAAAGCCATAACCACCCTTCTTATATTGAACCTTATCAAGGGGCGGCAACAGGTGTTGGTGGTATTTTACGTGATGTCTTTACAATGGGCGCTCGTCCTGTTGCCGCGATGAATGCGTTGCGATTTGGTGCTCCTGATCACCCACGAACACGCCATCTTGTTGCTAGCGTTGTTTCTGGAATAGGTGGTTACAGCAATTCTTTTGGTGTTCCAACAGTTGGTGGAGAAGTCAATTTTGATGAGCGTTATAATGGCAATATTCTTGTTAACGCTTTTGTCGCCGGTATTGCAAAGACAGACACCCTTTTTTATTCTAAAGCACAAGGCATTGGGCTTCCCGTTGTTTATCTTGGTGCCAAAACAGGGCGAGATGGTGTTGGTGGAGCAACAATGGCTTCTGCTGAATTTGATGATTCAATCAGTGAAAAACGCTCAACCGTTCAAGTCGGTGATCCTTTTACAGAAAAATGTCTTCTTGAAGCATGTTTAGAGCTCATGGAACTTGGAGCCGTGGTTGCTATTCAAGATATGGGAGCCGCAGGTCTCACCTCTTCTGCTGTTGAAATGGGTGCAAAAGGAAATCTAGGAATACAGCTTAATCTCGATACAGTTCCTGTTCGTGAAGAAAACATGACCGCCTATGAAATGATGCTTTCTGAAAGTCAAGAGCGTATGCTGATGGTTCTTAAACCAGAGCTAGAAAAGCAAGCAGCAGCAATTTTTCATAAGTGGGGGCTCCATTTTTCCATTATTGGAAAAACAACCGATGATTTACGTTTCCGTGTATTTCATCAAGGAGAAGAAGTTGTTAATCTTCCCATCAAAAAACTTGGTGATGAAGCGCCTGTTTATGATCGTCCTTGGAGTGAACCTGCAAAAAAAACGCCTCTGAAAGCAGAAGATGTCATAAAAGTTGAGAATCTTGGTGATACACTTTTAACCTTATTGAATTCTGCTAATCAAAGTTCAAGACGGTGGGTTTATGAACAATATGATACTCTTATCCAAGGAAATAGCCTTGTTTGTCCAGGAAGTGACGCAGGTGTTATCCGCGTAAGCAATAAGAGTAAACGAGCCCTTGCTTTTTCTTCTGATGTAACACCTCGCTATTGTGAAGCAGACCCTTATGAGGGAGGAAAACAAGCTGTCGCAGAATGCTGGAGAAATATTAACACGACAGGTGCAATACCACTGGCTGCGACAGATAATCTCAATTTTGGAAACCCTGAAAAACCTGAAATTATGGGACAACTGGTTTTAGCGATTAAAGGCATCGGAGAAGCCTGCAGAATCCTCGACTTTCCTATCGTTTCAGGCAATGTTTCTCTTTACAACGAAACAAATGGGGAAGCTATTCTTCCTACCCCTACAATTGCTGGTGTAGGCCTTCTGAGTGATTGGTCAAAAATGGTAACAATAAGTGGTATGCAAAATGGAGATCGTATCATTTTAGTAGGAGATTGCGGCTCTCATTTAGGACAATCAATCTATGCACGTGACATTTTAAATATTGATGCAGGTGCGCCTCCCCCTGTAGACTTGCAACTTGAGAAAAAGCATGGTCAATTTGTCCGAGATGTCATTCACAACGGTTTTGTTCATGCCGCTCATGACATTTCTGATGGAGGACTAGCGATTGCACTTGCAGAAATGGTCATTAAAGCCGGTAAAGGAATCAAGGTAAAATTAAGCAATAAATCTCCCCACCATGCAGAGCTTTTTGGAGAAGACCAAGGACGTTATCTTTTAGCCATCAAACCTGATGCTCTCAACAGTCTTAAAGAGCATGCACAAACCCATGACGTTTCTTTAATAGAGCTAGGTCAAGTTGAGGGAGATTCCCTTAATATAGATGGAATATTCACACTTTCAGTAGAAAGTCTTACACAAGCCTATGAGAATTGGTTTCCACAATTTATGGGTGAAGAGTAAAAAATTATTTTTTCTCTTACACAACTCTTACGAAAAAATGAACGACATAGGAGAATAATGATGGCAATGAGAGCCCATGAAATTGAAAAACTTATTCGTGAAGGTATTCCTGATGCTACTGTAACAATTCGTGATCTTGCTGGTGATGGAGAACATTACGCTGCAGAAGTTATTTCTGAAAGTTTTCGGGGTAAAACCCGTGTTCAGCAACATAAAATGGTCTATGATGCTCTTAAAGGTAATATGGGAAATGACCTTCACGCCTTAATGTTACAAACAAATATCCCAAAATAGTCTAAACTTTCCTCTTGCATTCATTCATTCAATAAGATTAAAAAATAGTGCGAATATAATTACACACTTATAAAAATCTAAAATATAGAGGGATAAAAATGACCACTGTTCATGATTTTATTGACAACGAGATTAAAACAAACGACGTCATTTTATTCATGAAAGGAACACCTGAGGCTCCACAATGTGGTTTTTCAGGACAAGTTGTTCAAATCCTTGATTATTTAGGATTGAATTATAAAGGGATTAATATTCTAACTTCTAACGAATTACGTCAAGGGATCAAAGAATACTCAAATTGGCCAACAATACCACAGCTTTATATCAAAGGTGAATTTATTGGAGGGTGTGATATTGTTAAGGAAATGTTTCAAAACAATGAGTTACAGAAACTTTTGAAAGAAAAAAATATTCCTTGTAATCAGTCATAGGTATCTTTCATTTTATTCAGACTCTTAAAAAAGAGCTGTTTTCAGACGAGATTTTTATTTCAGGGATGCCATATGTCATACTCAGTTGTTGAACAAGCGCACAGTGATTCGATTAAGAAAAAAATTGGCTATAAAGAATTTGTTATTCTTATTGCTTCACTCATGGCCATTAACGCTATAGCTGTAGATATTATGTTACCAGCTATGCCCAATATTTTGGGAGGCTTAAATGTTCTCAACGAAAATGACCAACATTATATCATTTCAAGTTATCTTATTAGCTATGGTATTTCTCAAATATTTTTTGGTCCAATAAGCGATCGATATGGGCGACGGAAACTTATGCTTATTGGGCTTGCTTTTTATTCATTTACGGCAATTGGCTGTGCCTTTGTAACTGATTTTTCTCTCTTGCTTATTTTGCGTGTCTTACAAGGCATTGGAGGAGCTTCTATGCGCGTTCTTACGGTTTCTGTCGTTCGTGATCTCTACAGTGGTCGAAAAATGGCAGAGGTTATGTCTATTGTTATGATGGTTTTTCTTGTTGCCCCCATGATTGGCCCTGCAACAGGACAGATCATCTTGCTGCTCGGACATTGGCAATTTATTTTTGTGTTTATGGCAATGATTGGTTTTGGGCTAATGACTTGGATTCTATTTCGCTTGCCTGAAACTCTTCATGAACAACGCCCTCTTTCCTTTTCTTCCATTAAACACAATTTACGGATTGTTGTGACAAATCGTACAACACTTTCCTACACACTTGCAACATCCATCATTTTAGGCTGCATTTTTATTGCTGTTAATACATCACAACAAACCTATGAAGGAATTTATAACTTAGGCTTTTGGTTTCCGATAGCATTTGCCATCGGTGCTGCATTTCAGGCTTTTTCATCATTCATGAATTCTAAACTTGTCGGACGTCTTGGAATGCGGCGTATTGCACATACTATGCTTTTGCTCTTTTGTGCTACTTCATGTATTTGGTTTATTGGATCCGTTTTAGCTGGTGGTGTTCTCCCTTTCCCTTTTTATATGACGTTATATTGTATATTAATGTTTACCTGCGGTGGTATAATGGCCAATTTCAATACACTCGCTTTAGAATCTGTGGGGGAAATTGCTGGAACAGCCTCTTCTGTCTCCGGCTTTCTCCAAACATCTATCGGTGCAGGACTGAGCTTTCTTATTGCCCAACAATTTGATGAGACAACCATCCCAAACTCAGCAGGATTTTTCTTTCTAAGTCTCGTTGCCATTCTTCTTGTCTTGTGGGCTGAACGCGGTCATCTCTTTAGGCAATATCATCATAATTCTAACGAATAAACATACTTAAAAGAAGATTAATAACATCTCTCTTGAATAAGAGAGATATGCCTATTACACAAAACAGAATACCTCACAATAGGACACTCGTGTATTAAACATTCACACATTTATTTTAAAGATACACCTTATCAAAGCATCAAATCATTTCACAGCAACACCTATGAATAATATAAAACCATTCTATCATCCTCACACTTATGAAGCGTGCAAACCTATTGTATTTATATTTCTCTGTTCCCAATGTTATGACAGCTCTTGGCACTTGAGACAAGCTCATAAAAGACATTTTTAATTTTTTTCTTTATAAATTTCTATCTACAACACCGACCTACTGTGATGTACACAAGCAGATCATTTTGATTGTTTTAACATGAACAAGGTCGAAATAAGAAAATCTATGAATATTATAGTCTCTTATTTAACATAATAAGATATTATTATAAATCAATATGTTATCGTATAATAAAACACATAAGCATTTCTTTTTACGATTTTATATGCTTGAAATAAAAATGTTCTATTATTTAGTTGATAAATTTTCCTGATTTTGGAAATCCTTTTGGAACCAGACGCCCGACACCCGCACGCATTCCCATCCATTCAATAAGCCCCTCAGCTTGACGGTTAAAGATTCGTTCAGCTGTGTCTTGCCAACTTAAGCCTCCTGATAAATTAAAAGTCTTAACATCAACAATACCACCCTCTTTGTAACGTTGTAACCGGACTCCTTTACCACGATTCATTTCAGGTATTTGTTCAATAGAAAAAATAAGCATTTTGCGGTTTTCGCCCACCACGGCAACATAATCACCATTGACCGGAACACAAAGCTTTACCTTATCAGGAGATTTCACATTCATCACTTGCTTTCCTTTTCGTGTATTGGCAATCACTTCTGTAGCAGGAACGATAAAGCCATTTCCGTAATATGAAACCAAGAGTAATTTTTCTTCTGCATGATGCACAAAAGCTGTAAGAACGTCATGCTCATCATCCATATCAACTAAAAGACGAACGGGCTCACCTTGTCCTCGTCCTCCAGGCAAACTATTTGCACTAAGTGTAAAAAACTTTCCACCCGTACTTATCAGCACAATCTTGTCTGTCGTAAATGCCGGAAATGCTAACTTTAAACTGTCTCCTTCCTTAAAAGAAAGCGCTTTGTAATCGTTCAAATGTCCCTTCAAAGCACGCATCCATCCCTTTTCAGAAATAACAACAGTAATCGGTTCTTTTTCGATCATTGCTTGTTGAATATCGTCAAGATCATGTCTTGGCGCTTCTTCAAATGTCGTACGCCTTTTCCCTAAGGGCGTTTCAGGACTAAAAGTGTTGCGAACTTTTTTAATTTCTTCTGAAATTATTTTCCATTGTTTTATAGGAGAATCTAACAAATTCTGTAGTTTTTCTTTTTCAGTTTTAAGTTTTTCAAATTCCTTACGAATTTCAAATTCTTCAAGCTTTCGTAAAGAACGCAAGCGCATATTAAGAATAGCTTCAGCTTGTTTTTCTGTTAATTCAAAACGCTTAATTAGCTTCTTTTTCGGTTCATCCTCTTCACGAATAATATGAATGACCTCATCCAAATTTAAATAGGCAATGAGATACCCATGAAGAATTTCCAATCGGCCATCAATTTGATCAAGCCGATAATGAGAACGTCGAATAAGAACTTCTTGACGATGTTCAAGCCATTGCTGCAAACTTTCTCGCAGAGAGAGGACATTCGGTCTTTTCCCCAAAGATAAAACATTAAGATTAAGAGGAAATCTTATTTCAAAATCAGTCAATTTAAAAAGAGATTCCATAAGAAGTTCAGGATCAACCGACCGATTTTTAGGAACAAGCACAATGCGGATATCTTCTGCTGATTCATCTTGAATATCCTCAAGCATTGGTAAGCGCCGCGCCAGTAACAATTCCGCAGTTTTTTCAATAAGGCGTGACTTTTGAACTTGGTAGGGAATTTCAGTCACAACAATCACATAAGTACCACGGCTACCTGTTTCCTGATGCCAACGTGAGCGCAATCGGAAAAAACCTCGCCCGATACGATAAGACTCCTCAATACTCTTTTTAGGCTCAATTAAAATGCCCCCTGTCGGAAAATCAGGTCCCAGCACAAATTGATTTAAATCTTCATCACGCGTATCAGGGTGTGCAATCAAATGCAGCGCCGCATCACAGAGCTCAGCAACATTATGGGGAGGAATAGATGTTGCCATACCAACAGCAATGCCAGAGGAACCATTGGCTAAAAGATTAGGGAAAGCACCTGGTAGAACAACAGGTTCTTCATCTTCTTCATTATAGGTCAAACGAAAATCAATAGCATTTTCGTTAATTCCCTCAAGTAACAACGCAGCCACTTCTGTCATCCGTGCTTCCGTATAACGCATAGCCGCAGCATTATCACCATCAATATTACCAAAATTGCCTTGTCCATCAATCAACGGATAACGAACTGCAAAACTTTGAGCCAAACGCACCAAAGCATCATAAATAGATGCATCCCCATGAGGATGAAATTTTCCCATGACATCACCGACAATCCGCGCACATTTCGCATAAGACTGTCCAGGGTTCAGTTTGAGAAGACGCATCGCATGAACAATCCGCCGATGGACAGGTTTCAATCCATCACGCACATCAGGCAAAGCACGATGCGTAATCGTAGAAAGCGCATAAGCCAAATAGCGTTCCTGTAAAGCCGAACGCAACTCTATTGGCTCAATATATTCTTTATCAAAAGGTAAATTCATTTTATCAAACAGAGTATTAGAACAAAAATTCCCACAATAATAAGAAATTACTGTGTAGGATTTATTTAATGCAAATTTTTATGAGTAAACTTTTTTATTAAAAGACAACTACATAAAAATAAACGTTGTAATTAGAACATGAACAGAAAATTATATCAATTTGAAAAATTTATATATGTCTCTTTCCTCTTATTCTAAACAATATATGAAAATATTTAATACATTATCGAAAACTTCTTTCAATATCCTCTTTAAGAGTTAAAAAACAATGCTCTTATTAGCTAATACATCTAAGCAAACTGGAGTCATGGCATAACTTTTAAAAATGATGTGAAATAAATTTTTATAGTCTCTCCAACAACAATTTCCCCCCTAAATATATTTTTAAATGCAGATTATTCTAAACAAAAATCTTATTAAAAGCTTTGCTAAATCGGACGATATAATTTAATGGCTCACAAAGAGTCATTTCGCTCCTTTTGAGAATGATAAAAGTGCCTTTCAAACACCATCTTTATTATAAAGATAATTGTATAATAACTCCATCCAGTTTTTCTATAAAAAACTTAAAAAATATTCAGAGCTTATAGAGATTCCCAAGGTTAAGTCCATAGGATGCAGAAACGCATTATTAGTATAAACACGAAGAGACATAATTATCTTTTACAATATTATAAAACTTCAAAAAATATAAATAATACATTGATATATAAAAATAATTCATTCATTGTATTCTAAAGTTTTCTCATTTCCAATTTATTCATGATAAATTCAATCACAATCATTTTCCTG
The DNA here is from genome assembly GCF_903679515.1 of Bartonella gabonensis. Taxonomy (GTDB): domain Bacteria; phylum Pseudomonadota; class Alphaproteobacteria; order Rhizobiales; family Rhizobiaceae; genus Bartonella; species Bartonella gabonensis. Next base: position 73,539 of record NZ_CAHOYM010000001.1, read on the forward strand.
TTTATCACAAAAGGAAGAACCACTATCCAAGTAAGGAATAAAAATACTGAAACCATTTGCATACAAAAACTGTCAGCAACATTAAAACCTAGAAAGTAGAATGACGACTTACCCTTTATTCAATAAAGATTGTGCGGTACAATAGTTTTTATACCACTCATGAGGTTTTTAGTTATACCCTTCACGAGCCCTCGTACATCATAAAACAAGATCAACTGCATCGAGAGATATTTCTTTAGAAACGCTGTCCCTTGAAAAATTAATCCAATAGCATTCTTTTTGCCTCTCTAAATCCATAAATCAACCTTATGAATTGTTTTTGTGAGGAGCAGCCATGCGGATTCCTAAATCACGTAATTGCGTGGAAGAAACATCAGACGGAGCACTCATCAAAAGATCAAGTGCCTGTTGATTCATAGGAAATAAAGCAACTTCACGTAAATTTTTAACACCTTGCAACAGCATAATAATGCGGTCAATTCCCGCAGCCATACCACCATGGGGTGGAGCCCCATAATGGAATGCACGATAAAGACCACCAAAACGATCTTTCACAACTTCCTTAGAAAGCCCTACAAGTTCAAAAACTTTAAGCATCATTTCTGGTAAGTGATTACGAATTCCACCAGATGCAATTTCATAACCATTACAAACAAGATCATATTGAAAAGCTTTAAGTGTAAGAGGGTCTTGACACTCAAGAGCATTTTCTCCCCCTTGAGGCATGGAAAAAGGATTATGTGCAAAATCAATCTTTTTCTCATCTTCATTCCATTCAAAAAATGGAAAATCAACAATCCACGCTAAAGAGAAACTCTCTCTATCGACAAGGTCTAATTCTTCTCCTACCCGTGTGCGAGCTGCTCCAGCAAAAGATGCGAATTTTTTGGGATCACCAGCCACAAAAAAACAAGCATCCCCACTTTCAAGACCAAGTTGCATACGAAGCGCTTCCGTTCGCTGCTCACCAATATTTTTGGCAATAGGCCCTGCTCCTTCAAATTTTCCTTCTTCCTTACGCCAGAAAATATAACCAAGCCCTGGTTGCCCCTCACCTTGTGCCCATACATTCATACGATCACAAAAAGCACGACTCCCACCCATTTTAGCCGGAATAGCCCAAACTTGCGCATTCTCATCATTCGCTAAAATCTGAGCAAAAACTTTGAAACCAGAATTATAAAAATGCTGAGAAACATCTTCCATAATGATCGGATTACGCAGATCAGGCTTATCAGAACCGTATTTCCGCATTGCTTCATCATAAGAAATGCGAGGAAAGTTTTGTGTCACAGTTTTTCCATTTGCAAATTCTTCAAAAATAGAACGCATAATAGGTTCCATTGTTGCTAAAACATCTTCCTGCTCAACAAAACTCATTTCAACATCTAATTGATAAAATTCACCAGGAAGACGATCAGCCCGCGGATCCTCATCTCTAAAACATGGCGCAATTTGAAAATAACGATCAAAACCTGACATCATCAACAACTGTTTATATTGCTGTGGTGCTTGCGGAAGTGCATAAAATTTCCCCTGATGAACACGGCTTGGTACCAAAAAATCACGCGCCCCTTCTGGTGATGAGGCTGTCAAAAGTGGCGTTGTAAATTCCGTAAAACCATTATTCTGCATAGCCCGTCTCATAGCAGCAATAATTTCAGTCCGACGCATGATATTTTTATGCATAGTCTCCCGACGCAAATCAAGAAAACGATATTTTAACCGAATATCTTCTGGATAATCAGGCTCACCAAAAACTGGTAAAGGAAGCTCTTCAGATTTTGAAAGAATTTCTACCTCTTGTGCAAAAATTTCAATCTCACCTGTTGGAAGCGTTGCATTAATAACCTCATCAGAACGTGCACATACCTTCCCATCCACACGAATAACCCATTCAGAACGCACTTTTTCAATAACTTTAAAAGCCGGCGAAGCAGGATCCGCAACAATTTGTGTGATTCCAAAATGATCACGTAAATCCACAAAAAGAATTCCTCCATGATCACGAACACGATGAACCCATCCCGAAAGACGAACTTGTGTTCCTACATCACATCTACGAAGAGCCGCACAATGATGACTGCGATAACGGTGCATGTTTTTTGCCTTTGATTATAATATTCACATGCGCTACAAACGCTTTTTAATAACCATTTGTCAAGATATGAGAATAAAAACGCAAAAATAAAGTCAATAAAAGACAAATTTAATCTATCGAATTATAATAGAATGATGAATCTTATTACACAAACAACAGATCTTGAAATTGCACTTAACGCTCTTTGTACCTCTGATTTTGTAACAGTTGATACTGAGTTTATCCGCGAAACAACTTTTTGGCCTCAACTGTGTTTAATCCAGCTCGCATCACCAGATGTTACAGCTCTCATTGATCCCATAGCGCCAGATATTGATTTACAACCCTTTTTTGACCTCATGATCAATAAAAAAGTTGTCAAAGTTTTTCATGCTGCCCGCCAAGATATTGAAACAATTTATCATCTTGGAGGTGTTATTCCTTTCCCTCTCTTCGATACACAAATAGCAGGATCAATTTGTGGATTTGGTGATTCTATCTCCTATGATCAAATTGTACAACGCTGTACGGGGCATCATATTGATAAATCGTCCCGCTTTACAGACTGGAGTTGTCGCCCCCTGTCTGAAAAACAGCTGCTCTATGCCCTTGCCGATGTCACTCATCTAAGAGATGTTTACCTCCTCTTAAAAAAAAGGTTAGAAAAAAATCAACGTGTTCACTGGATGGATGATGAAATAACAATCCTTTTAAATCCTAAAACTTATGATATGCCTGAAGATGAAGCATGGAAAAAAGTCAAAGGAAAAGTTAAAAAACCGCGTGAACTTGCTGTATTACAAAAGATAGCAGCTTGGCGTGAACGTGAAGCACGAAAATATAATATGCCCCGTCGCCATATCATAAAAGATGAATGTCTTATAGAAATAGCAACCCAACAACCAAAAGATGAATCTGCATTAAAACGGTTGCGCAGTCTCAGTAAAAATTGGGATAAACGCTCAATTGCGCAATCATTAATCAAAGCGGTCCATGAAGGTTTAGAGGTCGATCTTTCTACTTTACCGCCCCTTCCTAAACATAATTCACTCAATGATACGACAGTCGCTGTGATCGATCTACTTAAAGTTTTATTAAAACTCGTTGCAGCCGAAAATAGCATTACCCCTAAAATTATTGCAACATCCAATGATTTAGAAAAAATCGCTAATGGAGGAGCAAAGAAAAATATCCCTGCTATGAATGGCTGGCGTTATGAAATATTTGGTCAAAAAGCCGAAAAACTTCTAAAGGGCCAGATAGGTTTTTACTTTAACGATGGAAAAATAAACACAAAACAGCTTTAGTGTAAATTTCTCCCACACTCTAAGATTTTTATAAAACCTTCTCCTAAAAGGAAGCTAATTTTATGTCACAATGAGTGGAAAATAAAAAAGAGAAAAATTTTGCAATCGCTCCTTATTAAATCAATTTTATTTGAAATAATTTAAAAAAATCTCTGAGTAAATTTAAAACATTCTCATTTAAAAAAAATCCATATCGAAATGTAACAATTAAAAATGAGCGAGCATAGAAACTAAAATAACCAACAATAGCACCATTATAAGGTCTAAAACGCAAATAAATGAGCAGGAAGAATCAAGAAACTTCAAAATCAAGAGGTTGATTTATTATTTTTGATAACTTCTTTAATCGTCCAAGAGGACGTTCTCCCAATAATCCAGCGTAATTTTTGGGAATCTGCAAAACAATATGATCTGCTTTTTTATGCCACAATAAATGAGGTAAAATTTCTGCAACAGAAGCGCTAAACAGATGAGCAATACGCATGGTTTCACCAAGAATACGTGCTTTTTCAATGATATTTTGCGTTGCTAATTGAAAAATGGGTAGAGATTCTTTATCAACCAATAAACTCGTATTGCGAAAAAAAACAGCCAGCGCTGCATAAAGGCGCCCCTCATGAGAAATTCCTGGATAAGACCCTAATGCTATCTGATTGGCAGCTTCATTGCCCCGATAATCTGGATGTATACGCCAACCAATATCCGCAAGAAGACAAGCCGCTTGACGATAACGACATTCATTTTCAGTCTCTGAAATTCCAAAAACGTCAAAGGCATTCGTCGTAAAATCAATAAGTTCTTCTGCTTGTTTTGGTGAACGTGCCCGCAAAATAGCCATTTCTGTACACGCAGCAATGAGAGGGTCTGAAAGTCGAATCGCCTGCGGCAAGCGTGAATAAAGAAAACCTTCACGAACACCAGCACCAGAAAAGATTATCTTTTCAAACCCCATACACTGAATGAGTTCAATAAGAACAATTGCCCCATATGATAAAAGTTTCCGACGATTCTGTGAAACTGCAGCAATCCCTCTCATATTATCAATATTGCCACTTGCGACAAGACGTAAAAAACTCTCCATTTCCACGGCATCAACTTCATAGCCATGCATAACAGGGAGCCGATAGTGTTTCATTGCCATATGGAGCTTTGCCAAATTACGCCATGTCCCCCCTACGGCATAAAAATAACGTGCCATACCTTTACGCGTACGCGCAACAGAAGATTGATCAAATTGCTCATGTACAATTTTTGCAGCGACAGCACTATCATTATTTGACATATACTGTAGCCGTAAACCACCTAATGGAAGTGTTATCCCTTCACCGACATCACAATGATCAATATCAATCAGCTCTAAACTTCCACCACCAAGATCTCCAGAAAGACCCTTTGGTTGATAAAAAGTAGAAATAACTCCATAGGCTGAATACATAGCTTCTTCACTTCCTGAAAGAAGATATATTTTTTTTTGCAAAATATCCTCAGCACTTTGAATAAACGCGACGCCATTTTTTGCATCTCGTGCTGCTGCCGTTGCTAAAGTATAGACCTCCTCTGCCCCAATCTGTTGACAAAGCGTACGAAACCGTTTGAGCGTTTGCAACGCCATTTTCATCGCTTTTTCTTCTAAAAATCCCGTTTTTGCCACACCATGACCGAGACCACAAAGAATCTTTTCATTAAATAAAACCGTTGGTGAGCGAACAAGCCCCTCATAAATAACCAATCGAACAGAATTTGATCCAATGTCAATAACAGCAACAGGTTTACGCCCTTTTAACCGGCCTTGAGCATCTCTATATGTCATTGGATTTCAGTCTTTATGAATTTCAGCTTGTTGCCGACGCAATGCAACCAAACGCGAAATGGAAGATTCAAAAGACTCATTCTTCCCCGCAAAACCTGTATTGGCCATAAAATACTCCTGCGCATTAAACGGACTTTCACCTATCTGCGGTGTGATACGTTTTGATGTTCCATCCTTAAGTATATCAAAGCTTTGTTGATTATCAATGAGATTAGCCACCATAATTTGTAAAAGAATCTGTCGACGTACCATTTTATTAAAAACTGGAACCAATATTTCAATACGGTAGTCAAGATTACGAGGCATCATATCAGCAGAGCCTAAATAAACAAGTGCATTTTCATTAGGCAAATCGTGTCCATTCCCAAAACAAAAAATGCGACTATGTTCAAGAAAACGCCCTACGATTGATTTTACACGAATATTATCCGAAATTCCTGGAATACGAGGACGTAAACAACATATCCCCCGCACAACCAAATCAATCTGTACCCCTGCTTGACTAGCACGATATAAAGCATCAATAATTTCAGGATCAACCAATGCGTTAACTTTTATCCAAATAGCAGCAAATTTTCCTTGTTGTGCATAAGCAATTTCTCCTTCAATATGCTCTAAGATACGACCACGCAATGTTAAAGGCGAAAAAGCAATCTTCATTGTTTCATGGGAACGCTCATATTGTGCAATATAATTGAACAATAACACAACATCATGAGCGATATCATTATCCGTGGAAAAAAAAGAAAGATCCGTATAAGTCCTAGCATTAATAGGATGATAATTTCCTGTTCCAAGATGAACATAAGAACAAAGACGTTTTCCTTCACGCCTCACAACCAGAGACATCTTAGCATGTGTTTTTAAGGTAATAAAACCAAAAATAACTTGAACCCCAGCACATTCAAGATCCCGTGCCCAACGAATATTTGCTTCCTCATCAAAACGTGCTTTAAGTTCTACCAAAGCAGTCACAGACTTTCCCCGTTTAGCGGCTTCAATCAAAGCGCGAACAATTGGGCTATCATTTGATGTACGATAAAGTGTTTGTTTGATTTCTACAACATCAGGATCGTGGGCAGCTTGACGTAAAAATTGGACAACAACATCAAATGTTTCATAAGGGTGATGAATCACGATATCATTTTCACGAATAGCCGAAAAACAATCCCCCTTATGCTTACGAATAGCTTCCGGAACACGAGGAATATAAGGAATAAATTTGAGGTCATCACGGGGAATAGAAACAATCTCTGAGACCATATTAAGTGCCAAAAGTCCATCAAGAACATTAATACAGTTATCAGGAACAGCAAGACAATTCGCTATAAATTGGCGTAAATGCTCTGGCATTTTTGCATCAAATTCAACTCGAATAACCTGCCCACGCCGTCGCTTTTTAAGAGCCTTTTCAAAAAAATGAACAAGATCCTCAGCTTCCTCTTCTACTTCAATATCACTATCCCGAATCACTCTAAATGTACCAATTCCATGGACCTCATAGTGAGGAAATAGATATTTGATAAAAAGGTAAATAACATCTTCAGATGCAATAAAACGAAAATGATTACCCTCTTGAGGTAGAAGAATAAAACGTCTCAAAAGCATTGAAATGGGCAATAATACTGTACGTGCGTGTTGCCCCCTCCCTTCAGACAATTGTAGTGCAAGAGAAAGACCTAAATTAGGAATAAAGGGAAAAGGATGTGTAGAATCAAAAGACAAAGGTTTTAAAACAGGAAAAATTGTATCAAGAAAATATTTTTCAAGCCATGATTTTTCAATTTCTGAAAGATCATCAGAACAAATAATTTCAATATTATTCTTTTTTAATTCACCACGTAAAACATTCAATTCTCGTAGTTGATGAATCTGCAACTGTGAAATCTCAGCTAACACAACATCAAATTGTTCCTGTGGGGTATACCCATCTGCACTGCACGCTGTAACATGAGCACGAACTTGAGCAGCAAGACCAGCAACACGAACCATAAAAAACTCATCAAGGTTTGTTGCTGAAATCGAAAGAAATTGTAACCGTTCTAATAAAGGATGTTTCGAATTAGCTGCTTCCATCAAAACACGATTATTAAATTGTAGCCACGAAAACTCTCGATTAATAAATCGTGCTGGATTTTTCATTGTTATATCCGATATAGAAATTTTATCTGCCACCCTCTGTTCCATATATTTTTATGAATCTTCTTTTATACTTTCTAAAAACCTTAACGAAATACCTCACATAACATTCTATAATATGTTATCACCCTCATAATAACATCAATGTCTTATTTTTATTATCATGTTTCCATTTAATATTTAAAAATACTGAGAACAATTTCCATCTGCAAAGTACTAAAAACATGACGATTATTCCATATAGCATACAAGAAAAGCACTTTGTCTTAAAAAGCATCTTGCATTATTATAAACATTATTACAAACTCACGCTTATAAAATAGAAGAACCTGATCATAGCTGATGAGATAATTTATTTTGGAGTTTGTGCACCATGGCTGATCATAACATTCCCCATTTCCAAAATGACCTTGGATATAAAACAATCGAAATTGGTGTGAAAGAATTTATGTGTGTAGGGGCGACACAACCATTCGATCATCCCCATATCTTTATCGACATGGGAGCAGCTGATGAGAAAATCTGCCCTTATTGTTCAACCCTTTATCGTTATGTCCCCTCACTATCATACGATCAAACAAACCCAACAGGATGTTTATATCGTCCAGACGAGCTGCTGTAATGCGTTCTTGGATTTTCTACCACTCTTTTAATTCTGCTTATTTAATATGAAACCATTTGTGGAGCACCCCCCCATCATCGTTGGAGGAGGAATTGCTGGTTTAAGCACCGCTTTAGCGCTTGCTCATAAAGGAATTGCAAGCACCATTATCGAAAAATGCAAGCAACTTGAAACGATAGGTGCTGGTATTCAATTGACTCCTAATGCAACATCTATTCTTGCTCGCTGGGAACTTCTTAACAAACTTACTAAAGTCGCGATAATCCCACATTTTCTTGAGTTAAAAGATGGTATATCTTTAAAAATACATCTACGTGCTGATCTTATCAATCTAACAGAAAAATATTGGAAAGCCCCTTATATGATAATTCATCGTGCGGCTTTACAAAAAGTTTTATATAATGCAGTGATTGAAAATCCTTTGATCAAATACAAAGCAGGCGAAACGATCGTATCCTCTAGCCAATCTGCAACCAACATTCAAATAACGACAATAAAAACAGATACAGCAACAAAACAGCTTTATTCAACGCATCTCTTAATCGGTTGTGATGGTGTGTGGTCAACATTACGGCAACAATTTCCTTTTCATGAAAAAGCAAATTTTAGTGGCTTTATTGCTTGGCGTGCAACAACAGCGTGTAATAGTCTTCCTCAAGACTTTTGTTCTTCGTTACAAAATATGAAAACAATCACAGCTTGGATGGGACCCAATAATCATCTTGTTGTCTATCCCATTCAAGCATCAGAAGAAAATTTTAATTTTGTCGCCATCACAAATGGAAAAAATTCAAAAGAAGAATGGGCCCATAAAGGAGATAAAGAAAAACTAAAATCTCTTTTTAAGGGTTGGAATTCAAAAATCTTACAAATCTTTGATCATATTGATGAATGGAGATATTGGCCGCTCTTTCACATGAAACAAAATCGTTTTTTAGGCTCAGAGAGACAAGTGTTTGTTGGCGATTGTGCGCATGCAGCTTTACCTTTTGCAGCGCAAGGTGCCGCTATGGCAATCGAAGATGCCGCTACATTAGCTGAAGCACTTTCACTGAAAAATCTTTCAGTAACAAAAGCACTTGCACTTTACGAAACAACACGCATCCCCCGTATGACAGCAGTAAAAAAACGCGTAGATTTCAACAGATTAGTTTATCATGCAACCGGTCCCATAGCCATCGCACGCAATTTCATGATGAAAATTCGTACACCTGAGAGTATTATGTCAAGCCTCCATTGGCTTTATAGCTATGATACCATGAATGCCATAAAAAAATATGATGAAAACTTATAAAATTCTTCCAGTACTTCAAATATTACTAAGGAAAGAGATTTCTTGGTTTTATGACACTAAAAGTCTATCATAATTTACTCAAATAAAAGCAAGATCTCTCAAAATCATCTATATGGTTTTCAAAGCTCAACTTTCAACTTTTCCATAAGCAAAAATCTCCCAATAGCCCCTATCTTTAATCTTGTTTTAACTCAATTCTACATCGACAACACCCTGAATTAATTTCATAGCATTTGCGACATGTGAATTTACCTTATATCGCTTTGGAAGTGCAATTTCGACTTCTCGCAATCCATTCTCTTGAATTAAAATAAGCCCAACCTCTCCATGTCCGCCAAGTGTTAAATTTTGTTCAATTTGTGGAAGCATATCAACTGTTTTTATAAAAAGACGCATCATTTTATGCTGCTGCAATGCTTCTTTTTCCAAAGACTGAATTGTCTCAATTCGCAAACTAACCCCTTCAGAGCGATTTTCTGCGCTCACCGTAATAATAAAAGATTTTCCAGGTTCTAGCATTTCCTCATAATCCGAAAGTGTTTCAGAAAAGAGAACTGCCTCATATTGTCCACTTGTATCAGAAAAATGAATAATTCCCATTTTTTTACCAGATTTTGTTTTGCGCACATTTTTTGCCACAACGGTTCCAGCAAGCCGTGCAGCCGTTGCCCCCCCCTTAACGGCATTGGCAAAATTACTCCAAGTCTGAACACGTTTTTTGGCAAGAATAACTTGATATTCATCCAATGGATGAGCAGAAAAATAAAAACCTATTGCTTGAAATTCTCGATAAAGTTTCTCAGCCAGCAACCAAGAAGTCGTTTGCGATAAAATCAATGGCTCTTTTAATCCGCCTGCCATTCCAAATATATCAACCTGCCCACTAGAATTGTCATCGATAATACGAACTGCTCGTGCATGAAGCGTTCCAAGATTGGCTAATAAAACTTCACGTGCAATATTAAAACAATCAAAAGCCCCCGCACAAACTAAACTTTCCATCGCACGCTTATTAACAATACGAGGATCAACACGTGCACAAAAATCTTCCAGATCCTTAAAAATCTTATTCCCACGACAAGCAACGATATGATCGACAACTGTTTCTCCAACCCCTTTTATGGCAGCAAGAGAATAATAAATACAGTTATCACCAACCTCAAAAACACGATGAGATGTTTGTATAGAAGGTGCAATTACTTCAATACCCAGCCTTAATGCCTCACACCGAAAATCATTGAGCTTATCCGTATTTGTCATATCATACGTCATTGAAGCAGCTAAAAATTCAACGGGATAATTGGCTTTCATATAAGCTGTTTGATAAGAAACAATTGCATAAGCAGCAGCATGCGATTTATTAAATCCGTAATCGGCAAATTTTGCTAAAAGATCAAAGATAACATCAGCTTGCTCTTTATCCACTCCACCAGCAACGGCTCCATTGACAAAACGCGTACGCTGTTTTTGCATTTCTGCATGAATTTTTTTCCCCATAGCACGCCGTAATAAATCAGCTTCTCCAAGCGAATAACCAGAAAGCACCTGAGCAATCTGCATAACCTGTTCTTGATAGACTATAACGCCTTGTGTTTCTTTAATCAGGTGATCTATTTTAGGATGAATAGAAGCTATTTCCTCTTCCCCGTGTTTGCGTGCATTATAGGTTGGAATATTCTCCATTGGACCAGGACGATAAAGCGCAACCAGCGCAATAATATCTTCAATACGGTCTGGCTTCATTCCAATTAGCGCCTTACGCATACCAGAACTTTCCACCTGAAATACGCCAACCGTTTCACCACGTGCCATCATAGCGTAGGTTGTTTCATCATTCAGCGGAACATTTGACAAATCTATTTTGATCCCTTTTCTGGCAACAAAATCAACGGCCATTTTCAAAACAGTCAGCGTTTTTAATCCAAGAAAATCAAATTTTACCAACCCGGCCTGTTCAACATATTTCATGTTAAATTGTGTAACAGGCATATCAGAACGAGAATCACGATACATCGGAACAAGCTCCCAAAGCGGACGAGCTCCGATAACAATCCCAGCAGCATGAGTCGAAGCGTGACGATAAAGTCCCTCCAACTGAAGTGCTATATCTAATGCGCGTCCTATGAGCGGATCTTTTTTCTTTTCCTCTTCAAATTTAGGTTCATCCTTAATAGCATCCGCTAATTCCACCTGACTTCCTGGCGTAGCAGGAATTAATTTTGCAAGATAATCTACCTGACGATAAGGAACCTCTAAAACACGCCCCACATCACGCAAAACCGCACGTGCCTGTAACTTACCAAAGGTAATAATTTGAGCAACTTGATCACGTCCATATTTCTTTTGAACATATTGAATAACTTCTTCACGCCGTTCTTGACAAAAATCAATATCAAAATCTGGCATCGAAACACGATCTGGATTAAGAAAACGTTCAAAAAGAAGAGAAAAACGCAATGGATCAACATCGGTAATCGTTAATGCATAAGCAACAAGAGAACCCGCACCAGAACCCCGTCCTGGTCCGACCGGAATATCATGAATCTTCGCCCATTTTATGAAATCTGAAACGATGAGAAAATATCCAGAAAATTGCATACGTGTAATAACTGAAACCTCATAATCAAGCCGCTGTTCATAATCTACAACCGTATACCCTTCAGCTAATCCAATGGTTTCAATCCGCATTTTCAAACCAGCTTTAGCTTGATTTAACAATTCACTATCTTCTAATTCTAAAGTTATTTCTGAATTAGCAGATTGTTCTATAAAACGAGGCAATATCGGTTTTCGAAGAGGTGTGGCTACATGACACCGCAAGGCAATTTCAACACTATTTTCTAAAGCTTCTGGAAGATCAGAAAACAGTGCAACCATTTCATCTTGTGACTTCAAGTAATGATCTGGCGTCACCCGTTTGCGATCTGGATTAGAGATGATTTGTCCTTCTGAAACAGCCATTAATGCATCATGCGCTTCATACCCTTCTCTCTTCAGAAAAAAGGCTTCATTCGTTGCAACAAGAGGAATTTCATGTGCATAAGCCAATTCAATAAGGTCTGCTTCTACTCCTCGGTCATAAGAGCTATGCCGTTGTAATTCTACATAAAGACGATCAGAAAAAATTTTTTTCAAATAAATTAAGCGCTCAAGGGCGCGTTCTTTTTTTTCTTCTGCCAAAGAGAGATTAATAGATCCTCCCTTGCCACCCGTTAAAGCGATTATACCTTCACTGTGTGCCGACAACCAATCAGCTTTTATATGAGGAGGGTCAATATCACATTTATCAAGATAAGCACGGCTTACAAGACGAACCAAATGAGCATAACCGGTCTCATTAGCAGCCAACAAAACGATAGAACAAAAATCAGAAGCACAACGTCCTTTAACCAAACGTGAATGATCATTTTCATCACAAAAATCAACGGTAAGCTGACAACCAATAATAGGTTGGACCCCATGAGAAAGACAATACTGCGAAAATTCCAAAGCCCCAAATAAATTATTGGTATCAGTGATAGCAACCGCTGGTGCATGATCTGAAATCGCCTGTTGAATAATTTGTGGGATTTTTAAAGCCCCTTCGAGCAAGGAATAAGCTGAATGCACTCTTAAATGAATAAAGCGAGGAAGAGAATTTTTATACTCTTGCAGTTTATTTTTATCTTTGACCACTCTCACAATTTCCTAATAAAAACTAAATGCCAAACAGCACCCCTTAAAGAAAAAATTCCACACTAACATAAGTTTAAAGCTACAAATTTATCATCCCACGCAGAAAAAATATCTCAATTTTATTGATATTTATAAGAGAGTTCTATCAAGAAAATGCTTCTATTCACAGCAAATAAACGCCTCAAATAAAAAGAAGCAAAATACACCTTAATATAAGCCCTTTAATTTTAGCATTCTTTTATTGTATTTCTCTATTAAATATTAATTTTTTCCTAAAATTCCATGTGTTCATAAAACAATTCCCTCATTATGACTTTATCCCCAAAAAGCTCTTCTAAAGGTCTAGAAAAAACAAAAAGAGCAGGTTAAATTTCCCCATGCCTCCAAGTCTTCTTACCCCTCTTTTTAATTCTATTCGGACCCTTTCTGGTATTACACCTAAAGTCTATGGCTTACTGACAAAACTTTTAAATATTAATCCTACAGAACGTGAAATAACCCTTATTGATCTTCTTAAATTAATGCCCCATTCTGTTATAGACCGCAGAATGCGTCCCAGCATTGCTCATGCAAAAGAAGGAGAAATTGTTACGCTCGAAATTGTCATCGATCAACATCAACCTCCACCCCGTGGTCATAACAAAACTCCCTATCGTGTTATCGCTCATGATCAAACAGGAAAAATAAATTTAGTTTTTTTTCATGCTCAGCCTCTTTGGCTCAAAAAACAACTCTCTGAGGGAAAAAAGATCATTGTATCAGGAAAAGTTGAATGGTTTAACGGACAACTTTCAATGGCGCATCCCGACTATATCGCTCCAATCGAACAATCAGCTCAGATTCCTCTCATAGAACCTGTTTATCCCTCTACCGCAGGACTCTCTTCAAAGACGCTAAGACACGCCATACAAAACACTCTTGATTTTATTCCTCTCCTCCCAGAATGGATAGATGAAAATGTTAAAAAACAGCAAAATTTTTCTTCCTTTTCTGTTGCTTTACGCCGTATCCATGCCCCCATTAATCCCGATGATCTATCCTTAGAAAGTACAGCACGCAAACGTCTTGCCTATGATGAACTGCTCGCTTGTCAATTGGCACTAAGTCTTGTACGTTTGAAAACAAAATCTCTTGTTGGGACTTCTCGATCATCAACAGGAATTTACACGAAAAAATTGCTTAATGTTCTTCCCTTTCAGCTCACAAAGGGACAGATAAAAGCGATAGAAGATATTGCCAATGACCTTGCTTCGCCAGAACCGATGCTAAGACTTCTCCAAGGCGATGTAGGTGCAGGAAAAACCGTTGTAGCACTGATGGCAATGGCACAAATTGCTGAAAATTCAGGACAATCAGCTTTAATGGCCCCCACAGAAGTGCTTGCTCGGCAACATTTTGCAACCATTGCCCCACTTGCCGAAAAGATCGGATTACAAACAACACTTTTAACAGGACGAGAAAAAGGAAAATTGCGGACAAATATCTTGAATGATATTTCATCAGGTCAAGTTTCTATCGTCATCGGAACCCATGCTCTTATACAAGACAGCGTAACTTATAACAATCTCGCCCTAACCATTATCGATGAACAGCACCGTTTTGGTGTGCATCAACGTATTGCCCTTACAGAAAAAGGCGATAAACCTGATATGCTGGTCATGACGGCTACCCCTATTCCCCGCACACTTGTCTTAACAGCTTTTGGTGACATGGATGTATCCAAAATTACAGAAAAACCAATGGGACGACAACCCATTACAACGGCAATGCTTTCTTTGAAACGTATTGATGAACTTATAGAACGAATTGCAATTGCATTAGAAAAAGGAGAAAAACTCTATTGGATTTGTCCTTTAGTAGAGGAATCAACAATTCTTGATCTCACTTCAATTGAAAATCGTTTTGCGTTTCTTTATGAACGCTTTGGAACACGTGTTGGGATGATCCATGGCAAAATGTCTACAGCAGAAAAAGAAGCTGCCATGACATCTTTTAAATGCGGAAATACACGTATTTTAGTTGCAACCACCGTCATTGAAGTAGGCGTGGATATCCCAGACGCTTCGATTATTATCATTGAACACGCAGAACATTTTGGCCTTTCACAATTGCACCAATTGCGTGGGCGGGTAGGACGAGGCGATAAAAAATCTTCCTGCATTTTGCTCTATAAAGATCCACTAACCAAAACAGCAGCAACACGTCTGAATATTATACGCAATACAGAAGACGGTTTTGAAATCGCTGAAGAAGATTGGCGCTTGCGAGGTGAAGGAGAACTTTTAGGCACAAAACAATCCGGTGTCCCTGAATTTCATATAGCCAATCTTGCTGTTCACAGTGATCTTTTGTCAATAGCAAGAAAAGATGCACGCTTATTTTTACAACGCGATCCTCATCTTTCTTCTGAGCAAGGACAAGCTTTACAGGTGCTCCTTTACCTTTTCGGACATGATAACGCTACACGCCTCTTACGAGCAGGATAATGAGAGAAAAGAACCTTTGACAAAAAATAAAAATACCTCCCCTATGCAAATATACTTTTTTCTTGAGATCACTCATAAATGATCTAACGCAATCCCTACACCATTATGCTTCATGAAAGAATAACAAACCAACAGCAGCATCTTCTCTCTCAACCTAGATAACCTTTTACATTAAAAGAGGAGCAGCATAGTGCGTTCTTTTCACCCTTATATTCATACATCTGATCCATTTTTTGATCGGTTCAGAAAACATTTTTTATTCTGTCATAAAGATTTGGAATGAAAAATCCTGTCTTTGGTATTCTCATTCAACAGAGAAAATGAAAAAATAAACTACCATTATAAATCAATTTGTTACACTTGATCATTCTCCAAAAAATCAGAAATACACAATCTATTTTTATTCAACGGTGACTGATTTTGCTAAATTACGCGGTTGATCGACATCTGTTCCTAATAAAACAGCCGTATGATAAGCAATTAACTGAATGGGGAGAGCATAAATAATCGGAGCAATAAATTCTGGAACATCTGGCAAAATAATCGTTGATAAAGTCTTAAGACAAGCTACTTCTCCTCCTTTTTTATCGGTTATCAAAATAATACGACCATTACGCGCTACCACTTCTTGCATATTAGAAAAAGTTTTTTCAAACCACCGATCATAAGGAGCCACAACAATAACGGGTATTGTCTCATCCACCAGTGCAATAGGTCCATGCTTCAACTCACCCGCTGCATAACCTTCAGCATGAATATAAGAAAGCTCTTTCAGTTTAAGGGCTCCCTCCAAAGCAATCGGATAAGAAGTGCCACGTCCCAGATAAAGAACACTTTTTGCATTCACCAAATCACGACAAATGGATTCAATTTTTCCTTCTAATTTTAAGAGCTCATTTAAAATACAAGGAACTTTTGCCAATTGTTGCACCAATTGTTTTTCCATTGAAGCTGAGAGATGGCCACGTTGTTTAGCAGCGCTAAGTGCGAGTGCAGCAAGTGTTGCCAATTGGCAGGTAAAAGCTTTTGTTGAAGCAACACCAATTTCCGGTCCGGCAAGTGTTGGGAGAATAAAATCAGTCTCCCTTGCCATTGTTGATTGCTCAACATTCACAATTGTTGCTGTTTTTACACCCCGCTCACGACAATAACGTAAAGAAGCCAATGTATCAGCTGTTTCACCGGATTGAGAAACAAACAGTGATAACACATCAGGCGTTATAGGGGGTTCACGATAACGAAACTCGGACGCAACATCATTATCAACACTTAAAGCAGCAAATTTCTCAAACCAATAGCGCGCAACTAAGGTTGAATAATAAGCCGTTCCACAACTCGCAAAAAGGAGACGATGAATATTTTTCCAATCAATAAAATTCTCAAAAGATCGAACGGTATAATTTCCAAGATCAAGATAATGCGCCAAATTATGAGAAATCACTTCAGGTTGTTCAAACATTTCCTTGTGCATAAAATGACGATGATTACCCTTAGAAATCAATAAGGCTTCTTCAAGTAATGTTGTCACACAACGTTTTACCGGTCGATTGTCTCTATCATAAATTGTGACGCCCTCCCGTGTGAGAACAGCCCAATCCCCATCTTCCAAATAGCTAATATGATCAGCAAATGGTGCCAAAGCAATAGCATCTGATCCCACAAAAAATTCATCTTTTCCATAACCAATTGCCAGTGGGGGACCAGAACGAGCCGCAATCATAAGGTTATCTTCACCCTCAAAAATAAGAGCAACAGCAAAAGCCCCTTGCAGCCTTTTCCAACTAGTACGCATAGCCTCTTGCGGAGAAAGACCACTTTTTAATGCACGCGTTATTAAATGTGCAATAACTTCCGTATCCGTCTCTGTTTCAAAGATATAACCATCCTCGATGAGTTCCTTTTGCAATTCTACAAAATTTTCAATAATACCATTATGAACAACCGCAAGCTTTTCAGTTACATGGGGATGAGCATTGCGTTCAACAGCAACTCCATGCGTCGCCCAACGGGTATGGCCAATCCCTAAACTTCCCTCCAGAGGTGTTTTTTTTAATTTTTCTTCTAAATGAACCAGCTTCCCCTCAGCACGTACACGATGAAGATGACCATTATGGACTGTTGCCACCCCAGATGAATCATACCCTCTATATTCAAGACGTTTTAACCCCTCAACCAAAGAGGAGGTAACACACCTCTTTCCAAGAATTCCAATAATTCCACACATTCAAAAGCTCCAACCCACATTTAAGATTTAAATTTCATAAAACAATCTAACAGTCTTTCATTTAAAACTATAAATAATAAAATTATTTAAATATGGAGTACGGCAATTTTTAAGAATAAACCTCCATCCATCGTTAGATCGACATGAAACAAAGAAATAAACTGAAAATGGTCATTTTTTCTGTTTGTTTTTTGATAAGTTGTTCTCTAATAAGCGCGCCCGAAATTTTGTTGCATAGCCCTCTTTTATAACCTGTCGTGCACGCCCAAAAGCCATACTGTTCATAGGAATATTTTCAGTAATAACACTTCCTGAAGCAATATAAGAACCATCCCCTATCACCAATGGGGAAACAAGTGCCGTATTCGACCCAACAAAAGCATGATCACCAATCGTAGTTTTATATTTATTAAATCCGTCATAATTGCAGGTAATCGTACCGGCTCCAATATTGGTATATGCACCAATTTCGGCATCACCAATATAACTTAAATGATTGATTTTAGAAGCCTCTCCTACCTTAGCTTGTTTGACTTCACAAAAATTTCCAACCTTTACGGATTTAGCCAACTCTGTTCCAGGACGCAAACGTGCATAGGGACCAATCTGTGCATCTTTACCCACCACAGCACCTTCGAGATAACTAAATGCATGAATAACAGCACCAGATTGTATTTTCACACCTGATCCAAAATAAACATTCGGCTCAATGATCACCCCTGGTTCAATCTCCGTATCATGAGAAAAATAAACTGTTTCTGGTTTAAGGATTGTTACACCTGATAACATCAAATCACGCGCTTTACGCTTTTGCCACAAAGAATCAGCCTCAGAAAGCTCAAGACCGTTGTTAATTCCTACAATATGTTCAAAAGGGACTTCAACAACACGCACATCCAATCCTTCACGTATAGCCAGAGAAGCAATATCTGTTAAGTAATATTCTTTTTGCATATTATTATTATCAACCTTCTCTAAAAGAGAAAGTGCATATTTTCCACGCATAGCGAGTATTCCCCCATTACAAAAAGAAATCTTTTTTTCTTCATCGCTCGCGTCTTTTTCTTCTACAATTGCAATCAAATGACCATTTTTCTCGAGAAGGCGCCCATAACCTGTTGGATTTTCGGTATGAAAGCCTGCAAAAACAACATCTACTCCATCAGCAAGCTGCGCACGCATTTGCTGCAATGAATCTTGCTGAATGAGAGGCGTATCCCCAAAAACAATGAGAATATCATCCACTCCCTTTTGCAAAGCCAAACGAGCCGATAAAACAGCATGCGCTGTTCCTAAACGCTCTTTTTGTTCAAAAATCATTACATCTTTTACAAATGACTGAACAACATGTGCAACCTCTTGAGCACCAAATCCCACAACGACAGCCAATTGTGAAGAGCCTGCCAATTCTATTTGTTTTAGAACGTGGCATATAAGAGGCAATCCAGCAATTTTATGAAGCACCTTAGGGAGAGACGATTTCATACGCG
Source organism: Bartonella gabonensis (assembly GCF_903679515.1). GTDB lineage: Bacteria > Pseudomonadota > Alphaproteobacteria > Rhizobiales > Rhizobiaceae > Bartonella > Bartonella gabonensis. Next base: position 92,666 of record NZ_CAHOYM010000001.1, read on the forward strand.
TCCCCTCACCTGCAGCAAGAACAATAGAAAGACAACTTCTAACCATAAAAACACATCAGACTAACGAGAAAATCCAAAAAAATTCATAATATCGTGCCAACGAATATCTTCAATATAACTCAATGAAGGATAATGTTCTAAAAGCCAAAATGAAAGATCCTGCATAGAGCCTGTTAAAAATAAAATCCCTGTAAGAATAAGAAAAACACCAATAATTTTTTCAACTTTTCCTAAATGAATACGAAAAGCTGCTAAAAAACGCATAAAACTACTCGAAAATAAAGCTGCCAACACAAAAGGAACAGCAAGACCTAACGCATAAACCGCTAATAGAATAGCACCCTCGCCCACAGTTTCTTTTGTTCCAGCAAGCGTTATAATAGGCCCTAAAATGGGACCAATACATGGTGTCCAACCAAAGGCAAAAGCTAAACCAATAACATAGGCCCCAAACAGACCAGCAGGTGTTTTATGAGTCTGAAAACGTGCTTCACGAAATAAAAACGAAATCTTGAAAAATCCTAAAAAATTTAAACCAAAAATAATAATGATAATTCCAGCAGCAAGTGCAAACCACTCACGATAATAACCGATGAACTTACCAATTGTACTTGCACTAGCACCTAAAGCAACAAAAACAGTGGTAAACCCAAGAACAAAAGCAATAACAGAAGACAACAAAGCCCACCGTATAAAGACTTTCTCATCGCGTTTTTCTGAACGAAAGTCATCAATACCAATCCCTGCCATATAGCATAAATAAGGAGGAACTAATGGCAAAACACATGGCGATAAAAAAGAGAGTGCCCCAGCAAAAAACACACCAACTGTTGAAACTTCAATCAAAACGTACACCCCATCTTTCATCATGGTTTAGTTCCATGAACAACGATCAATCCATATCTTCATTAATTCGTTGCATATTTTGTTCATTCGCCACCACACTTATATCTTCATCATGGCCAGAAACGACAGAGAAAACCTTTTGATAAATTTTATCTTTATTTTTAGCAATTGCAATATACTCTCCCTCCGCTAACACGAGTGAAACATAAGCCCCAACAGTTTCATAAACAATATCACCAGAATCATTGGCAAGAGACCAACTTGTATCTGCAAGCGCTTCCCCACCTTCTTGTCGCACCAGCTTTAAAATAATTTGGGCCGCCTGATGTTCAAGGGTAACTTCTGTCATTTTACCAGCCTCCACTTGAATATCCGAACGAGCCGTCGCATTAATGGAACCATAATGGGAAGCAACATGGTAGCGGCCAGCTTTTAAACGCACAACAGATTGAGGCTTAATATTTGATAAAATCACCCCTGTATCATCATTTTCTTTTTCATCCTCATAGATTGTGAAACGTAATTCCTTCTCATTGATTATACCATTGAGCAGTGTCGCATTTAAAATAAGACCACCTGCCTCAAGGTGAAAGTTTTTCACAAGACTCTGCCCATTTTCTAGACGAATAGGGCGCACAGCACTCATATGACCAAATGAGACATGAACAAGATAACTTCCTGGCTCTAAATCAAAACGTGCACTCCCCCCCTTATAGCTTGCCACTAATGGTAATTTATTATCAATCCCGAGAATAGGAGCATAAAGGCGCCAGACAAGCCCTTTCTCAATATCTTGACGGCTATTTGTTAATCGAGCATTCAAAATGAGTTGTGCCTGAGATGCTAAACTCTCTTTTTCCTGCTCTGGGGACTTTATAATAAAACTCCGTGATTGCCCCTGCTGCAGATCTACTCCTTCTTCACAAAAAGCACCATGGCTCCAGATCAATAAAGTAAACACCATGCATAACCGCACACATCGGTGCACTATTTTTATAAGATTAGCCATTTTTACATTGTTAACCAACATGATATTTTTTTCAAGAAACAATATCACAAAGCCCCCAATCTCAAATTGAAAAACTTACACCACAACCACAGGATGAAACAGCATTGGGATTATGAATTTGAAAAGATTGCCCCATAAGATCATCAACAAAATCAATCTCAGCTCCCTCCATGAAAGGAAGCGATAATGAATCAATAATTACAGTTGCCCCATCTTTTTTGAGAACGAGGTCATCTTTACACATTTCAGAAACCAAGTCATATTTATAAGAAAAACCAGAACAACCACCACCTTCAACAGAAATACGTAACGCTATTTTATCGGGTTCACGCAAAAGTATCTGTACAATTTGCTGAGCAGCAGCATCTGAAATTTTCACATTCATTTTATATATCCTTGCATTAAACCATCAAGAAAGAGTATTCCATATTATAGAAGGAGAAATTTATTCATCATAAACCAACCTCAATTTTAAGATGAGAATGGACAACTTGCAATGAATATAAGCACTATCAACTTCAATTACCAATCTAGAGCGGTCTATAGTGCCAACCCGCAAACAAGTCGTGGACGATTATTCCATGAAGCGATGAGCTCTACCCGCTCACCCTTTCAACGAGATAGAGATCGTATTATCCATTCTAATGCATTTCGATGCCTTAAAGACAAAACGCAAGTATTTATCGCTGATGAAAGCGATTCTTATCGTACAAGGCTGACGCATTCAATAGAAGTTTCTCAAATTGCACGAACATTAGCCCGTACCCTTTGTATTGACGAAGATCTTGCCGAAGCCATTGCCCTTGTTCACGACTTTGGGCATACGCCCTTTGGCCATGCAGGTGGAGATGCCCTCAATGAAGCCATGGCTCACTATGGTGGTTTTGACCATAATGCACAAACCTTACGCATTGTTACAAAACTAGAACAGCGCTATGCAAATTTTGATGGACTTAATCTCTCATGGGAAACACTCGAAGGACTTGTGAAACATAAGGGTCCCCTTTTAGGCCCTTATGCAAAGAACAAAGAGGTTCCTATTGACATTCTCCAATACAATGCAAAACAGGATCTGAAGCTAGACTGTTTTGCAGGACTAGAAGCGCAATGTGCTGCGATTGCAGATGATATTGCTTATAATGCGCATGATATTGATGATGGACTACGTTCGCAATTTTTAACACTCAATCAGTTCGAAGAGGTTTCACTGACAGCAGAAATCTTAAAAGATATAATAGATGAGCACCCCCACCTCGACCAAGCACGACGTGGTTACACACTCGTACGAAGACAAATAACAACCATGGTCGAAGATGTTATCAAACAATCATACGAAAACTTGGCACGCATCAAACCAAGCAGCATAAACGATATTTACCAAGCAAAACAAACCATTGTTACCTTTTCACCCACAATGACCGTTTATGAAAAAGAACTAAAAAACTTTCTCTTTAAAAATCTTTATTATCATGATCAAGTACTGAACCGTCGCAATACAGCAAAATGCATTGTACAAAAATTGTTCAATTGTTATTATGAAAATCCAGATACAATGCCTGAAAGTTGGTGCAAAAAAGCAGTGCACTTAAAAAATCAAGAGTTAGCACGTCTGATTGCTGACTTTCTTTCAGGAATGACTGATCACTATGCTCTACGTGAATATCACCGTTTATTTGACGATACAGATCATTTCGTTTAATTGCTTTTGGCATCATCATGGAAGCTCAATATGAATATCTTTAAATACTTCGAAAAAAAAATTAAAAGATCAATTGAATTATCTGATATAAAAGGAAAAGATGGAGAAGATCTAGATTTATCAAAAATCACCGTTGATCCCCCACGTGATTCCTCCCATGGTCATTTATCAACCAATGCTGCTATGGTTCTTGCAAAGCCTATTGGGATGGGGCCCCGTGCACTTGCAGATAAAATCATAGAACTGCTTAAAAATGATGCCTCTATTGAGAATATTGATGTTGCTGGTCCTGGTTTTATCAACATCAAGCTTACAAAATTATTCTGGCAAGATGCTATAAAATCCATGCTTGAATTAGGCCTTTCTTATGGCCGTATCCCAATGGGACAAGGAAAACGCGTCAATGTTGAATATGTCTCAGCAAATCCAACAGGCCCCATGCATGTAGGACATTGTCGCGGAGCCGTTGTTGGAGATGTTCTCTCCAATTTGCTGCAATTTACGGGCTATAACATTACGAAAGAATATTATATCAATGATGCTGGTCAACAAATCGAAGTCCTTGCTCACTCCGTACTGTTGCGCTACCGTGAAGCTCTTGGAGAAAAAATTAATGAAATTCCAGAGGGACTCTATCCTGGAGAATACTTAATACCATTGGGTCAATCGTTATCTCAAGAGTTTGGTGACCAACTCCTCACCATGGATAAAGATGAAGCCTTATCCATCGTGAAAGAACGGGCAATTCAGGCAATGATGTCCATGATTTGCGAGGATTTGGCAGCTCTTAATATTTATCATGATATCTTTTTCTCTGAACGAATGCTTTATGCAGATAATGCCCGCGCTATTCGTAACACCATTAACGACCTCACTATCAATGGTTATATCTACAAAGGAAAACTCCCCCCTCCCAAAGGGCAAAATATAGAAGATTGGGAACCAAGCGAGCAAATTTTGTTTCGTTCAACAAATGTTGGTGATGACCAAGACCGTGTTTTGATTAAATCTGATGGTTCTTACACTTATTTTGCTGCTGATATTGCTTACTTTCGGGATAAATTTAATCGTCATTTTGATGAAATGATTTATATTCTAGGAGCAGACCATGCTGGTTATGTAAAGCGACTAGAATCCATGGCAAAAGCAATTTCTGGTGATAAAGCCCAATTAAGTGTTTTCTTATGTCAATTGGTAAAACTCTTTCGCAATGGTCAACCTGTACGTATGTCAAAAAGAGCAGGATCATTTGTCACTCTAAGAGATGTTGTTGAGGAAGTCGGTCGAGATCCAGTGCGTTTTATGATGCTATATCGCAAATGCGAAGCGCCTCTTGATTTTGATTTTGCAAAAGTAACAGAACAATCAAAAGATAACCCCATCTTTTACGTACAATATGCAAGTGCACGTTGTCACTCAGTCTTTCGTCAAGCACAAGAAGTGCTTCATATTGAAAGCTTTTCAAAGGACATATTGATCCCTCATCTTCATCGACTAACAGATGACAATGAAATATTATTAATACGCAAACTTTCTGAATATCCGCGTATCATTGAACAAGCCGTCGTTCATAAAGAACCTCATCGATTAGCCTTTTATCTTTATGACCTTGCCTCCTGCTTTCACACCCATTGGAATAAAGGGAGTGAAAACCCCAATTTACGCTTTATTCAGCCTAATGATAAAGAGTTATCCTTTGCAAGATTGGGCTTGATACAAGCTGTTATCAATATTTTATCATCAGGACTGAGCATCATAGGAGTCGAAGCCCCAATAGAAATGCGTTGAAAAAGTTCTATAAATACATACAATAGATACTGTATTGGTAAACTTTTTCATGTATCCTTGCATGAGCGGGGGAAAATTTAATTTTAATATAACAAATCAAAATTAACCATTGATTGCATATTAAGTGCAAATCATTATGTGAGAAAAGCTATGAGCGATAACGATCGCAAAAATCCGCACGAAACAAAACACGATCATGAACCCCATGATCCTTTAAAAAGACTTACGCGCATTTTTAATCCGACCAAACAAAGTGGAAACCAAAATGAACACTCTTCTTTAGAGACAGATCGTTCAACATCTCATTCCAAAACGCCATCTCATGATGATGATTTTGATTTATCCTTTCTAGAAGAAGAACTTAAAAATAATTTAACACAGAACTTACCGTTTGATGATCAAAAAAAGCAATGGAACTTGCATGCAACCAGTAATGCAACAGTCTCAGATATTGCACAAACTGGTTCTTTAAACCATTCAAACAAAAATAATTTATCTACAGAGAGATATTCTTCACCAAGCAGTCATGATGAAGAACAAATCTTAGACGCACTTTCTCCATTACCCATTCAAAAGAATCAATTGTCTCAACAGAAAAAGACAGCAACAAGTGCTAATCCTTTTTTTGAAAAAAGGAATTTTACCTCACAATCAGAATCAGAATCAGAAAATTTCTTTTTTGATAAATCCGAAAAGCGCGAAAATAAGAGAGACGACACAGAAACTGTTGAACAAACCCTTCGTTTTTCACAAACGACCTCACAACAGCCTGAGAGTGTGAATATACAAAAAACGTATAATGACAATAAAAACTTCTATAAACCTTCCATAAACCATCCCTATAACATTGCAGCGGATCAAGAAAATTGGACTGAACAAGATTATATGGATGTTTCCTCTTCTCCGGAACCAAATGAATTTTTGTCATCTTCTAACCTTGCGTCAGAAAGACAAAACACAGCAAAAAATCAAACAACAAGTGGCTTCTCCTCGCCTTTGGATTCTACACATGTTGATACACAATCTTATTTAGAGGGATCTTCACAAGAAGATCATACAACTAATTATCTCCATTTTTTTGAAGAAAATCTCTCACAACAAAAAACTTATAGTGAAAAAGTTCCAACCTATAATGAGGATCAAACGCAATACATCAATAAGGCTGAAAATGTCTCTAACCCAAACAGAGAAATTTCATATAACCAAAATGATTTAGATGATTTTCTTTCTTCATCAAAACCTCTTAGTACAAAACAAACAGAGAGCTTTTTTGCCCATAACTATACACACAGAGATACCCCCCCTCCCAATGTTGATACTTATAAATTTTCAGAAGAAATCGTAGAAAAAACTGGCCCTATTATGGTTCCAGAAGTCCCGTATGAAGCCCCAGAATATGATGTACCAACAAATAGTTTCGAAGAAGAATTTGCGGATGTACTCAATGTAGGAAATGTTCCAACAGATGATTTTTCTCAAAAACAACAGAAAAATGAATCTTTCAATGAAATTTTTCATCAAACTATACAAAATTCAAAAGAAGGGATTTATATAAACTCTAAAGAACAAAATGCCGACTATTTTTCTGCTGCTAATATGGAACATAATTCCCCCTCTTTTAGTGATAGTGAGAATTCACCATACACAGGCTCAGATGAAATCCCCGCATACCCTTCAGCACCTCCTCCCTTTAAAAGTTCTATTTTTGGTAAAATTTTCTTTAAAGGTATTTTTCTTCTTATTTTAATAGCCATTGGATTTGCTGGTTATTCTCATTTTTTCATGAAATCACAGAAAAATGAAGCAATGGTCATTATTCAGGCTGACAATACACCTTTTAAATTCAAACCAGACACAACTGAAACAAAAAATGATGTTGCTCATAATTTAGATGTCTATAAACAAACGACTGGACGAAATGACAAACAAGAAAATACACAACAATTTCTTATCGACAGCTCTGAACAACCTGATAATTTAGAGGGATTAAATCCAGAAGAATCTCTGAACGTCTCATCATCTTCTTCAACTGAATCTGATGTTGAAGATGCTGTTACGCAAGCTGTTACTCATACTATTCCAACGCGCGAAGTACAGACCGTTATTGTCAATCCAGACGGTACAGTTACACTCGCTCCGATGCATCAAAAAGAGAGCAATACTGCTGCTCAATCTGCAGAAGCCGTTGATCAAATTCCTGACGAGATTCAACAGTCGTCCATTGTTTCGTCGCATGATTCCGATAAAAACAACCAAGAAAGTGATTATGATCTCAAAAATAATATTGATAAAATAATCGCCGAAAATACTTCTAACGCGGGTATTGAAGAGAAATTTATCCCTATTCCCTCTCAAGCAGAGAGAAATGCAGAAGTCGAAACGCACGCCGCATCTCGCCCAACATCCCCAAACAAAGTTGCACCACAAAATTCAGAGGGTTATTATGTGCAACTCGCCTCTCAACCTACGCATGAGTTAGCGAGAGATTCTTTAAAAAAGATGGAATCAAAATTTGGATTCCTTATCGGATCCCGTCCTTTAAATATTCAACCGGCTTTGATACCAGGAAAAGGAACCTATTACCGTGTTCGTATTCAAACGCAGAACCGTAATGAGGCTATAATCCTTTGTGAAACCATTAAAAGTTCTGGTGGAAATTGCTTCATAACACGCTAAACCAATCATGCAACGATTCTAAAAATCGTTGCATGATTAATTTCAAGGCCATTTATTTTCAATAACATTTAGTTACTGAAACATTTAGTTACTGATCGAAAACGTTAGAAATTAAAATCGTCTCAATTTTTTTCACTGATCTATTTAAGTTGATTTTATTTTTTGATCTACGTTGATTTTGCCTTCTCTAAAAGATTATGTTTACGAAAAAATCACTGCGTACTCTTATCGCTATAAGGTACAGGAGGGCGTGAACTTAAATCTTTTTTTTGGGGGGGTATACTCTGGCTTGTTTCTGGAGTATTATAATGTGAACTATGTTCAGGATCTTGTGCAAAAAAAGATCCTAAAAAACCAAAAATAAACCAGATAAGAACCAATGCAAGAAGAATAGCAAAAATACCCTTAGCGATTGAAACACGCTGTTCATGATCTTTTCTTTCTGTAGCCATACGTTCTTCATATGTGTGATAATTTTTATCAATCATAGTGGATTCCTTTTCTCAATGCCCTTACCTTTAAATTTTTTAAAAATCTGCATATATGAAATTATTTCAGATACTTATTTTGAGAAAACGATAAAGAGAGATAAAGGTTCCAGACACCTTCATAAAATTAAGAAAAACCGAGGATAGAATTAAAATATCAAGCATAGCCTTTGAGTTCTGCAATAAAACATTGACACAAAGGATTAGCTAATAATAAAGTTATGGCCAAAATATCTCATTATTTTTATTAATAAAAAATAAAAACACTCTCAAAAGGTTTTTCTTATGAAATCTCCCATATCGTCACTTCCCTTTAAAATAGAAAAGCACCCATCACCTCTGTCGGAAGAAAAACGTGAAGAAATTCTAAAAAATCCCAGTTTTGGTCAATTTTTTACAGACCATATGTGTACTATTCAATGGACAGAAGACAAAGGCTGGCATAACGCCGTTATTTTTCAATACAAAGCTTTAGAAATTAACCCTGCAAGTACTGTTTTGCATTATGGACAGGAAATTTTTGAGGGTTTAAAAGCCTATCGTGCAAAAGATGGACGCATCTTACTCTTCCGTCCTGATGCCAATGCAGAACGGTTTATAGAGTCAGCTAAACGGTTAGCCATGCCAGAATTACCAAAAGATGTTTTTCTGGATGCCGTTCATCAATTAGTAAAAGCTGATCAAAAATGGGTTTCTGATCATCCCAGCGCTAGCCTCTATATCCGTCCATTTATGTTTGGCAATGAAAACTTTTTGGGTGTTCGCCCTTCTCAAGAATATCTTTTTTGTGTCATAGCTTCTCCAGTTGAATCCTATTTCAAAGAAGAGGAAAAATCTGTTAGCGTCTGGATCGAAACAGAGTATAGTCGTGCTGGTCCAGGAGGGACAGGTGCTGCCAAATGTGGAGGAAACTATGCAGCAAGCTTACTTGCACAAAAAAGTGCAACCGAAAACAATTGTAGCCAAGTGCTCTTCCTTGATATGATTGAACATAAGTGGATTGAAGAGCTTGGCGGTATGAATGTCTGCTTTATTATGAACAATAATACACTCGTAACCCCTCCCCTTAATGGAACTATCCTTCCGGGAATAACACGTCATTCAATTTTACAGTTGGCTCAACAAATGGGATTAACGATAGAAGAACGTCCTTATTCTTTTGCAACGCTTCAAGAAGATGCAAAAAGTGGACATCTTAAAGAAGTCTTTGCTTGTGGTACAGCTGCCGTTGTCACATCAATCGGTCGTTTTAGATATAAAGGGGGAGAATTTATTATTGGGAATGAAACAATTGGAGAAGTCACAAAGGAACTTCGAACACAATTGGTTGGTCTTCAAAAAGGGAATATAGAAGATAAAAATGGCTGGGTGCACTCTGTCCAGCTCTCATAATAAGACGAATATTCTTATATCTATAAACGCTTCCATGAAGATATATCGACTTTCATGGAAGCGTACACACTAAAAACAATCTGTCTATTTTTTAGGGGTGACAGAAAAAAACATTAATCAAATTTTGAATGATCTCTATGCTGTGCTTTAATATTACGAACTGTCCCCGTATGGGAACGCATTACAAGAGTTTCCGTTTGAATGTAACGAGACGTGAATTTAACACCAGACAGCATATTACCATCTGTTACCCCTGTTGCTGAGAACAAAACGTCTCCCTTTGCCATTTCTTCCATTGTATAAACCTTATTGGGATCACTAATCCCCATTTTGGCTGCTCGAGCAATTTTCTCTTCTGTATCAAGCAACAAACGACCTTGCATCTGTCCTCCAATGCAACGTAAAGCAGCAGACGCTAAAACACCCTCTGGGGCTCCACCAATCCCCATATAGATATCAATACCTGTTTCTTCTGGATCAGTTGTATCAATAACAGCAGCAACATCTCCATCACCAATCAAACGAATCGACGCCCCTGTCGCTCGTACTTGATCAATCAATTTTTCATGACGAGGTCTATCCATAATACAAACAGTAATCTGATTAACAGCCACTCCTTTAGCCTTTGCAAGAGCATGAATATTATCGGTAGGACAAGCATCTATATCCACCACTCCCTTTGGATAACCAGGACCAATAGCAATTTTGTTCATATAAACATCAGGAGCATAAAGGAGGTTACCCTTTTCAGCAATTGCAACCACTGCCAAAGAATTGGCAAGATTTTTAGCACAAAGTGTTGTTCCCTCAAGGGGATCAAGAGCAATATCGATCGCTAGCCCATTTTGAAGACCTACTTTTTCTCCGATATAAAGCATAGGTGCTTCATCCCGCTCACCTTCACCAATCACCACTGTACCCTCAATAGGCAATTGATTAAGTTCTCGCCGCATTGCATCTACAGCAGCTTGATCTGCAGCCTTTTCATCGCCACGTCCACGCCAGCGCGCAGCAGTAACCGCAGCACGTTCAGTGACACGTACCAATTCAAGTGTCAAAATACGATCAAGTCCATTTAAAGTCTTCTGAGTTGTGGACATATGTAAAGAATCCTACCGAATAAATACCAGAAAAAATATGAGTCCCTATTAAGCTCTAAGAATAAAGCTTTTGGCAAAAATGAAAACTTTCCACAAGAGATAAAAGTATTCAAGCTTGTCTTATCAAGACAAGTTATCAATTCTCTGCCATACGTTCAATACGAATGAATTGAGATTTTGCTACAAGAAGTCCATCTTTTTCAATTTCTGCAAGTGCCTGTCGTACATTCACCTCTGTTGTTTCATGCGTGATTAAAATAATTGTTTTTTCAATCTGATTTTCTATAAAAGGTCTTTGAACAATCGACTCTAATGAAATGTGATTATCAGCCATATGCCTTGCAACCGCGGCAAAAACACCAGCACGATCATGAACATTTAAACGAATAAAATAGCCCCCTGCATGATGTGAAATACGTGCTTTTTTATGAGGAGCAAGCTCTAATGCTGGACGTCTTAAAACAGGTGCATAGTGAAAACCAGAACGTGCCTTTGCTATATCAGCCAAATCCCCAATAACAGCTGATGCTGTTGCCATTCCTCCAGCGCCAGGACCAGAAAACAATAATTCACCTAATAAATCACTTTGAATAGAAAGAGCATTGGTTACACCATTTATCTGGGCAATCATTGAGGACGTTGGGACCATGGTTGGACGAACGCGTTGCTCTATTCCAGAATCTGTTTTTAATGCAACCCCTAAAAGCTTAATTCGATACCCCAATTCATCAGCCGCTCGGATATCAATTTGCGAAATATTATGAATCCCTTCAACATAAACATCATCTAATGAAACAGCTGTTCCAAATGCCAAACTTGTCAACAAAGCTAATTTATGAGCCGTATCATTTCCCTCAATATCAAAAGTTGGATCTGCTTCAGCATAACCAAGTCTTTGTGCATCGGCTAAACAATCTTTGAATGAAAGACCCTCCGTAAACATGCGAGTTAATATATAATTACAGGTTCCATTGAGAATACCATAAATCCGCGATATGTGATTACTGACAAGTGATTCTCTCATCGCTTTAATAACAGGAATCCCCCCTGCAACGGCTGCTTCAAAATGAAGAAAAACACCTTTTTGTTCTGCAATTATAGCTAACTCTACCCCATGTCGAGCAAGAAGAGCTTTATTGGCAGTCACAACATGATGTCCTGCCTCAAGTGCTCTCTTAACAGCAGTATACACAATATCCCATTCACCACCAATTAACTCGACAAAAACATCAATCTCATCAGAGGCAGCCATCTCCACAGGTGAATCAAACCATCTTATATTACTGAGATCAATTCCACGATCACGGCCTTTATCACGCGCATTAACAGCAACGACTTTGATGAATCGCCCACATTGACAAGCTAAACTATTCGCTTTTTCACATAGAGCTCGAACAACTGAAGTACCAACCGTACCAAGTCCCGCAACGCCAACTTTTAAAGCTTCTGCCATTATCTAACCACTGATCCCTATCTTTATTGAAAAATTGTTTAAATGATGTGCCTGTGAACACAAAGAATGCTTATAACCATCAGGACAAAAGAAATCCCCTACTCTCTTCACTCTATTTTTTTCTAATAGAATTATCCCCACTTATTCAATCAAAATTCCTAAAAATACAAATATTTATTTTCTTTTAAAATTTCATGACCTTTATAAAAGATCTAATTCAAAATAAAAATCTGCAAAACTAATAAATGCAAGTTGCTGTAAAAAATTGCCTTGTTTTTTAAAAGAAAAAACCTTCTCATAAAAACTCAACTCTATTAACAATAGGATAGAAAAAATCTCTCAAAAAAACAATTAATAACAAACGAAAGAATACTGAAGACTTTCTAAGAAACTCTTCTCAATCAACAAGTATTAACCAAAAAACATTCTTTCATGTGATACGTAAAGAGAATGAACACAATAAAGCAAATTAGTAAATAATGCCACATTCCTCCCTACTATTATATAGCTTAAACTAGTTCTTTAATGCAAAAATTTTAACGCTCTCCTATATCAAAACAGAACCTTACATTAAAGTAAAAAAACAAAAACTCATGTGTGTACAGCATAATTCTGAAATATTACAAATATGGAGAATAAATTTGCAAAATTCGAATATTTTATCCCAACTTATTGCCACTCTTTTGAAAAACGAACCCAAATAAATCCTTTATCTGTGCTGATTCATTTTCAAATAAAGAAATTTCTAAAGATGCAAAAAATAAACAGCTTTAAAATGTTGTTATGATCATTTTTACCTATACCTCAAACTGAAAATAAACAAAAATATCATTCACCGTGCATGATGTCCGCACCAAAAATTTCTATTCATCATAATAACTCTATATTTTTTCCACAAAAATCTTAGAAAATAAAAGGCTTCAAACAAGATTCGTTCAAAAATTATTCAATAAAACACACTTTTTTCAAAAAAAATGATATAGAGGGCTTGCGAAGTAAAAAGATCCTCTCTATAAGCCTCATCATTGGTTTGCGCCCATCGTCTAGCGGTTAGGACATCGCCCTTTCACGGCGGAAACAGGGGTTCGATTCCCCTTGGGCGTACCATTCCTTCTTTTTATTCTATATAATATATTCATTTTATTTATATTTTAAAATATGAGAGATGCATATATAAAAATGAGGGAGGAGGCTTTTAAAGGAATCTCTTCGTAAAAAGGTGCAAGAGTCATCATGTGATTGATTTTTTATTTCTTTTCACGAATAGCACTCTAATTTAGGCTATTAATAGCAATAAAAAATCGGACAAAATAAATTTAGAGAGCTCTTACTCATTATAAAGTGAATTTATAAGCYTTATTTACACGTATGCTGTTAATTTTAAATTAAAACCTGCTACGCTCTTTATGCATTGCTTTCAATCTTCAAAACTGAAATTTATCCTCAAAACGCATTTTAAATGAATTATTCCTCATTAGAAGGTCTGTAGTATCATATTAAATTTTCCTATAAACAAACAGGCCATAATTTAGAATATGATCAACTCATCAAATAGTTGAATGAAAACTGTGATAATAAAAACGCATATCTCTCCAGTAATCTCCTTACTTTATTGATCATATATTCTAACAGTTATATTTACATAGCTTTTCTCCTTGTTTTTACTTTTCATTATAAATCTGAAAGTGCTATAAAGTAATATCACTTAAAAGGAAAAGGACTTCTAATGGCAAAGATCAAAGTAGAAAACCCTGTTGTTGAACTCGATGGGGATGAAATGACCCGTATCATCTGGAAATATATCAAAGATAAATTAATCCATCCCTATCTCGACATTGATCTCAAATATTATGACCTTTCCGTCGAAAACCGTGATGCAACCAATGATCAGGTAACGATCGATTCTGCCAATGCTATCAAAAAATATGGGGTTGGTATAAAATGTGCAACCATCACCCCTGATGAAGCACGCGTTAAAGAATTTAACTTAAAAAAAATGTGGAAATCACCCAATGGCACCATCCGCAATATTTTAGGAGGAGTCATTTTTCGCGAACCCATTATCTGTAAAAATGTCCCCCGCCTTGTTCCTAACTGGACCAAGCCAATTATTATCGGACGTCATGCTTTTGGTGATCAGTATAAAGCAACAGATTTTAAATTTCCAGGCAAAGGGAAATTAAGTATTAAATTTGTCGGTGATGATAATCAAGTTATTGAGCATGATGTTTTTGATGCCCCAAGCGCAGGGGTTGCCATGGCAATGTATAACCTTGATGAATCAATTCGTGATTTTGCCCGCGCATCTTTTAATTATGGACTACAGCGGAATGTTCCGGTTTATCTTTCAACAAAAAATACCATTTTAAAAACTTACGACGGTCGTTTTAAAGATATCTTTCAAGAAATATTTGATACGGAATTTAAAGATGAATTTGAAAGCCGTAAATTATATTACGAACATCGTCTCATTGATGATATGGTGGCTTCTGCATTAAAGTGGTCTGGTGGATACGTATGGGCATGTAAAAACTATGATGGGGATGTTCAATCTGATATTGTTGCCCAAGGCTTTGGCTCTCTTGGTCTTATGACTTCCGTTCTCATGACACCAGACGGTAAAATTGTTGAAGCAGAAGCCGCACACGGCACCGTAACACGCCATTATCGTCAGCATCAAAAGAATGAAGAAACATCAACAAATTCTATTGCATCTATTTTCGCATGGACCCGAGGACTAGCGCACCGTGCCAAACTTGATAACAATGAGAAATTAAAAAACTTTGCCACAACATTAGAAGAAGTTTGTATTAAAACCGTTGAAGAAGGTTTTATGACTAAGGATCTCGCACTTTTGATTGGTCCTAAACAAAAATGGCTTTCTACAACGGGTTTTCTCGATAAAATTGATGAAAATCTCAAAAAAGCAATGAGCAATTAAGGAATAACTTAATTAAAATTCAAAGCTCTATTTAGGGCTTTGAATTTTTCTTGGAGAATTTAAAGAACTCCCTTATAAGTAATAAAGAGGATAAACTTTTATTAAATAGCAAAAACAGTGAAAAAACAAAGCTGGTCTACACTTTTAGTGGGTAAAAATGGTCTTTGCTTTTTAACGTTTACAGGCGGTGTGATGTTGCACGCCACCAACGTTTATATTGTTATTACTATTTTACCCTCTCTTATGAAGCATATTGGCAATGAGATATATTATTCTTGGGTGGCAACTGTTTTTATTACAGCTTCACTCATAGGAACTTGCCTTGCAACAAAAATATTAGGGAAATTGGGTCCTCGCAACGCTTATGTTATCTCTGGGCTTATCTTTACCCTAGGGACTTTCCTGTGTAGCATTTCTTCATCTATGCCATTATTTTTAATAGGACGCTGTATTCAAGGATTTGGAAGTGGTTCTTTATTATCCCTATCTTATTCCATGGTACGTATTATTTTCAGCCCATATTTATGGTCACACGCATTAAGTGTTATTTCTGGAATGTGGGGAATATCAACCTTGTTAGGACCAGCAATTGGGGGATTTTCTGTATATTATGGCCTATGGCGAGCATCATTTTGGATCATTGGCATATTAGCTATATTTTTCTCACTCATTGCTTTTAAACTTTTACCCAAAAAGAATAAAAACAATGTTCCAACATCCCCTATCCCTTTTATTCAACTTCTTACACTTACCTTATTGATTTTTATCATTTCTGTTGGAGGGGCTATGGAGTCGACAATGGCAAAAATTTGCGGGCTAGTTATCGGGCTTAGTCTCCTCTTTGTTCTAGCAAAAATTGAATCATTTACCCTTCATCCCATGTTGCCACACAAAACCTTTTCTTTTTCTTCTGAAATTTTTCCTGTTTATACATTGATACTCGTTATGACAACAGTCGTATACAGTATGGAACTTTATTTTCCCCTTTTTCTTCAAAAGCTTCACGGGCAAGCTCCACTTATTGCTGGTTATATAGCAGCACTCATGAGCCTAGGGTGGACATGTGGAGCCCTCTCAAGTGCTGGTGTCTCCGAAAAAAAAATTCGTAACATCATTGTATACTCTCCCTTATTAAAACTGTTAGGCATCACTATTCTTTTATGGCTCATTCCAACAGAAATTTCCACACTTGGATATATTCTTATTATTTGCTTAGCACTATTTTCTATTGGAATCAGTGCGGGAATAGCGTGGCCACATTTGCTCACAAGAATCTTTCAATGTACAAATGATGAAGATGCTCTCCGTGCGAGTGAATCCCTTACCTCTGTACAACTATTTTCAGCGGCCTTAAGTGCAACTCTAGCGGGAGTCATCACCAATCTTGCTGGTCTTTTTAATCCTGGAGGAACAATAGGAATGATCTTAGCAGCAAAAACCCTTCTTATAGTGCTCATGGGTCTTTTGTTTTTTCTTGCTATTCCATTAGCGCTGCGCATTTCTTACTGCATATTAAAAAATCCAACAGGACATTCCAATAATAACTAATAATAAATATAAAAATTCCTTTTTCACTTAAAAAAGAAAAATATTAAGCATGCTTCTCCATAGACCATGAAACGCAAAAAATCATTAATCCGCACAAAGTTAGAACACTTCCTAAAACAGCTGTATATTCATAACTATAGCCTAATTGTAAAACCAATGCTCCTGCTTCTGCACCAAGAGCGTTAGCAATATTAAAAGCAGACTGCATTAATGCTCCTGCCAAAACCTGTCCCTGTAGTGCAACATCCATAATTTTTGTTTGTATAGAAGGCATAGCCGCAAAAGAAGTCCCAATAAAAAAGCATCCTATTGCAGCTGTTAACGGAGCATAGGATAAAAAGAAAAAAAGCAAAAAAACAAATACGCTCCAAAGCATAGAAAAAAATATCATCGGCGAAATACCTATTTTAACAGCTAATTTAGGCCCCAAGATATTTCCTACCACCATCCCCAATCCAACTAAAGGCATGATAAAGGGTACCCACTCAAGCGAAACACCAGAAATATGCATTAATGTTGACTTAATATAAGTGAAAACAGAAAATAATCCTGACGCTCCCACCGAAACCATTGTCAAAAGAAGCCACACCTGCTTTTGCTTTAATGCCCCCATTTCGCGTAAAGGGCTTGTTCTTTGGGTCCTTGAATCGCAAGGCAAAAAATTCCAAATAAGAAAACAACACAATAAAGCAATCATACCCACAAGGATGAAAGCAATCTGCCAACCAATAAGCTGGCCCATCAAAGTCGCACTTGGTGCTCCTAAAACGGTTGCAATGGTTAAGCCAAGCATAACAGACCCAACAGCTTTAGAACGTTCATTCATTTTCACCATTGAAGCTGCAACCATAGTCGCAAGCCCAAAATAAATGCCATGGGGAAGACCACTAAGAAAACGCAACGCTACCAATATGCTAAAGTTAGAAAAAAATGCGCTGGCAATATTTGCTAAGGCATAAAAAAACATCAACCCTATCAAAACAGTTTTGCGTGCAAATTGAGCAGTTGCAACAGCTAAAAAAGGAGCTCCAATCACAACCCCTAACGCATAAGCAGAAATATATTGACCCGCAGTAGGAATATCAACATATGAACTTCGTGCCATCTCTGGCAAGAGCCCCATTGCAACAAACTCTGCAGTCCCAATAGCAAAACTTCCCACTGCAAGAGCTAAAATTGCTAAACACCGTATTTTTGAATCAATCTCTAATGCAAGAATGTTTTGTTTATGAGAATCCTTCATATCATCACTTCTGGACAAGAATTTTTGCTGTAGATATCTGTAATACATAAAAATAAAAACTCAAAATATTGTTACATACATGCAAAATCGTTCTCAATAAAATTTTAGAAACATTTTGATATAAGTATTTTATGAGGTTTTAAGTAAGATGCTTTAATGAAGGGTCTTTTAAAAAACTAACGGTTATAGATATATTCAAATATTTTTATGAGTCCTGCCAGATAATAAATCGAGATAATAAACTTTTTCTCCTCTTTTCAGCAGTTTCAATTTTACCCTAAAAGCTTTATTTAGAACGATGTATCACACACTATAAACAACTCTAAAATTTATCGAAGAACGCATTCCAAACAAGTGAACAATACCTCATCATTATTCTGATACAAGTATAAAACTTCTCCATAATTTATATTTCTACGTTTTTATTACCTGAATGCTCCCCTTCCAAATCAATAAACTATAATTGAAACGAATACACCATCCTTATACATTATTGCAGAGTCTTTTTAAAATTCTCATAATAATAGAGCTTAATTTCCCCATTGATTAAATCATCCTATTCTAAAGATATTCACTATTATCTCATCTCATAGAGGAATAATATAAAATCATTTTTTATCTAACTCACTCTCTGTAAATTTGAAATATTCACGTAATATATTATGATTTTTTCATATAAATTTTATCAATAAAGAAGAAAATAAATATAATAATTTTTTATTAAAAATATTTATCGATCTTTTATAAAAGTAAAATTATATTATAAATAATTATTATATAAAAATAATAAAAACACAAAATGTAAAACTACAAATTTTAAAGAGTATAATATTAATTTATTATTACTTTAGGTTTATAATAAATTATCTGTTCTACTGCAAGTAACACATTATTTACCTTGATCAATAAAAAACACAAAGGAACTCATAAAAATACAATTTTAATACTTCTTTAAGGCTTCGCTAACGCCTCATTAACATTGTTGCTTTAAACAGTCATCAGAACAGAATAAACTGTTTTTCTCCGGATCAGGTAGCGCGTACCGGAGTAACAGTTTCTGTTTTATATGATCATTACTTCTATTTTGTATAATAATTACAAAAAGAATATGTGCCTATAAAATAGCACCTTTACCTTTTAAGATAGTGCAATTTTATATTTTTGAAAGGTATTTCTAATTTCATTTTTTAGTAACATTTTTAAGTAAAAAAATAAAGCACTATAGGAGATGAATGTTTTAGCGTCCTTGTGCCCATAGAGCACGCGTTTCAGTGCAAAAATCAACATAACAGCCTTCTTCAATGGCATCACGAATTCCTTGCATCAGTTGTTGGTAATAAAAAAGATTATTCCAAGTCAACAACATACCACCAAGAGATTCACCAGATTTGATCAAATGATGCAAATAAGCACAACTATAATCATTTGCTGCCGGACAAAGTGACTGTGGATCAAGAGGATGGGGATCTTCTGCATAACGTGCATTCCGTAAATTAATTCTACCAAAGCGTGTAAAAGCTAAACCATGACGTCCCGCACGCGTCGGCATAACACAATCAAACATATCAATACCACGCGCAACACTTTGTAAAATATCATCCGGTGTTCCCACCCCCATAAGATATCGCGGTTTATCTTCTGGCAAAACCGGACAAGTAGTATCCAACACTGCTGTCATAACACTCTGCGGCTCACCAACAGCAAGCCCTCCAATCGCATAACCTTTTAAATCCATTTCTTTTAATGCTTGAGCAGAACGTTCACGCAATTTCATATTATCCCCCCCTTGAACAATCCCAAACAATGCTTTATCCGGTTGATCCCCAAAAGCTGTTTTACAACGTTGTGCCCACCGCAATGAAAGTTCCATAGCTTCTTCCATCTCTTTTTCAGTGGCTGGTAATGCAATACATTGATCCAACTGCATCTGGATATCCGCATCAAGAAGTCCTTGAATTTCGATAGAACGCTCTGGACTCATTTCATAGTAGGCTCCATTAATATAAGAGCGAAAAATCACACCTTGTTCAGTAATTTTACGGATACCCGCCAATGACATAACCTGAAAACCACCAGAATCGGTTAAAATAGGTCCATTCCAGCGTGAAAATTCATGTAATCCCCCCAAACGTGCAACACATTCAGCTCCTGGACGTAACATTAAATGATAAGTATTCCCCAAAATAATATCTGCCCCAAGATCACGTATTTGATCCATATACATAGCCTTAATGGTTCCTGCCGTCCCAACAGGCATAAAAGCAGGTGTGCGAACACATCCACGTCCAGTAATAATTTCGCCTCGACGCGCACATCCATCTTGAGCAATTTTTCTATAATGAAATGTCTTTATCATCACTCTTATCTTCTTGATTCCATCAATACATATCTCTCATAGAAAGAAATAAGATATCTTTCTTACGAGCATTGCCATAAATTTTATGAATTAATTTTTGATTCACTTAAGCCAGCATAAAAAAATAAATGAGACAAAAAAACATTTTTTGTTAAGAAATCAGCATAACAAAAAAATAATCTAACTTCAAAAAAGAGCAAAATATCATACTTCAAAATATCGATGCTTAACGTACCAAAACCTTAAGAGAACTGCGAAATTATTATCTCGATAATTTCATTTCTACATATGAGCAAGGGATTAGTTTATAAAGACAATTTACTTTTTGCATATTGAATGAGAGAAGCGTTTAGCATAAGTAAGAATCTCTCATTCCAAACCTGTTTCATGTTGAATCCCTCCAAATCACTTATTTACACATTACAAACAATTTGGCCCATTAAAGTGAGACTGTACAAAAAAGACTAAAAATACCTCTTAATAAATGCGCTCGAGTGTCAAAAGCTTGTCTCGAGGCCACATTAGAGACTGAAAAAGTGTGTAAAGTGCCAGCTTTTTATAAAAAACTTTGCAAAACAACACCCTGAACACAACTGACTTTGCTTTTTTATCTTAACAGCTGTTTGTACAAATCCTTGGCACCATATTCTTAAAAAATCAGATTGAAAGAAATAACGAAGAATTCTTGGCTCGAGAATATAAAAGAAAGACATGATACTACAAAAGAGTTTCGTATGCCTTTATTGATTAGAAAAGACTATTTAGCAATTTACAATTGAAACGCGCAGGCTTTATACTATTTCTCATCTGCAGCAATAATAGCTTTGGTAATTGCATCAGGATCAATAACAGGTTCACCACGTTTAATTTCATCAACTTTTTCCATACCTTCAACGACCTGACCCCATATGGAATATTGACGATCAAGCCAAGGAGCATCTGCAAAACAAATAAAAAACTGCGAATTAGCAGAATTCGGATTCTGACTCCGTGCCATAGAAACTGTACCACGCTTATGAGAAAGATTTGAAAACTCTGCTGTTAAATCTGGTTTTTCTGAACCACCCATCCCCGCACGTGATAAATTAAATTTTTCACCATCCTTCTTTCCAAATTGCACATCACCAGTCTGCGCCATAAAACCATCAATAACGCGATGAAAAATAACATTATCATAAGCACCTTCACGCACCAGTTCTTTAATACGCGTAACATGACAAGGCGCCAAATCAGCAAAAAGTTCAATAACAACTCTGCCCTTCGTTGTTTCAAGAATTAAGGTATTCTCTAAATCTTTATTCTCAGCCATATGGAAAACTCCTTTGATTTATCTTTCAATTTGTAAAGTAGCAGCATGAATAACATCAGGATTTGTTACGGATCCATTATTACTGGCGGTACCTTTTTTAATTTTATCAACAATATCCATCCCCTTTATGACTTCCCCAACAACCGTATACTGACCATTTAAAAAAGAAACATCATCAAAACAAATGAAAAATTGAGAATTTGCGGAATCTGGATCTTGTGAACGTGCCATCCCAACAGTACCGCGCTTAAACGGCTGCTTTGAAAATTCAGCCGGTATATTGGGATAATTTGAACCTCCCATACCAACGCGTTTCAGATCAAAATCTCTACTGCCTTTTCTTCCAAACTTTACATCACCAGTTTGTGCCATAAAACCCGGAATAACACGATGAAATACAACATTATCATAAGCCCCCTCTTTTGTTAGTTTTTTTGATTTGCGCAACATGTTTTGGCGCTAAATCAGGACGCAAACGAATAATAACATTACCGTCTGTGAGAGATAAAACAAGCAGGCTTTCACCACTTATTGGGCTTGTTGGGCTAAAATTATCAGCAACAGCGCGCAATGGAAAAAAGCAAACAACACATATCAAAACAGCAAAGAATCTACGAAACACAATTATTCACCCCTAAAAGACTGGAATTTCAAACACAAAGCTTGTGCAATATTAGGCGGCACAAATGGTGACACATCCCCTCCCATAGAAGCAATTTGACGAACCAATGTAGACGTTATCGCACGTCCAGAAACGCTTGCCGGCAAAAAAACAGTTTGCAATTCAGGCGCCATAATGCCATTCATCCCTGCCATTTGCATTTCATAATCAAGATCAGTACCATCACGCAACCCACGAATAAGAAATGAAGCACCAACTTCACGCGCCTTCTCAATGAGAAGGTTATTAAATGAAAGAACCTGCAACCGATCAGAATCTGCACCAAACAAATCTCTCCCTGCCTGCGTAATAAAATCAACGCGCTCTTCAAAGCTAAAGAGTGTTTTTTTCCCTGCCTGTATACCTATAGCAACAACCACCTTATCAGCTAAAACAAAACACCCTTTCAAAACATCAAGATGACCGTTTGTGAGAGGATCAAAAGAACCTGGATAAAAAGCAATTTTCATGATTTCACTCCACCCTCTTCAAAATTATGTTTCCTCGCTTATATCAACTGTGTCAGAACACTTCTCACCTTCATTCTCTAATGAACGTGTATCATCTTCAGGTTCAGAAATACGCTCAACAGATACGACCTTTTCACCTTCAGCCGTATTAAAAATTGTCACTCCTTTAGTTGAGCGCCCAGCAGTACGAATTCCCTCAACAGGGACGCGAATAAGCTGTCCCCCATCTGATACCAACATAATTTGATCTTGCGCCTTCACCGGAAAAGCCGCTACTAATTTACCAATTTCAGTTGTTTTAGATGGATCTGTTGCACGAATCCCTTTTCCTCCACGTCCCGAAATCCGGAACTCATAAGAAGAAGAGCGTTTACCATAACCAAATTCACTCACTGTCAAAAGCATTTGTTCACGTGCAAGGAGTTCCGTATAACGTTCATCTGTTAACTCTGTTTCAGCGCCTCCATCTTCCTCATCAAGAGTGACAATATTTTCAATATCAGCATCTACACCAGCAGCACGCCGTTCATTCATCACCCGTTTAATATATGCAGAACGTTCAATGGACGTCGCCTCAACATGCTCTAAGATTGTCATCGAAATGACTTTATCGCCTTTAGCCAAATTGATACCACGAACCCCCACAGAATTACGCCTTGCAAAGACACGAACATCCACAACTGGAAAACGAATACATTGTCCATTCGCTGTTGTGAGAACGACATCATCATGTTCTGTACAAGTTTCAACAGAAAGAATTTCATCTTCTTCATCAAGTTTCATGGCAATTTTACCATTACGATTAACCTGAACAAAATCTGATAACTTATTACGACGCACAGTACCACGTGTTGTCGCAAACATGATATCCAATGCATTCCAGCTTGCTTCATCTTCAGGCAAAGGCATAATCGTTGTAATGCGTTCGCCTTGTTGTAAGGGAAGCATATTGATCAAAGCCCGCCCACGCGATTGCGGTGTCCCCAGCGGTAATCGCCAAACTTTTTCCTTATAAACAATCCCACGTGATGAAAAGAAAAGAACCGGAGTATGCGTATTGGCGACAAACAAACGCGTTACAAAATCCTCATCCTTCGTGGACATACCAGAACGCCCCTTACCGCCACGACGCTGTGCACGATAGGTACTAAGAGGAACGCGCTTAATATAGCCACTATGACTCACCGTTACCACCATATCTTCTGGCGCGATCAGATCTTCACTCTCCATCTCAGCGCTACCAAAACCAAATACCGTACGTCGCGGCGTTACAAATTCCTCACGAAGAGTACTCAACTCGTCTTTAACAATACGCATAATGCGTACACGCGATGCCAAGATATCAAGATAATCAGCAATATTCACACCAATTTTATTCAGCTCATCAGCGATTTCATCGCGCCCAAGGGCTGTCAACCGTTGCAAACGCAATTCTAAAATAGCACGCGCCTGTTCTTCAGAGAGGTTATAAGTACCATCCTCATGAATAATATGTCGGGGATCATCAATAAGTTTAATCAAAGGAGCAACATTCATCGCTGGCCAGCGTCGTTCCATTAATTGTGTACGTGCTGTCTGCGGATCAGGAGCTTTGCGAATAAGCGCTATAATTTCATCAATATTGGCAACCGCAAGAGCAAGACCAACCAAAACATGAGCCCGTTCACGCGCTTTACGCAAAAGATATTTTGTTCGCCGACTAACAACCTCTTCCCGAAAAATAACAAATGCACGAAGCATATCAAGCAACGTCATTTGTTCAGGTTTGCCTCCATTCAACGCAACCATATTACAACCAAAAGAAGTTTGCAGCGGCGTATAACGATATAATTGGTTTAAAACAACTTCCGCAACAACATCTTTCTTCAATTCAATGACAACGCGATATCCATCACGGTCAGATTCGTCACGCAAATCAGAGATTCCCTCAATGCGTTTATCACGCACCAATTCGGCCATTTTTTCAATCATCGTTGCCTTATTAATCTGATAAGGAATCTCACTCACAATGATTGCTTGTCGACCACTGCGAATTTCTTCAATATCAACTTTAGCACGCATAATAATTGAGCCACGTCCTGTTTCATAAGCTGAACGAACACCAGAATGGCCGAGGATAATCCCCCCTGTAGGAAAGTCTGGACCAGGAATAATTTCAATTATTTGATCGAGTGTGATATCGGGATTATCAATCAGAGCAATACAACCATCAACAACTTCACCAAGATTATGGGGCGGAATATTGGTTGCCATTCCCACAGCAATCCCCCCTGATCCGTTCACCAAAAGATTAGGAAAACGCGCTGGTAAGACAACCGGTTCACGTTCACGCCCATCATAATTATCCTGAAAATCAACCGTATCTTTATCAATATCAGCTAAAAGTTCTTCTGAAACTTTTTCTAAACGACACTCAGTATAGCGCATTGCCGCAGGTGGATCACCATCAACGGAACCAAAATTTCCCTGACCATTAATCAATGGATTTCTCAAAGAGAAATCCTGCGCCATACGCACCAAAGCATCATAAATCGAAGCGTCACCATGGGGATGGAATTTTCCCATAACCTCCCCAACAACACCAGCAGATTTACGATACGGCTTATTAAAAACAAGCCCCATCTCATTCATAGCATGAAGGATACGTCGATGAACAGGTTTAAGACCATCACGGACATCAGGGAGTGCACGCGAAACAATTACACTCATCGCATAATCAAGATAAGAGCGTTGCATTTCATCAATAATGCTGATTGGTTCAATACCGGTCAGCACATCACCTTCTAGCTGTGGAGTAAGATCGGTCACAATTTTAAAACTTTCAAAAAAGAATCATTTCACTTTGTTTATATCGAAAAACAAACCAGAATGCTAATTTCTCTCTCATAATGAAGAAGAAATTTAACAATATTTTTCAAGATGTTATTAATTTCTATTAAAAATTACCAATACTAATAAACAATTTCCACTCCGCTAAACTTCAAAAATCTAAAACAAATAAACTATAAAGAAATCGTAATACTGTAATTTAAAGACTCTTAGAAAGGGACGTCATCATCCAATTTGTGAGAAAAACTCTCTCCCATTTGGCTATTGTTTTGACCAAAAGCATTTTTTTGATTTGAGCTACTATCCGCAAAGCCACCACTGTAACTACCCCCTTGACCTGCTCCTTGCTCCCCACTTGCTCCCCCACGCCCATCAAGCATTTGTAATTCACCACGGTATTTTTGCAAAACAACCTCTGTTGCATAACGATCATTTCCATTTTGATCTTGCCATTTCCGTGTCTGCAACTGCCCCTCAATATAAATTTTGCTGCCTTTTTTTAAATATTGCTCTGCAATTTTGACAAGGTTCTCATTAAAAATAACAATATTATGCCACTCGGTGCGTTCTTTTCGCTCATTTGTATTCCGATCACGCCAACTTTCCGAAGTAGCAATACGCAAATTTGCCACTTGATCTCCAGAATTCAAACGGCGGATTTCAGGATCCGCACCGAGATTCCCAATCAAAATAACTTTATTAAGGCTACCAGCCATCGCATAAACTCCAAAATTTTAATTCGTAAATAATCTGTCATAGAACAGTTATAACCATCTTGACCTTCAATTTACACGACTGTAATTGACCTTCAATATGGACATTGCTATCTTTTCCAATATTGGATCTGTGTAATTATAACAAAATATGATAATGACGCATAGTTTATTCCATCAATAGAGAAAAAAAGCTGCTCATTTGTATTTTTCTTTTTACAAAACTTATACCCTCTTTCTGCGTTAAAGCAGTTAAGCACGTTGTAATTCTAAAAAAACAGTTTTATTTCATTTTAGAGGCTTAATTTTTGTCACATATGCCAAGGATAAAATATGACGCATCAAAAATATATCTCCATTCGCGGTGCACGTGAGCATAACCTTAAAAATATTGATCTCGATCTGCCTCGTGACAAACTCATTGTTATAACAGGACTTTCTGGATCTGGAAAATCATCTTTAGCTTTTGATACAATTTACGCTGAAGGACAGCGTCGCTATGTTGAAAGCCTTTCAGCTTATGCACGCCAATTTCTCGAAGTCATGCAAAAACCCGATGTTGACCGCATAGACGGCCTTTCTCCAGCCATCTCCATTGAACAAAAAACAACCAGCCGCAATCCACGCTCAACCGTCGGTACCGTCACCGAAATCCATGACTATATGCGTCTTCTCTTTGCCCGTATTGGTATTCCTCATTCTCCTGCGACTGGACTTCCTATTGAAAGTCAAACAGTAAGCCAAATGGTTGATCAAATTATGACCTTACCAGAAGGAACGCGAATTTTTATTATGGCCCCCTTAGTGCAAGGTCGAAAGGGAGAATATAAAAAAGAGCTAACAGAACTTTTAAAAAAAGGATTTCAACGCGCTAAAGTGGACGGAAAATTCTATGAAATCCCTGATATTCCACCTCTTGATAAAAAGTATAAACACGACATCGATGTCGTGGTAGACCGCATTGTTGTACGAAATGATATCACCTCCCGCTTGGCTGATAGTATAGAGACTTGTTTACAGCTAGCCAATGGACTTGCCATTGCTGAAATGGCTGACCAACCCTTGGTACAAAAAGAAACAACAAAAGAATCTGCTCATAAATCAAAAAATGCCACACACAAACGGCTTCTTTTTTCAGAAAAATTTTCCTGCCCTGTATCAGGTTTTTCTATCCCTGAAATTGAACCACGTCTTTTTTCGTTCAATAATCCTTTTGGAGCCTGTCCTCTCTGCGATGGACTAGGCATCAAAAAAGCAATGGACCCACTGAAAATTGTACCCAATAAAAATCTTACCTTAAAAGGCGGAGCCATTGCGCCTTGGGCTAAATCAGACTCACTCTATTATAATCAAACCTTAGAAGCATTAGGAAAAGCTTACGGTTTCAAACTCACAGATCAGTGGTGTGAACTCTCTAATGAAGCACAACAGGCTATTCTCTACGGTACAAAAAGAAATGAAATCTCTTTTATCTACAAAAATAATTCTGATTCGCATAAAATGACTCAACCTTTTGAAGGTATCATCCCCTATATGGAGAGACGCTGGAAAGAAACCGATTCTGCTTGGTCGCGTGAAGAAATTGAGCGTTATATGTCTTCTTCACCTTGTCCAGCGTGTCACGGTTATCGTTTAAAACCAGAAGCACTTGCTGTGAAAATCCATGGCATGCATATTGGGCAAATATCTGATCTTTCTATTCTAAAAGCAGATGATTGGTTTGCCAATATCTATCAATATCTCACTGAAAAACAACGGAATATCGCGGTACGTATTTTAAAAGAAATTCGCGAACGCCTAGCTTTTTTAAATCATATAGGATTAGAATATCTCACCTTATCTCGAAATTCAGGGACTCTTTCTGGGGGAGAAAGCCAACGCATTCGATTAGCCTCCCAGATTGGTTCTGGTCTTACAGGCGTCCTGTATATTTTAGACGAACCGTCCATTGGTTTACACCAACGTGATAATGAACGCCTCTTGGAAATGTTACGCCATTTGCGTGATCTTAGCAATACAGTCATTGTCGTTGAACATGATGAAGATGCTATTCTCACAGCAGACCATGTTGTTGATATGGGCCCTGCGGCAGGCATTCATGGTGGTAAAATCATAGCGCAAGGGACACCGCAAGAAATTATAGAAAATCCAGCCTCTCTCACTGGCCAATATCTTTCAGGAAAAATGGCTGTTAGAATGCCTCCTCAACGACGTAAAATATCAAAATCAAAAATTCTTAAAGTTATCGGCGCCAAAGGCAATAACCTTAAAAATATCAGTGCGAATATTCCTCTTGGAACCTTCACATGCATAACCGGTGTTTCTGGAGGGGGAAAATCAACATTTCTTATTGAAACGCTTTTTAAAGCAGCATCACATCAGATCATGGGCTCTCATCACAGTCCTGCCAGCTATGATAAAATTGAAGGTTTAGAATTTCTTGATAAAGTGATTGATATCAACCAATCCCCCATTGGACGCACCCCACGTTCTAATCCCGCAACCTATACAGGCGCTTTTACACCGATTCGTGATTGGTTTGCCGAACTTCCAGAATCAAAAGCCCGTGGTTATAAAACAGGGCGTTTTTCATTTAATGTTAAAGGAGGACGCTGCGAAGCCTGTCAAGGTGATGGAGTCATCAAAATTGAAATGCATTTTTTACCGGATGTCTATGTGACTTGTGATGTCTGTAAAGGAAAGCGCTATAATCGAGAAACCCTAGAAATAAAATTCAAAGAGCAATCTATCGCTGATATTTTGGATATGACAATCGAAAAGGCAGAGGAATTTTTCCACGCTGTTCCTGCTATTCATAATAAAATGGAAACCCTCATGAAAGTGGGATTGGGTTACATAAAAGTAGGACAGCAAGCGACCACGCTTTCTGGTGGGGAAGCACAACGTGTAAAACTTGCGAAAGAACTTGCACGCAAAACAACGGGACGTACACTGTATATTTTGGATGAACCGACAACAGGTTTACATTTTCATGATATTTCCAAACTTCTTGAAGTGCTCCATGATCTGGTCGAACAAGGCAACACCGTCATCGTCATTGAACATAACCTTGACGTTATCAAGACAGCCGACTGGATTATTGATTTAGGACCAGAAGGTGGAGATCGCGGTGGTGAAATCGTTGCAACTGGACGCCCTGAAGATATTATTAAAGCTCCCGCTTCCTATACAGGAAAATTTCTAAAAGATGTTTTACTGCGCCAATCTCTCTACAATTCCAACTCTTAAAAAGACTTACCTTTGAAAATACAACATATGAATAAGGACTGTACTTTTATTTTTTATTATTGCCTGTCAATTAACATCTCATTCTAGTGCAACAGGATATTTAAAACAAAGGCTGAAACAATTTAGCACTTTATAAGCTTTTTCAGTTTTTGTATTATCAAATAGGAACGCGCGCATATTTGCGTATCTTTTCTCTGTTTGTTTATATCTGAAACAACCCAAAAGCCTAACTTGAGAAGAATACAAAGTTTTAAAGATATAAGAAGTTGCCATCTCTTTTTAATTCATTTTAACAGCTTTCAAAAACATCCACAGCAAGATCTTATAATGAAAATTGCACATTGCTTCACGCTTTTGTTTATCGCGTTCTTTAATAAGATCACACTCCTCACGAAGGGATAGAACGCCCCAAACGAAATCATTTGCGTTACCAATTCTAGATATTTGTCTTAAAGAAACATTTCTCAATGATCCCAAGTCCATTTCATGACATCCCCTATGAATGATATCTTGATGCATCTATTATTATACACCAGCATCTTTATACTTATGATGGAGCAAATCGCTGCTCTCATGATATTTGCCAATATTTGCTAGTCACCATTATCCCCAAAAACCTTGTATTTGATATGCCGTCTATTATAGGCATTTTATTTCTCTCTTAACCGTTTTTATCCACACCCCCGTACAATTTATGATATACAAAGGTATTGTTTTAATTGATTAACCATAAAAAGATCGAAAATGAAAAAATCTCACGCTATGAGAGTTTCTCATTTAATATGAAAAAACGTCTAATTATCCTTATGAGACAAAGTATTATTCAACAAAAAAGAAAAAACTCTCTTAATTATCTTATTTTATTCTATACAAAGAATTGTAAGATTTTTTTCAAAACAACAGTATTTCACTTTATTCTACAAAAAGAACTCTCCTCCAAGAGCATAGAGGAGCATTATTTTCGACTTTTTGTGCACAAAGTATCTGTTGGACTTCTTACAGTTGTCAATATAATGTGATGCAGTCTAATAAAGACAAAATAACGTTGGAGATAATTTCAGCATGAAAAAAATTGAAGCCATTATAAAACCTTTCAAACTGGATGAAGTAAAAGAAGCGCTTCAAAAAATTGGACTGCATGGTATTACTGTAACAGAAGCGAAAGGTTTTGGTCATCAAAGGGAACATACAGAACTTTATCGTGGTACGAACTATGTTGTTGACTTTCTACCTAAAGTAAAAATTGAAATTGTTGTATCCGATGAAAAACTGAAGCAAACTGTTGATGCTATACGCAAAGCAGCTCAAACGAAACATATAGGGGATGGAAAAATATTTGTCTTTTCCATTGATGATGCCATTCGTATAAGCACTGACGAAACTGGGATTGATGCTCTTTAATAGACAACGAAAATTCATCTTTTATTACCCTCAACGCCATATTAAGGAAATTGAATATGACAACCGCATCAGATATTATCAAACAGATTGCAGACAACGAAATCCGTTTTGTTGATTTACGTTTTACTGATCCACGAGGAAAATTGCATCACATTACAATGGATATCGCAGAGATCAGCGAAGACACCTTTAATGATGGTGTTATGTTTGATGGTTCGTCAATTGCTGGTTGGAAAACAATTAATGAATCTGATATGGTTTTATTGCCTGATCCCAAAACAGCGTATATTGATCCTTTTTTTGCTCAGTCTACTTTGGTCATATTTTGTGACATCCTTGATCCTGTCTCTGGTGAATTTTATCGTAGAGATCCTCGTTCTATCGCCAAAAGGGCTGAGGTTTATATGAAATCTTTAGGTATTGGAGATACAATCAATATAGGTCCAGAAGCAGAGTTTTTTATCTTTGATGATGTGCGCTATAAAACGGATCCTTACAACACAGGGTTTAAACTCGATTCAAGCGAACTTCCTTCCAATGATGATACAGAATATGAAACAGGCAATTTAGGACATCGCCCACGAATGAAGGGAGGCTATCTTCCTGTCCCGCCAATTGATTCCTGTCAAGATATGCGTTCTGAAATGCTCACAGCACTCAAAGATATGGGCGTACAGGTTGAAAAACACCATCACGAAGTGGCAGCAGGCCAACATGAATTGGGGATTCGTTTTGATACGCTTGTTCGCGAAGCGGATAAAATGCAAATTTTTAAATATGTCGTCCATCAAATAGCAAACAGTTATGGAAAAACAGCAACCTTCATGCCCAAACCAATTTTTGGTGATAACGGATCTGGAATGCATGTTCATATTTCTATTTGGAAAGATGGCAAACCCATTTTTGCGGGAAATGAATATGCTGGGCTCTCAGAAACCTGTTTATTTTTTATCGGTGGTGTTATTAAGCACGCGAAAGCAATCAATGCCTTTACTAATCCATCCACAAACTCCTATAAGCGTTTGGTTCCTGGTTATGAAGCTCCTGTCCTTCTTGCCTATTCGGCACGTAATCGTTCTGCATCTTGCCGTATTCCAATGAGTTCTTCACCAAATTCAAAACGCGTAGAAGTTCGTTTTCCAGACCCAACAGCAAATCCTTATTTAGCATTTGCAGCTCTCTTAATGGCTGGTCTTGATGGAATCAAAAACAAAATTCATCCTGGACATGCCATGGATAAAGATCTTTATGATCTACCCTTAAAAGAACTCAAAGATATCCCTACCGTTTCAAGAAGTCTGCGTGAAGCACTTGAAGCACTCGACAAAGATCGTGGCTTTCTTAAAGCTGGCGATGTTTTTGATGATGATCAGATTAATTCCTTTATTCAAGTAAAGATGCAAGAAGTCTTGCGTTACGAAACAACGCCCCATCCTGTTGAATTTGATATGTACTATTCTGTTTAAACAATCGGTACGTATTCTTTTAATTTTTAAAATGGAGGCGAAAGCCTCCATTTTTGTGGATATTCTTCTCGTGTAAGAGTGCAAGAAGCTTTTTGCTTATCTACTTTTCCTTTATAATCATTTTGAATCTCTTCAAATTAATTAGCAAGGTTTCTAATGCGGCGAATTTATTTTCTCGTTTCCATTCTTTTGTGCATTGTCCTTATTACATCAATAACGCAAGCACATACAATTACAAACCAAAAACTCATAGCCCTTGAAAAAGCAACATCTGCTTATAGTAAAGCACTTAAAAATGCCGATGCAAATGCCATCTTAAATACTATCCCTCCCGAAATCATCAACAGCTTAATCGCCAAAAAAAATTTTAGTCTATCACAATTTCGGCAAATCATGAAAAGCCAAATCGAACAGTTAGCAAAAAATTATAAGATTGAAAGTGTCCACATTGACCAAAAACAAAAACGTGAAGGTAAACTTGATAATGGCATTCCTTATTTTGTTATACCTGTAGAGCTTGTAACCACAACAAATGCAGGAAAAAAATGCTCTATTCAAACTGAAATTATTGCCCTATTTCACAATAACCAATGGTATTTTATCCGAGATAATGACGAAGCAATTTTAAATACAATTGATGAAGTGTTTCCTGGACTTGAAAAAGTAAAAATCAATCCTCAAAAAGTCACAAAAATACTGTAATGGGAGAAAGAAAGTTTATAAACAAGTTGTAACAATTGTAGCAGCAGCCTTAAACTCAATTTTTTTATGAGCACGGCGTTCCATTGTCTCTTTATCCGTTCCCCACTGTTCCATCATCCAATCTTCATCTAAATGGGCAATAAACCAAGCATGATCCGCATCAATTTGTCCCGCAGCGACCGCAAGAGCAATAAGAGCAGATCCCGTTAAAGTTGTCATCACATGAAGTGCAGCAAGCATATAAGGAGACTCAACGCTATGCAAATAATGACTCACGGCTTGAAGTGCTTCTGGTGATTGTTCCACATGCATCAGCCCTTCTGTCAAATAAAACCGTGCTCTTAGTTTTTCTTCTGCCCAATCCAATAAAGGATCCCATTGCTCAGATTGTTTTTGCACCAGTTCTTTAGGGGTTTGTGCGCGATAAAAGATCATATCACAAACAACAAAACGCAATAAATCTTCAAAAACAACCTGCATATCATCAGCAATACCATCAATAACAGTGTTAACAAGACGTGTCATCGGCATTTTTGCTGGATCAACAACGTGCTTTTGGCTCTCAAATTCCTGAGCAATGAATTCCGCAAACACTTTCGTTGGCACAAGAAAACGGCGCCTTGCTGGTGTTTTAACAGGGCGTTCATCTAATAAGATTGTAAAGCCCCCCTCCTCATAAGCGATTTTCACTTCCCTATAAAACCGCTTGGGATGTGGTTGGCATGAAAGATTTTGAGTCTTTTGAACAGAATTATCTTTATTTAAACTATTTTTATTCAAGGGACGATCAAAATGATTCAAAATTTCACGCATATTGTTTCACCTCTGATATTTCAAAAAACGACAGTTTTTCAAAGCACTATATATCCGATTAAGGTTAAATTGATTTTTCCCTATCTTAAAGAAGAAAAAAGATCTTACCAATCCAAACCGATTTTAAAATATATCCTTCCTTATAACAAATAAAACAATGATCTTCTCCCTATATTCAGCAACAGTTGTTAGAATAATTTTTTAAAAGAGTTTATTTTCTTATATCGTACTTTTATCGTGCTTTTTGAAATGTTGATGCATAACAAAGCATGATTGAAATGAATCAAAGTTATATTCAATTTAACTTAGAGAATCTTAAGCAAGTAATATCACTGATAATGACAGATATAGAAGCACTTGAAACATTAGATGATGACGCTTATTTGGCAGGGGCTAAGGTTTATATCCAAAATAATCTTAGAAGACCGCAAACCTCCTAGTCACGATTTAATTTTTCAACATCATACCGTGCACAAGCACGTTCTTGGGGGATTAAATCATTGAGTTTCTTAAAAGGACGGTTATTCCTATTTACTTTTGCCATTCTAGCTTTGTTTTCCATAAGTTGGTTATTATCTAAAAATTTGGTGAGCAATATACCTGTCATGCATGCGGTTGGACTGAGATTGTGTGCGACGGCTGCTGCCTTATGGTTGATGGCAGTCTTTCATGAGAAAGCCATTTTCAGATCCCTCCCATTGCTTTCCATGATACTTTCTTTTTTAATTCTATCGGTGTTAGGATTCTCACTGTACTTTGTCTGCAGCTTCGGTGCATTAAAGTCACTCAAAGCCAGTGATTTAACCATGATTTTAGCCACTATTCCAGGAATTACCTATATATTGGGAACACTGACGAAGAGCCTTATGTTCTCATGGTTCAAGCTTATCGGTATGATCATTGTCAGTGTAGCGGCTATAACATTTAATATAAACAGTGTAGAGAGTGAATTTTACAGCCTGATAGGAATACTCTTGCTTTAATAGCAGCGCTTTCTTACTCTACTTATGGCTTATTATCTAAACATTATCTAAAAATTTACCTTTACTCACCTCACTGGCTTGGATCACGACAATTTCTGCGGCATCGTTTATGCCATTATTCATTTTTGATCCTGACCTGCTCTTCTATCTTAGGTTAGAAGATATATTTAAGATATTGATTTTAGGAACTGTTTGCTCAGCGCCCGTTTACGTATTGTACCAAAAAGTTTTAGCCGAAGGAGGTGTATTATACGCTAACACTATTGGCGTATTATCTCCTTTTGCCGTGGTTGCATGTGAATGGATCATCGGCTCGAGCACTTCTCTCAATATGATCAAAATAATTGCTATGATGATGGCTGTTATAGGGATATCACTCTTATTTATAAATGCATCAAAGGTATCTAAATGGCAACAGAAACGCCATTCCCAAAATTCCAAATTTAATGAGGAAAATGAAAAAACTCGCGTTAGTTTGCCAACGCAATGCAAAACTACCCTTTATATTTGAAGCTGCGAGGGCAGCTGATATCGAATTAGTCATGATCTATGATACTGCTGAAAGCGCTCCTATTCAGCTGCCTACAGCAGTTACTTCAACTTGGCAACTTCCTATTTTTGACAACTCAGAGGCAGCTCTAAACGCTTTTGCAGCAGGAGCAAAAGAACACAATATTGGTGGAGTTATAACCCTTCGTGAAGAAGCCATCCTATGGACAGCTTTGGCCGCAAACAAAATCAATACTCCAAGTATTGAGCCAGAAGTAGCGGCATTAACCCGAAACAAATATCTCATGCGTCAAGCTTTTGCTAAAGCAGGGCTTAGAACACCAAGATTTTTTTATATCAATAATCCAGAAGACCTATCACAAGTGCATGCCTTAGATTATCCGCTCGTCATTAAACCCATCTCTGGATGGGCAAGTACAGGCGTAATGTTAGCTAAAAATTCCACTGAACTTCCTGATCTCATTAAAGCAGTATGGAATGTTCAGCATAAAGACATGGTACGTTTCAATGATAAAAATAAACCTTTAGGTTTAATAATAGAACAGTATTTGCCAGGAAAAGAGTTTGTCGTAGAATGCTTTGTCGATACGGCAGGTGTCCATGTTCTGGCTGTTGGCGACAAAGGGCAACCTGAAGAACCATGGTTTGAAGAAACAATTTATCGTCAACGCTGTGATATAGACAATCCTCTCATTATTGCTTTATGTGAGGTTGCATGTGCTGGCGTTAAAGCTCTTGGTATAAATATGGGAGCTGCCCATGTAGAGCTCCGCCTAGATGCCAATAACTTGCCTTATATCATTGAGATCGGTGCTCGTATCGGTGGATCGGGTGTCTCCCATTTTATTTTGGAGCAAGGGACAGAGATTTCATTTGCAAAACTCTGTATGAAAGCCGCTTTAGCTGAACCAACCCCAAACCTTCCCGATATACTTCCTGCTGAAAAAGTAGTAGCAAATTATATTATTCCTCTTCATGGGTATGGACTCTTCTGTGGATTTTCAGGTCTCGATAAGGTTACACAACATCCACAAACCACCAGAACTATAATTTTCTTTGAAACTGATCATTTTTCACCACCTCCACCAGCATTTGGTGGATATCCTGGCTTTATTTTCTCTATTCATGCCTCAAATCAAGAAGCGTGAGATTACCATAAATGGCTTGATGACACCTTAAGTATCTTATGGAACCACCATATTTAAATAACCTGATAGAGATATTTCTTTTACCCTTAACTTGGATATCAACCTCACCGATACAGATAGAAACAAAATCACAATGCGATTGCCTAAAATTTCTCACAGACCCTCTCCTTAAAAGGACATATTTCAAAACCCAACGGTTGAGAGAACTATGACCTACTTTTACACCGCATTTTAACAGAAGCTCTTCAATATTTCTATATTTGAAGCAATGAGGACTTATAATCGACTTTTCGGCATGACCAACCTCTTCTACCCCCACTCTGATTTAAGAATTATATTTCATATCTATCTAACGAGCAAGGCAATGGTCTTGTTCATATATTCAACAACAGCTGCCAGAACAATTTTTTTAAAGAATTTATCTCGATTTAAAGACTGAAGATCTTGAATTTAATAGTGCTAATTTTATCCATAACCTTGCACGCTCTCCCTCTAAAAAAAGGTATTTCCACACACTCACATGTTTTAAAAATACTACTTACAGACTATAAAGCAAAATAGAAAATGCGCATCACTCAAAATATGAAGCTATGCATTTTAATGCACCATTCATCTTTTCTTAACAGCAAAAGCCCCCAATCAGAAATCAATATCCCCTTCCTTGTTATACTTAATATCAGTTCCCTCAAACAACGATGTTTGCCAGTATATAAAGATAAACAATGCGGCTATTTTAAAAAGCTAATGACGAATACGTCTCATATATCTGTAGCCCAAACAATGTAATCCTTTTATATTTATTAAAACACATGGATTATTTTGAAAAAGATTTATTAAAAATGATAACGAAATCCACCAGAAAAACGAACTCCGGAAAAACCTGCTTTGGTTAGCTTATGCTGATAGCTAAGATCACTGTAAAGTGTAACTTTAGAAGAAAATTGCGCCTTAATGCCCAAACCTGTTTCTAAAGAAGAACCAAAAGCACCTAACTGGAAAACATCTTTTAGATAAACAAATTGTTTTTCACCAAAACGATGTACAAGATGAATCTTGCCATTAAAAGAAATAATACGATCCTTTTCAGATGCCGTAAATATTTTACTTAAATGTCCTCCAATACGCATCAACCATTGATCTCCTTTTTTCATCTCAACATCAAATCCATCAATATCACGAAACTTATCAAATTGAAGATGTTGATAAATAAGCTGAATCTGCGGATCAAAAATAAGACCATCCTGTCCTGTCATAAAAACCTTACCAGCAGACACGGAAACATTCAGAGAATTTGCTTTTAATGTCGCAGTCTTACCCCAAGCATGAGTAAGCACATCCCCTTTAAACAAACCATAAGATAAAAGACCATCTACATAAAAACCAGTGTTGTGTTCCACACTACCATATGCCGTAAATGACCATTTATTAAACGGACTCTTTTGACTTTGCGCCACGTTACGAGGTTGTAAGGAAAGCTTTCCATAGGTTCCTATAATCCCAAAAGATGTCGTATTATATGCCCCCTCTATTGTTTTGAGTAAAATGTCTGTTTCTATAGCGTTATAATCAACATTTCCATCGTACCCATATTTAAGAAGAGACAAATCTGAAACATAATGATAACTCCCACCATAACCATGAACAGATAAAGCAAAACTCCCTTCAACTTTTAATAACTTACGAGAAATAGACCGCGAAGCTTGCAACTGCTTTTGTTGATGACTGATATCTATGATCCCCACATGAAATAAAGCATTTTGTAACAGAAGATAGGTAGGAACTTGTGGAACAACTTCCCTAATCTTTAATTCAGAATGAGCAATAACAGACTTCACTAAAGCAGGCTGAATATATTTACTTTCAAGGCGGAAGTCCCAAAAATCTCCCTCTCCTTCAACTAATCTCTGAGAAGTTTGTGCTTTTCCAAGAGCAGAATCTGGCCCATAACCATTAAGATAATATTGGTAAGGCAACCCCTCTAATGCAATATAAGCACGATTTAACTGAAAAGAATCCTCTGCCGCTTTTCCGGAAACCTGAATAAGTGAAATACTATGAGCATTTTCACCGGTTGCTATCTCCCCCTGATCTCCTAGAACAAATTGCACATAAACTGTCGTTTTTCCAGAAACATCACCTTGTATTAAAAGTCTATCAGTCTTTTTATTATCGAGCAAACCATCACTACTGAGATGTGTATTGAGATAAATATCCGCACCATCTTGTGCACTATATACTTCTTTCTCTCCCTTTCCAATATGAAGTGTCTGATACTCTTGAAACATTGGTGTTTCAAAAGCAATAAAACTATCAGAAAGTTTTACAAATGAAAGAAACGAACTTGTATGATTTGCAACTAGCGAATCGATCTCTCTTCTTCTCGTCAAAAACCATTTTGATCCTCTTGTCAAATAAAGCTCAGCAGTAGAATTATCGGCAACACGAGTTCCCCCAATCACTGAAGAAGAATCAGCCAAAATCGCTACAGTCCCCCCTTTTTCAGCGGTTAATAATAAATCACCAGAAATTTTTGTGCCTTCTGTTACTGCAATATAACTCTGACTGTTATTACTTTGAATAGCTGTTCCAGCTGGAACCTCAAAAACCGTCCTCTTCAAAAAAACAAATCCCTGTCCGTACACATTATCCTCTCCTCCCATTTCAAAATGTATACCATGCTTGTTACCTATTGCCTTAATGGTTGAATCTTCAATATTAACTCGCGAAATTAAAATATTTCCTTCCCAGCCGACAGCAGATTGTGTGTTAAAATCTTGTCCAACTGTTAAAACATGAACATCAGTAGAAACAATATTCGTATTTTTTAAAGAAACAGAGCCCTGCTGTTTTACAGCAAAAACTGTATGCGTAATTTCCTCATTTGTATTTTTTCTATCTTTTATTTTTTGACATTTTGAAGAAATGGTAACATTATCTAAAATTGCACTCCCCCCTCTCCCCACATAAAGCGCAGCCGCATCATTCACATCAATAGCTCCACCTTTCATCTGAATACTCGCATCAGAACTAATGAAAAGAGCACTCTCTTGACCAATACCCTGACCTGCCACTTTAATTTTTGTATTCGTTAACATAACAGATGCTCCAACATTCTCTGCATAAGCAGCGACCTGAGAAGCTTCAATTTTTCCACGATTGACCTCAATTATTCCACGATCAGCTTTAAGACCTATTGACACATTTTTAAAAGTTGAATCGCTCAAGACAATTTTTCCCCCTCCTGTTACAACAGCACCATAAATATCTTTTATATCTTCAGTACCTTCAATCTCTATACGCATTGCCTGGATAACTGTATTTGGCTCCTGTACTCTTATAGCAGCAGGAAAATTGAGAGAACTTTTCCCCTCATTCTTTGATTTAACAGGCACCGTGAACTT
This sequence comes from Bartonella gabonensis, assembly GCF_903679515.1. GTDB lineage: Bacteria > Pseudomonadota > Alphaproteobacteria > Rhizobiales > Rhizobiaceae > Bartonella > Bartonella gabonensis. Next base: position 132,860 of record NZ_CAHOYM010000001.1, read on the forward strand.
ATATATTTTATCACTAATTATATGCTTTGCACCATCACTGCTGCATTCATAAGGTAATTTGTTTTCGTCACATGACAGTGGTACAAACGAGTGAGAATGTGCCTCAATATTTATATTTAACAAAAAAGAAAAAATRGCTGCTGTAAAAACACACGAATACAAGCGATTATTAAATACCTTGATTATCATTGCTTTTCAAAACTTTCTTTTTTCAACAAAAACAAAAAATGCTGGCAAAACAATAAACCGCACATTAAATACAATAAGAACAAAATTAAGCAGAGTTGTTTTATTATTTTTCTGATAAATGACAGTATTTAATAATAGGTTTTGTATTTTATGTAAAGAAAGAACACAAAATTTAAAAAGATCATTGAAAATGACGCTCTTTTTAAAGATTCATCCCCACGAGGCTAGGAACTACAACACAAAACACCAGAAAATTAATCTCAAAAAAACGCGAAGAAATATGAATTTTGAAGAGATATAATATTCAATTTACCTCATTTCCAAAAATAAAAATACAACAAAATGGAAATAATTTTTAAAATTCAAATGATCAAAATATTATTAATAAAAATATCACACAATGAAATGCAGTGAAATCTATAACCGCATCATTTCTTCAACGACAACAAAAATTCAAAGAAACGCGCACTGCTGATATAAGCTAATGTACACAATTTCTACATTAAAATTGACAGCTATCTAGCAAAAAAATTGAATAAACAAACAAAACTTCTCTTCATGCCCTATCATCAATGATTTGAATGAATCAATAAAATACTTTAGGATATATCATGTCAAAACAGATCATAAAATGAAAGGCTCTTTAACATCAAAACCACTTGCATAAAATTCTAAATTTCCAAATAAGAACTAAAATACAGTGAAACACTCTCTATCCTAAAATTGAAAAACATCAAAATCAGTTTTATGAAAACAATCTGTTTATGATCGTTAAAGCAGATATTTTAGCAAAGTTATTTTTTGCCATTTTTATATTGAATAAATTTCTCAACATTCCCCAATATCATCATCTAGTCATAACACTATTGCAACTTTCAAAGCTGATGAATATCCATTATATCAAGAGGTAAAAGAGCTGTATTTTTCTCTCGCTTCTCCATAATATTTTTCWCTTAATTATTGCTTTAAAGAAGAATATTTTACTTTTTCAAAGCTTTCTTATTTTCTGGAATTTTTTATCATTTTCAAGATGTAACATCAAATCTCTCTCTTGTTTTATCGAATTAGTTACACCAAAAGTATCATTGTCCATAACCTGCTGATACCCTACTACCATTAAATTAATTAAAAATGAATCACTTCGCGGCGCTGATGAAAAATAGATTCCCTTTGAATCTTGCAATTTGTAGCGATAACCTGCTTTAGTTATGCATTCATAAACTGCTGCAAACTCACTTGCATGTGAATCCATATTTTCAGAAGAAGTGTAAATTGGTTTCCAGCCACATTTTGACAATGCTTGTTGGACCACAGATTTATTGACACTAGGCTTTTCCCATAATGCAAAAGTCGATGGAGGGGGTGTATTAATACATCCTAGCAGAGTTTAATAAATGGTAGCACTCAATAATTTCAATATTTCTTTCATTTCCCCCTTCTTCAATATTTACGACAGAAAGATTGCTAAATCTGCTAATATTTGCTCACATGCAAGATAACTTTCGTTAACATATAGACACTACCCCCCTATGCAAGAACAAGAATGTGAGAATTTCTAATTACAGCAGCCTCAATATTTAAGGCTGGCATTCAGGTTGTTCTTTGTGCTCTTCACAATGAGGACTATCCAAGCGCCTCTCTACACTTCGCTGAGGAATAACAGCATCAGGCTGACAAATTGGAAGATTTTCATATTTCTCACACCACTTCACTCTTCCTAATTTATCTTGGAAACCTGCTTGTATCATACATGCATTCACAGACTCCTCTGCATTAAATTTCTCATCGGTACTTTTTTCAGTATCAAGACGACCATCAAGATGCTGGATTCCGCATTCCAACAGAGCTTTTTTGACCTCAAGTTGATCTGCACCAGACTTTTCCCACATATCTACAGACGTTCGAGAAGGCTGTTCTGGATAACACCCTACCATAACAAATAAGGCTATCCCGCTTAATAATTTTAAAATCTGCYTCATTTTTCTACCCTTAAATAATTTTTATATTACGAAACAATCTCTAAATTATTTTAAATGTTATTTTTTCATTTCCAAAACAATGATGGATATTAATCAATAATGATCATTTATTTTTTTCCGATGACTATGCCATTCGGCATTGTATCAAAAATACAGCAAAATTACTACTAAAATCATATTCTATCAACGCTATGCTTATAATTATTCTCAATATTTTGACAACAATTGAAATAGATATTTTTATAAATCATTGCGCTACATTTGTAGGTCCCATAGTTAAATAGCGTTGGAATGGCTAAACTGAGAAAGAAATCCCGCACCGATATGGGAATACCTAGAGGTGGGATTGTGCTTTCCACAAACAGCAAAACTTAAAGTTTACATTCAGATGCATTTTTATTTTTTTTACAAAAAGGGCTGTTTAAGCGCTTTTTGACACTTGACTGGGGGAAGACAACGCTTGGACGACAATTGGGAAGGTTCTCTTCTTTAAAAGTATAACACCAATTACTTCTGCTTTTACGGCGAAAACCTGATTGAACCATGCAAGCATCAATGGCGACCATGTCAGTAGGAGTGAGCGTTTGAGTTTCTGGATCGACATCATAAGGGGTTGGCATGCCACATTCTAACAGGGCTTTTCCTACTTCAGTAAAATCTACTCCTGGTTTTTTCCACATAGTTATGTATCCTGGAGCAGGCTTACCTAAATTACATGCAATCATGCTTAACAGAATGACCCCACTTAATATTTTTAAAATTTGTTTCATTATTTGTGCTTTTGTCCAAGAACCTTTTTAACGACGGCTGGGACGCTTTGAAGATCCATTTTGTAAAGCTTTTGTCTTTTGCTGATATTTTTTTTTCATCCTCAAAATGCGCTAGTAAAGCGCGTTCCTTTTTCGTTTTGTTGGTCACACCAAAGGTGTCATTATCCATAAATTGCTGATATCCAGCTACCATCAAATTAACTAAAAGCGAGTCACTTTTCACGGGGGGGACAAAATAGATCCCTTTTGAATCTTGCATTTTGTACCGAAAACCTGCTTTTTTCATGCACTCATAAACTGAGGCAAATTCACTCACATACGAATCCATATTATCAGGAGAAGCATAGATTGGTTTCCAACCACATTTTCGACAAAGCTTGTTGGAGCATCGCTTTATCGGCACCTGGTTTTTCCCATAAGGCTAAAGTTGATGGAGGAGGTTGGTTAACACATCCAGTGACACTTAACAGAGCTATGAAGCTCAATAGTTTTAAAGTTTTCTTCATTTTTCCCCTCTTTCAATGGATTTATTTGCTATTAGAAGGCTCTAAAGCCTGTTGATATTTTGTCCGATAGTGAGGACTGAGTTGAAATAGTTGTTTGATAGAACAATCCCGCACCGCCATGGGAATACATGGATGTGAGGATTGTACTTTCCATCAACAGCAAAATTTAAGGATAGCATTCATATTGTTCTGGATGTTTTTTACAAAAAGGGCTGTTTAAGCGCCTCTTGACACTTCTCTGGGGAATGACTGCACCAGGACGACAAATCGGCAAGTTTTCGGCTTTATAAGTATAACACCACCCACCCGCTCTTGCTACCTGTTCATCTTTATAGCGGAATCCTGATTGAAGCATACATGCATAAACTGTTGCTTTTGCATTAATGCTCTGCTTTCTGTTTTCTGGAAAAACATCATAAGGGGTTGGCATACCACATTCTAACAAGGCTTTTCCTATCTCCGTAAAATCTGCTCCTGGCTTCTCCCATGCATCCAAATATCCTCCAGGAGTTTTATTAAACTGACATCCTGCAATACCTAACAAAGTTACAGCACTTAATAGCTTTATAGTTTGTTTCATTTTTCCCTCCATGATTTACTTAAAGGTCTTTGTTCTCGATGCGATGAGCCATAGCGTGCTCTACACTTATCACCTGCATCTCCAAGGCAAGTATGGGGACTTATGGGATTGGTGATCACTCTCAACCCTTCTGACAAAGCATTGCTGCCAGCAGGTGCTATCTCGTAAGTATAGCCATTGCCGCCAATCACTCCGCTTACAAAGTCATATCTATGCCCATCAAAACCAATAGTGGTTTGTTTACCATCACTCAAATAAGATAACAGACCGGCTGCAGCCAAAACATTCGCCGCTGGTCCATGGAAATTCATCGTCGTATTCTCAGCTATCCTATGCACACCTTCTTGTTTGAAAGACTTCATCATATTATAGCCTGTCAAACTGCCACGACTATGGGCATCAAAATGCAATCCCGTGTTACCATAGCGAGACACCAGATCTTTTGCTTCTTGTGTGGAATTGGTTAAACCCCAAAAGTTATTTTCCATAAACTTCTGATAGCCTGCTACCAGAAGCTCTGAGATGGCAGAATCAGCTTCTGGGAACACAACAAAATAAAGCGGTGCATTTTTATCCTCCGCATGTTGCAATGCATAAACAGCCGCCTCATAGGGTGGCGTAAAAATGCCATTGAGGGACACATGCACCTTGCCATCAGCCCCCTCCTGCAAATGCTGCTTTTCTTCCTCTGTTAAATAATGGAACTTAGGAATTGGTTGTCCACGGGCGTCTTTGATATACTGTCCATTTTCATCTGTTTTATAGATTATATTGCCCTTTTCATCACGATCGACCACAGCGAGAGGGTGTTCTTTGATAAACATGGTTTTATAGGAGTCATCAGTGTATTTAAACCCTTCCTCCAGCAATTGCGTTGCCATTTCACGGTTTTCGTGGACGATTTGTTCTAGCTTACCTACATCGATGGGTGAGACACCCTTATGGGCGTTGACGGTATCGCGATTAATGGAGGCGATAGCTTGTTCGCCATTTTGCCCTGTCAATGCTTTCTGCCCTGCTTCATCGGTGACAACAATGGTGCTATTGCTGATAGCGGATTTGGTATAACCTTCCTCAGAATCTTTAACTTTTGAATGATCTAAGATATTTTTGATAATGTTTTTTCCAACGCCATATTTGCCTTGATACATCGGACCACCCGCTGAAATGCTAAAGCCATGGCTGCTGGCTGTCGCTTCAGAACTGTTGACAATATCGCTCGTCGTAATGGTTCCGGTGGTTAGTTTGTTTTTATCTGCTGGGGCAGCGCTGGCAATAATGCCTCCGGTTAGCGTTGTTTTATCTTTAACGTTGATCTCAAAGCCGCCAGCCCCTGCTTTGATGCCTGATTGTTCTACAACATTGTGATAATCACTAGAGGTTTTATCCTTGTTCAAAGCAATATTGGTTGAGGCTGCATCCTCTTTTTTTCCACCATTATAACCAATGGAAACAGAGTTTTGCTTGCTGGAGCTTTTTCCCGTATCGCTCTGGCTGGTAATGGTCAAGCTGCCCCCCACATCCCCTTTGAATTGGTTTCCAGAAAACACAGCGCCATTCAATGTGGTATCTCCCCCACTGTTGGTATGAATAGTGCCCGTGCCTATAACATGGCTGTTCTTGTGTTGCACTTCATCACTCGAGCCCTTTCCTTTCCCAAAGGAAGCATTGCCCATCCACCCTGTACCACCCGTACCATAGGTATAGCCAACATTCATGGAAGCACTTTGCGAATGATTTTGCGTTGTTTGTGTGTTTTTTGCACTTTCAAAGGTGATATCTTGCCACGCTGTCATATTAATATTGCCACTCTGTTCATCATTGATCAGAGGGTTTGTGCCAGCAATAAGATCAGCGCCAACACCATGGATGCTGCCTTTGTGAGCGTTCATGTTAATAGAACGCCCTGCTTCTATGGTATCCGTTACTGCGGTGGAGACTTGAGAAGAGCCCTCTATCTTTTCAGTCTTAAACCCTGCCGTAATGCTGGCTGAGACATCAAGAGCATTACGAATGTCTTTTTGGGTTGCTCCACCTTTTATCCCACTGTAAAGACCTTTGCCTTTGTTATAGAGATCATAACCCTTCATACCAGCTATCAAACCATTGCCGATTTTGTGTTTTGTATCCCCATGTCCAAAACGTTTTCCTGCATCTCTTATATCTTGTACCGTACCAAGAATGCCAACATTGACAGAACCTGTCACACCGGCAAAGTATTTTTCATGTTTTTCCTTAGCATTAGAGGTATCATAGCTTTCCGATAGTGTGATATTATTGCCCGCATCAATGTTGACATCACGATTTGCCAAAACATTTGTTGCTTGTAAATTCACATCATTGCCGGCATTAAACTGCACATCTCTGCCCGCCTTGAAATTCGATGGCGTATTGGTCTTTTCCCATTGATCGCCTTTATCCTTGGCGCCTCCAACTCCAATCCCTACAGAAACACCACTGCGGTTCTTTTCAAGCTGAAAGCCAAGGCCTGTGCGTTCTTCTTGTGTGCTTGTGCTATGGCTATTGTGACCAGGCAAAACATTGATATCATGAGCTGCCGAAAGCTTGATATCTTCCTGTGCTATAAAATCAGAGCCCATAACGTTCACATTGTCTTTTTTGGCAGTAATGGTGATATTTTTTCCATTGAATGAAGAGCCTTGATGTTCAAAACTTTCTTCATTCTCTGTTTTTCCTTCACTCCCGTAGATTGAGACAAATCCCTTGCCTGAACCAACCCCAAAACCCGTTTCATGGGTTTCCGAATGGCTCTTATGGTGGTCTGTCATGCCATTAATCGTCACGCTGTTCGCTGACACATTGATATCTTCATTGGCAATCATATGAGAAGCGGTAATCGTAGCCTCTTTTTCGGCATCCAACACAATATTGCCTGTTGCCCCAAGAATGGAGGAAACCGTTGTGGTGTGCGATTCAGCTGTATTGGAAGAGTTGCTACTCAAAAAGCCACTTTCGGAGGATTGTGCTTGCTGGTCATAATTTTCTTGTGCACCTTTGATGAGAAGATTTCCCCCAGAGTGAATGGTAATATCCGCTTGCTTCTGATCTGGTGTTTGCCCTATCTTGCCGGCTGTGAGCGTCGAGGCTACAATTTCCGTGTTGTTTCCTGAGTTAATGGCAACACCTTTGCCCCCAGATATGAGTGAACCGACAACCTCTGTTGCATCAGTCTTGTTATGCACAGATTTGCTGCTGCTAAACACCCCACCTTCTTTATGGTAGGACATCTCATAATGGAGACTATTTTCCGCATTGTTGATAAGAACATCATTGCTTGCTTTCAACCCCACCTTGCCATCAGCCGTAACGGCACTGCCCGTGATGGTGAGATTATGCGGTTTGCCATCCTGCCCCGCAATAGCGGTGATATCACCCCCTGCATTGATGGAAGAGCCAACAGCAACGGAGGCTTGCATGTCCACTTTAAGATTTTTGTCCCGAAGATGATAATCCATCTCATCAGATTTGGTCTCTATTGTGATATCCCCTTGAGCACCAAGAGCAACATTGCCTTTCGCATCTATATCGAACGCAGCCATATGGATATCTTTTCCGGATATGACCGTGGTATCTTTGCCAGAGCTCAAATGAGAGCCATTGTGCACGACAACATGGGAGGTTTCATGATCCGTAGAACGATTTGCACTGTTGCGTGTGGCCTCAATTGAAACATTTTCTTTTGCTTGTAAGAAAAGATTATCCTTTGCTTGAACTTCAGAGCCTAAAATATTCAGGTCTTTTCCAGAGGAAAGCGTTGTTGAGCTCCCCGAATGAACTTCCGATTGTTGATGCATCGTCACATTCCCCTGCGCATCATGGTGCTCAGTTTTGACGGCACCGATTGTTAAATTGCCCTGCTCTGTGGCCATGGTAAGATCACCCCCTGTGGTAATTTTTACCCCTGAAGCTGTGATATCTTGTTTTGCTATCACAGCTGCATTTCCTCCAGCAGACAAGGCATTAGTGTTTAAAACAGTCTCCACACCATCAACGCTTGTGCGCCCTGCCTCCAAGCGAATATTGTTCTGTGCAAGCAAAACAGCATCATTTCCGGCTGCAAAATGCCCCCCTTGACCCACAATATCATTACTCTGCACAGATAAGTTATGGGTTGCACTTATCCGCCCTGAATTCACCAGATCTTTGCTCCTGATATTGACATCATCACCCATCATCAAAGCCCCAGCAGAAACAAAGGAGGCTCTGTCTTTCTCAGAGATGTAAAGCACTGGTGCATAAACCTCCATGCCCTTGACTTGTTGACGGACATAAATCACCATCGGCGCTTCTAGGCTTGCCAATTGTTCTTCACTTAAAGGCTCACCAAAGGGGAGATTGTGTGTTTTGGTATATTCTGCCCCCACATCCAGCAAGGTTTTAACTTGTTCAATCGAATCCTTTCCTGGAATAAACGAGCCTTTGCCTAAACCTTGCCCTACAAGATCACGCATTTGTTTTTCAATCAATTGCTTTTCAAAATAAGCATCTCCTAAGAAGAAAATCTCCCGATCTGGCTTATAACCAATTCTATTCAAAAAATAGGCTGAGCCATAAAACTTGCCAACATCAAGGAATTCTGCCCTCGTTTCATAAATGAAATTCTGTTGAGGCAAAGTGCCCCCAACACCCCCCGATTGAGGCTTTGGCAAAGGGAGCCCATCAGAAAGATCCCCCGCACCATTGATGTCCACTTTTGGTGTAAAGAGCGCGCCAGCCCCAGTTAAACCGCTCAGCGCCTCCAGTGGATTGCCTCCAACCGCTTTGGCTTCAAAATGCGCATCCCCCGTAATGGACCCTTCAACAGCCGTGTTATTGAGTTGATCAACCACTAGGTTCAACGTACCCCCCGCCTGGACAAGACCAGAAACCGTATCGAGGACTTCTGAGCCAGTTTGGCGCTTCATATTATTTGCTATATCGAGACTAACATTACGACTTCCATCAGCATTATAGGCATAACAATAAGCATCTGTATTGGCGTTACAATGCATAAAGGTATTTTTATAAGCGGTCATCCCTACATTGGTCAGCGTCTTGGCTTGGATATCTGCATTTCCGCTCGCTCTCATGATGCTATAGTTATTCTCAATATCATCAGCGTTAATGATAAGATTCCCGTGAGATTGAATCATGCCCTGAATCGCCGGTTTATGCGAAAAACTCTGCGTGACAGTCTTCTCGCTCATGTGTGACCAGTTATCGTTTATTATTGACCCGAAAAATCCTCCTTCTTCCCACGGAGAACCATTCCATTTATAGTGGTGTACAGAAAATTCCTCCTTTATAGACTTATGTTTCCAAGTAAATGCCTTATAGAACGTTCCGTCTTTTAATGTTGCTATACCATAAGTCCCTTCTTTGCTATTCCAAAGTGGAATATCTAAATAAAGTTCTACGTGCCCTTTACCTATTAATTTATCTTCTTGATATTCGTGCCCCTTTCCCCAAAGATTAGGATCCTCCTGATATAACATCCCATCACTGAGCCGATCAGCCCCCTCTGGTTTTTGGAATGCGATGGCGACTTCCTCAGTTTTTTCCTTCATTTCAGGCGTACTATCGGCTTCGTTTTTCAACGTTTTGGTTCGGATCAATAAGTTTCCACCGGCTTGAATAAGCCCTGCCGTATTGATAAGAGAAAGGCTTTTTCCTGTGCCATCTGCATTGGTAAAAAACAAATCACCTTCTGCCATAATGGCGCCAAAATCATTCAACAAAGCGCCATCAACTTGTAAAGCCCCATTGCCCCCCACATAAATTAAACCCGTTTTGTTGTTGGTCACATCCCCTGTCATGCTAAAGGCTAAATTCTGGCCTGCTACCAATTGACCGCTATTGTCTAACTTTCCTGTTTTGATGGTAAAATCTTTCGCCGCTAAAACAGAGGTTGTCTCATCAACCATAACCCCTTGAGCCATAAACAGAATATCGCCCGTTCCCCCTACATCGGTAATGGCTTGTAGCCGCGCATGATGAATATCAAGAACATTGGTGCTGTTAAAATCTAAGCCACCATAGGTCAATTCGCTCCCCGAGACATCAATATGATCAGCCATTAAATACAGCGTTTGAGGCGTGTAAATATGAGATCGATTATTGCTTAAATCCAGTGTTGTTGCTTTCAACCTCACATCCCCCAGAACAGACAGCACATTCTCAACACTGATCCCGCCTGACACGGATGTTAATGTCGCTGTGCCATACCCTATGATCTGATCATAATAAATATCGTTGCCAGCAAAAAGTTCAATATTACCACCACTGATAATATGTCCAACCTTCATACCTTTTTCTGCTGTGATCGAAAGAGAACCTTTATCATAAAAAACAAGATCACCGGAAGGATTCGAAGGGCTTGCCTGAGAACCAACAAAATCTAAACCTGTCATCAGAGTGCCAGCATCAAGGCTGCCACCCTTCAAAACAGCATCCCCACCTGTCATCAGCGAAGAAAAATCAACCGCTCCACCACGGATATCAGCTTTTCCATAAGCCATCAGTTGTCCAAAATGAACCCCAGCATCAGATTGTGTATGAAGAACCACATCGTGGTGTGAGAGAAGGGATTGCGAAACAAATATCCCCTTATGAGAGCCTAAAGTAATATCTCCAGCGCCATAAATGTTTTCTGCTGCAATACCCCCACTTACACTTTGGAGATCCACACCCCCTTGGCTGCCTAAAACAAAGCTCCCAGTAGCTTGGGTCGCTGCCATATCAACCCCACCGGCTAAAAAATGCGCCCTGATATCCCCACCAGCATGTGCCTTTAAATTACCCCCTGCCAAAACAGTGCCACCAATGGTCAAATCACCACCTGTTTCAAACGCCATATCAGCCCCTGCCCCTAGCCCAGAGACTTTCATGGTATGGCGGGAAGACAACTTCATATTKCCCCCMGAGGKTGCTTGTCCAGCAATGGTTAAAAGCCCTTCCCCCGCTTCTGCTGTAAAATGACCCTCAGCCCCAACAGTTTCTAACGTCACATCTTTTTTCGCGGCAATATCAACATGTCTTTTGGAGCTGATATGCTTTGCCAAAATGCTCTGTTTTTTCGATTTGAGAACAACATCCCCATGACCAAAAACATTCTTTAGTGAAATCTTCCCATCCGCAGAAAGCTGTAACTGCCCCGCATTGGCCGCCATATCATGGCGCATGCGAACCCCAACACCTTTTTCAGTTGCAACAAGTTTAATCTGATCTGCCTGGAGCGCCCCCAAAGCAGAACCATCTATCGCATATTCTGGTTTACCAGTAGTATCGGTCAGCTCCTTCATTTCCCGTAAAGCATAATCATAACGGCCCGTTCCAGCAAAAACCTCAATATCCTTCCCCGCAACAGGACCTTCAAAATGCACCGTGCGTGAAACAATATCAACAATATCAACAGCCCCTTGACCTGAGAAAAAATTAGCCCCGTGTGGACCAAAAGTGACATCTCCACCTCTGACCACAAAACCCTTCAGAAAACCAGAAGCATCAATTTCTGGAACACCGGTAGTTAATGTCGCATGGGGTGTATTGATAAACCCACAACCATCACAAGTTATTCCATTGGGATTGGCTATAATTACATCTGCGGGGCGCCCAAAAACCTCTCCTGGACCATTCAATGCACTGCGCTTGCTGCTGGTCACTTCATTTAAAATAACCTTCGCTGAACCCGTAACATGCAAATGAGGATTGCCCGGCATAATGCCCCCCAATTGCGATTGCCCTACTTCACTCGCGTAATTGTTCCAAATCACACCAGAATGACCAATATTAAAATCATTATATTTATTGTGCGATAAACCACTGCTATTGGGGGTTACAATATCTATGGAAGGAACCCCATTAGGCGCTGCCACTATATCAGGGCGATAAGCGGCACTCGCGTTAGCATCAACTGCAATTTGCGCCTGTAAGGCGGAAGGGGCTAACAAACAAGAAAAACAAAGCCCCCCAAATAAAACCTTTTTGAGCATCGTACTAGAAACTAAAACACCGAATAAAGCGGCTCTTTGTTCTCTCTTCTCATATCTCATGCTTATACTCCCCATTGCTATTTAAAGATCCATTGTTAATATTATTAAAAACGTGTCTGACTTTTTATGCTTGACTGTGCTCCAGAAAATACTGGAATAACTGGCATCAAGAGAAACCATGCCCCCCGCAAGCTTCACACCTGCTGTCCAACCGGCAAGCTGTTCATTGGTAAAACCATACAAAGGTTGTGCAAAAACATGGCCATAGTCCAAACCAACAAAGGGGCGAAGTTCTCCAAAAACCTTTTTGAGTGTCGGGTTGTTGCGCCACGGAATAGTGCGCAGCATCAAGTCATTACGGATAAAAAAACCGTTATTGCCAAAAATAAAACTCTCACGCGTACCACGAACATTGGAAGCGCTCCCCAAAGATATCTGCTCTGCACCCAATAAATTATGCGGTGAATATTGCCCACTGAAAAGATTGCTTAAAACAAAATTCCACCCACTCACCTGAAAAGGTGTCATGATATTGAGAGACCCTGTAAATTTGGCAAATTGAGGCTCTGCATCCCCTGCTCCTAGAGCATGTTTTTTAATCGAATGAAAAAGCGGAAGTCCTTGTAAATAACTCACATCAAAGGTCCAAGTCCCCCCTAACATTTGACGAGAATGCGAAATCCCAAAATTGGCAACACTATATTGACGGCTGCCCACTTCAATCTTATTGCCAAGAAGGTAATTGTTGGTTCTTTTATAGGAAAGACCTAAATTCAAAGTCGTCAGAGAAACACTATCACGGTGGAGAACCCTGCTGGTACTGGCGTGTAACTCACTGGAATCCCCCGTCGTTTCAATATCTGAAAAATTACCCTTGATCATGCTTTGATAATTATAAGCATAGCCATTTAAACCAAAAGTCCAATAACCATAAGGGATACTCACACTTGCTGAAATGTTATTGCTATGGCCTTCTTGTTTGCTCCCACCCCAATAATCTGTCTCACTGCGTTGATAACCAAAATCCCACGCATCATTGAGACCTAAAATATTCTCTAACTTTAAACCGGCATTATAACGCGCATAGCCCGTTGAGGATTGTCCTAAATTATCGTGGGAAACAGTAACCTTGAAAGCTTTACTCACTTGATTGCTAATATTGACAATGGTGCTCCCTTCTTCACGACCTGGTAGAAGCTCACTTTGAGCGTGCCCTGAAAAAAGCCTATTGATTTGATCAAGCCCCTGCTCAATATCGCGCATATTGAGAATATGCCCTTCTAAACCGGGAAAAGCACTCCACACAACATGATTATGAAGAGAAGCCGGTAAACCGTTGTAATAAATCTCTGACAGCTTCCCCTCAACAACAACAAATTTGAGCATCTTGCTCTTTTTGATATCTTGATCGGGGATATAAAAGCGTGCTGTGACATAGCCTTTATCTAAATAAACCTTAGTTAACTGCTTGATTAAAAGCTGGATATCAGCAAGACCTATACATCTCCCCACATAAGGATCTGTTACCGCTGCTATAGCATGCTTTTTGATATGATAGACCCCGTCAACAATAATATCATGAATTGGAAAGCAGTAGCCACTGCCCCAAAGTACTCCCTGTTTCCCTTCAGAAGGCGTTGTAATACCTTTAGGCGTTAAAGCGCGTAAATTCTCAATTCTTTCTAATTGCTGCTTCTCAGATTGTTGACGGAAAAAATTATCTGCTGGGGAAGGGAAAACAGCCGATGACTGCGCATAAACCGTTACGCCACGAAACAGGAAAAACAACACGAAAATAGCAAGAAAAAGCTTTAAAAAACGATTCCAACGTAAAAAAATGAATAACAATACACACTGCCCCGCTTTTATCATTCATGAAGAAATCGCTTCATAACCCCTTGAGAATACTACTCAAAACACTCATTATTCTATAAAGATTTCTAACAACAGAGCATAGCTCTGCAGCCAAATAAAAACCGCGTAAAAATTCTTATTTCTATTGCTGAAAACTTCTCCCCCCTTACCTATACAGAAGAATTCATAACCAAAACGGCTTAACAAATCAATCTTTAATGCCGCAATATCCACAATCAAGAACATAGAATAAATTTTCTCTCCTCCCCAATACCCTAAACATACCACGCTAAATAAATGACACATGATGTTATCAAGCACCATCTTTTAGTGAAAAGTGATAAGACATCACAATAGGCAATCTGAAAATCTTATAAAATACTAAACTTTATAACCTTTATTTGTGTTATGAACCTTCAAAGTCTTTTTATCTCTTAGTTTTGAGGTTTTTGAAGATTTTGAGCGTTCTTTTTACGCCCCCTTATATATTTTTTTAAAATCAAAAAATAAAAGTTATTATATTTCAATATGTTAATTTTTATCAAGTTTAAAAACAACAACCTATAGTGACATTGCAAGCCTATAGATACAACTAAYAATATATTTTGAAGGTATTTTGAGGGTTTGAGAAACCTTCAAAATCTATCTATTAAAGTCACTCATAAAACCTATCAAAATAATCATTMTGATGTTTTAAAAGYACGTATTGCATCTGTYTTGATTAACATATGAAATAACCAGTAAATTTCACTACTGTGCTGATCTGATCTCTCTTCATAGGCTGTGGATAAATAGCCTCTTAAAACCCCTTTTGAAAAAATTTATCCGCTTTTTTAGCTCTTTTTTCTCACTTTACGCTATCTATTGGAATATTATCATCAACGAACAAAATCACACCCTAAATTAGGAACTCTATTTGAAAGTATTGTCATAACCTAATCTTATGCAAGACCCGCTTCAAAAGCAAAAAACCGAGGGATATTCGTAAAAATATGATGAACAAAAATAATTCTTAAGAAGGAAAAAATGTTTTTGGTGATGGTAGTATGACTGATATTATCGTAACACTATTTATCAAAAATTCCAATGTTTCTGGAGACTATAAAACTTACTATCATGACATTGTGGAAGATATTGCTAGCAAAAAATTATATCAATTGCGTAAATTAAAAAGCATARAGGGAATAACAAAATCCAAACAATTTATTGAAATCATAAAACTAAATGAAAAGATGATACTCAAAATGAGCACTATTTTATTTCTTTCAATGATACTGTATATGCATTTCAGCAATACACCAGACAAATATTGGTGATATTTAAACGCTAATCCAACATAAAAATGTAAAAAACAAAGTTTTTACTTTTTAAATCTTTTCCAGAAAATCTTTTAGTACCACAAATGCCTCATCAGCCTTCTTTCCCTCAGGACCACCAGCTTGCGCCATATCAGGACGTCCACCACCACCTTGACCACCAAGAACAGCTGAAAGAATACGAACAAGCTCGACAGCATTCAATTTATCCGTTAAATTATCCGTAACACCAACAACAGCACTTCCTTTGCCATCTTCTGAAACAGCGATAAAAGCAACGACGCCAGATCCAATTTGTTTTTTCCCAGAATCAACAAGTGCCTTAAGTTCCCGTGGTGGAATATTGTTTACAACACGTCCCATAAAAGAAAGTTCATTGATAACGGTAATATCACTTTGACCACTTTCTGTTACTCCCCCACTCAACACCATTTTCTTGCGTATATCATTCAATTCTTTTTCAAGTTTACGACGATCATCAAGCAAAACTCTCACCCGTTCTTCTAAACCAGAAGAAGAAGTTTTTAAAAGATCAGCAATTTCACGGATATGTACATTTTGGCGGCAAAGATAAAGACGCGCTTCTGCACCTGTTAAAGCTTCGATACGCCGCACTCCAGCTGAAACAGAACTTTCAGAAACAACATGAATTAAACCAATATCCCCCGTTCTTTCCACATGTGTCCCTCCACAAAGCTCAATGGACCAACGCCTTGTTAAGTCTCCCTTTTCAAGCAGATCTCCCATAGAAACAACGCGAACTTCATCACCATATTTTTCCCCAAAGAGTGCCATTGCTCCTTCAGAAATTGCATCATCCACAGGCATAAGGCGCGTTATCACTTTACTATTTTGCAAAATAATCTCATTTGCTAAGTCTTCTATTTTTTTCAATTCTTCCAAAGAAATAGCTTTTGGATGAGAAAAATCAAAACGCAACCGTTCCGGCGACACAAGAGAGCCCTTTTGAGTAACATGAGATCCCAATACTTGACGTAAAGCTTCGTGTAACAAATGGGTAGCAGAATGGTTCGCACGAATTTTCTTACGACGAACAACATCAACAGTTAATTGCACACAATCAGAAGTCTTTAGCTGACCAGATTTAACCTCTCCAAGATGA
This sequence comes from Bartonella gabonensis, assembly GCF_903679515.1. Lineage (GTDB taxonomy): Bacteria > Pseudomonadota > Alphaproteobacteria > Rhizobiales > Rhizobiaceae > Bartonella > Bartonella gabonensis. Next base: position 149,168 of record NZ_CAHOYM010000001.1, read on the forward strand.
ATAAAAACCCCATCAGCCTTTTTCTGAGTATCATGCACTTCAAAAATAAAATTTTCACCCGAAATAATACCACTATCACCTATCTGCCCACCAGATTCAGCATAAAAAGGGGTCTGATTGACAACAAGAATGGCTTTCTGCCCTGAAGAAACCTCATCAACAATTTTACCATCACACACAAGAACCGTAAGAATACCTTCAGCTTTTTCTGTTTCATAACCTAAAAATTCTGTAGCCCCTACCTGATCACGAACAGAAAACCAAATTGCCTCTGTTAGAGCTTCACCTGAACCAGACCAATGAGCACGGGCTTCTTCTTTCTGACGTTCCATCGCTTTATCAAAGGCATCAACATCAACAGATATTCCACGACGTCGAAGCACATCTTGCGTCAAATCAAGTGGAAAACCATAAGTATCATAAAGCTTAAAAGCAACTTCACCACTTAAATGATTCCCTTCCTTAAGCTGAGCACTTTCTTCATTTAATAAACTCAGTCCTCGTTCAAGCGTTTTACGAAAACGTATTTCTTCCAATTTTAAAGTTTCTGCAATCAAAGATTCAGCACGCACTAACTCCGGATAAGCTTGTCCCATTTCACGGATTAAAGCAGGCAAAAGCTGCCACATTAAAGGTTCTTTAGCACCAAGAAGATGCGCATGACGCATAGCACGACGCATAATGCGACGTAAAACATATCCTCTTCCCTCATTGGAAGGAAGAACCCCATCTGCAATCAAAAATGCCGATGAGCGAAGATGATCAGCAATAACACGATGGCTCGCAATAAAATCACCCTTTGCCTCAACCCCTGTAATTTTTTCTGATGCTCCAATTAATGCACGAAAAAGATCAATGTCATAATTATCATGCTTCCCCTGTAAAACAGCAGCAATCCGCTCTAACCCCATACCAGTATCAATAGAAGGATGAGGCAAGTCAACACGTTCTTCTTTAGAAAGCTGCTCATACTGCATAAAAACAAGGTTCCAAATCTCAATAAAGCGATCACCATCTTCTTCCATACTTCCAGGGGGACCACCCCATATTTCATCACCATGATCATAAAAAATCTCCGAACAAGGACCACAAGGGCCTGTATCGCCCATCGCCCAAAAATTATCAGCTGTCGCAATACGAATGATTTTTTCATCTGGAAGGCCTGAGATTTTACGCCATAATTCAGCAGCAACAACATCACTTTGATAAACGGTTACCAACAATTTATCTTTTTGTAGGCAAAATTCTTTTGTTAAAAGATCCCATGATAAAAAAATGGCCTCTTCTTTGAAATAATCACCGAAAGAAAAATTACCTAACATTTCAAAAAATGTATGATGGCGCGCCGTATAGCCAACATTATCAAGATCATTATGCTTTCCACCCGCACGAACACATTTTTGTGCCGTTGTCGCCTTTTTATAAGGATGCTGTTCAAGTCCAGTAAAAACATTTTTAAACTGCACCATCCCTGCATTTGTAAACATAAGTGTAGGATCATTGCGTGGAACGAGAGGGCTAGAAGAAAGAATTTTATGCCCATTACGATGAAAATAATCCAAAAATGTTGACCGGATATTATTAACACTATTCATATGTACACCTGCAGAATACCGCACAAAACCATAAAAGAAAAATCCCCCTCATTAAATATCCTCTTTGCCACGCATGGAGTCAATTTAATCAAAGAATGGAATATTTGTTCAAAAAAATTGAGAAAAGATCTTAAATGAAAAAATTATAGATGAACACACGCTCCATCAAATGGCTTCATCGTCTTCCGTATTTTCAGACCCTGCATTTTCTAACAATTCAATCGCAATCAAACCAGCATTTTGACGTAAAGCCGTTTCAATTTCTGCCGCTATTTCTGCATGTTCGCGTAAAAACTGCTTCGCATTTTCACGTCCCTGTCCTAAACGTTGAGAATTATAAGAAAACCACGAGCCAGATTTTTCCACGATACCTACTTTGACTCCTAAATCAATCAACTCACCTAGCTTGGAAATACCTTCCCCATAGATAATATCAAACTCAACCTGTTTGAAGGGAGGAGCCAACTTATTCTTCACCACTTTAACACGCGTCTGATTGCCAACAATCATATCCCGATCTTTAATAGACCCAATACGGCGAATATCCAAACGGACAGAAGCATAAAACTTTAACGCATTTCCCCCTGTTGTTGTTTCAGGAGAACCAAACATCACACCAATTTTCATGCGAATTTGATTAATAAAAATCACCATACAGTTAGAGCGAAAAATAGAAGCCGTGAGTTTTCGCAAAGCTTTGCTCATCAATCGTGCTTGTAATCCTGGTAAAGCATCACCCATTTCACCATCAATTTCTGCTCGTGGGGTTAAAGCAGCGACAGAATCCACAACAAGCACATCAACAGCACCAGAACGAACCAACGTTTCGGTAATTTCCAATGCCTGTTCACCGGTGTCTGGCTGAGAAATGAATAAATTCTCTAAATCAACACCAAGCTTACGCGCATAGATAGGATCAAGCGCATGTTCAGCATCAATAAAAGCACAAATTCCACCCATTTTCTGTGCCTCAGCAATAGCATGAAGAGCCAATGTGGTTTTTCCAGAACTTTCTGGTCCATAAATCTCAACAATACGTCCCTTCGGTAATCCCCCCACCCCTAAAGCAATATCCAAAGATAATGAGCCTGTTGAGATTGTTTCAATTTCAACAACCTGCTCTTTTTGCCCAAGACGCATAATTGAGCCTTTACCAAAAGAACGTTCAATTTGTGAGAGAGCAGCATCGAGAGCTTTTGTTTTATCCACGATTATATCCTTGACCGATTCATAATAATCTAACACTTAAACTGTACACTGTACTTTTAATTTAACTAAAGCCTTGAGTTTAGATTTTCACAGACTATTTCCATCCCTATCGCCACGTTATGTCTATAATATATCATGACCATTAAAATAAAGAATTGGCATTCCCTCTCTTATGACACAACATAAACTCCAAACAAAATAATACTTCCATAAGAGAGCAAATTAACATATTTATCTCTCTCTAGAAATGCAACAATTTAAATTTCAACACAATGTTTAATCTTTCTGCTTACCCCTGTGGTTAAATACTTAAGGGAAAAACACTCCCCTTAATCACACAAAAACGCCTCATCAATCAAAATCACACCCTATGCCATCAAAGAACAAAACACTTTTTGTTTGTATATCACGCGCTTGTTTTAAAGAGATATCTTTCAACGCTCATCACACCCATTTCGCGACGGCACGCGTGAATGGTATACTGTGAAATCCATCGAGCACTAACACCTTTACGCTTGGAACAACTCGACACCATCACCATTACACCATCACACACTCTTCCAACTCCAAATATTGCAACGACTCTTGACACTTAAAACGATTTATAAAAGTCATTTTTAATTTTTTCTTGTAGTGTTTTTATCATACATTAATCCCGCTTTTAACGTACAAGCGAATGTTTTTGATCGATTAGGTTTAGAATGAGAGAATCATACAGTCTTTGGGACTTTCATTCAACATACAAAACATTGAACTATTGTTATAAATCAAAATATTACTCAACTAAAACCCAAAAATAAAACAGCTTTAAGAGTAGAATGACATATTTTAAAAATTTGAAACCCATAAAAAGATATGCATTTTGAAGGTATCAAAAAAATTGCTCTACGAGCAATGCAATAAGTATTTAAAATATAAACTAAATTGTTCATACAATGACATGAGAGATAAAAAATAAATCTAATATCAATAAAAACGTATTTTAACTTAAATTTTATTGTTGATTTTTACGTTTTTTGCGCAATTGCTTCCACCATTCAAGCCGTTTTACAATTTCACGCTCAAATCCACGCTCAACAGGTTTATAATAGCTCTGACGCCCAAGTTTTTCAGGAAAATATTCCTGCCCTGAAAAAGCATCTGGTTCATCATGGTCATAACAATAACCATCTCCATACCCTTCCTCTCTCATCAATTTTGTCGGTGCATTAAGGATATGTTTAGGAGGCGGTAAAGAGCCATTTTTTTGTGCACAACGCAATGCAGCTTTATACGCGATATATGCCGCGTTTGACTTTGGTGCAGTTGCAACATAAAGACATGCCTGCGCCAAAGCCAGTTCTCCTTCCGGTGATCCTAAATAATCATAGGCGTCTTTTGCAGCATTACAAATGACAAGAGCTTGAGGATCCGCCAAACCGACATCTTCAACAGCCATCCGAACCAATCTTCGCCCAATATAGAGAGGATCTTCACCAGCATCCAACATACGTGCTAAATAATAAAGTGCCGCATCAGGATCAGAACCCCGAACGGATTTATGCAACGCTGAAATGAGATTATAGTGCCCCTCTCGTCCTTTATCATAAATAGGAGCACGACGCTGAATAACTTTTTGCAAAGCACCAACATCAAGAATCTCTCCCAAGCGTACAACAGACCAAACTTCCTCTGCTAATGTCAATGCTACCCGTGCATCACCATCAGACATTCCTATCAAAACGTCTCTGGCCTCATCATCCAAGGGAAGAAGCCTTCCTACCACTTTTTCAGCACGTTTTAAAAGCATGCCTAAACTTTCATGATCATGAGAAAGAAATGTTAAAACCCGCACGCGCGAAAGAAGAGCAGCATTAAGTTCAAAAGAAGGATTTTCAGTTGTTGCACCAATAAGGACCACCGTACCATCTTCCATCACCGGAAGAAAACTATCCTGCTGGGCACGATTAAATCGATGAATTTCATCAACAAAGAGAAGCGTTTTATCCCCAGACATAAAACGCCTCTGCGCAACTTCAAAAATCTTTTTAAGTTCAGAAACGCCTGTAAAAATAGCAGAAACTTGCTCAAACACGAAATTTGTTTCAAGTGCTAACAAACGTGCAACTGTTGTTTTTCCGGTTCCTGGAGGTCCCCAAAAAATCATCGATCCAATTGAACCCGCTGCCACCATCCGTGAAAGCAAACCGTCCTCTCCAATTAAATGCTTTTGTCCCACAACTTCATTGAGAGAACAAGGACGCATTCTTTCTGCAAATGGCTGATTTTTATTAACTTTAGGATCAAACGATGAAGTAAAAAAATCTTTCTTCAAAAAAACCTCAACGAATAAATTGGCGAATATACATACCATCACGTTCATATTCCAATTGCCAAGTACGCGAACGCATTTGCATTAGAACCTTCTTCAACTGATGAACTGTTTGAATCTTATGGCCATTAACAACACGTAAGATATCTCCGGGTCGAAAAATTCCCGCAGCATTGCTCATTTCATCAAGATTGGTAATCACAACACCTTTTGCCGATATAGGAAGCTGAAAACGTCGACTATTTTGCGGTGTTAAATCTAACACTTCGGCACCCGCAAGAGGACTGTCACCCGTAATTTTTTCGGATTTTAAAAATGCAGTTTCCGATATTGATGCAACCGTTATCTGTGTCTTTAAAGTTTTTCCACTTCGTAAATATTCTAAAGCAAGACTATGGCCAACTTCCGCTGTCATCAAACGATACCCAAGACTATCTGGACTATCAACGCGTACCCCCTGCACACTCAAAATAACATCACCTACTTTCAAGCCAGCTTTTTCAGCAGGACTGTCTTTGATAACTTCAATAATAAGAGCACCATAAGGACGTTCTAAACCTAAACCACCAGCAATATCAGATGTAACATTTTGAAAGGATGCCCCAATATAAGGCGGCACAAAATATTTTCCACCGCGTTTAACAGTATCAAGCATCACTTTTACAAGATTAACTGGAATAGCAAAACCAATCCCCACAGAACCACCGGAACGCGAATAAATAGCCGTATTAATTCCGATTAATTGACCTTTCATATCAATTAAAGCGCCACCAGAGTTTCCTGGATTAATGGCAGCATCTGTTTGAATGAAAAAGTCAAAGTCAGAAATCCCAACACGTGTACGCGCTTGCGCTGAAACAATACCACTTGTAACCGTTTGACCAACACCAAAAGGATTACCAATAGCCAGAACAAGATCACCAACTTCAACAGTATCAGAATCCCCCAAAGGAAGAACAGAAAACTGAGTATCTTTTACATCAACTTCAAGAACAGCAATATCCGTTGCTTCATCCTTGAGCACAACCTTACTCTCAAATTCTCGCCCATCAGAAAAAGCCACTTTGATTTCGCTTGCATCTTTAATGACGTGGTAATTTGTAACAATCAAACCACGTGCATCAACAATCACTCCTGAGCCTAATGATGATTGCTTGCGGAAAGGAAAATTATTTTGCAAACGACCAAAAAATTGCTCAAAAAATGGATCTCCCTCAAAAGGTGATCGCGCTCTAATTTGTCGAGCTGCATAAATATTGACAACCGATGGAACTGTCTTTTTAACTAAAGGAGCAAATGAAAGAGTAATTTCTTTTTGTGTTTGAGGAACATGAGCATATACATGATCAAACGATATCAGCATCATAATCGCAAAAAAAAGCCGCACCCCAAATGAATATCTCATAATCTACTCCTTATAAAATCAGTCCATTCTGTTGAAGATTCATAGAATTTTAAAAAAGCATCCCCGCAAATGAAGAATTTTTATTAATATTCATAATAGAGAATAAAAACAACCCATTTAAATAATAAATATTATAAAAATCAAATAATTCAATAACCTACAATTTTCTCTCACCATCTATTTCTCAAGTAAAACGAACTTTAAAAATACGCATAAAAAAACCGCCTAAGACAAGACGGCCTTTAAAAATCCAATAGAATAAACAACTTATGAAGACGCTTCCTTATCATGCTCGGACGCTTCTATACGAGCACGATCCCCTGCCCCCTTTGCTTCAACATCACGATCAACAAATTCTATAACAGCCATGGGCGCATTATCACCGGTACGAAATCCCGCTTTCATAATACGCAAATAGCCACCGTTGCGTGATGCATAACGCGGCGCAAGTGTATCAAATAACTTTGCAACTTTCCCTGTATCACGAAGTGCCGCAATTGCTTGTCGACGCGCGTGCAAACCGCCACGTTTACCAAGAGTAACAAGTTTTTCAACAATAGGACGAATTTCTTTAGCCTTTGGAAGCGTTGTCACAATCTGCTCATGCTCGATCAACGAAGTTGCCATATTTGCAAACATCGCTTTACGGTGACTAGCAGTCCGATTCAACTTGCGGCCTGACTTACTATGGCGCATAAGCCCTCTCCTTAAATTCTAATCTAAGTTTAATACTGATCTTCATAACGTTTAGCAAGATCATCAATGTTTTCAGGCGGCCATGCAGGAATTTCCATTCCAAGATGTAACCCCATACATGCCAAAACTTCTTTAATCTCATTCAATGATTTACGACCAAAATTGGGTGTCCGAAGCATTTCAGATTCTGTTTTTTGAATAAGATCACCAATATAGACAATATTATCATTCTTAAGACAATTTGCTGAACGAACAGAAAGTTCTAATTCATCCACTTTTTTGAGAAGTGCAGGATTAAAGGAAAGCTCAGAATCAACTTCCTCAACAGGCTCCTTCTGTGGCTCTTCAAAGTTAATAAATAACGATAATTGATCCTGAAGAATGCGTGCTGCAAAAGCAACAGCATCTTCTCCATTAACAGCACCATTCGTTTCGATTGTTAACGTTAATTTATCATAATCGAGAACTTGGCCTTCACGTGTATTTTCAACCTTATAAGATACTTTACGAATTGGTGAATAAAGACTATCAATTGGAATAAGACCTATACGCCCATCATCAACAGAATTACGATCAGATGGAACATAACCTTTCCCTGTGTTGACAATAAATTCCATACGAATTTCAGCATCTTCATCAAGGGTACAGATAACATGATCTGGATTGAGAATTTCCATATCTCCAACAGTATTGATATCCCCCGCTCTCACAACACCAGGACCCTCTTTATAAACGACGAGACGTTTAGGCCCTTCTTCTTCCATACGAAGCGCAATTTCCTTTATATTCAGAATAATATCTGTAACATCCTCACGGACACCTGGAATTGAAGAAAATTCGTGTAAAACACCATCAATCTGTACAGCAGTAATAGCAGCACCACGAAGCGAAGATAACAACACACGACGAAGTGCATTTCCTAATGTTAAACCAAAACCCCGCTCAAGAGGCTCAGCAATTATACTTGTAATATTTGGATTATCATGCGTACATGATTCAACCTTATTGGGTTTAATAAGTTCCTGCCAGTTTTTCTGGATCATATTTTTATTCCCGTTCTTTAGTTCCGTTACCATTCAATCGTAACGACCAATGTGAACATCAGAGAAGTCTCTGACAACAAAAAACAACACCCAATTAAACACGTCGCCTTTTCCGCGGACGACATCCATTATGAGGAATTGGTGTTACATCACGAATAGAAGTAATGACAAAACCAACAGATTGCAAAGCACGTAGAGCAGATTCACGCCCTGCTCCAGGACCACAAACTTCAACTTCTAAAGAACGCATACCATGTTCTTGTGCTTTTTTTGCACAATCTTCCGCAGCAACTTGAGCGGCAAAAGGTGTAGACTTACGCGCCCCTTTAAAACCCTGAGCACCAGCAGATGACCACGCAATCGCATTCCCCTGAGCATCAGCAATCGTAATCATTGTATTATTAAATGTTGAATTGATATGTACAACACCCGATGAAATATTTTTACGTTCGCGGCGACGAACACGTGTGGCTTCCTTGGCCATAACTTTCCTTTCAACGATCTCAACACTGCCGTAATATCAGCAGCTCCACCTTCTTTTCCTTGTCAAACCATCTTCAACAAGAAACAGAATATATAAAAAACCTTTCACAAAGATTCTTATTTCTTCTTACCAGCGATTGCTTTAGCAGGGCCCTTACGCGTACGAGCATTTGTATGTGTACGCTGTCCCCGAACAGGCAAAGACCGCCGATGACGCAATCCACGATAACAACCAAGATCCATCAAACGCTTAACATTCATAGCGACTTCACGACGAAGATCACCTTCAACTTGATAGCCCTGATCTATCGCTTCACGAATCTGCAACACCTCAGCATCTGAAAGCTCATGTACACGACGCTCCGCAGGAATACCAACCTTTTCAATAATTTCTTGAGCAAATTTTGGTCCAATCCCGTGGATATATTGAAGCGCAATAATTACACGCTTATTTGTCGGGATATTGACGCCAGCAATACGAGCCACGCCTACTCTCCTTAATTATGTTGACAAATTATTATAAAATACCTGATGTACCTTACAGAAAAAATAGACTCAGAACAAAATCCTTCCGAATCTGCTTACTTAACTGAAATAAATTAAAGTTGTTTGTGATAGATTTTATCTCAAAAGTCAACTCTTTTCATTTACTTCTAAAAAATCTCATGAAAGAAAACCTTTAATCATACGTGTCACTTCAGCAATATCAATCATTCCATCAATGACCTTCAACATTCCTTTCTCTGAATAAAATTTTGATAAAGGAGATGTTTTTTCACGGTATTCTACTAATCTTTTTGCAAAAGCAACAGCGTTATCATCTAAACGGACCTGTCCACCGGCTGCTATTGTATCCTGAACACGCTTTTCCATACGTTCAATCAATGCGTCTTCATCAACACACAACTCAATCACAGCATCAAGCCGCATATTTTTTGACTCAAGTATTTGTTGTAAGGCTTCTGCCTGTCCTACAGTCCTTGGATAGCCATCCAAAATAAAACCGTTTATACAATCAGCTTCATCAATCCGATCTGACATGATCTGATTAACAATACTATCAGGAACCAAAGCACCAGAACTTATAATAGCTTTAACTTTTTTACCAATTTCCGTTTCTTTGTGAATAACCTCACGCAAAATATCCCCTGTTGATAAATGAGGAATATTATATTCCTCAGTTAACATTTTAGCTTGTGTCCCTTTCCCTGCTCCAGGCGGACCTAAAAGAACAACTCTCATCGATTTCTTCGACCTCCACGAAGTTTTGATTTTTTTATCAATCCTTCATATTGGTGCGCAACAAGATGCCCTTGGATTTGAGTAACCGTATCAAGAGTAACAGTTACAACAATCAACAAAGACGTCCCTCCAAGATAAAAAGGAACCTGAAATGCAGATATCATAAATTCAGGGAGTAAACAAACTAAGATAATATAAATAGCGCCCACAACAGTAATACGCGTTAAAACATAATCGATATATTCTGCTGTACGCTCACCTGGACGAATTCCTGGAATAAAACCAGAATGTTTTTTCAACTGATCTGCAGTATCACTTGGATTAAACACAATAGCCGTATAAAAAAAGCAAAAAAACGCCATTAAAAATGCATAAACAATCATATAAAGTGGCTGCCCATGACCAAGAGAATAAGAAATCGCTTGCATCCATTGTGGCATTTTATCAGAAAAATTATTAATAGTGGCGGGTAATAACAATAAAGATGAAGCAAAAATAGGTGGAATAACACCAGCAGTATTCAATTTTAAAGGAAGATGCGACATATCTCCTTGAAACATTTGATTACCAACCTGTCTTTTCGGGTATTGAATAAGAATTCGCCGTTGTGCACGCTCTATAAAAACAATAAGTCCGATAACAAAAACAGCAATAAGAACGATTGCTATTAAAAGAAAAGTTGATAAATCAGCCTGACTATGCGCGGTCAAAAGCTGAGCAAAAGTAGAAGGAAAGTTGGCTACGATCCCTGTAAAAATGATGAGAGAAACTCCATTACCAACACCGCGTGACGTAATTTGCTCGCCAAGCCACATGAGAAACATTGTCCCGCCAACAAGTGTAATAACAGAAGAAATACGAAACATGAGACCTGGTTCTACAACAATCTGAAGCCCTGTCCCTATACCACTTTCAAGCGCAACCGCAATACCAAAAGCCTGCAGAACAGCCAATACTACGGTCACATAACGCGTATATTGATTAATAACTTTACGACCTACCTCACCCTCTTTTTTAAGAGTTTCCAAAGAAGGAATAACAGACGTAAGTAATTGTACAATAATAGATGCCGATATATAAGGCATAATACCCAAGGCAAAAATTGCCATACGCCCAACAGCACCGCCAGCAAACATATTAAAGAGTCCTAAGACACCTGATGCATGATGTTCAAATGTTTGCCGCAAAGCATCAATATTAATACCTGGAAGAGAAATATAAGTGCCGAAACGATAGACAAGAAGAGCCGCCAGAGTAAACCAGATACGTTTCTTTAATTCAGTTGCACGCGAAAAGGTACCGAAGTTTATATTGGAAGCAAATTGCTCTGCTGCTGATGCCATAAAACGTCTCCACTTCACGTTCCAGTTCTTTAAATCACAGAACTATAACTCTAAAATTCATATCTTTATATACAAATAATTGCAGAACTTAAACAATTCTCCACAAGATATTCATAACGAATAGATAGACCTCTTCTTTAAATGACGACTTATATCAAAAAAATTATCGAACAACATCAGGAAGAATAACCTGACCACCTGCTTTTTCAATCTTAACGCGAGCAGCTTGCGAAACACCTGAAACATGAAAGGTAATCTTAGCCTTCAAATCACCATCAGAAAGAAGACGAACCCCATCCCTCTCGCGACGAATAACACCAGCCTCTTTCAAAGAAATCATATCAACAGGCTTTTCAATATTCAATTTACCTGCATCAACAGCCAACTGAATACGCTCCAGTGAAACTTCATTGTAGGTTTTAGAAAAGAAATTTTTAAATCCACGTTTTGGTAAACGCCGATAGATAGGCATTTGCCCACCTTCAAAACCATTAAGAAAAACACCAGAACGGGATTTTTGCCCTTTTACACCGCGACCACCAGTCTTACCAGTACCCGAACCAATACCACGACCAACACGCTTACGATTTTTTGTTGCGCCTTCGCAATCACGTAGTTCATTGAGTTTCATATCTATACTCCTGCAACCCTTAATCTTCATCTATAACGCGAACAAGATGCCGAACCTGAGCAATCATACCCCGTACACAAAGTGTATCTTCTAAAACACGCCGCCGACGCATTTTATTGAGTCCGAGCCCCTTCAAGGTTGCACGCTGAATCTGTGAATTCCGAATAGGGCTTCCTATTTGCTCTACCGTCACAGTTTTACCACTCTGAGATTTTTTCTGAACCATTTCCTAATTCCTTTTCTGACAATCTCAGAAACTACCCTTCTACGTCGACTAAATGGCGACGACGCGCCTGCAAAGTCGAATATTTTATACCACGCTGAGCAGCAATATCTCTCGGATGCATTTGATGTTTCAATGCATCAAACGTTGCACGAACCATGTTATAAGGATTCGATGATCCTAGTGATTTTGCAACAACATCCTGCATCCCAAGAGCTTCAAATATAGCACGCATAGGTCCCCCAGCAATAATACCAGTACCAGCAGATGCTGAACGGAGCAAAACGCGCCCAGCGCCGTGACGACCTTCAAGATCATGATGCAATGTACGTCCAGACCGAAGCGGAACGTAAATCATTGTACGCTTTGCAGATTCCGTTGCTTTACGAACGGCCTCTGGAACTTCACGGGCTTTACCATGTCCAAAACCCACACGCCCTTTTTGATCGCCAACTACAACAAGAGCAGCAAAACCAAAACGCCGACCACCCTTTACAACTTTAGCAACACGATTAATATGAACGAGTCTATCGACAAACTCACTATCGCGTTCTTCTCTTTCACCACGTTCTTTTTGTGCCATTCCTCATTCCTTTTTCTTTTCCGGAAGCACGATACAAAATTCCTCATCAAATCGGAGGAACTTAAACGAAATACTCTAAAGTATCCTGACTAATCCATAAGTAGGAAACTTTAAAAGTTCAAACCACCTTCACGAGCAGCTTCAGCCAAAGCTTTGACTCGACCATGGTACACATAAGCGCCACGATCAAAAACCACCTCATTAACACCAGCTTGCTTCGCACGCTCAGCAATTAACTTACCAACAGCAAAAGCGGCTTCTTTATCAGCCCCACTTTTTAATGATTTTTTCAAATCACTTTCAAGAGTAGAAGCTGAAACAAGTGTACATCCCCGTAAATCATCAATAATTTGCGCATAGATGTTCTGATTTGAACGATAAACGCTAAGCCGAGGACGATCATGAGAAACCATCTTGATTCTACGACGAACACGTCTTGCACGACGCTGGATAATGTCCTTAGATGAAACCATAATACAAAATCCTTATTTCTTTTTACCTTCTTTACGGAAGATACATTCATCTGCATGCTTAACACCTTTACCTTTATAAGGCTCAGGTCTACGATACTCGCGAATCTCCGCTGCAACTTGTCCAACCTGCTGTTTATCAATTCCAGAAATAACAATTTCTGTGGGCTTAGGAACAGTTACAGTAATACCCGATGGAACTTTATAAACCACATCATGGGAAAAGCCTAAAGATAGTTGAATATCCTTACCCTGCAAAGCAGCACGATAACCAACCCCATTGATCTCTAACCTTTTTTCAAAACCATCTTTTACACCACAAAAAATGTTCTCAATCATTGAACGTGACATACCCCATTTAGAGCGCGCATCTTTTGACTGATCCCGCGGCATAACTGATATGACATTTTCCTCGAATTTAACTAAGACCTCATCATTAACGAGGTAACTTAGTTCACCTTTTGGACCCTTTGCCTTAACCAGCTGACCTTCAACAGTAGCAGTAACCCCAGAAGGAATTGAAATGGGCTTTTTTCCAATACGAGACATTGTTCTAACCTACTTTTTCTTCCGTTTTCTTGACATACCTTAGAAAACACGACAAAGAAGTTCTCCACCAACATTCTGTTCACGCGCTTCATGATCAGCCATAACACCTTTAGGAGTCGATAAAATCGAAATACCTAAACCATTTGCCACCTGCGGAAGTGACTTAGCAGAAACATACACACGACGACCAGGCTTTGATACACGTGAAATCTCACGAATAGCAGCCATCCCTTCAAAATACTTCAATTCGATTTCGAGTTCAGCTTTTCCATCACCCAAATCAACTTGATTATATCCGCGAATATAACCTTCCGACTGAAGAACATCAAGAACGTGCGCACGAAGCTTTGAAGCTGGAGTAACCACTTTGCCTTTTTTACGACCAAGTGCATTACGAATACGTGTTAACATATCACCAAGAGGATCTGACATAGACATTAAACAATCTCCTCTTACCAACTAGACTTTACAATACCGGGAATATGGCCAAGAGAGCCAAGTTCACGCAATGCAATCCGTGACATTTTTAACTTACGATAATAAGCCCGCGGACGACCTGAAACCTCACAGCGATTACGAATACGAACTTTCGAAGAATTACGCGGCAATCTTGCCAATTGAACAGAAGCTTTAAAACGTTCCTCAAGAGAAATCTTCTGATCCATAACGATTGCTTTTAAACGTGCACGACGTGCAGCATAACGCTTCACCATCACCTCACGACGCTTATTTTTTTCAACGGCACTTACTTTGGCCATAATTTCACCTCGCTACGTTTGCCGTTACGAACGAAAAGGAAAATTAAAAGCACGCAATAACTCACGCGCTTCATCATCCGTTTTTGCTGTCGTACAAACGATAATATCCATGCCCCAAATTTGATCAACTTTATCATAGTTGATTTCTGGAAACACAATGTGTTCTTTAATTCCCATAGCAAAATTGCCACGACCATCAAAACTCTTTGGATTTAAACCACGAAAGTCACGAACCCTAGGAAGAGCAATCGTAACAAGACGATCTAAAAACTCAAACATACGATCTTTACGTAATGTCACTTTAGCCCCAAGAGGCATTCCTTCACGAACCTTAAAGCTCGCAACAGAATTACGCGCACGGGTAACAACAGCCTTTTGACCTGTTATGAGTCCTAAATCCTCAGCTGCAAGGGAAGGCTTTTTTGAATCAGCAGTTGCTTCACCTATCCCCATATTAATTACAATTTTATCAATCCGCGGTATTTGCATCGAATTTTTGTAATTAAACTTCTCTTGAAGCGCTTTACGAATCACTTCAAAATAATGCGCTTTCATACGCGGTATTTGTCTTTCCTCAGCCATTAATCAACTCTCCCGAACGCTTGGCAAAACGTACCTTATTACCATCTGCATTCATACGAAAGCCTACACGTGTAGGCTTACCATCTTCAGGATCAGCAATCGCCAAATTAGACAGATGAATCGGAGCTTCTTTAGAAATAATTCCAGCTTCTTGCTTCTGCGTTTGACGTTGATGACGTTTAATCATATTAATCCCACGAACAAAAGCCTTATTCTCTTTTGGAATAACCTTAATTACTTCACCACTACATCCTTTATCCTTACCGGATAAGACAACAACTTTATCACCTTTTCGAATCTTCTGCATAACGTTGACTCCTTACAGCACTTCAGGAGCGAGTGAGATGATCTTCATGTGATTTCTCCCACGCAATTCACGGGGAACAGGCCCAAAGATACGTGTACCGATCGGCTCTTTTTTATTATCCACTAAAACCGCAGCATTACCATCAAAACGAATGACACTACCATCTGTGCGACGAATATCCTTAGCAGTACGCACCACAACAGCTTTCATAACATCACCTTTTTTAACACGGCCACGAGGAATAGCATCCTTAACCGAAACAACAATAATGTCACCGACCGAAGCATATTTCCGCTTTGAACCGCCTAACACCTTGATGCACATGACACGACGAGCCCCAGAATTATCAGCAACGTCGAGGTTTGTTTGCATCTGAATCATGACTGGCCACCTTTTCTTAACATATATATCCGCTTGTACTTTTTATACACTCAGATTTGCCTGCCAAATAATGATAAAGCCATCGTCTTCAAATTTATCAACGAAAAACCATTGTTAAATTCTAAAACAATAAACTTAGTTCATTACGTTACATTGTCTTTTAGAACAATCCAACATTTATCTTTCGAAATTGGTCTAGATTCCTGAATAGAAACTTGATCCCCAATCTTAAATTGGTTGTTTTCATCATGCGCTTTATAATTTTTAGACTGTCGAACAGTCTTCTTAAGAAGCGGATGAGAATAACGACGCTCAACTTTTACAACAATAGTCTTATCGCTCTTGTCGCTAATAACAACACCTTGCAAAACACGCTTAGGCATCTCTCATTTCCTTAAACCTTAACTTTCACTTACTTTTTGACGAAGACAAGTCTTAATGCGCGCAATATCACGACGAACTTGTTTAACACGCGCAGTCTTCTCTAATTGACCTGTTGCTTTTTGAAAGCGCAAATTAAATTGCTCTTTCTTTAATTTAGCCAATTCATCTTTCATTTGGTCGAGCGTTTGCGCCCGTAATTCTCTGGCTCTCATCGCTTAACCTCTTTATTCAGCAATACGCTGGACGAAACGCGTCTTTATAGGCAACTTTGCAGCGCCCAACCTTAGTGCTTCACGTGCAACATCTTCAGGAATCCCATCAAGCTCAAACATGATGCGCCCAGGAGCAACACGTGCAGCCCAATAATCAACACTTCCCTTACCTTTACCCATACGAACTTCCGTCGGTTTAGAAGTAACCGGAAGATCTGGAAAAATGCGAATCCATACACGACCAGAACGTTTCATATAACGTGTAATTGCACGACGCGCCGCTTCAATTTGACGAGCAGTAACCCGCTCCGGCTCAACAGCCTTCAAACCGTAGGCACCGAAATTCAAATCCGTACCACCCTTCGCAACACCGTGAATACGGCCTTTGAACTGCTTACGGAACTTTGTGCGCTTTGGCTGCAACATTGCTCTCTACTCCAAATTTTAGTTCAATCTCAAAAACTAAGCATTTTCGCGGCGACGATTCGATGAAAAACCAGATTGATCAGCTTCCGTAGCACGACGTTCTGAAGCCATCGGATCATGTTCAAGAATCTCACCCTTAAAGACCCAAACTTTAATACCACAAATACCGTAAGCCGTCTTAGCTTCTGCTGTACCGTAATCGACATCAGAACGCAAGGTATGAAGTGGAACACGACCTTCACGATACCATTCCATACGCGCAATTTCAGCACCACCAAGACGACCAGAACAATTGATACGAATACCTTCCGCACCAAGACGCATAGCGGACTGAACAGCACGCTTCATTGCACGACGAAAAGCAACACGACGCTCTAACTGTTGAGCAATTGATTGCGCAATAATCGTAGCATCAATCTCTGGCTTACGAATCTCCACAATATTCAATGAAGTTTCAGCATTAGTCATTTCTGAAAGCTTACGACGAAGTTTCTCGATATCAGCACCCTTTTTACCGATAATCAAACCAGGACGTGCAGAATGAATCGTAACACGACATTTTTTATGAGGGCGCTCAATAACAACCTTAGAAATCGCTGCCTGTTTAAGCTCTTCAAGCACATAAGAACGAATTTTCAAATCTTCATGAAGAAGACGCCCATATTCACCACTATCAGCATACCAACGAGAATCCCAAGTCCGATTAACACCCAGACGAAGTCCTATTGGATTGATCTTCTGACCCATTATGCGGCCTCCACTTTTTCGCTAACTTCACGAACAATAACAGTAAGATGTGAAAATGGACGCTCAATTCGACTAGCACGCCCGCGACCACGAACATGAAAGCGCTTCATCACTATCGACTTACCAACATAAGCTTCTGCAACAATAAGCGAATCAATGTCAAGATCGTGGTTATTTTCTGCGTTTGCAATCGCTGATTCAAGTGTTTTTTTCACAGTAGCAGCAATACGTTTACGCGAAAACATTAAATCAGCAAGCGCCACATTAACTCTTTTTCCACGAATCATCGCAGCAACTAAATTAAGCTTCTGCGGACTAACACGAATTGTTCGTGTGACAGCCTTTGCTTCATTATCTTTAAGCTGGCGCACAACCTTAGCTTTTCCCATTCCTACTTCCTCTTCGCTTTTTTATCGGCACCATGACCATAATAAGTCCGGGTAGGAGCGAACTCACCAAACTTATGCCCAACCATCTCTTCAGAAACAGAAACAGGAATATGCTTATTGCCGTTGTAAACACCAAAAGTTAAACCAACAAATTGCGGCAAAATAGTAGAGCGACGACTCCATATTTTTATAACTTCATTGCGTCCACTTGCACGTACCTTCTCTGCTTTACCAAGAAGATAGCCGTCAACAAACGGACCTTTCCAAACTGAACGAACCACTTCAGACTACCTTTCTCATTTCTTGCGCTGATGACGCGTACGCATAATAAACTTATCAGTAGCTTTATTGGAGCGCGTACGCTTACCTTTCGTAGGTTTTCCCCAAGGAGACACTGGATGACGCCCCCCCGATGTACGACCCTCACCACCACCGTGCGGATGATCAACGGGGTTCATAGCAACACCACGAACATGTGGACGTTTACCTCGCCAACGTGACCGACCTGCCTTACCATCATTAATATTCCCATGATCAGGATTTGAAACAGCACCAACAGTTGCAAAACAGCTGCTAGAGACCAAACGCTGTTCACCAGAATTCAAGCGAAGAATAGCCATACCATGATCTCGTCCAACCAACTGCGCATAAGCACCCGCTGAACGTGCAATCTGCCCCCCTTTTCCCGGCTTCATTTCAACATTATGAATAATTGTACCTACCGGCATATTACTAAGGGGCATTGCATTCCCTGGCTTAACATCAACATTTAAACCAGCAATAACACAATCGCCAACATCAAGACGCTGTGGTGCAAGAATATAACTCAATTCGCCACCCTCATAGCGAATTAAAGCGATAAAAGCAGTACGATTAGGATCATACTCTAAACGCTCAACTTTCGCTGAAACATCACGCTTAAGACGCTTAAAGTCGACAAACCGATAACTCCGTTTATGCCCACCACCCTGAAAACGAGCAGTAACACGACCGCGATTATTACGTCCACCCTTTGAAGATAAACCTTCTGTCAACATCTTTACAGGTTTTCCCTTATAAAGACAAGAACGTTCCACAATGACAAGCTGACGCTGCCCAGGTGTTGTTGGATTAAATTGCTTAAGTGCCATTATTCCTATCTCCGAGCCTCTTTAAAGACCTGTCGAAACGTCGATAGCCTGACCACTGGCCAGAGTTACGATCGCTTTTTTGACATCACTCTGCCGACCAACAATACCTTTAAAACGTTTCACTTTACCCTTACGGACTATCGTGTTAACTGCTTTAACCTTTACGCTAAAAAGCGCCTCAACAGCAGCTTTAATTTCAGGTTTCGTCGCTTTCGGCGCGACATTAAAAATAACTTGATTATATTCAGAAATCATAGTCGACTTTTCAGTAATAACTGGACTAATAATTATATCATAATGGCGAAGATCTGTCATTTTAAACGCTCCTCAAGAGCCTCAACAGCTGCCTTTGATAAAACAAGTTTGCTGCGACGCAAAATATCATAAACATTAATTCCCTGAATGGGCAAAATATCAATATTAGGGATATTCGATCCTGCACGAAAAAAGTTAATATCAATCTCCTTTCCACCAATCAAGAGGGCATTATTAAAGCCAAGCTTAGAAAAATGAGAAACAAGATTTTTCGTTTTAGCATCCTTAACAGTCAACTCATCCACAATAATTAAATCTTTTGCTTTTAATTTTGCAGATAAAGCAAGACGCAACCCAAGAGCACGAATTTTCTTAGGAAGATCATGCGCATGGCTACGAACTACCGGCCCATGCGCCTTACCCCCACCTCGAAACTGCGGCGCACGTGCAGACGAATGTCGAGCACGCCCTGTTCCCTTTTGTTTAAACATCTTTGCTCCCGTTCGTGATACATCAGAGCGCCCTTGAGACTGATGGGTACCCTGTTGACGACGCGCCAACTGCCAACGAACAACACGTTGCAAAATATCCTCACGAGGAACAAGATCAAAGATAGTTTCAGAAACTTTTAATTTACCAGCTTCATTACCATCAAGAGTCTTAATTACAAGATCCATTATTAGGCTCCCTCAACTTCAGAGGTTTCCGTCACCGGAGTAACCATTTCCGTTTTCTCCTTCACAAGACGGCGAATACCGGCAGGCTTTGGAGCATTATCAGGAAAAGGTTTCTTCACAGCATCTCTTACCAAAATCCAAGAACCTTTAGAACCAGAAACAGCACCACGAACTAAAATTAAACCACGCTCAATATCAGTGGAAATAACTTCAATATTTTGTGTTGTTACACGCACCTGCCCCATATGGCCAGCCATTTTTTTACCTTTAAAAACTTTACCAGGATCTTGGCACTGTCCCGTAGAGCCATGAGCACGATGTGTGATCGAATTACCATGGGAAGCACGGTGTCCGCCAAAGTTATGCCGTTTCATAACACCAGCAAAACCCTTACCAATACTGGTCCCAGTCACATCAACTCTCTGTCCTGGAACAAAATGTTCCACGGTAATCTCCGTACCGATATCAAGGAGATTATCGGGACTCACACGAAACTCTGCTATTTTAGCTTTAGGCTCAACAGAAGCCTTAGCAAAATGTCCACGAAGAGCTTGCGAAGTATTCTTAACCTTAGCAAAGCCTACACCTAATTGAACAGCAGTATAACCATTCTTCTCAACTGTACGCTGAGCAACGACTTGACAATTCTCCAAACGAAGTACTGTCACCGGCACATGCTCACCAGCATCATTATAAATACGGGTCATGCCCAGCTTCTGTGCTATTACACCTGAACGCATCGGGTCTGCTCCTTCTGTCCTCAAACCTCAAAGCTTAATTTCTACATCCACACCAGCAGAAAGATCGAGCTTCATAAGCGCATCCACTGTTTGCGGCGTTGGATCAACAATATCGAGAAGACGCTTATGCGTACGCATTTCAAACTGCTCACGACTCTTCTTATCAATATGCGGTCCACGATTGACTGTAAATTTCTCAATTCGCGTCGGAAGCGGAATGGGACCACGGACATTTGCACCGGTCCGTTTAGCAGTCGATACAATCTCACGCGTCGACATATCAAGAATTCTATGATCAAACGCTTTCAAGCGAATACGAATATTTTGACTGTTCATGCTCTTTATTTCCCTGTCATATAAAGCGCCCCCAATAATCAAGGCGCTCAACAAGCATTATTTATTCAATGATCTTAGAGACGATACCGGCACCAACAGTACGACCACCTTCACGAATAGCAAAACGAAGCTTCTCTTCCATCGCTATCGGGACAATAAGAGAAACATCCATGGCTACATTATCGCCGGGCATAACCATTTCTGTTCCTTCTGGAAGTATAACAATACCCGTAACATCCGTCGTACGGAAATAAAACTGAGGACGATAATTCGTGAAAAACGGTGTATGACGACCACC
>NZ_CAHOYM010000002.1 GCF_903679515.1 Bartonella gabonensis
TGTGCATAATAATGGAGAATTTTTCCTAAATTTTAGTTTTATAAAAAATTCTAAGGATATATACACATATCTTAACAAGGAGTTAATTTTTTTGTGATAAAAGAAAAAAAATCCTTTCATTTACACATGCTTTCTGATGCAACGGGGGAAACATTAATTTCTGTTGGAAGAGCTGTAGCAGCGCAGTATACAATGATTCAGGCAACAGAGCATATCTATCCTATGATTCGTAGTAAAATACAGTTACAAAAAGCTCTTGATGAAATACAACAAGAGCCAGGCATTGTTCTTTACACAATAATTGATGAAGAACTTAAGCTTCTCCTTCAAAAAAGATGCGAAAAAATAAAAGTTCCCTGTATTGATATATTACATCCTGTTTTTAATGCTTTTCAGTCTTACCTTGGTATGCCAACCCACTTACGTGCGAGTGCACAACATAATCTTAATGCAGATTATTTTCGCCGTATTGAGGCATTGGATTTTACAATAGAGCATGATGACGGACAGTCTTCCAATAGCTTATCTGAAGCGGATGTGATTATTGTAGGAATTTCAAGGACTTCTAAAACACCAACAAGTATTTATTTAGCAAATCGCGGAATTAAGACAGCCAATATCCCTCTTATTCCTAATATTGATTTGCCAGAATCTCTTTTAGAGGCAAAAAATTCTTTGATTCTTGGTTTAATTGCTTCAGCTGAAAGAATCTCACATATTCGTCAAAATCGGGATTTGGGAGAAGGTTTTGCTCTTGATAGTTATACGAATCGTCTTAACATAGCTGAAGAATTAATCTATGCAAAACGCATTTGCGAACGTTTTGGTTGGCCTATTATTGATGTCACAAGGCGATCTATTGAAGAAACTGCTGCGGCAATATTTGAGCTTTTATCACGATTTCGTGGAGGTAAATGAGAAAAAATTAATGAATTCAGAGATATTAATATTAGCATCTGTTAGTTTTTATCGTGCGCAATTATTGAAAAAAGCAGGTTTAAATTTTTTCATTGAAGGAGCTTCTTTTGATGAAAGAGAAGTAGAAAAAAAAGCAAAAGAAAAAACACCTAAAGAACTCAGCTGTTTTCTTGCGAGTGCAAAAGCAAAAAATGTTTCAGATCGTTTTCCTGCTGCTTTCGTTATTGGTTGTGATCAAGTGCTTGATTTGGAAGGTAAAGTTTTTCATAAAGCAACAAATATTAAGGAAGCACATCAACGTTTATGTGAGTTATCAGGAAAAACGCATTCTCTTCATAGTGCGGTAGCTTTATTTAAAAATGGTCAAAAAATTTGGGTTGAAGCTTTTAGTGCACATATGTCTGTACGTTTGCTTTCATCAAAATTTATTGAACGTTACTTAGCGCGCGTAGGAAAAGATGTTTTAAACAGTGTGGGAGTCTATCAAATTGAAGGGGAAGGGATCCATCTCTTTGAAAAAATTGATGGAGATTTTTTTACCATTGTTGGTTTACCTTTACTGCCTATACTCGTAAAATTACGTCATTTGGGGATTATTGATGGTTGACTTAACAATAAAAAAAAAAATTACCCCTGTGCTTTTGTTGTTGGTTTTCCTATTCATCATTCAAAATCGCCTAGAATTCATAATTTTTGGCTTAAACAATATGGTTTACAAGGGGAATATCTTGCACAGGAAGTAACCTCTGAAGAATTCAATCATTTTATTATGTCTTTAAAAAAAATGGGATTTTGCGGAGGAAATGTTACTTTACCTCATAAACAGGAAGCCTTTCGTTTAGCAGATTATAAAGATGAGAGAGCAACAATGATTGGTGCTGCTAATACACTTTGGTATGAAGGAGATAAACTTTGTGCCACAAATAGTGATGCCTATGGTTTTAGCGCTAATCTTGATGATTTTGTATCTGATTGGGGAGGGGAAACAGCTCTTGTTTTTGGGGCAGGTGGCGCTGCACGCGCTATCCTATATGCTTTAAAAAAACGTGGATTTGAACAGATTTATCTTGTTAACCGCACAAAACAACGCGCTGATAATTTAGCTCAGCATTTTGGAAAATCCATCAAAGTCTATGATTGGCATAAAATCCATGAAATAATTTATCAAGCTGATTTGATTGTTAATACAACTTCCATTAGCATAAAAAATCCAGAAGAAAAGAGTGCTGCTTTTTTTTGTGATTTTCATAAAGCAAAAAAAACGGCATTAGTAACAGATATTGTTTATACACCATTGATAACCCCCTTTTTACAACAGGCAAAAGCTTGTGGTCTAAGGACTGTTGATGGGTTTGGAATGCTTCTACATCAGGCTGTTATAGGTTTTGAACGGTGGTTTGGAATAAGACCACAGGTAACAAAAGCGTTACGAGCAGCTATTTTAGAGGATATGAGTAAAGAAAGAAAATGAAGATCGTAGGATTGACGGGATCAATTGCTATGGGAAAATCAACAGTTGCTGATTTTTTCAAGCAAATGGGTATTTCTGTTTTTAGTGCAGATGAGGCGGTACAACAGCTTTATAAAAGTGAGCCAGCTTTGTCACGCATAGAGCATATTTTTCCTGGTGTTGTTGAAAACGGGGAAGTTAATCGTTTGAAGCTTTCTGAAATTTTGATTGATGATAAGGAAAAATTACAAACATTAGAAAAAATAATTCATCCTTTGGTGCAAGAAAAAGAAAAAGAATTTATTGATACAACGCGCCATCAAGGAGAAAAATTAGTTATTCTTGATATTCCACTTCTGTTTGAAAAAAATGGTGAAAGTCGTGTAGATAGCGTTATTGTTGTTTCTGCTTCACCAGAAATACAAAAAGAACGTGTAATGATTCGCCAAGGTATGAATGAGAAAAAATTTGCCTTTATCAATGCGAGGCAAATGCCGGATGAAAAAAAACGGGAACGTGCTGATTTTATTATTGATACAGGGAGAGATTTGGAGAATACACGTCAACAGGTTTTTGATGTAATAAAAAAATTGCTAAAGAATTGAAGTTATGCGGGAAATTATTTTTGATACAGAAACAACAGGTTTAGATAAAGAGAAAGATCGCATAATCGAAATTGGTTGTGTAGAAATGGTTGATCGTTATCTTACGGGGCGCCAGTTTCACGTTTATTTAAATCCTGAAGGCGTTATTATTCCTGATGAAGTTGTCGCAATTCACGGATTAACCAATGAACGCTTAAAAAACGAGAAAAGCTTTAGTGATATTGTTGATGAATTTTTGGAATTTATCAATGGTGCGACCATGATTGCGCATAATGCGAGTTTTGATATAGGCTTTATTAATGCAGAATTAAAACGCGTCAAGAAGCCGCTTATCAGTGTTGATAATATTCTTGATACATTGGCTATGGCACGGCGTAAATTTCCTATGAGCCCTAATTCTCTTGATATTTTATGCAAACGTTTTGGAATTGATAACAGTCATCGTGTTCTTCATGGTGCTTTGCTCGATGCAGAGATTTTGGCCGATGTTTATATTGAACTGATTGGTGGAAAGCAGGGCGTATTGGGTTTTGAAAACAGAAGAAGTGTTGATGAATATACCCAAAATGATAAAGATACGTCTTATGCAGTTAAATCTCGTCCACAGGCTTTACCTTCAAGATTGAGTGCACAGGAAAAAAGGTTGCACGCTGATTTTATCAATAAAATGGGTGAAAAAGCGCTGTGGAATAACTTCAAAATTCACGAATAACATCCTTACCTTTTTAAAAAAATTACTTAAGATTAAAAATAAAAAATACGGATGCCAAAAAAAACGGTCGTTGTGGGGAGGGGAACACCACAACGACCTTGTCGCTACATCGTACCTCAGCTATCATAGGAGGAGCAAAATGAAAGCTATTAATCCTGTAACAGCAAAGAAAAGCTCTAGGTACGTAATATAAAGTGTAACGACTTCATGTCTTATGGAAATAAAAAATGGCTTTTTAGAGGCAAAGTGAAAAAAATTAAAATAAAAGTGAAAAAAATATATAAGGGTGATGTGTGTTTTTTTTAGCTGAAATGGAGAAATAAAATTGTCATGAAAGCAACAGATCATCTTTTGTTGGTTGACGGATCAGGCTATGTTTTTCGTGCTTATTACGCTTTGCCGCCTTTAAAACGTAAAAAGGATGGGCTTCCTGTAGGAGCAGTAGCTGGTTTTTGTAATATGTTATGGAAATTACTCTGTGATGCTCGTAATACAGCGACAGGTCTTGTTCCAACCCACTTTGCTGTTATTTTTGATTATTCATCTGATACTTTTAGGAAACAAATTTATCCTCAATATAAAGCGAATCGCTCTGAACCTCCTGAAGATTTAATTCCTCAATTTGCGTTAATACGCCAAGCAACAAAGGCTTTTAATTTGCCTTGTATTGAAAAGGAAGGCTTTGAAGCAGATGATTTGATAGCAACCTATGCACAATTGGCAACAAAGGTTGGTGCAAAAACGACGATTATCTCTTCTGATAAGGATCTTATGCAACTCGTCAATAAGCATGTATCCTTGTATGATGGAATGAAAGACAAGCATATAGGTATCTCAGAAGTTATAGAAAAATGGGGGGTTCCCCCTGAAAAAATGATCGATTTACAAGCGTTAATTGGAGATTCTACGGATAATATACCGGGTATTCCAGGCATTGGACCCAAAACTGCCGCTCAGTTGTTAAAACAGTTTGGTTCTCTTGATATTTTGTTGCAACGTGTGATGGAAATTAAACAAACAAAACGACGTGAAAACATACAAGCTTATAGTGAACAGGTTAAAATTTCTCGTGAACTTGTTAGGCTTAAAACAGATGTCCCTATAGACAGTTATTTAGATGATTTTATTTTAGAGCCACAAGATGGACCACGCTTAATTGCTTTTTTGAAAGCTATGGAATTTTCAACATTAACACGTCGCGTGGCAGAGGCAACAACATGCGATGCAGCTGTTATTGATGCACTTGAGGTAGATATTGAATGGGAAAAACTGAGTCACGAGCATGATTCTGATATAAAAAATATTGAGAAAGCATCTCTTCATAATTTTTCTGAAAATTCTCCCCAATTTTTTGCACAAAAACGCAAAGAACAAGCACTGACTCAAAAAATTACAAGAGAAGCTTATACCACAATTCTTGATGAGGAAATTTTAAAAGAGTGGTTATCACAAGCACAAGAGCAGGGTTTTTTTTCTTTTGATACTGAAACAACCTCTCTTGATCCTATGCAAGCAAAGCTTGTTGGTTTTTCACTCGCATTACAGCCAGAAAAAGCAGCTTATATACCTCTTGAACATTTTTATGAAGGAGAGGAAGATCTTTTAAGGGGTGGGCGTATTGCCTCGCAGATTGAGACTCGAAAAGCTTTAGCACTTTTAAAACCGATATTAGAAGATTCTGCGGTGTTAAAAATTGGTCAAAATATAAAATATGATTGGTTGGTGATGAAGCAATACGACATTGTGATACGTTCTTTTGATGACACCATGCTTTTGTCTTATGCTTTGGATGCTGGAACTTTGACCCATAATATGGATGATTTATCTGAACGTTGGCTTGAACACCAACCAATCGCTTATAAGGATTTAACACATAACGGAAAAAAAATTACTTCTTTTGCACAAGTAGATTTAAAACAAGCGACCCTTTATGCGGCAGAAGATGCCGATATAACGCTACGTCTTTGGCAAGTATTGAAACCGCAACTTGTTGCTCAGGGCATGACAAAAATTTATGAGCGCCTTGATCGCCCTCTTGTAGAAGTTTTAGCAAGAATGGAAGAGCGTGGAATTCTTATTGATAGGCAGATTTTATTGCGTCTTTCAGGAGAATTGGCGCAAGCTGCTTTGATTTTAGAAGAAGAAATTTACAAACAAGCTGATGAAAAGTTTAATCTTGCTTCGCCAAAGCAATTAGGCGATATCCTTTTTGGTAAAATGGGATTGCCTGGAGGCGCTAAGACCAAGGGCGGACAATGGTCAACTTCTGCACAAACCTTAGAAGAGTTGTCTGCTGAAGGTCACATTTTACCGCGTAAAATTATTGAGTGGCGTCAGCTTGCAAAGCTAAAATCTACCTATGCCGATGCTTTGCCTTCTTATATTTTACCCAAAACAGGGCGTGTTCACACGAATTATTCTTTGGCAATAACATCAACAGGGCGGTTATCATCATCAGAGCCAAATTTGCAAAATATTCCAGTACGAACTGCTGAAGGACGTAAAATTCGAACAGCTTTTATTGCTCCCAAAGAACATGTTTTGCTTTCTGCTGATTATAGTCAGATTGAATTACGCATTCTTGCACATATTGCGGATATAAAAGCATTAAAAGAAGCTTTTGCTAAAGGGCATGATATTCACGCTATAACGGCATCACAAATGTTTGGCGTTGCCATAGAGGAAATGCATTCAGATATACGACGGCGTGCAAAGGCGATTAATTTTGGTATTATTTATGGTATTTCAGCTTTTGGATTAGCCAATCAATTAGGAATTTCCCGCCAAGAAGCGAGTCGTTATATTCAACTTTATTTTGAAAGATTTCCAGGAATTAAAGATTATATGGAACAAACCAAAAGATTTGCGCGTGAGAATGGTTATGTAGAAACAATTTTTGGACGTCGTATCCATTATCCAGAAATAAAAGAAAAGAATGTAAAAATTCGTTCTCTTAATGAGCGAGCAGCGATCAATGCTTCAATTCAAGGTTCAGCGGCCGATATTATTCGCCGTGCTATGATACAGATGGAAGATGCTTTAAAAGAAGAAAAACTATCAGCAAAAATGTTGCTGCAAGTGCATGATGAACTGATTTTTGAAGTACCAGAAAATGAGCGTGAAAAAACCATGGCTGTTGTTAAAAATGTTATGGAAAATGCTACAATGCCGGTTTTATCTTTGTCTGTACCCCTTGAGGTAAAAGTTATGACGGCTCAAAACTGGGATGAGGCACATTAACTTTTTTCATTTATTTTTAAGGATATTTGTTGCGTTAGCAAGATTAAGATAAGCTTTGATTGGCAAATGATCTGAGGCAATGCGCGCAAGTGGTGAATGGTGATTTTCAAGATTTGTTACCAATTGGTGAGGAAAGGCAAAAACGCGATCAAGGGCTAAAAGAGGAAAGCGAGAGGGAAAGCTTGGTACAACTTCAAATGTGCTATCAAAATAGGGATAAAAATGATTTAAAGATGAGCCTTTTCCTATCCGCCATTCGTTAAAATCTCCAATAAGGAGTGTAGGCATAAGGGAGCGTTTTTGTAAAATTGCAAGGAGCGTTTTTGTTTGTTGTTTACGAGAATAACGTAATAAGCCGAAATGAGCCGCAATAATACGAAGAGGGCCTGCTGCCATTTCCAGTTCTACAATGATAGCTCCACGTGGTTCAATACCAGGAAGAGTGACTTGTAAAATGTCACGTATATATCCCTTTCGCAAAAAAAGCACATTCCCATGCCAACCGTGACCATGAGGTGACATAGTATTGAGAGGCACAGGGATCAAACCGGTTTCAGCTTTTAACAGCTGAAGATTAATCAAACCAATGCGTTCCCCAAAACGTTTATCTGCTTCTTGAAGAGCAAGGATATCAACTTGTAATTCAGTAATAACACGGACAATCCGTGTAGGATTAAAAATTTTATCAACACCTACACATTTGTGCACATTATAGGAAGCAACAGTCAGATCATAATGATTATTTTGGTTTAGGGTATTTGATTGATGATAAGCGCGATTATGAATAACCTTTAAAAGGGAGTTATGGAGCTTTTGTTGGATAAAAGCGCTAAACCAAGGGAATTTTTGCTTATAAGGTATTTTTGTCATTTTGCTAAAAGAATAATCCCTAAGAGGCAAAGGGTAAAAACTTACACTAAAAACAAAAGAACCTTGTCTCTTTTAGAAACAAGGTTCTTTCATTAAGCGATGATTTTTGTAATCAATCACGGTTTGAGCCGAGAAATTGTAGCAAGAAAATAAACATATTGATGAAATCAAGATAAAGACTCAACGCGCCCATAATAACTTTACGACCTCTGGTATCGTATTCATCTCCTTCATAATACATCAACTTAATGTTCTGAGTATCGTAAGCTGTTAAACCAGCAAAGATAAAAACACCAATAACAGAGATAGCAAATTGCAAAGCACTTGATCCAAGAAAAATGTTCACAACCATAGAAAGCAACAAACCAATCAATCCGATGAATAAGAACGAACCAATTGCTGTAAGATCACGCTTTGTTGTGTATCCATAAAGTGAAAGAGCTCCAAAAGTTGCAGCGGAAATGACAAAGGTTTGTACAATACTCTCTGTCGTATAACGCAAAACGATTGAAGATAATGAAAGCCCAACCAGAGCAGCATAACCAAAAAAGAGGCTACGAGCAGTATTTGTGCTCAATGCATTAATTTTAAAACTGAGGAATAAAATTGCAACAAGAGGCGCAAACATCACAATATAAGAGAATGGCGATGTATAAAATGTTACTCCAAATGATGTTAAATAAACACTGCTACTGATTTGAGCTGCTGCTTGGCTCATATCTGTTGTCGTTGCTAATGATACAATTGCATAAGCGGCAGCCGCTGTAATAAGCAAACCAATGGCCATTGTATTGTAGACGCCCAACATATAGTCGCGCAATCCCAAATCAATTGATGCATCAGCATGAGAGGCAGGCGCTGAACGTAAATTTTTAAAATTAGCCATAATATAAAATCCTTTAGCATTATGTCCCGTCAGGTATCGGGCTTTAGAGTCTCTTACATTCCAGAGACAAAGCCTTAATTTGGCGAATACAAAGAAACCTTCAGAATCACTGGCGGAATCCCAGCATATTTCCCTTTATTATGGAGATTTATTTAAAAATTACAAGAGATTTATCTAAGTAAATAACCTTACAAATTGGTAAGGAAAAGGTTTATTTTTATGAAAAATATTTCCATTTTTTTACCACATTTTTGCAAAATAAAAAGATGATAAGAAAGTTTTTTTATTATTCACAGGAACCCTATAATTTCCAGCTACAAAATATCTATTTAAAACAGTGATGAGGAGAGTGGGGCCTAATATCACGCTATTTTTCAATCTTTAAAGATTATATTTTCTCTGTCCAATAATGAAGACTTACTTGAATTGAGTTTTTATATAACACTTTGATATATAATGATATAATTAATTTTCTACTCTAAATACCCCAAAAAAATATCGTAAGATTCTCTGATGACAAATCTATTAATATTAAATCAATAAAGATCACTTTCTTGCACGACATGATCTGGATTAGCGTGCGGATAAAAAGCTGTAAAAAAGGAATAAAAAGATCTCTCATAAATCCTATTGTAATCAGGTTTACGATGGTTAACAATCTCTGTCTTTGATAAAGGCGATGAGAACCTCAATGAGAGGATGTACGGTTGGAATGACGTTTTTCTTTCATCCAAGTACATAATTCTTCAATAAGGATGGCAATAACACCGATAGTGATAAAACTATCTGCAAGATTGAAAATAGCAAAATAAAAAATGTCATCAATATAAAAGAGTATATAATCAGTGACATGATGAAAGCGAATACGATCAATAAGGTTGCCGATTGCTCCCCCAATAATAAGGATAAGGCCGAAGCGCATTAAAAATTTATGATATTCAGTGTTTTTCCATAACCATAAAAGAAAAACAATAATAACAAGCGTAATAGCAATGATTCCCCAGTGAGAAAAGGAGGAAAAAAACGAAAATGCAATGCCAGAATTACGCACATGATAAAGGGAAAGGAAAGGAATAAGCGGGATTTCTGTTCCTAAAGGCATATTGTGTATAACCCAGTACTTAACAGTTTGGTCAAGTCCCACTGTGAGGACTAGGCCCAAGAGAAGAAAAGAGAGTGATTTTCGGATCATATTTTTTCCTCACATGGTTCCAGTGTTAAATAAGGACGACGGATTTCATAAAGCATAACAGCTGTTGCTATAGCCAGATTAAGCGAGTCAGCACGTCCACTTTGTGGAATACGCGCAAGTTTATCACACCGACGTGTAAGAATGTCTGATAAGCCCTGTTTTTCATTTCCCATTAAAAGGATTATCGGACCATTTTTGAAATCAATAGTCCGATAATCCAGAGATCCTTTGAGGTGTGTGCCAACGATCATGCCTTTAAAGTGAGCTGACCATTTTAAAAAGGTGCTTTCATCAAAACGATAAAGAGGTATAGAGAAAATAGATCCCATGGTTGCGCGAACTGTTTCAGGTGAGAAAGGATCTGTTGTTTCGCCAATTAAAAAAACACCTTTAGCACCTACAGCATCAGCTGTGCGAATAATGGTCCCAAGATTTCCAGGATCACGCACGCGATCAAGCGCGATGTAAACATCTTTAGCTTGCCCTTTTATCATTTCAAGAGGGTGCCATTTTTGTGTAAAAATACCAATAACAGTTTGTGGATTATCGCGTCGAGTAAGTGATTCCATAACCTTTTGTGAGGCTTTGATAACCAAACCACCATTGGCTACAGCGCGTGCAGCAGTATTTTCGATGGTGGCATTACCAATTTCGCTTTTAGAAAAAATAAGTGTCTGTATTGTCCAACCGAGATTGAGAGCATCAATGACCAATTTCAATCCCTCTGCCATAAAAAGACCTTCTCGATGACGGTTTTTCTTTTGGTTAAGTGCTTTAAGATCTTTTATAATAGGGTTGCTAAGAGAGGTAATTTCTTTTACTCTACCAGTATTGGGACCACACATATTCAAGCAATCCAACGGCTAAAAAGAGAAGTAGAAAGGGCACGCCCCGCAACTTCTTCACGCAAAATGAGCTCTCCTGATTCGACCGTACCACCAAGATTTACAAATGCATCGCGCATTAAAGCATGAAGTGCAAAGAAGGAAGCACGAATATAATAAGCTGTAAGGACAACAGAGAGCGGCTTATCAGAGAGAAGTTTACGACAATTTTCGATCATTGCTGGTAAATGATCAAACAGTTGCCAAACTTCGCCATGGGGGCCACGCCCATAAGCAGGGGGATCAAGAAGGATCATATCATAGCTTTTTCTGCGACGCAGTTCTCGCTCAACAAATTTTACAGCATCATCGCAAATCCAGCGAATAGAATAATCGGGTAATCCTGCTCTTTCCTGATTAGCTTTTGCCCACGTAATAGCTTTTTTAGAAGCATCAACATGGGTAACGTTTGCCCCCGCTCGTGCTCCAATCAAAGAGGCAACACCTGTATAGCCAAAAAGATTCAATAGCTTTATAGGACGTTTGGCTTTAATAATTTGTTCCTCCATAGAGCGCCAATGGGCATCTTGTTCAGGAAAAAAACCTACATGACGAAAGGAAGTAAAGCGACCTAGAAAAGACAATCTATTCCAAGAAAGTGGCCATGTTTCATCAAGTGGCTTTTTAGGAAAATGCCAACGACCAACGCCTTCTTCATCACGGTTTCCTGTGAAAATAGCATCAACATCAGCCCATTGTTTTTGCGATAAAGCGGGTTTCCATAGCGCTTGACCTTCTGGTCGAATAATTCTATAAGCTCCATAACGCTCTAATTTTTGTCCATGACCAGAATCAATGAGAGCATAATTTTCACTCATACCCGTTTCTAAAATAAGAGGCAAATTTTCCTGCGGATATTTATTTTTGCGGGAGGATTGAGAGCGTTGTACAGGCATGTTTTGTATCACGGTATATGAGGTATAAAAATTATATTATAAAGCTCTTAAATGTTTTGTAAAAGTACAAAAGAGCTAAAATTAATTAAAACACGTATAGAAAAAAGAAAAAGAGCTCTTTAAACTCTGTATTAAATATAAAATACTAAAGAGTAAAAAGATTTCCTTAAAAGACCATTATACCAGATTTGTGATAGATGTTTTCAATTTTTCGATCTCGGTTTGACTTTTTTTGAGAGCTTTTTTGCATTTGTGATAGGAAAACCAACGGATCAGATTTCCTAATAAAATACCAAAACTAAAAAAAATAAAGAGCCATATAAAGAGAGGAGCGTGATAAGTAAAACTCTCAGAATTTGCTCGAAAAGGATCAAGGGTTAACGGAACTATTTGACGATTAGCTACGATAAAAACAATCAAAAACGCTGTGATTATCACACCGATACTTGTTAGAAGAATACGTTTAATGATCATAAGTTTCTCACTGATTAAGACGGTCGCGTAAATCTTTGCCCGTTTTGAAAAAAGGAATCCACTTTTCTTCAACAGCAACGGCTTCCCCTGTTCGTGGATTACGTCCATTACGGGCTGAACGGCTTTTTACAGAAAAAGCTCCAAATCCACGAATTTCAACACGATCGCCATTAGCAAGAGCTGTTGAAATTTCTTCAAAAATAGCGTTTACAATATTTTCCACATCCCGTTGAAAAAGATGCGGGTTGTGACGAGCAATAATTTGCACAAGCTCTGATTTAACCACAATAGCCTCACTTTCACACAAAAAACTTTTTATAATTGTACACTTCATGCATATTACAATATATAAACGGATAAAAGCAAAATAAAACCAAGAAAAAACAAATTTTAAGAAACAAAATTTGAAAATACCTCTTATAAAGGTTATACAGATTAGAAATGCGGGATATTTAAGAGATTAGGAGAGTATGTCCCTACACAATCATTATGAAGTCTTTTCAATGCAATCATCTGTTGGAGATGTTTTTAAAAAAGCATCTCGGCATTCGCGTCGTATTAGCCTATTAAAAATTTTTTTGCCCCTCTTAACGTTAGTTTCAGCGCTGTTTTTTTACGGGTTTACGTTTTTCTTGGTTCCCGATACTTCTAATTCTATACCTTTTAATAATGAAGAGAGTGAGGTGACCAATTTGACGATGCTCAATCCAAAATTAGAAGGCTATACGCGTGCTCATGAACCTTATTGGCTTAAAGCAGAAAAGGCATTTCAAGATCATATGCGCTCTGGAATAATTGGATTACAAAACATCACAGCAAAAGCATCTATGGGCCAACAAAGACAGGTTTTTCTCGCAGCACAAGAGGGCGTTTACGATAACATTCATGGTTTTTTACAGTTGGATAAGCCATTCACCATTACGACGAATGATGGGATGATGGCACAATTTATGTCTGCTGATATTAATTTATCTGAGGGACAATTAAAAACAGATCAACGTATTAATATTCAGCGGGACGGTTTTCATCTTGCTGCCAATGCCTTACAAATTCGAGAAAAAGGAAAAAACATGTATTTCCATGGTGGTGTGCATTTAGTGATTCAAAAGCAGTGACGCAATATCAATACAAATTTAAAAGGGATATTTAAAAGAGAAGTATGTGTATATACAAACAGAAGAATTGAAAGAATGAGACCATACAAAAGATGGATAGGTATGACGTTGGCTTTTAACATGGGAATGTTAGGAGGAGGAGCGGTTTTAGGATATGCTGAAGGAACTCATTTTGGAATAAGTTTATCAAACGACAAAGAACCGGTAGAACTTCATGCAGATTCTTTAGAAATACGTGATAAAGAAGGGATAGCGCTTTTAAAGGGTGATGTTTCAGTGGTGCAAGGGGAACGTCTTTTACGGACGGAAAAATTAGTTGTTTATTACGATAAAGCCCATAAAGGAACGGATAGAAATAAGGAAGATACAAAGGCATCATCTGTTGCTTTTTTGGGTTCGTCGGGCATACAAAAAATGGAAGCCTTAGGAAAAGTCTATATAAAAATAGCGACGCAAATTGCTACGGGGGATAAAGGCGTTTTTGATGGAAAATCAAACATGATGAGTTTAACGGGGAATCATGTTGTATTAACGGATGGTGACAATGTAGCAACAGGATGCAAACTAACGGCAAATATGGAAAGCGGAAAAGCTTTTTTAGAAGGTTGTGAGATGGCTAAGAAAAAAGGTCGCGTTTCTATTATTTTAAAACAAAATCAAAAAAATGGCCATTAAGATTTCATGTTTGGAATCAAAAGAAAAAAACAGACTGATCAGTATGATCTTGCAAGTGACGCTTCAAAAAAGCGCTTAAAAGGGACTTTGATTGCCAGTCATTTAATTAAAGTTTATCGAGGAAGACCAACTGTTAATGGTGTTTCTTTTGGCATTCGCACAGGAGAAGCCGTTGGCATTTTAGGGCCCAATGGGGCAGGTAAAACAACTTGTTTTTATATGGTTACGGGGCTCATAAAAACTGATGGAGGATCCATTAAAATTGATGGATTTGATATTACGCATCTTCCGATGTATCAACGCGCACGTTTAGGTATTGGGTATCTTCCCCAAGAAGCTTCTATTTTTCGTGGTCTTTCCGTGGAAAATAACATTAAAGCTGTTTTAGAGGTTGTAGAGAAAAAACGTCTTAAACTACGAGAAGATTTAGATGCTCTTTTACATGAATTTAAAATTGATCATTTACGCAAAATGCCAGCCCTTTCTTTGTCAGGAGGGGAGCGTCGACGACTTGAAATTGCGCGCGCTTTAGCTTCTCGCCCCAATTTTATGTTACTTGATGAACCATTTGCAGGAATTGATCCTATCGCCATTTTTGATATTCAGCAGCTTATCCGTCATTTAACGCGGCGTGGCATTGGTGTTTTAATAACAGATCATAATGTGCGCGAGACATTAGGGCTTGTCGACCGCGCTTATATTATTCACAGCGGTAAAGTGTTAGTTCACGGTCGTCCTAATGATATTATCAACAACGTTGATGTTCGTAGAATTTATTTGGGAAATCAGTTTTCTCTATGATTTTATAGCCTTGATGCGTTTTCATTTAAGTTTCACAGAAACAACATAGTCGTTACAAACACTATTTTAAATAATCAAACACATTCCAAAGGAGGCAGATGAGGTTTTATTTTGATTATTAAGAAAGCATATTATCGATATATTTCTTTACAGAAACAAAGGCAATTGTTCTTTTGCTGTAGAAACCATGATAATGTTATTAAAGGCTATAAATCAATGAAAGAATACGACTTTAGGATAAATTTTTTTAATTGGGCTGTGTAATAGGATTTTCTCTGGCAGCTGTATTTATTACATTATTATTAAAAATCTCCTTATTTATGCCAAACTTCTTTTGTGAGTATAATCTAATAAATTTTCATTAAATGGTGCAAAGGGCTTCATCACTATAAGGTGAGTTTATTGTTTTATTGGTTGAGCTTACTCATGATTGTATCATAGAAAGGATATCACGAGATTAACTTAATAATTGAGTGATAAACGAAGCTGCAAATAAATGCGTGTGTTTTTAAAAGGTGAGAGATATTCATCATATTTTCTTTGTCGAATCAAAGCACATATCTATGATGCTTTTTTGGGTATTTTGTTTAGAGCATCTGTTATATATTGCGTTTATTTAATAGGAATTGTCGTGTTTTATTGGTTTGTACGGCGTATTTAAAAATAGGAGCGCGGCGACAGATATCAGGTTAAATCTATAACTCTTTTAAAATAATTATTAAATTTCTAAAAGCCTTTAGGTTCTTGTTATAAGGCTTTGTTTAAGCTATATAGTGATTTTCAAACTAAAGGTCTATTTTGCTCAATGCGCTTCTCATTCTATTAAGAGTTTATTTAAAAAGAAAGAAAACAACCTGATGGGGAGTTATAAATTAACTCTTGTGACAAGTTTAATAAATTTATGAATAATGCCGTTTTCTAGTGTCTTAAGGAAATTAATTTTATGAACAACTTCTTTTCTCATGCTGTTAATGAGGAGCTAAAAACTATTTATTGTTCTGTTAAAAGTGATATGAGACGTATTAAGCTATCACCCATTATAAATTGGAAAATAAAAACACATGCGATGTTGCGAAAAGTGCAAGAACTTTAAGTATCGATACCGTTTATAGGTTTATTGGTGAGCATTTGAGCGTGTAAGAGGAAAATTAAAGGATGAATTTGAGTGAGTTAATAGCACCGGAAGCAATTATTCCGGCTCTTAAGGCTAATTCGAAAAAACAAGTTCTGCAAATTTTAGCCGAAAAAGCGTCTCAGCTAACAGGTCTTAGTGAGCATGTAATTTTTGATATTGTTTTACAACGCGAGAAGCTTGGTTCAACGGGGCTTGGTGGTGGTATTGCTATTCCTCATGGAAAGTTACCTGATATTAATCGGATTATTGGTATATTTGCACGTCTTGAAAGTCCAGTTGATTTTGAAGCTCTCGATGACGAGCCTATAGACCTCGTTTTTCTCCTTTTGGCACCTGAAAATGCTGGTGCAGATCACTTAAAAGCTTTATCACAAATTGCACGTATTTTACGTCATGCTGATGTTGTGCAAAAATTGCGCACTACGCATAATGCCAATGCGCTTTATGCTTTATTGCTTCAAACTTCAGAATCAAATGCGGCTTAAAAGGGAGTATGAGTGTATAAATTGCTAAATATACACCATAGAGTGTAAAAAATAATATAATTTTTATCTTAGAGGAATGATAACAGCGAATTACTTTATGCGATAGTAAAAAATTGTTTCTAAGCAAACCTTTTTTTATGAGAAAGCGACAAAGATGAAACGTTTGTCTTTTATTTTTTTCATATATTTAAGGTACCTAATCGTTATGCTTTTGAATTCGTTTATCCTTTTATGCTATAAAATAATATCATGTGAAGTATAGTGAGATAAAGCATGTAAATTTCCTTCATACATTGAGTGCGTTTAGAATACTTCGTAAATATTCTTAAGCAGGAATTTCTCGTCGAATCTTTAATTTAAGTGAATCCTATGAATTTGAAGACGAGAGAAGCGCGATTGATAAAATCCGAACTGTTGATAGGCCAGATTGAGTTAAGAATCTTCACCCTTTGAGGGCGAATAAGAAATCAACAGAAAAATTTATTTTGTGCATAGAGATTTTTGTAACAGAAACGAAGATATTCTCTAACGCACTAATAATATGGTTAAGCTTGTATAATTGGTTAAAATCATTTTAGAAATTAACAATTGGAGATGAGATAGATAGAGAAATCGGAACATAAGAAACAAAGTTGCATGTTGTTATGGAGACAGAATCTAAGATTTCTATGTTTCATGATTTAATATGTTGATAATATTTGGTTATTTTTGCAAGATATTTTAAAGATTTATGAAAAGACGATATCATGACGATATTGAATACAAAGTATGAATACACTATAATGAGTGAAAGGTGGAGTATCTTACGGACCATGTATTGAATCTGTAAAGTTGAGAAGTGATATTCACGAGGCTATGAGATTTTTTGGGAGAGTGCAGGGTATATTTTCATCTTGTTTTGAAATCTTATTGCTTAAAGAGATCGTTTTTATGCAAAAACGAAATGAGCAATATGAGATCGGAAATGTTGTTTTTTAATGTAATTATTGAATAAAAAGTTCATATTTTGGTAACGATTAAAAGGTCACAATGGAACGTAAAAATATGTTCTGGTTTCTGTGAAAATATTTCGCTTATTGAAGGAATTAGGATAATTACACATGAGTATCGAGGAGTTTTTGTTTAAACTTTTCCAATGAAGAGAATCTTGTTAGAGATTAAAGAAGTGAGCTAAATGAAGATGTTTGAAAAGAATGTTATTGCTGCGTCTGTAATGGTTCTTGTTACAGCTGGAGTCGCGTGCGCACAAACGCCAAGCCGTTTAAATCAATTTGAAGCGTGGGGAGCTTATTCTTATAAATCGTCTCAAAATACGATTTGCTATGTGTTATCTGTTCCTTTGAAGGCTCTTCCAACGACGGTTAATCATGGTGATAATTTTTTCTTAGTTACCAAGCGTTCTCAATCGCCTGTTTCTTTTGAACCGCAGTTTATGGCTGGTTATACGCTTCAAGAAGGGTCGAGAGTGACGGTGACCATTGGAGATAAGGACTTTGATTTTTTCACGAAGGATTCCTCAGCTTGGTTGGCTTCATCAGAGCAAGAAAAGCAACTTGTTTCTGCTATGCGTGCTGGAAACAATATGACAGTGAAAGCAATATCAAAACGGGGAACGTATACCACCTATACTTATTCCTTAAAAGGGGTTACTGCTGCTTTAAATGCGGCTCAAAAGTGCCATTAAAGTTTTAATAACTTCTAGAATAGTAATGTAAATTGGGAAGCAATGGCTATTTCCTATGATCTTAGACCTGTTGGTTCATATGTAGCACGAAAAACAGATAATGTAATTGTGAAGGAGAGTTCTAAGCTCTCTTTAATTGGGTTATCGCAAGATGAAATAGTGCAAGCTTTAAAGATACTTGGTGTACCAGAGCGTCAAACGCGTATGCGTGCACGTCAGCTTTGGCATTGGCTTTATGTACGTGGCGTTTCAAATTTTGATGAAATGCGAAACATTTCTAAAGCAATGCAAGAAACACTTAAACGTCATTTTTCCATTGCACGTCCGGAAATTATTGGAGAACAAATATCAAAGGATGGTACACGTAAATGGCTCTTACGTTTTCCAGCACGGGGGGCTGGAAGACCTGTTGAAATTGAAACGGTTTATATCCCTGAAGAGGGCCGTGGAACTTTATGTCTTTCATCGCAGGTAGGGTGTACATTAACCTGCTCTTTTTGTCATACGGGAACGCAAGTACTTGTTCGCAATCTAACCGCGGAAGAAATTCTAGCACAGTTATTGGTTGCACGGGATTGTTTGGGTGATTTTCCTGATAAGGATACGCCTGATGGGGCAATTGTTCCTGTTGAAGGGCGCAAAATTACCAATATTGTTATGATGGGGATGGGAGAACCTCTTTATAATTTTGAAGCAGTCAAAAAAGCTTTATTAATTGCTTCTGATGGCGATGGGCTTTCTTTATCAAAGCGTCGGATTACACTTTCAACCAGTGGCGTTGTTCCTGGAATTATTCGAACTGGAGAAGAAATTGGTGTTATGTTAGCAATTTCACTCCACGCCGTACACGATACACTAAGGGATATGCTTGTTCCTATCAATAAAAAATATCCGCTTGCTCAGCTCATGGATGCTTGCCGTCAATATCCTGGTCTGTCTAATGCAAAACGAATCACATTTGAATATGTTATGCTGAAAGATATCAATGATAGTTTAGATGATGCTCAGCGATTAATACAGTTGCTAAAAGGTATTCCAGCGAAGATTAATTTAATCCCTTTTAATCCATGGCCAGGAAGTAATTATCAATGTTCTGATTGGGAACAAATCGAGCGTTTTGTCGATGTGCTCAACCAAGCAGGTTATCCCTCCCCTATTCGGATACCACGTGGGCGCGATATTTTAGCTGCGTGTGGTCAACTTAAATCTGTTTCAGAGCGTTTACGTAAATCTGAACGTTTGCAGTTGGAAAACGCTATAAACAGCAGGTAAACTCAATTTTCGGTTATAAGAAGATGGAGAGCAAAGCTGGTAAAGGTACCAGCGATAAGCCAATTTAAAAAGCGCATATAAAGAGGATTTTGTTTGAGACTTTTGAAAAGTTTATGCGCTATAAAGACTGTTGAAATTGTGATAGGGAGAGAAATAGGAATATAAGAAAGCCCTAAGATAAGTAACTTTTGCGTTGCCATAGGGTCATTCGCATTAATAAATTGCGGCAAAAAGGTTACATTAAAAAGAATAACTTTGGGATTTAAAAGATTAATTCCAATACCAGCAAGATAGTTACGTCTAGAGCTCTTGTATTGAGAGGATGTTTTTTCAATAGAAAATGTTGATTGTTTACGTAATGCTTGAATGGCAAACCATAGAAGATAAAAAGCGCCAGCAACTTTAAGAAGAACAAAAGCACGTGGTGAAGCAAAAATAAGAGCAGATAAGCCAAGTGCTACAGCTGTTACTTGAATAGCAAAACCCGTTGCACTTCCAAGAGCACACATAATACCAGCTTTTTTGCTTTGTGTAATGGTGCGCCCTATAGAAAGCATCATATCCGGTCCTGGAATCAGTGCTAAAATCAATGATGCCACAGAAAATTGTATCAAAATAGGCCATTCAGGAAAAAATGACATATAAACCTCTTTATTATTGTGTAAAAATATTCAAATAATTCACACTTCTTACAAAAAGTGCTTCTTTACACTTTCTTGTATTTTTTTGCATCTTTTAAATATTGTTCAAAAGGAATTTATTTTCATTATTTACACAGTTTTTAAGCTTTAAATTTTAAAAAATATATATGGTGGAATTTTACAGTGAAAAAGTGGCAAAATATTAGAAAAGTTGTTTTAGCTTATTCTGGGGGGTTGGATACATCTATTATTCTTAAATGGTTGCAAAGAGAACGGGGTGCTGAGGTTGTAACCTTTACAGCTGATTTAGGGCAGGGGGAAGAATTAGCTCTTGCGCGTTGTAAAGCAGAAATGCTGGGGGTGAAAGAAATCTATATTGAAGATTTGCGTGAAGAGTTTGTCCGTGATTTTGTCTTTCCAATGTTTCGCGCTAATGCAGTTTATGAGGGGAGCTATCTTTTGGGGACGTCAATAGCGCGTCCACTCATTTCAAAACGCTTGATTGAAATTGCTAAGGAAACGGGTGCAGATGCAATTGCCCATGGGGCAACAGGAAAAGGTAATGACCAAGTACGCTTTGAACTTTCTGCCTATGCTCTTAATCCTGGTATCAAAATTATTGCTCCGTGGCGGGATTGGGATTTTAAGAGTCGAACAGATTTGATTAATTTTGCACATGTCCATCAAATTCCTGTAGAGAAGGATAAGCAAGGAGAGGCACCTTTTTCGGTTGATGCAAATTTATTGCATTCGTCATCAGAAGGAAAAATTTTAGAAGATCCCGCAATCCCTGCTCCTGAATATATACATATGCGGACTCTTTCACCGGAAGCTGCTCCAGATCAAGCAACTATCATCACTATTGGCTTTAAAAAAGGCGATGCTGTTTCGATTAATGGGAAAAATTTATCTCCTGCAAATTTACTTACTGAATTAAATAATTATGGACGCGACAATGGTATCGGTCGGTTAGATTTGGTAGAAAATCGTTTTGTTGGCATGAAATCACGGGGCATTTATGAGACACCGGGAGGAACCATTCTTTTAACGGCGCATCGGGCAATAGAATCGTTGACATTGGATCGGGGAGCAGCGCATTTGAAAGATGAATTAATGCCGCGTTATGCAGAACTCATTTATTATGGTTTTTGGTTTTCACCTGAACGCAAAATGTTGCAGGCGGCTATTGACTTATCTCAAGAAAATGTTGAAGGTGAAGTGACAGTAAAGCTTTATAAGGGTAATGTAATTGTTGAAGGACGCCAAAGCAAAAAGTCACTATATTCCAGTCAATTAGTAACTTTTGAAGATGATGAAGGCGCCT
Organism: Bartonella gabonensis; assembly: GCF_903679515.1. Classification (GTDB taxonomy): domain Bacteria; phylum Pseudomonadota; class Alphaproteobacteria; order Rhizobiales; family Rhizobiaceae; genus Bartonella; species Bartonella gabonensis. Next base: position 21,260 of record NZ_CAHOYM010000002.1, read on the forward strand.
ATGATCAAAAAGATGCGGCAGGTTTTATTAAATTAAACGCCTTGCGTTTACGTACATTGGCAGCGCGTTCATCATAATTATAAAGAAATGATCGCATATTTCACTGACAGTATAACAAAAGGATATTTTTTGTATAAAAGGTTTTTATTTTGTCATTTTTCTAACTTATTGATGTTGGCAAAGTGGTTTGTTGTCCAACTTTTAGTTCAATGCTAGAAGATTTTTTTCTTGCTCATAAGTGTAATAAACGAAGCCTAGAATAATAGCAATTAAAACACCAATAACCAAAATGAGCAAATTACATTTCATAATATTTATACTTCATTGATATAAAAAAACACAAGTGAAAGAATAGGGCAGAAGTTAGTTATAGCAAGAGCATAATAAAAAGATTTTTGGCAGTTTTTCGCTTGCTATTATTGACGAATGAATCCAAGAACCATACACCATACCGTTAAAGAGTTTAATTTTTTAGGATAAAGATGATGATGCGTGATCAATATGATGCTCTTAGCCTTACGTCTGAATTGAGAGATGCGGCTGCTCAATCAAAAACTTGGCCCTTTGAAGAAGCACGTAAAATTATCAAACGGTATGAGAAAATAGGTTATCCAGAAAGTGTAATATTTGAAACAGGTTATGGGCCTTCTGGTTTGCCACATATTGGCACCTTTGGGGAGGTAGCACGTACAACTATGGTGCGCCATGCTTTCCATATTCTCACAGAGAATAAGGTGAAAACAAAACTGCTTTGTTTTTCTGATGATATGGATGGTTTACGTAAAGTTCCTGATAATGTGCCCAATCGCGAAGAGATGGAAAGCTATCTTGGTCAACCGCTTAGCCGTATACCAGATCCTTTTGGTGATATTTATCCTTCTTTTGGAGCGGCAAATAATGCACGTTTGCGCACTTTTCTTGATCGTTTTGGTTTTGATTATGAATTTGCGAGTGCCACTGATTATTATAGCTCCGGTCGTTTTGATGAAACACTTTTAAAAATACTTGCCTGTTATGACAAAGTCATGGCAATTGTTTTGCCAACATTGGGTGAAGAAAGACGGGCTACTTATTCGCTCTTTTTACCTATTTCTCCATTTTCTGGTAAGGTCTTACAGGTGCCGATGATTGCTCGCAATGTTGAAAAAGGCACTGTCACCTATATTGAGCCTGAAACAGGAGAAACCATTGAAACGGAGGTAACGGGTGGCAAAGTAAAATGTCAGTGGAAAGTGGATTGGGCTATGCGCTGGACAGCACTTGGTGTTGATTATGAAATGGCGGGCAAAGATCTTATCGATTCCACAAACCTTTCTTCTAAAATTTGTAAAACACTTGGTGGAAAACCACCAGAAGGATTTAATTATGAGCTTTTTTTGGATGATAAAGGACAGAAAATTTCTAAATCTAAAGGAAATGGCTTAACGATTGATGAGTGGTTAACATATGCACCAACGGAGAGTCTAGGTCTTTATATGTTTTCAAAGCCCAAAACAGCAAAACGGCTTTATTTTGATGTTATTCCCAAAGCTGTTGATGAGTATTATGCGCATCTTTCTGCTTATGGTCGCCAAAGTTGGCAAGAACGACTTAATAATCCAGTATGGCATATTCATAATGGTTGTCCTCCACAAGTTGATTTACCCGTCCCCTTTACTCTTCTTTTGAATTTGGTAAGTGCTTCAAATGCAGAGAATAAAGACGTTCTCTGGGGATTTATTTCTCGCTATGCGAAAGGAGCAAATGCACAAACTTATCCAGAACTTGATCGGTTAGTGCAATTTTCCCTTAAATATTTTGATTTTTTTGTTAAACCCAACAAAAAATTTCGAGCAGCAGATGATCGTGAACGGGAAACATTAGCGCAAATTGATGCAAAATTAGCCAGTTTGCCTGAAACTGCTGATAGCAATATGATTCAAAATGCACTTCTTGATGTTGCGCGTTTAATAGAACGCTATCAAGATCATAACAAAAAAAGCCCTGAAGGGGGGCCGGGTGTTTCAAATGTCTTTTTTCAAATGATCTATGAAGTCCTTTTAGGTCAAGAACGAGGACCTCGATTGGGGTCATTTATTGCCTTATATGGGATTAACGAAGTGCGTGCACTGATTTCTGAAGCGCTTGCGCGACCTGTGGAGGAATAATGGAAAAGCGTGTGCAAGAGGTAAAACGGCGTCGCACATTTGCAATTATCGCCCATCCAGATGCAGGGAAAACAACCCTAACAGAAAAGCTATTATTATTTGGTGGAGCTATTCAGCTTGCCGGAGAGGTAAAAGCGAAAAAAGACCGTATTCAAACCCGTTCCGATTGGATGCATATTGAACGTGACCGCGGTATTTCGGTTGTGACATCGGTGATGACATTTGAATATGAAAATCACATTTTAAATTTGTTAGATACGCCAGGCCATGAAGATTTCGCAGACGATACCTATCGCACGTTGACAGCTGTTGATAGTGCTATTATGGTGCTAGATGGTGCACGCGGAATTGAACCAAGAACACTAAAATTATTTGAAGTGTGTCGGATGCGCGATATTCCTATTGTTACTTTTATTAACAAAATGGATCGTGAGGCACGTGATCCACTAGAGCTTTTAGATGAAATTGAAGAAAAACTAGCCCTTGATACCGCACCAATAACTTGGCCCATTGGGATGGGTAAAGATTTTGTAGGAACATTTGATCTTCATCATAATCGGTTTCGTCAAAAAGATGATGAGGTAACACAACAGAAAGTTTCTGGCCCCCATGAGGTTATAAATCTGCTTCCTGAGTATCAACGTTCAACTTTTCTTGAAGGGGTAGAACTTGCACGAAATGCTTGCAAAAATTTTGATCTTCAAGCTTTTCGTGAAGGGCATATGACTCCGGTTTATTTTGGTTCAGCGTTACGCAATTTTGGGGTTCGTGATTTGATCAATGCGCTCATTGATTTTGGTCAAAGTCCTCGTGATCAGGATGCAGATCGCCGCAGTATTGTTGCAACGGAATCTAAAATGACAGGGTTTGTTTTTAAAATTCAAGCGAATATGGACCCTAATCACCGTGATCGTATTGCATTCTTTCGGGTTTGTTCTGGAACACTTGAACGTGGCATGAAAACAAAATTGGTGCGAACGGGAAAACCTATGACACTTTCAGCACCCCAATTTTTCTTTGCGCGTTCACGCCAAATTGCTGATCAAGCCTATGCTGGTGATATTGTAGGAATTCCTAATCATGGCACATTGCGTATAGGTGATACCTTAACAGAAGGAGAAGATATCCTTTTTAAGGGGGTACCCAATTTTGCACCAGAAATCTTGCGTCGTGTGTGTTTGGGTGATTCGATGAAAGCAAAAAAACTCAAAGAATCTTTGCAACAAATGGCAGAAGAAGGGGTTGTGCAATTATTTATCCCAGATGATGGTTCACCTTCGCTGATTGGTGTCATTGGTGCTTTGCAGATTGATGTTTTAAAGAAAAGACTGAAAATAGAATATGGCTTGCCGGTAAATTTTGAACCAGCACGCTTTAATGTATGTCGTTGGATATCAGCACAAAGCAAAGATGAATTGCAAAAATTTCTCAGCAGTCACCATTCTGCCATTGCCCATGATCTGGAGGGGGATCCAGTGTTTTTAGCAGAAAATCATTTTTCATTAAATTATGAAGCAGAACGAGCCCCGAAAATAAAATTTGCAACTTTTAAAGATTATCAAGTACGCTCTTAATGTAAAGAAGAATATTTTATGTAACAATTTGCTTGATAATGATTTTTCATATTGAGTGCGGAATCTGAATATTGTTACTTTTTTCTGAAAATGATGTAGCATGTAAAAAACACTTTTAAAGTGCGTTATATGAAGAAAAAAAGTAAATTTATTTATAATATTCAATAAGTTATAATATATTTGTAAAGTCTTTTTAAATTTTAATGTTTGTTTTTTAGTGCTTATGTGAGTTAAAGAACAAGTCGTAGCCAATTCTTCATTGAAAAATATCAGAAAAATTTTGATATTTTTTTCACGATGATTTGAAGCGTAGCGGATTTTTCAATATTTTAAAAATCTAAGCTAAAAATCTCCTTTATAAATAGAGCTTTTCAGTTTTTCATTGTATGAAAATTGTATACAGTCAAAATAATGCAAATAATCAATAAGATGGAATTTGTTGTCCAAAATATGAGATCATATGACTTATAAACCACGTGTCTTTTCTATTTCTCCGGGAACTGCTTTTTTGCCTCACTTTGTTGATGCGCTGCTCTCTGGTACTCTTATTGATAATTTTGCTGCCAATGGAGATATTCAAACGGCTCTTGCCGATAGCATTATTTATGTTCCGACTCGTCGTGCGGCTCGGGCTTTGCGTTTAGCCTTTGTTGAAAGAAGCGAGACACAATCAACCTTCTTGCCAACCATTCGTGCTCTAGGAGATATCGATGAAGACAGTTTCCTTTTTGTTGAAAATTATACCAGCGCTCTCGAACCGCCTATTGGAGAAAGCGAACGCCTGCTGCTTTTAGCGCGTCTTATTCGTCCATGGCGTGAAAATTTGCCTGCACATCTGCGTGCCATGTTTGGTACAGAAGATGTGCTTATTCCTGCGCATAGTGCTGATGCAATTTGGCTTGCTCAAGATTTAGCACATTTGATGGATGAAATTGAAACAGAAGAAGCAGGTTGGACAAAACTTAAAGATATTGCCCCTGATATGGTCGCTGAATGGTGGCAAATAACGCTGGATTTTCTAACGATTGTGACGCAAAATTGGCCACAAATCTTAATGGAAAGGCAGAGAAGTAATCCCGCTGAATGGCGTAATCAAGCGCTTACAATGCATGCAGAGACTTTACAACGTGTACAATCTGATAAACCGATCATTGCGGCTGGTGTTTCAGGTTCTATTCCTGCAGTTTCTCATCTTTTAAAGGTTATAGCTTCTCTACCAAAAGGGGCTGTTGTTCTTCCTGGCCTTGATTTTCATATGGATGAAGAACAATGGAATGCACTCAGCATAAGCAATAAAGAAAAAACAGCGAGTGATTTTTTTTATCATTCAGAAAATGTTTTTAGCCATCCTCAATATCATTTAAAAAAACTTCTTTCTCTTATGGAGTGTCAACGCGATCATGTTTGCGAAATTGGCCAACAAAGTGCAACAAAGAAAAGGCGAATGGCGCTTTTATCAGAAGCATTCCGACCAGCTTCTACAACAGATAAATGGATACAAATTGTCCGTGATGATTATGAGGAAATTTGTGCAGATTGGTCATTTATTGAAGCTATAAATGAACGTGAAGAAGCTCTCGCTATTGCTGTTGCCTTACGCAAGGCTATTGAAGAACCCAAAAAAAACGCAGCCCTTATTACAAATGACCGTAATTTGGCTCGCCGTGTTGCTGCTGAATTGCAGCGATTTGGTATTGAAGCAAATGATTCAGGGGGAATACCCCTTGCACAAACATTGCCTGTAACGCTCTTACGACTGATCTTAGAAAATGTATTGCAACCTGATGATCCCGTTGCTTTTCTTTCTCTTCTTAAACATCCACTGACAACACTCCAACAAAACCGTCATCGCTTACGCGAACTGGCAGAAAATTTTGAACTTTTTGTACTTCGAGGGAATACAGGGCGCATCAATCTTTATGAATGTGATCAATTTCTTGAAAAATGGATTGAAACATATTCCCATGATCGTTCTGAAATTAACGCTCTTGATCAGCAGAAATGTGAAGAAGCACGTTTCCTTTGTCAGCTTTTGAAGAAAGCTTTTGAACCTTTAGCTTTTCTCATGAAACAAGAAAAAGATTGCACTATCACTGAAGCTGCGATAGCAACTGTTGAGGTTTTTGAAAATTTTGGTCGCAATGAGGATAATTCTCTTGCCCATCTTTATCAACACGAAGCAGGGCAAGCTCTATCAAATTTTTTGCGGGAATTGGTCAGTGATCAATCAGGATTAACATTTCATCTTAGCGAATGGCCTGCTATGTTTTCTGCATTGATCGCAACGCGTTCCGTCACACCTTCACCTGGAGGACATCCACGTTTATTCATCTGGGGTACTTTGGAATCACGTTTGCAAACGGTTGATACAGTGGTTGTTGGCGGTCTTAATGAAGGGTCATGGCCGATATCAACCAAAAATGATGCTTTTTTATCACGACCGATGAAAATGATGTTAACGCTGGAACCACCAGAGCAGCGTATCGGTTTTTCTGCGCATGATTTTCAATGGGCTATGGGAATGGATAAAGTGGTGATGACTCGCGCATTGCGTGTTAATCATACCCCTTCTATTCCTTCACGCTGGCTACAGCGCATAGAAACCGTTGTAGGAAAACAGGTTTGGAAGCAAATTCGTGCACGAGGTAACATACTCCTCTATTGGACAAAGATGCTTGATCATACAAGCGTAAATTCTGAGGTGGAACGTCCTTGCCCTATCCCACCCCTTGAGATGCGACCGCGTCATTTTTCAGTCACTGAAATAGAAACATTGCGATATGATCCTTATGCTATTTATGCCAAAAAAATATTACGAATCAAACCCCTTAAAGCACTTATTCATGACCCCAGCACACTTGAGCGCGGAATACTTTATCACGCTATTCTTGCAAATTTTTGCACACAAATAAAAAATCCAAATACTGTAAATGCATTAGATGTCTTGCTTGCTATTGGACGTAAAGAATTTGATAAATTCAATTTTCCACCTGATATTGAAACAGTTTGGTGGAACAGTTTTGAAAATCTTGCTCCATTTCTTATTCAATGGGAAAAAAAATTAGGGCCGCGAGAGCGATATGCTGAAGTGGTCTCACAAAAAATCCCTATAGGGACTACAGGGGTAACCCTTTCAGGAAGGGCTGATCGACTTGATGTTTTGCCAGACAAAACGGTTGAAATTTTAGATTTCAAAACTGGAACCCCTCCTTTATCAAAACAAGTTCGCGAATTATTATTTCCACAATTGGCTTTAGAAACAGCTTTGCTGATGGAAGGGGCATTTCCAGATTTTCAAGATCTTACTCCCTCAAATTTATTTTGTATTCCCCTGAACGGAAAAGGTGAAATTAAATCCCAATCTATTCTTTTAAAGAAAAAAGAAGAAAAAACGTACCTTAGTGCCGTTAATCTTGGTGAAATTGCCTGGAAAAATCTTATTGCCCTTATAACGTATTATCAAAATCCACAACAAGGCTATCTCTCACATGCTGTTCCCATGGAAAAACGATATGAAGGGGACTACGACCATTTGGCAAGGTTATGGGAATGGTCAATTGATTTTCGTAAAGAAGAGTGATCATGACTTTTTTTTCTATTCCTCAAGCTGCTCTTGATGCACAAGCAACGGCAACACATCCCCAAAAAAACGTGTGGGTTTCTGCAAATGCTGGGTCTGGAAAAACCCACGTTTTAAGTGAACGTGTTATTCGTTTGCTTTTAAATGGTACGCCTCCAGCACGTATTTTATGCCTTACTTATACAAGAGCTGCTGCTGCTGTTATGCAATCACGAATTTTTCGCACACTTTCCAGTTGGAATGAACTCGATGATGCACAGCTGCAAGAAACCTTAACACGGTTTGAAAATAAAACCGTCAATGCGCAACAATTAACGTATGCACGACAACTCTTTGCTCGTGCGCTTGAAACGCCTGGTGGTTTAAAAATTCAAACGATTCATGCTTTTTGTGAATCTCTCTTGCATCAATTTATGTTAGAAGCCAATATTGCAGGACATTTTGAACTCCCCGATGATATCAGTCGCAAAAAATTACGACAAGAATCTCGTCGCCAACTTTTAGCATGTCGTGATGTACAACCTGCTTTGCAGCAGTTACTTCAAGTTATCAGCGAACATACTTTTAACCAACTTCTCGATGAAGCAGTTGAAAAGCAACATAAGCTCTTTGATTTTTTATTTTCTCTTCTATCTGAAAATGGAGAAGAAAAATTGCGAGCGCTTTTTAACTTAGCGCCCGATGAAACAAATCAATGCCTACAGGAACAAATTCAACAAACTGCGCGCCTTCCTCTTTATGTTCTTAAGCATTGTGAAACCAATGGCAGTCAACGTCTGAAAGATATTGTGGAAAAGTTTTCCCAACTAGAAAAGATGCGTGATGAGACCAATATTATCAAGGTTATTTCTGATATTTGTTTTACAACAAAAGGTGAGCCGCGTAATTTTTCACATTTATCTCGTAAAAAATCAGACGAAATTTGGCCTTTTATTCAACAAATGCTTGAAGATAAACAAAGCAAGCTTTCTGTTCTTTTAGAAAAATATCAATGTGCAAAGGTTGCCACTCTCAATATGGCTGCTTTTCAGCTCTGTGCCATTTATCTCAAAATCTATACGAATCTAAAAAAGGCCAATGGCTTATTAGACTTTGACGATCTTATTGAGCGTACACTTCATTTGTTACAGCGCAAAGGTGCAAGCCAATGGGTACACTATAAACTTGATCAGGGGCTTGATCATATTCTACTTGATGAAGCACAAGACACCAACTCTGAGCAATGGCAAATTATACAACTGTTGGCACAAGAATTTTTCTCAGGGTATAGCCAACGAACAAATATACGGACTCTTTTTGCTGTTGGAGATGAAAAGCAATCTATTTATTCTTTTCAAGGCGCTGCTCCAGAAAATTTTGCTGCAAATGGACGAATCATTCAAAAAAAAGTGCAGCAAACAAATCAGCAATTTGAAAAAATACAACTGCATTATTCTTTTCGCTCTACAGCAGATGTTCTTAAAAGCGTTGATCTTGTTTTTGAAACATCAGAAAATTATAAAGGACTTTCAGCAGAAAATACAAAGACGGTGCATGACGCTATCCGTGTTCATAGTCCGGGTGAGGTTGTTATATGGGATGCCATTTCCAAAGAAACAAGCGAATTTCCGCACGATTGGCATTTAAGTGTTGATCATTTAGATACCCCTGAAATCCGTTTAGCAGAAAAAATTGCTGAAATGATTGCTGACTGGTTACAAAAAGGCGAAATGCTTCCAGCAAAGGGACGCTTAATACGGGCAAGTGATATTATGATCTTGGTCCGTAAACGTGATAAATTTGTTTCAGCGCTTTCCCGTGCTCTTAAACACCGTAATATTCCTGTAGCAGGGGCTGATCGTTTACAACTCACCAAACATATTAGTATCCGTGATTTAATGGCACTTGGGCGTTTTGTTTTGCAGCCACAAGATGATCTTTCTCTTGCTTGCGTATTAAAAAGCCCCCTTTTTGCTTTTAGTGAAGAGGAACTTTATCAGCTTGCCGCACACCGAACCGGCTCTCTTTGGCAAAGTTTATGTGAGCACGCATCATCGAAAGCGTCTTTTAAAGATGCTTTTGAAAAGCTGAATCATTATAGGGCTTTAGTAGATAAAATACCGGTTTTCGAGTTTTATAGCCATATTTTGAATAATGATAAAGGAAGACAAAAAATTCTGTCTCGTTTAGGATCAGAAGCAAATGATGTGCTCGATGCTTTTATGGATTATACGCTTAACATTCAAAAAACAGGCTTACCAGGATTACAAGCTTTTTTAGAAACATTAAGTGCAAGCGAACCAGAAATTAAACGTGAATTTGAACAAAACAATGAAGAAATTCGTATCATGACGGTTCATGCCGCAAAAGGGCTAGAGGCTGCTGTTGTGTTTTTGGTTGATCCTGGTAGTGCGATTTGGCATTCGCAGCATGCGCCTCACTTGCTTAACGTTTCTTTAAACAATGTACAAGGGGACGGACAACAAGCTTTTATTTGGCGCCCCAATGAAAAGTTGGATACAAAACTCTCTAAGCAGGCAATTTCACATTTAAAAGAGCGTGCAGAAGAGGAATATAGGCGCCTTCTTTATGTAGGAATGACACGCGCTGAAGATCGTTTATTTGTTTGTGGATATAAAGGTAAAAAAACGTTCTCTGATACATGGCTACAACTGGTAAAAAAAGCCCTTGAACCCCATGCAGTTTCTATAAAAGGTCCTGCGGAGGATATTGCAGCTTGGCGTTATTGCATTACCCCTCCTTCTGCTGTTTCTATAAACCAAGAAGTCGCTTTCGCTAAGAGTCAAGACTTACCACCTTTGCCTGCCTTTTACTCCCATAAAGTACCAACAGAACCAGTACTCCCAAAACCGTTAAAACCTTCAGTTGCGAGCCTTTCAATTGAAGCTGATACAGAGCTTTCCTCAAGCTCAAAACAACTTTTCACTTCACCTGTTTTAGGAGAAATAAACACCAACAGAGCTTTTTTCATTGAATATGGTAAGCTCATTCATCGATTATTACAATATCTACCCGACTGCCCCCCGCAAAAACGTCAAGATTATGCTCGAAACTATCTCAATATCAAAGCCTCTCATTGGGATAAAAGCCAAAGAGAAGAGGCTCTTCGCCATGTTTGGAAAATGTTAGATCACATTTACCTAAGACCCCTTTTCTCGGAGTATTCACGTGCTGAGGTTCTCTTAATGGGTATTGTAAAAATTCGTGGAAAAGAACAAGCAATTTCTGGTCAAATTGACCGTCTCTACATCACAGAAAATAGCATTATCTTTGCCGATTTTAAAACGGGAATCCCACCAGAAAATGAAGCCGCTATTGCTCCTCATCATTGGTTGCAAATGGCTCTTTATCGAAAATTGTTGCAAGCCATTCATCCCAATAAAGATGTTCAAGCTCTGCTTATCTACAGTAAAGAAGCCAAAATTTTTAAACTTCCTCCAGAAAAGCTTGAGGCATTTCTTGATGAAATTGCCTTATAAGTTATTTTTTCCTTCCAAGTATCTTTACGCTTTTTTACTTTCATAAAATTTCTCAAATGAACACACTCCACAATTTTGGGTGCAAAAAAGCTCCTTAATAATTTATTTTTGCAATGACTTGATATGAATTGTTATCATACCAATCTATAAAAAATAACTATAAAGGATAAACCAATGACGTGTGTAAAAGTTGATAAGGACAATTTTGAAAGTGAAGTTCTAACCTCTTCCACCCCTGTTGTGGTTGATTTTTTGGCAGAATGGTGCGGTCCTTGCAAAATTATTGCTCCAATTTTGGATGAAATTTCAACGGAAATGCAAAACCAAGTTAAATTTGCCAAAGTAAATATTGATGAAAATCCGGAATTGGCTACCCAATATGGAGTACGCTCTATCCCTACATTATTAATGTTTAAAAATGGAAATGTTTCATCGAATATGGTTGGCGCTACCTCTAAAGGACGTCTTTCTGAGTGGATAAAAGATGGGCTTAGTTAATGCCATACATAGGGAACAATAAAGGAGAGACACTATATCTCTCCTTTTGGCTTTTTAAAAAAACATTCTTTTCTACAATATATTGTAAGAGCAATTCAATTAAATCAAAAAGTTAAATGCATGTATTTTAATGCTTTCTAAGAATCTATACTATTATGTATGATCATATTGATGTTCTTTTTATGTGCGAATTGCAAAAGACTGTTGCAAACGTTCGATGGAATATTGTGCAGATCTCAGTGTCACATGACGCCCATGTACTTTATATTCTAAGGTAAGTGCAAAAGTGGCCATCTCTAAAAGATCTGTACTTCTTTCTGGCCATTCAACCAGTAAAATGTTTTTCTCACGTGCTTCATGAAGCCCTAATTCATCAATTTCTTCTACCATAGAAAGGCGATAAAGATCAGCATGAATAATTTCAAACTGTGGAAGTTGATAGCTTTGCACAAGAGTAAAAGTAGGGCTTGGAACATCTATAGTGTTATCGTTTGCAAGCGTTTGGATGATTGTCCGTGCAATGGTTGATTTTCCAGTTCCAAGATCTCCTTGCAGCGTTACAAGATCCCCTGACTTTAAAGAAAGGGCTAAATTTTTTGCAAAAAGCTTTGTTGCCTCTTCATTTTCAAGGAAAAAATCAAAATTTATTAAGCGTTCCATTAAAAAATCTTATCTCCTTTGGAGAGTGGAAAAAAACACTTAACGGTTGTTCCTTTTCCAGAACCTGTAAGAATTTCAACATATCCACCGTGTAATTCAACGAAACTTTTCACAAGCGAAAGACCAAGCCCCGCTCCTGCACGCCCACCATGGTGTGAATGAGAAGAAAAACGTTTAAAAATACGATCAAGAATGTCTTCAGGGATGTCAGAGCCCTCATTGTGAACGCTAAAGACGATATTATCATCTTGTTCATCGACACAAAATTCAATCGTACTCGCCTCTGTTGCAAAATTAATAGCATTACTCAAGACATTTACAAAAATTTGATGTAAGCGTTTTTCGTCAGCAGAAATAGTGTTTAAGGAAGGAGAAATTTGTTGTAAAAGCGTAATATGACGTCCATTAAGGCGATCTTCTACACGGGCTACTGCTTGTATCATAACATCGGCAATGTTAACTGGTTTTATATCTAACTCCATAATTCCTGCATCAAGGGTGGCAAGATCAAGAATATCGTTAACAATATTTAAAAGAGTTCCTGATTCTGAATGAATATGCCCAAGATATTCTTGTTGGCGTTCATTGATAGAACCGAAAATTTGATCCCGTAAAATATCGGAAAATCCAATAATATTGGTGAGAGGTGTACGTAATTCATAGGAAACATGTTGGACGAATTCATTCTGCAAACGATCAGCGCTTTCTAATGCTTCATTTCTTTGTTGAAGAGCACGTGCTACATGGACAGTGTCTGTAACATTCACAAAAGTAAGCATTGTTTGTCCATCGGGAAGAGGGACCAGAGTATAGTCAATAATCATATCATTTTTAAGATCTATACGACCTGAAAATGTTTCACGTTTTTCAGCAAAACCGGTAATGAATTTGGTAAATTGATCCCATTCTTTCCCCAAGGTTAAGGCTGAACAATGGCTTTTTAACTGTGTAATATGGGTTCCTTCTACCATTAAATTATAAGGAAGCGACCACAATTTCGATAGGGAAGGATTCGATAAACGAAGGCGTCCATCAGTACCAAAAACGACCACGCCTTCAGAAAGTTTATCAAGTGTTTCACCTTGTATTTTAATAAGTGTATTATAACGGCGTTCAAGATCAATTTTTTCTGTAAGGTTTTCATAAAGCCAAGTGACCCCTCCTTGTGGATGAGGGTTCGAGACAATGCGCACCGTACGGCCATCTGGAAGATTCCAAATTTGTTGGTTTGATTCTGTTTGCCGATAGGCTTTAAAAAGTTCTTCTTTCCACGCGCGCCAATCAGGATGTTCAGCAATGAGTCCTTTTTCACGTAAACGTTCAAGAAATAATGTATGGCTTGGTTCACTTTCTAAAAAGGAACTCTCTAACGGCCATAAAATTTTAAAAGCATGATTGCAGAATTTTAATTTTTGGTTTGTATCAAAAATGGCTACAGCTGTTGAGATTTGGTCAAGGGTTTCACAATGGCTTTGAAGAACATATCTTAATTCATGAGCAAGATTTTCATAGGCACTGTCATCACGTGCAAAAGCGGCCATTCCTTCAGCTGTTGTGAGACGTGTGAGATGAAAACGGCGTCGTTCTCCATCAATGACGGTATGAACATGTTCTTGAAAAATAGTTTCTATTTCATCTGTTTTGCGTTGTGTGTTTTCATTGAAAAGATCGCCTACTTCATCACTATCTTCACGAAAGTTTGTCATTTCCCTAAAGGCGCGATTGATAAAACAAACTTTTCCTTCGCCATCTTTTATCCATACAGGCTCTTGAATAAGATCAAGAAGATTACGCTGCATTCTCAGTTCAGTAAGAATGCGAGCAATATCTTTCTGTAAACGAGCATTTTCGTTCTGCTGTTTTGAGGTATCTTGAAAACGAGCAATGGCAGCTGTTCTCGCGATAACCCCTGTAACTTGTAGCAGCACATTATTTGCGGTGGTGATAGAAAGTTCAAAAGGGTGAGATTTACAACGCAGTTGAGTCAACGCATAATCAAGTTCTCGCAGAGAATTTTCTTCAACCCAGAGTTCAAAGCGCTGAAAATCTTTCTGATCAATGCCTATTTTTTGCAATGTGGAAAGACCACCAACAACACGAGGTAAGGTTGTTGGATTTTCCCAAATAAGAAGGAATTGTTCAGTTTCTTCCAAAAGCCATTCATAATATTTAAGTTTTTCAGAAAAATCTGTCTGAATTATTTTAAAAGGCTTCTGTGCTACTTTTTTTGCATGCATAATAACAGCCATGCAGGTGAGCAATGAAGCACAAGAAATTCCTCCACACAGTGCTAAAAGCAGCCATGGACCATTTGGCAAAGTGAAGGAAAATGGTAAATAATCTTCCAGCGATTGAGCAACAGTACGTGTTGGAGAAAAAAAGAAAAAAAGGCAAAATATATACGTATAGATTCGAATCATTTTTTGAGCTTTTTCTTTGGGGGTATGGTCACCAAAGCTGAGCACGACATTTTTCCCTTTTTAAAAACCCAAGGAGGCATTTTAGTAACGATAATGGTTTGGTTTATAAGGTCCTTGCGGTGTGACTCCAATATAATTGGCTTGTTCTTCTGATAAAACAGTTAATTTTATTCCTAACCGATCAAGATGGAGACGTGCAACTTTTTCATCAAGATGTTTAGGTAAAAAAGTGACTTCATTTGTATAGTGTTCGGCATGGGTAAAAAGTTCAATTTGCGCTAAAACTTGATTGGTAAACGAGGCTGACATGACAAAAGAAGGATGCCCTGTCGCATTACCGAGGTTTAACAAACGCCCTTCAGAGAGCAAAATGATGCGTTTTCCATCGGGAAAGGTGATCATATCAACTTGAGGTTTAATATTTATCCATGGTAAACTTCTAAGAGCTGTGACTTGGATTTCATTATCAAAATGACCAATATTTCCAAGAATACACATATCCTTGACTTGTCGCATATGGTCTAGACGGACAACATCTTTATTACCTGTTGTTGTGATGATAATATCAGCGCTGGAGGCAGCATCATCCAAATTAACAACTTCATAGCCATCCATAGCCGCTTGAAGAGCGCAAATAGGATCAATTTCTGTTATTTTAACACGAGCTCCAGCACCAGAAAGAGACGCTGCTGAACCTTTTCCTACATCACCATAACCACAGACAATGGCTGTTTTACCAGCAATCATCACGTCTGTTCCACGTCGAATACCATCGACCAATGATTCTTTACAGCCATATTTATTATCAAACTTTGATTTAGTGACGCTATCATTGACATTAATAGCAGGAAAAGGCAGAAGCCCCTCCTTTTGTAATTGATAAAGGTGGTTTACACCTGTTGTGGTTTCTTCGCTTACACCTTTAATTGCTGCGCGTTGTCGTGTAAAAAATCCCGGTGTTACATCCATACGCTTTTGGATTTGTTTGAAAAAAATTTCTTCTTCTTCTGTTTTGGGATGTGAAAGGATATCTTTGTTTTGTTCCGCACGACTTCCCATTAAAATATAGTTTGTAGCATCTGCTCCATCATCTAAAATCATATTAGAAAGATTACCATCAGGCCATTGGAAAATTGCATCTATATAAGTCCAATATTCTTCCAATGTTTCACCCTTAACGGCGAATACAGGAATACCCGTTGCGGCAATAGCTGCTGCTGCATGATCTTGTGTAGAAAAAATATTGCTAGAGCTCCACCGTATATCGGCACCAATCGCTTTTAATGTTTCAATTAAAACAGCTGTTTGAATTGTCATATGCAATGAGCCAGAAATACGTGCACCACGCAAAGGTTGACTGGGGGAAAATTCTTTGCGACAAGCCATTAAGCCAGGCATTTCAGTTTCAGCAATATCAAGTTCTTTACGACCATAATCGGCAAGGGCAATATCTTTGACAACAAAATCTTGAGCTGTCATTCTTCATTCCTTTAAAACTAGTTTTTTAGAAGACGGTAGGAGAAATTAAAAAAAAATGCAAGATAAGAAGAAAACTTCTTTATGTGAAAAAGCTCTTTTAAAATCTCTCTAAATTTGTACAACAAATATGCATTTATGGCTCTGAGTAATGATGTTGCGAATAGGACAAGAGATCTCATGATAAGTCTTATCATAAAAACAAAATTCTATTCTTTTCACGTAATTTTAAAGCTTTTAAAAATCTCCAGAGGAGTACCTTTTAAAGGATAAAAATGATGCATTGCTTCATAGTTTTTATGAGATAACCAGATAGTATACTCTTATTCTATTCACGCATACGGCTGTTTAAAAAAGGCGTTATGCCCTTGTTTCATTCCATTATTAAGCTTTTTAGCAAAATAATATAATGCAAATCCATACATTGTTATCTTTATATTTATGAATAAGCCAATCCAAATCCAGTTCTTCTGGTTTCCTATGTTGCGTCTGCTCTTGCATAAAGACAGTTTATAAGAGATGCTTTTTTCCTGTTTTCAACGATTTTTATCAAAAGACTATAAATGTGTGAAGAAACACTTTTTTAATCCTGAATAGAGTATTTAAAATACAAAAACATCAATTTATTGAACATTCTGATTTTAAAATAACGAACGACAAGTGATGAATTATAAATCAAATAATTAACTCAGTTTTTGGAGAATTTATTTTAGACGAGTAAGTTTTGGGAAAATTGACCATGTGGACGAAATCTCCAGAGATAACTTGGCAAGAATGCAGCTATTGCCTTAGGAGTAATTCCCACACCTTCTAAAGTATATCCATTTTCAAGAGCTTCTTGAGAAACAATGTTATCCATTTGCAGAAAGCGTATCTGATTAGCCGTTACAAGTGTTGGTATAAAAGGCAATTTACCGATTGTTCCCCAAATTCCTCCAATCAATAAACCAGTAGAGAGAGGCATGGATAGGATTATTTTTTTACGGTGAATAATTTTGAGTATATTTTCAAGAGCATTTTGGAAGGTGATAATCTGTGGACCACCAAGATCGTAATTTTTCCCCCAAGCAGCTTGTCCATCTAAAGCGCGCGCAATAAACTCGGCAACGTCACCAACATACACAGGTTGCAATTTACTTTGTCCCCCTCCAAAAAGAGGCATAATGGGTAAAAAACGCGACAAATCTGCCAAGGTGTTAAAGAAACAATCCTCTGGTCCAAAGATAACGGATGGACGGATAATCATTGCTTGAGGATGCTTGTTATGAATGATTTGCTCACCCGTAAATTTGACATGCGAATAAAGACATGAAGTGTTCTCGTTAGCCACAAGTGTTGACATATAGATGAGTGGAATACCAGCTTCTGCTGTCAATTCAGCAACATTGTAAGAACCATCAATTTGTGTACTTTTAAAATTCGATTGATTTGCTTGTTTTAAACTACCAGGCAAAAACACTGCAGCATCAGCTCCAAGCAATGCGCGTGCAACAGAGGCACGATACTTTATATCTGTTTTAAGCATTTGGGTTTGCCCTACTTCTCCTATTTGGAGCATGTAATAAGCTTTTTGCGGACAACGAACAGCGATACGAACGCGATATCCCCGCTTAGTCAAAGTTTCAACGACATGACGTCCTACAAAACCAGATCCGCCAAAAACAGTGATAAGTTTAGGATGTTGATAAAGTGCATAATCAAGTTGCATGATTAAAAATTCTATCTTTCAAAGCTTTTAAAATAGCCAATTTCTAGCACGGTGGTGTTTTATTGTCACGCAAAATATCGCCCGCAAGATAAAGGGAACCTCCAATAAGGACAATAGCCTCTTTATATTCTTCCTTAATTTTATGCAAAGCATCTTGTAGGTGCACTTGGGGGGCTGCAAAGATTCCTGCTTGTTGCGCTGATTCAGCTAAATTTATTGGACAGATACTGGCATTATTGTCAATAAGCGGTATCGTATACACTTTATCGACAAGATTCGCTAAAGGACGAAAATAACCAACAGCATCTTTGGTATTGATCATACCAGCAATCATAATGATGGGACGATCTGTTTTTTTTCTCCATTGTTTAAGTTCAGCCGCAATAACTTTTCCAGCAGCAGGATTGTGACCACCATCGAGCCATAAATCAATATGAGGAGACTGTTGAACAACCAAATGTCCATGGGTGAGATGTTGCATCCGTGCGGGCCAATAAATATTTTTCAAAGCGTCATTTATGACTTGTTCTGAAAGTTGAAAACCTGCTTGATAGATGGCTTCAAGAGAAGCACCAGCATTGGTAACTTGGTGGTCTCCAATAAGGTTAGGAAGTGAAAGATCCATGAGACCTTGATTGTTTTGAAAAAACATACGTCCATGTTCTTTATAACTTTGATAATCTTGATCAAATAGAGAATAAGGTGCTTTATTTTTATCGGCAAGGGATATTAAAGTAGCAAGGGTTTCTTCATAATTTTGCTTTCCGATAACCACTGGAACATTTGGTTTGATAATCCCCCCTTTTTGGAAAGCGATTTGAGAAATTGTGTTTCCAAGAAAGTTCTCATGATCATAATCAATGGGCATAATAAGCGATACAGCTGGTTTATTAATGACATTGGTCGCATCAAAACGTCCTCCCAACCCAACTTCTAAAATGACAACATCAGCTGGATGTGCACTAAACAGCATAAAGGCAGCAGCTGTAAAAATTTCAAAAATAGTAATCACCTCTTGACGATTTACTTTTATAATTTCACAGATCGTTTCAGCCAATAAGGTCTCTGTGACAAGTTGACCTCCTCCTTTTTGGCCTAATCGGCAGCGTTCATTCCAGTTGACGAGATGCGGTGAGCTGTACATATGAACGGCGTATCCTGCACTTTCTAAAAGAGCACGACAAATCGCTGATGCAGATCCTTTGCCATTTGTTCCAGCAATGTGAATAACAGGGCCAAGTTTTAAATGTGGATTACCAAGATGCTCTAAAAGGCGAACAATACGTTCTAAAGAAAGATCAAATTTTTTCGGATAATTCTTTAGTAAATCATCCACCATCCTTTGTACTTGACTTTGTTGCATAAATTTAAGCTGCTTGTGTTGTAGAAAGCGATGTTTGAGAATCTGTTGGAGATGGGTTGGAAGGGTTAACAATAGCAGGATGTTTCATCATTAAGCGTAAAAGACGTGCAATGGTTGTTTTCATTTCTAAACGCGATACGACCATATCAATCATACCATGTTCAAGTAGATATTCACTACTTTGAAAACCTTCTGGTAGGGTTTCACGTATAGTTTGTTGAATCACACGTGGGCCAGCAAAACCAATCATAGCGCCGGGTTCAGCAATGTGAATATCACCAAGCATGGCGTAAGAAGCAGTAACACCACCGGTGGTAGGGTTGGTTAGAACAACAATATAAGGAAGTTTTGCTTCTTTCAGCATTTCAATTGCTACTGTTGTACGGGGCATTTGCATCAATGAGAGTGTTCCTTCTTGCATGCGCGCACCACCAGACGCAGCAAAAAGAACCAACGGACGCCTTTCAGCAATGGCCGTATCAAAAGCTTTGATAATAGCTTCTCCTGAAGCCATACCTAGAGATCCACCCATAAAGGCGAAATCTTGAACGGTTGCAATAATAGGTAAGCCTTCAATTGTACCACGTGCACTTAAAATATTGTCATCAACACCCAGTTTAGAACGATAATCTTTTAACCGGTCAATATAGCGTTTTTCATCGCGAAATTTTAAAGGATCGGTGACAACTTTTGGATTTTCAAGAGCTGTATAGATACCATCATCAAAAAAATGCATGAAACGATTTTTGGCACTGATACGCATATGAT
The DNA here is from genome assembly GCF_903679515.1 of Bartonella gabonensis. Lineage (GTDB taxonomy): Bacteria > Pseudomonadota > Alphaproteobacteria > Rhizobiales > Rhizobiaceae > Bartonella > Bartonella gabonensis. The sequence goes on from NZ_CAHOYM010000002.1 coordinate 40,933, forward strand.
AGCCAGAATTTGGAGCCACAAATTGATTGGCTTCCAGATCTTTATGGAAGATCATTTCACCATTGGTAGGATCTTTAATCCATAGATTTTCTGGAATTTCACGGCGTCCCAATATAGAGTTAATTTTAGGACGAACATAATTTGTAATCCAGTTCATCTTTATAGCCTTCCTTTAAATATTATACATTTTTGCATGATTTGAAAGAATATAGAACTTAAGCAGTTATCTTTGCTTTTCCGGCTGAACAAGAACGAATTCATTTAATACTTTTATCCGTGCACGTACAGCTCTAACGCTATTGTTTTTTTATTTTTAATATTTCCACTATCATAACAATTATATGCATGAAGAGTATTCCCTATAACAAATTTCTCAGAATTTTTAAGCACTTACATGTTTTATTTTTTGACTTTGGCATTAAAACACACCTCTTGCGCTGGTTAACAAACGGCTTATTTTCTTTTAATAAAAATGACTCTCCAATTAATCATTAATATCGAAAGCCCTGAAGCCAAGAAGCCTTAACAAGATGATACGTATCCATTAAAAAATAATGGATAGATAATGTTATGTTAGCGAAACGCTAATACCAGAGCAAGATTTTTTTCAAACGGTTTCCTTGAAGCGTGCACGTTTCATATAAAATAAAGCACCAAAAAAATATCATTTTTATTGTGTATCTACGCGGCGCTAGATTTAACCATCTCACATATTCCAAAAATTTTTTCCTGGTAAATGCCTATGAAGAGTATGCCTCTCCATCAAAGGCATAAAATTTATATGCTCTCCCATTTTTACTGAAGTAGAAGGAAGGTAGAAACCGATATCCTCATACTCTTTGCCAGTTTCCAATGTAACAATAACTCTTGCATTGAGAGAGGGCATGAGAGGTCTTTTATGCCTTTTAATAAAGTGTTTTTTCCACAAACCGCTTCCGTTTATGATAGCTCAACAAACAATTATAATTAATTCAATATGAAGAGGATTAAAATGAGAAAGTTTTATGATATTTAGGTTTTTGGCCCATGTCATAAAAAGATAAATTATCATTATAAGTCAATGTATTGACTTCAAATAAGGTCAAACATAAAATTTTATATTATAGTTTCTTTGGCTGGCAAATTTTGTTAAGTTTACAGTGCGAGGAACATTATTTTTGAGTGATGTGTGCTATGGTTTTTTGCGAAAGCATTTTGTGTAAATGTGTCATAAAGGTGGCTGCAAAAAGTGGTGTGGCTAAATTAAGTATGGGAATCGAAACAAAAACTGCGATCAACAATCCAGCGCCAAAAACCGTTGTATAATGAGTATGTAAAAAAGCACGCGCATCTTGCTCTGTTCGAAAACGATAAGCAGCAAACAAGAAATATTCATGCCCAAGCAAATAACCATTAATAACATAAAAAGCAATGAAATTGACACCTGGTATAAAGAATAAAATAAAAGCAATTCCATTACCAAGAAGGCTTAAAATAACAAATTTAAAGGAAAGGATAAGAGAACGCCCAAAAGGCATCGCTTGTCCAATAGGCTCATTGGAATAATCTTCCTTTTCAATGATTTCAGCAGCAGAGTCAATGAAAAAACTACCAATCATAGCTGTTATGGGAGCAATCAAAAAAGCCAACAAAAGAGCCAAACCAAGATTGAAGATGATAAGCATGCTAAATCCCAACCAGCCTGCCCAACTGGGGAGTCCAGGAAGAAACTGAGAAACCCAAGGCCACAAGTAAGACACAAAAAGCTGGTGCACACATAACCATAAAATGGCGAGCACAAAAAAAGTAACCCTCAATGTTTTCAGTATCATAATGCTATATTGCGAGGTCAAAAGACGTTGTAAAGCACGATAGGCAGCAGTAAAAATCATAGATTAATAAATTAAGGAAAGAAGCAAAAAAAACAAGAAATATATTTAAAAAAGGTATCGTGTAATTTTTTCTTTCTTGAATTACAAGATCTGTTTTCAATAAAAATAAGGAAATACATCGATACTGTTTTGTAAAAAAAGAGAATTTTTCACTTTATATATAAATCAGGCTAAATTCTTTTTATAGAATGGGTAAAATAACGAAGCCCCCTTCGTTTAAAATAGAAATTTTGGTTTTAAAAAACTGAGAAGGATTTAAGAGGCAGCTATTGTAGAAGAATGTTTAAATATTTTTGTATAGAGTTTAGCTGATTGCGTTTCCATAATATATATAAATTAAGGTGGTAAGAGATATTAAGTAGGCGTTTTTTACTGACATTTTTGATTTAGTATAGCTGTCGGATTTTGTCGATATCCTTATTTGTTTTACACGATCCCTAATATTTTATACTTTTATATCGCTTAGCGCGGCACGTCTTGGTTCTCGCTTCTATTCAAACCCAAAATGCTAGATTATCATTATAAATTAATATGTTATCTAATCTAGTCGAGATGATATAGATATCTTCTGTGTATTCAAAAGTTTAGTTCTTATTTTATGAGATGTTTTAATAAGGTGTTTGAAGAATTATTATTTGGAATGGTGTATTTTTTTCTCATGAGGAGTAGGTGTTTGGGGTGCAAAAAATGATACGATCATGTTTGCTAATTTTTGCGCTACGTGTTGTTTACTCATATGGGGCCATTGTTCAACTTTTTCTTTACTTACGAGATAAACTTGATTTGTATCAGCACCCATGACACTTGTACCATCTTGTTGAAAAGAAATATCATTAGCAAGAATGAAATCAGCTCCTTTTTCAACGCATTTTTTTTGTGCATTGACAATGAGGTCAGAAGTTTCAGCAGCAAATCCAATAACTAATGAGGGGCGGTTTGGAGCGTGTCCAATCGTTGCTAAAATATCAGGAGTTTCGACCATATGAAGGGATGGTGGTGTTTTATGCGCATTCTTTTTAATTTTGTGTAAAGATTGCGTTTGACTGCGCCAGTCACAGACTGCAGCAACAAAGATAGAACCATCAGCAGGCAATGATTCTTGAACGGCTTGTAACATCTGTTGGGCTGTTTCAACATGAATAGTTTTTACTTCTTGTGGGTTAGCAAGATGAACAGGTCCACAAATAAGTGTTACTTTTGCCCCCAAATGCGCAAGAGCGGTCGCAATAGCATGACCTTGTTTACCCGAAGATCGATTAGCAAGATAACGCACTGGATCAATTGGTTCATGGGTTGGGCCAGAGGTAACGATGAAATGGCGGCCATAGAGAGGTTTTTCACGCACATTCAAAAGAGTCTCTATGGCAGCGACAATGGTTAAGGGTTCGCTCATGCGTCCATAGCCTGTTTCGTCACGTTCAGCCATATTTCCTATTTCTGGTCCGATAATATGAACACCATCTGCGTGCAATTGTGCAACATTTCGAACAGTGGCTGGATGCATCCACATGGTTGGATTCATAGCAGGGGCAATTAAGAGTGGACAGCGTGCTGCTAAAAGGACGCAATCGGCAAGATCATCTCCTATGCCATGGGCTATTTTTGCTATCCGATTGGCTGTAGCAGGGGCTAAAATAATGAGATCAGCATCACGTGCTAGTCGGATATGTCCGATATCATGTTCTTCTTTGCGTGAAAATAAATCAGTATATACAGTACGACCGTTGAGAGCTTCAGCGGCTAAAGGTGTGATAAATTTTTGCGCTGCTTTTGTCATTACGACATTTAAGTGTGCTCCACGTTCTTTTAAACGACGAATGAGATCAAGCGCTTTATAGGCCGCAATACTTCCACCAATAATAAGAAGGAGTGATTTTGATTGCAATGATTGCACTTCAGCGACGCTTGCATGAGAGGGGGGCGTGGTGAGAGTGATGGGATTGTTTAAAAGACGGCGCGCTTCTTCTTCCATAGAAATGCCATTTTGCGCTGCACGTACGCGCAAAGCTTCTTTGATTTCAGGGGAGAGGTTACGAATAGTAATACTGGCCATAAAATACCTCCAAGAAACAAAATGATTGCAATGATTTCATTGTTGATATTTTTAGCATATTAAGGAGATTAGAAAAGATGAAAAAAGTAAAAAGTGAGACAAGCGCAACAAATTGCAATGATAAACAGGCTATAACGACCATAACGGTTTCTACGACTTTGTTCAGCAGCAAGTTGTGTGAGGGTTGCAGGAGAAAGATTAAAACCTGTTTTTCTTATTTGATTGAAATCTTCTTCTATACGTTGGAAATTTTGTATCAATTGTGGTGTTTTGCGTGCCAGAGAAAGGAGAGCCTGCGCTCCTTCACTAAAGTCTTTTGCAATACCTATGGGGCCTAAATTTTTACTAATCCATTCTCTGACAACGGGTTCAGAAGCTTTCCACATATTAAAACTGGGATCTAATGTGCGGGCAACACCTTCAACGACAACCATCGTTTTTTGCAGCAATAAAAGTTCGGGCCGCGTTTGCATGTCAAACAATTCAGTAACTTCAAACAACAACGTGAGCAACTTAGCCATGGAAATGCTTTGTGCTGATTGTCCGTGAATTGGTTCACCAATAGCACGATTGGCTTGCGCAAAGCTTTCAATATTATGGCGTGAAGGAACATAGCCTGCTTCAAAATGGGCACGGGCTACCCGATGGTAATCGCGCGTAATAAAGCCATAAAGAATTTCAGCAAGGAAATGTTTTTCTTTTTTGCCAAGTCTTCCTGTAATACCTAGATCAACAGCAACAATACATCCATCGGAGTCTACAAATAGATTACCAGGATGCATATCGGCATGAAAAAAGCCATCACGCAATGTGTGGCGTAGAAAAGATTGAATAAGCGTAACAGCGAGTGCCTGCAAATCAAAACCTGCTTTTTTGAGTTTGGCTGTTTCCGATATTCTTATCCCATCAATCCATTCCATAGTGAGAACATTACGCCCTGTCCGCTCCCAATCAATTTTTGGCACTCGAAAACCTGTATCCTGTCGAATATTTTCAGCCATTTCAGATATAGCTGCTGCTTCTAAGCGTAAATCCATTTCAAGACGTGTTGTTTGTGCTAAAGTATCAACCACACGAACAGGACGTAGCCTTCGGGAAGCAGGAATATAACGCTCTTGTAAATGCGCAATGAGATAGAAACTTCTCAGATCTTTAGAAAAACGCGCTCGAATATTGGGACGAATGACTTTTACAGCACATTTTTTCTTATGACCGGTTTCATCACTATATTCAGCAGGATGAACCTGAGCGATAGAAGCGGCGGCAATGGGAGGATAGAAATTGACGAATAAATCATCAATAGAGCGACCAAGAGAACTTTCAATTTGAGCAATAGCAGCGGTGCAAGAAAATGTTTGAACACGATCTTGTAGTTGTGACAAATCGTCTGCAACATTACGCCCGACAATATCAGGTCTTGTGGCAAGAAATTGACCAAGTTTTATGTAAGAGGGTCCAAGCTTATTGATAGCATACGAAATATTTTCAGATCGCTGTTTATCTTTCGTTTTACGTCGTGCTAACGCAGTTGCTATACGATGACATAACGCTGGAAATCCTTGAAGATCATCATGAGGAAGAGCACTTAAAACACCTTCGCGTGTTAAAATCCATCCTGCACGCATCAATTGAAAGTAAGGAGAAATTTGCACCATTTTTAAATTTTCCAACCTGAATGCAGCGCTGCAATCGCACCGGTGAGATTTCGGTACGAGACGCGTGAAAATCCCGCTTTCTTGATCATATAGGCAAAATCATCTTGTTTAGGAAATTTGCGAATAGATTCCACCAAATAACGATAAGCATCGCCATCATTTGCAATAAATTGACCTAGTTTCGGGATAGCATGGAAAGACCAAAGATCATAAATTTTATCGAGCAGAGGCATCTCGACATTTGAAAATTCTAAACATAAAAAACGTCCACCGGGCTTTAAAACACGAAAAGCTTCTCTAAGGGCTTGGTCAATATGAGGAACATTGCGAATTCCAAAAGCAATCGTGTAAGCGTCAAAGCGTTGATCTTCAAAGGGGAGTTGTTCTGCATTGGCTTCAACAAAATCAATCAGAGGGGCAAGACCATTTTTTTGTGCGCGTTGTTTACCAACGCTGAGCATAGAGCCATTAATATCAAGCACTGTAGCATGAGCTTTTTGGCGTGAAGCATTAAGAATGCGAAAAGCAATATCACCTGTACCACCAGCGACATCAAGAACTTTCCAATGAGAAAGTGCTGGTGGAGAAAGCCATGCAACCATAGAATTTTTCCACACACGGTGTAGCCCTAAGGATAAGATATCATTCATCTTGTCATAATTTTCAGCAACAGAATGAAACACACCATCCACCAAGGATTGTTTTTGTGTTTCATCAACTCTTGTAAAACCAAAAGAGTGCTCCATACCGCCTTTGGTTCCTACACGTTCTGTTTCAATTGCCATGTATATGACCTTCCTTATTTTTCTTTTATCGTAAATGAAAGAGGGAGGTAATGTTCAAATACGAAAAACAATGTACAAAACTGCGACGTTTATACAGCCAAAAACAGAAGAGTACCTTTAGATATCAAGATTGGCAACGCTTAAAGCATTGTCTTGAATAAAAATACGTCTAGGTTCAACTTCATCACCCATGAGACGAGAAAAGAGTGAATCTGCATCAGTTGCATCATTAATTTTTACTTGTAAAAGAGAACGTGCATTGGGATCAAGTGTTGTTTCCCAAAGCTGTTCAGCATTCATTTCCCCAAGCCCTTTATAACGTTGAAGCGTAACCCCCTTTTTCCCATTTGCAAAAATACTCTCTAAAAGGCTCATAGGACCAAAAATTTGCTCTGTTTTATCTTTGCGGCGTAAAAGAAGAGGAGGATGATATATGTCGATAAAATTTGGGGACATGCGATCAATTTGACGCGCGTCCGTTGAGTTTATAAGTCCTGCATCAAGCGTCATAACATCTTTAACGCCACGCAAAATACGCTCAAAACATAAGTTTCCGTCTGCTGTATATTGTCCACTCCACCCTTGTTCCATATCATCAGCAATCAGATTAAGACGGTGCGCGATAGCATCTGCTGTTTTTTGCGCTTTTTCTTGTGTTGCAAAGGCTTCAGGGTTAAAAGCGCCAACAATTGCTGCTTGTTCAACAGTGTTGCGGTCATAGCGGGTATGAAGACCATTTAAAAGCTGACGTAATACACGAGCATCTTTAGCAAATTGATATAAATCAGCTCCTGCACGAACTTCTCCCGTTGAAAGTTCAAGCGTTGTTTCTTCTAGTCCACTATCAATCAAAAATTCTTCAAAAGCTGCTTCATTTTTAATATATTGAGAAGATTTTCCACGCGATACTTTATAAAGAGGTGGCTGAGCAATATAAAGATGTCCACGTTCAATCAACTCTGGCATTTGTCTAAAAAAGAAAGTGAGCAGCAGAGTACGAATATGGGCTCCATCAACGTCCGCATCTGTCATGATAATAATCTTATGATACCGTAATTTATCGGGTGAAAATTCATCTTTACCGATAGACGTTCCAAGAGCTGTAATAAGTGTTCCGATCATATCAGATGAGAGCATGCGGTCGAAACGTGCTCGTTCAACATTAAGAATTTTACCGCGCAGCGGCAAAATTGCTTGATTTTGACGTGAACGCCCACCTTTTGCTGAACCACCCGCCGAATCCCCTTCGACAATAAAGATTTCTGATTTTGTAGGATCACGTTCTTGGCAATCGGCAAGTTTTCCTGGCAGAGAAGTGATATCAAGCGCTCCTTTTCGCCTTGTGAGTTCACGTGCTTTGCGTGCTGCTTCACGTGCTGTTGCAGCTTCCACCACTTTACTAATGAGAAGCTTTGCTTCATTAGGATGTTCTTCCAGCCATATTGAAAGACCTTCATTGACTAAATTTTCAACAATAGGGCGCACTTCAGAAGAAACCAATTTGTCCTTTGTTTGTGAAGAAAATTTAGGATCAGGAACTTTGACAGAAAGAATAGCTGTTAATCCTTCACGGCAATCATCACCGGTTAAATTCACTTTTTCTTTTTTGGCAATCCCTGAAGATTCCGCGTAACCATTAATTTGGCGTGTAAGAGCACTTCTAAAACCGATTAAATGCGTTCCACCATCACGCTGAGGAATATTATTGGTAAAACACAAAACCTTTTCATGATAGGAATCATTCCACCATAGAGCAACATCAACGCTCATACCATCTTTTTCACTTGCAATGTAAATAGGCGTGTCAAGCAGAGCTTTTTTTGTTTGATCAATATATTTGACAAATTCTATTAATCCACCTTCATAATGCAATTCAACGGATTTAATGTCAGCACGGCGTTCATCAACAAGAAGAATATGAACCCCAGAATTTAGGAAGGCCAATTCCCGTAAACGTCGCTCTAAAGTTTCAAAATCAAACTCAACCATAGTAAAGGTTTCAGAGCTTGGTAAAAATCTAATTTCTGTTCCACTTTCTCGATCACAATCGCCAACAACTTTTAATGGGGCATCAGCCACCCCATGGGTAAAGGACATTTCATGAATTTTACTATTGCGTTTGATTTGCAATTTAAGCCAAACAGAGAGTGCATTGACAACAGAGACACCAACACCGTGTAATCCACCTGAAACTTTATAAGAGTTTTGATCAAATTTTCCGCCGGCATGAAGCTGTGTCATGATAACTTCAGCGGCAGAAATACCTTCTGTTGGGTGGATATCTGTTGGAATTCCACGTCCATTATCACGAACAGAACAAGAACCATCAGCATGGAGTGTGACGTTTACAAGAGTTGCATGACCGGCTAAAGCTTCGTCAATAGCATTATCTACAACCTCATAGACCATATGGTGCAAGCCTGAACCATCATCAGTATCGCCGATGTACATACCTGGACGTTTACGTACAGCATCAAGACCTTTGAGAACTTTGATAGAAGCGGCGCTATACTCATTGCTAGATGTCGGTGAGGTTATTTCATCACTCATAAGTTAATCCACTTCTGTATCCAATTTACAATATTTTATCCGCTTTTTAAAGCTCAAGGCTCTACTCAGTTATTTATGGAATAACCACATTAAACATTTACCGTATATCAGCTCTAGATTCAATATCTGTCGATATATAATGGAGAGAATGATGAAACAATATTACACTATTATACAGTAAAACATCGTCATTTGGGCGGTTATATAAAACAAGTAAACACTTTTTTGATATATTTAAGTATTTTTACAGAGCGTAGTGAATATTCAGGGCAGGAATTATCCGTATAGCCTTTCGTTAAGTGAATCACATGAATGGGAAGACCAAAGAAATTAAAAGCGTGATTTATCGAGAGAAGCCGACTGTTTACAGGCCAACGTTGGTACAAATTCTTTTCCTTTAAGATTTGGGAATGGGGCCAATTAAGCTTTAAACGTAAATTTTAAAATTGTGCGAAGAGTGAGATTATTGTTTATTTTCGCATATGCGTAATATTTCAAAATGAGTTGTGCATCTTTGTATTATACGAGCAAAGCTTTTACTTTTACCTCTCAATCAATCTTCAATGCTAAGAAGTTATCATTTAAAACAAAGCTGACGTTTTCTCTAAGCCGCCCAAGTTTTTGTATGTTAGATTAAGGCGAGAATATAAGAATATATTGTGTATATTTGTTTGCGTTCTCTTATGGAAGTTACATCTTTCATTCAAAATAAAACGCTATTATATTGCTTATTCACGTACTTTTTAAAAAGCACCTCTCAATGTTCCAAGATTTATTTTACGATGATGTTTGAAGACTATAACGTTAAGTACCTTGTGAGTGCTGTAAGGTTCATTTCTTCATTATATACTTGTTTAGGAAAAATTGAGATCAAAAGTTGAAGCATTTTCAATGTATTAAAAAAATATATGAAAATTGTTAAAATTTTTAACAGTTTTAGAAAAGAGCAAGAATTTTATTTATTAAGCCGCAGATATTTTGGTGAAGTGCATTAGATAATAACGAAGCAGAGTTGCATCTTAGCTTTTAAAAGGGGGGGAGAGATTTTGAAAATAAAAAAAACTATACATGTAAAACATTTTCAATGGCGTTTACGGTACTTTTTACTCAATACGCTATACAATATTTTTATTCGCATTTTATTTGTAGCGGGGGGGGGGGTATTTTCCTCTTACGCACAAGCTGAAATAGCTGGAAGGTTGCCTTCTTTTTTTGATTCGCATGAATATTTTGTGCAACCTGATACCAAGGATATCATTCGTTTGCGTTTTGTAACAACTTTTGATTTTCCTCCTTTTAATTTTCTTGATCAAACGGGGCGTCTTGCAGGTTATAATATCGATTTGTTGCGTGCTATTTGCTCAAAATTAAAATTAGAGAAATTGTGTGAAGTAGAGGTGGTTCCTTGGAAAGAGCTTGTAGAGCATGTCAAAAATGATGGTGCAGAAGTCATTATTGCGGGTTTAAAAGAAACAAGTCAAACTCAACAAGATCTTGTTTTTACAAAGTCATATTTGCGCTTTCCCGCGCGATTTGTTGCTTCTCGACAGTTAAATTTCGATGAGCCAATAAGCGATCAATTGGCTCATTTAACCAGTGGTGTTTTATCTAAAAGTATTCACGAAAAGGTCTTTCATGATTATTTTCCTAAAGCAAAATGGCAAAGATTTAAAGAGAGAGAAGAACTCTACAAAGCCTTACAGGAGCATAAAATTGACCTTATTTTTGATGATGGATTTGCTTTATCGTTATGGTTCAAAAATCAAAAATCTGTTGATTTCTACCATTTTGTTGGGGGGCCATATATGGCACCACAGTTATTGGGTCAAGGAATGCAGCTTGCTGTTGCAAAAAAGAACGAAAAATTAATTGATATCCTCAATTATGCACTAAAATCTCTAGAAGAGGATGGTAAACTTACAGAGCTTTATTTGCGTTATTTTCCAATAAGTTTTTACTGATGAACAGTTTTTAGTTAAGAGCTGTTAATCTTTCCGTACCGAGTCGATAAGAGATGGCTTCTGCGAGGTGATGGCGTGAAAGATTATCGGATTCATCAAGATCAGCAATCGTACGCGCAACTTTAAGAATGCGATGATAAGCACGTGCAGAAAGGTGCATTTTTTCACTCGCATCTCGTAAGAGTATGGCGGCATTTTTATCAGGAATGGCAATTTGTTCTATAATTTTGGCAGGGCAATCGCCATTGGTTCGAATATGACCCAACCCTAGTGTTGCAAAACGTTTGGCTTGAATGGTACGGCACCGTGCGATACGTTTGGCAACATCGCAGCTTTTTTCTGATTGCTCTGGTTGCATAAGGTCCATCGCTGTCAGAGCAGGAACATCAATCCGTAAATCAATTCGATCGAGAAGTGGACCAGAAATACGGGATTGATAATCGATTTGACAGCGTATTCCTTTAGCACAAACATGGCTTTTTTCACCCGCCATGCCACATCGGCAAGGATTCATAGCGGCAATGAGTTGGAAGCGAGCAGGATAGCTGATATGGTGATTAGCTCTAGCGATAACCGCTTCTCCACTTTCTAAAGGTTGACGAAGGGAATCAAGAACTTGCGGAGAAAATTCAGGCAATTCATCAAGAAATAATACACCATTATGAGCAAGTGAAACTTCTCCTGGTCGTCCTTTAAGTCCCCCACCAATCATTGCAGCCATAGAAGCAGAATGATGTGGAGCTCGAAAGGGGCAATGAAGTGAAATGGTATTATGAACTGTTTCTCCTGTAATAGATGCAATCAGACAGACATCTAAAAGTTCACGACTATCAAGAGGAGGTAAAATGGAAGGTAAGCGTTGCGCCAACATGGATTTTCCAGCACCAGGAGGACCGACAAACAAAAGGTTGTGGCGTCCAGCAGCACAAACTTCTAAGGCACGTTTGGCTGTTTTCTGTCCTTTGATTTCGCAAAGATCTGGCAGTTTCGTTTCAATAGTATATTGGCGCGGTTGCGGACGTTTTTGAATTTGAGTTCCTTTAAAATGATTGACGATAGTGAGAAGAGTTTCTGGGGCAAGAATATTTATTTCTGCATTTACCCATGCAGCTTCAGGTCCACATTGAAAGGGACAAATCAGTCCTTTATCGAGTGATACAGCTGTCATGGCTGCTGGTAAAACGCCATTGACAGCGGTAAGGGAACCATCCAATGATAATTCGCCTAAAATGACATAGTCTTGCGCTACTTCGGGAGGAAGGATTCCCATAGCAAGCATTAGGCCTACGGCAATTGGCAAATCATAATGTGATCCCTCTTTAGGCAAATCAGCTGGTGCAAGATTAATGGTAATTCGTTTGGTCGGCATAGAAAGCCCACAAGCATGGAGAGCTGCTTGTACGCGTTCACGGCTTTCCGCAACTGCCTTATCGGCTAATCCGACAATAGCCATTCCTATTTTACCGGATGAAATCATAACCTGTACATCGATAGGGACTGCTTCTAGACCGCGAAAAGCAACAGTTGTAATATGTGCGATCATTTATCACTCCCCCTTTAGACTTGGGAGAGACAATCATATCTACGCATAAAAATCAAGAAGCATCTCTATGGTTTTTTTTTATGGAGAGACCTATATATATACAGATTTTTGTAGCGTTTTCATGGCAAGTTATTTGTACAAATTTAACCATGATAATATGGAACGCAATAAAACACTTATAATAAGCTAAATGAATATGTTAAGAAAAAGGAATGAGGCTGTTCGTATGACGCAACAGAGCAGAATATTGTGAAGATATGAGGGGAGGGTGACGTTATGTATCGCAGAGTGTTATATGATGTGATAAAACGTGTAAAGTAGGCATATTTACCTTCCTTATTATTATTTAAAATGTAGTAGATGAAAAGTGTATTAAAGGTATCGGATTTATGGTATCCCAAGCAAAAATTTTGTTAAAATCAGGAACTGTGCGCTGTGTCTTTATAGGCTTGTGTTTCATTTTTTCTTTTCCACAACCACTTGCTGCATTTGATTTTTTCGGCATCCCTCTTTTTGGTCAAAAAGAACCAAATTCTTCTTCACGTCATGTCAAAAGTACAGAGAGATTTTATAAAGTTGATATTGTTACCCCGCCAGGAGCGCCACTGGAAGGTATAAAAATAGTTAAATCTGTCTCTTCTCTTTTTGCAGATAGAGAGAAAGCATCTGCGAGTTCTTCTGGTTTGTTAGCCAAAGCGCGTTCAGATTATCGGGCTATTCTTTCTGCTCTTTATGCTGATGGGCGCTACGGTGGTGTTATTAGTATTCAAATTAATGGTTTAGAAGCTGCTGATTTAAGTCCGGTAACTCAACTTCCAGCACAATCCAATATCGTTATTACAATTAATGCTGGACCACAATATGTTTTTAGTATTGCAAATATTGATAAAGTCGCGCTTTCTGAAAAACGTAAAGCGCATAAAATGCCGACAATTGAAGAATTAGGCTATAAAGTTGGAGCTATTGCCAAATCTGAAACAATTTTGAAAGCAGAAAAATGGGCGGTAGAAGGATGGCGTCAACAAGGTTATGCGAAAGCTAAAGTTATAAAAAGTGAGATTGTGGCTGATCATGCTGCGTTGCGTATTGAAGGAAGGATTGTTGTTGATCCTGGACAAAAGGCTCATTATGGTCCTTTAAGTATCCGTAATATAAGTAAGAAACCACGTGTAGATTCAGCTTATATCGCATGGATGACCGGATTGAAGCCAGGACAGAAATATGATTCCGATGCGTTATCTAAGGCAAATGAACGTCTTGCGCGCCTTGGTGTTTTTCGTGCTATCAATATACGTGAGGCTGATACCATTAACCCAGATGGCAGTTTACCGCTTATGCTTGTTGTGCAAGAACGTAAACCGCGTCGTTTTGGTATAGGGGGTGGTTATTCAACATTAGATGGTGCTGGTTTTGAAGCTTATTGGATGCATAACAATCTTTTTGGTCATGCAGAGGTCCTTAAAATTGAGACAAAAATAAATGGTGTTGGCAGCGACAAAAAACAATCATATAATTTTAAGAATTTTGATTATCTTTTCGGTAGTACGTTTATAAAGCCTGGTGTATTCACACCTGATACCGATCTCAGATCAGAATTAAAAATACAGCAAGATGTTCTAGAAAATTATACAACAAAAGCCATCAAAGGGAAGGTAGGTATTCAGCATATTTTCAATAGTAATCTATCGGGACAAGCTGCTATAGAAGTTTCAAATGGTTACTCACGTGATATCTATTTTGGGAACCGTAATTTTACAACAATTGGGTTTCCTACCGGTTTGATTTACGATAATCGTAATAATAAGTTCAATGCAACAAAAGGTTTATATGGCGAAGTTCTCATTGAGCCCTTTTATGAGATGCGTTTTAGCAACTTTATTGCAAAAGTAACGGCAGAAGGTCGTTCTTATTGGGCATTGGATGAAGGGAGTCGTTTTGTTTTTGCTGCACGGGCAAAGCTTGGTACAATTCTTGGGAATGATACAGCACAAGTTCCTGCGGATACGCTCTTTTTTGCTGGTGGTGGGGGCTCTGTTCGTGGTTATTCTTATCGTAATATTGGTATCAAAACAAAAAATGATGCGGTTGTTGGCGGACGGTCGCTTATTGAAGGATCGGCAGAATTACGTATTTCTTTAAATGACAAAATAGGATTTGTCAGTTTTCTTGATGGAGGTATCGTAGGAGAAAAGGCAAAATTTGATTTTTCTCAAAAAATTAAATGGGGGGCTGGTATAGGAGGTCGCTATATGACGGGTCTTGGTCCTTTACGCGTTGATTTAGCCTTTCCGTTAAAAAGAGAGCAGGGTGATCCTCGCGTTGGTTTTTATGTAGGTATAGGACAAGCATTTTAATGAAAAAAGGTGTACGTTTATCAGCTTTCTTCTTTGGACTTTTGTTTTTTGGGGGCGGTGGTTTTGTTTTTGCGCAAAGAGGAGATATTCTTCCCGCTAGCGAAGAGACAGCAGATGATCGTTCATGGTTTGTTTCTTTAATTGAACGCAAGCTTTCAGCACCCAATCGTCGAGTTCGTTTACACAATATGCAAGGTGCATTGTCTTCCCAAACATCAATTGATATGATTACTGTCAGTGATAAAAAGGGGGTTTGGCTTAAAATTACCAACGCTAAAATGGATTGGAATCGTCTAGCGTTGCTAAAGGGGCGGATGGATATTAATCAGCTTTCGGCAGAACAGGTTATGTTTTTACGCAAACCACAAGGGAATTCTTCTTTTAATTCTTCCCATGAGATGGGTAGGTTTTCTTTACCCAAATTGCCTCTTGCTCTTTCGATCAATACGCTTACAGCTCAACATGTAACGTTTGAACAGAATCTTTTTGGTTTTTCTGCTGATATGTCCTTAGAAGGCAATTTGACTTTGGCGGGTGGTAATTTTAATGTTGATATAGCAGCGCATCGTTTGGATGCACAGGGCTCTTTTTCTGTTCTTACCAAGATATCTAAAAACAATCGTACAGCTCAAATTGATATCTCTGCTGATGAACCACAAAATGGTATTTTGGCAAATATTTTTAACATTGAAAAACGTCCAGCATTAAATCTCGCCATTAAAGGTGATGGTACTTTTGATGATTTGGTTATCAAACTTTCTTTAGAAGCCGATCATCATTCTATTTTAGATGGTAATGTTATTCTTGCAAGTGCTTCAGAAGGACACAGTTTTTCCACGAAACTAGAGGGTAGATTGGCTCCTTTAATGCCTTCTCAATATCGTCCTCTCTTCGCATCTGATATAACATTAAAAGCAGAGGCAAGAAGAACAAGAGAGGGGGGGGCACGCCTTGATCAGATGGTTATTCAGAGCAAAGCAATGAATGTTATCGCTAATGCTGAAATAACTGCCGATGGTTTTTTGCGGCGGCTTTTTGTTGATGGCAAAATGGCTCTTGATAACGAAAAAGAATCTGTTCATTTACCGGTATCGGAGGCGCCAAAACCTGCAAGTGATGTTGCTTTAAACATTGACTATGGTCGCGAAGGACAGCAATCTTGGAATGGGCGGCTTGTTGTACATCATTTTAGAAATAAAAATATTTATATTCGCGATGCTGTTTTTGATATGGGGGGAGTAAGCGAAAATCTTGATAATGCGGCTTCTCGTCATGTTGGTGTTCAGGTTAATGGAACGCTTCAAGGGATTAAAAAGATTAAAGGAGCGCTCGTAGAAGATTTAAGCCAAGCGGTTCATATGCATTTAGATACGGATATTGTTTCAAATAAACCAATTTTGATTCATGATTTTAGTGCTACGGCTCAGGATTTTTCTTCTTGGTTAAAAGGAACAATGGAGCATTTTGTTTTTAAAGGCGATCTTGGTTTAAAAGCCCAAACATTAGCTCCTTTGGAAATGTTCACTAAACAATCAGTTTCTGGTAATGCAGATATTAAAGCCAAAGGAACGATCGGTTTATTGAGTGGCATTTTTGATCTGAAATTATCAGGAATGGCTGACAACATGAGAATAGGGGTGCAGCCTTTTGATCGTTTATTCAAAGGAAATATCACTCTTTCAGGTGGTATTGCTCGAGATACGAAAGGCTTCACTTTACGTCATTTGAATTTGAAAAATAAATATACAAGCATGCAGGCTAATGGTTATTTTTCGGATGAAAGCGCTAAAATGGACTTATCTGCTCAAATATCTGATCTCGCCAAATTAGATCCGAAGATAAGCGGTGCACTTACAGTTAAAGGAACTGCAAGAGGGCGCAATAGTCATATAGAGCTCAATACAAGTGCTCATATTGCTGAAGCGTTCGTCGTGGGGAAGAAACTTCAAAACACAACACTTAACATAAAGGCACTTGTAGATAATACAGCATCTGTTACTTCTTTAATGGGGGATGTAAAAGGTGAAGGGGTTTTTGCTCATAAACCTCTATATTTATCTGCTTTTTTTAAAGATTCTCATAAAATTCGAAAACTTGAGAATATCGATATTAAAGGAGGAAGTGCAAAAATAACGGGTGAGCTTTCTCAACAACTTGGGGGGGGGGTGCAAGGAGCGCTGCATATTGATGCCGATGATATTTCAGTACTTTCAGCGTTATTTTTGCAGGATGGTAGTGGAAAAGTAAAAGGAGATTTTATTTTTGATGAACAAAATGGTAGACAAAAAGCTCATGTGAAGGCGCACGTTAACCATTTGAATTTTGCCAAGAATAAAATAAAAAAATTGGCAATAGATACCGACATATTCGATCCTTTTGGTACAACTCAGTTTGAAGGCGTCATCAATGCAGAGCATATCCAAACTCCTCTGATAATGGTCAATCGTTTAAATGCTCATGCCAATAGAAATAATGGACAAACGGTTTTTTCTGTCCAAGCAATGTTGCATGATGCTCTTAATGCTCAGCTTTCTGGTCGTGTAATGAGTGTAGAACTTCCGAAAGGCATAAAGCGAGAAGTGCAAATTGAAGCCATAGATTTAAAGCAACATCATTTTCATGCAACGTTGCCGAAACCATCGATAATTGTTTTTGATAAGGATGGAATGACAATCAATGAATTAGGAATTGCAATAAATGGTGGTAAAATTACCCTTGCAGGAAATATTCAAGATACTCTGAATTTACAACTTACCATAGATTCTCTTCCTGCTACTTTAGCCAATTTGTGGAAATCCGATCTTGGAGCAGCAGGGAGTGTAACAGGACAGGTTATGATTCGTGGTCATTTAAAAAAACCTGATATAACCTACGACATAAAAGGTGAGGGACTGACAACCGTTGCTCTTCAAGATAAAAAAATTATGCCTCTTTCGCTTTCTGCTACGGGGAAAACCTTAGATCAAAATCTTACTTTGAATGCAAGTTTAACAGGAGAAGGAGTGCAAGCACAAGCTCAGGGGCTTGTATCTTTAGAGAAAGATAAGCTTGATCTCCATATTAATTTGCAAAATTTATCTGCGCGTTTGGCGAATATTTTTATTGCAGGACAAGCGCTTGATGGAACAGTGATAGGCAAAGTTGATATTGGGGGAACAATGAAGGATCCTTCTGCTCATTTTGAACTTTCTAGTCAAAGTTTAACCGCTATGACGCATAAAGGACCGATGTCAATCAATATAAATGCTCGTGGTTCTTATAAAAAACCGACATTTCATATTGAAAATATGATTGCGACAGGAGATAAAGGATTAGATCTTTTCATCCATGGGCCTGTTTCTCTTAAGGGGTCAGAAGCAAAATTAAACGTTAAAGGGATAATGCCTCTTGATTTTGTTAATCTCTTATTAGCTAAGCGTGGTGCACTTATAATGGGTACAGCCAGAGTTGATACAGTTCTTAATGGTGCGTTATCAAAGCCACAATTTATTGGAAATCTTTCTATAGATGATGGTAGCTTTTTTGATTCAAAAACCAATGTAGGATTGAATAATATAACGCTTGAAGGCAAATTAAATGGTGATCATATTCTTATAGAGAAAGCTTCAGCTTCTTCATCTGAGGGCGGAAGAATTTCTGCTTCAGGCCGTATCTCTAAAGATCTAGAGAGTGATTTGATCTTTCATCTTGATAATGCCAATTATAATGATGGTTCTATGATTCTTACAACATTGTCAGGTGAGATGATAATGAAAGGTCATTTTCTAAGTGATCTTGTTATTGGTGGAGATATCATCGTTGAAAAAGCTGAAATTGTGGTTCCTGACCATTTTCAAAATGCTAAGTTGCTTGATGTCCGAAATAAGAATTTAACAAAACCAATTCAAACAACACTTGAACGTGCTGATGTTAACAGCACGAACAAAGGCTCTAGTACCACAGAAAAATCGTCATCTGTTGTGCTGTCAAATATGCGTATTACAGCACGCAATCAATTTTTTGTACGGGGAAGAGGTTTAGATGCCGAACTGGGAGGGCGCATTAATTTAGCAGGTCCATTAAATGATGTGCATCCAGTGGGTGAGTTTAGAATGATTCGTGGACGTTTTGATATTCTTTCACAACGTCTTAATTTTGATCAAGGACACGCGAGTTTTAGCGGTAATCTTAATCCTACGGTTTATTTTGTAACCAACAATACCAGTGGTGATATTCACGTTACTGTAACCGTAAGTGGAACGATTGATAATCTTGATATTAATTTTTCTTCACAACCGAATTTGCCACAAGATGAGATTTTTGCGCATTTGATTTTTAATCGCTCTCTTAATGAACTATCACCATTTCAGATTGCCCAACTTACGGCAGCAGCAGCTGATCTTGCGGGTGCTTCTAATACATCTTTGTTAAACACTTTACGGACTAAAATTGGGCTTGATGATCTTGATGTTATCGTTAATGAAAAGGGTAATACGGGTTTACGTATTGGACGCTACATACACAATAAAATTTATTTAGGCTTTGAAGCAGGATCTGATGGAATGACGAAAGGGACAATAAATTTGGATATTTCGCGTCATCTCAAAGCTAAAGGTGCGATAGGAAATGAAAAAAATTCCAGTATTGGTCTCTTTTATGAGCGAGACTATTAAAGATTAAAGTTAAAAAAACAAATTCTTTTTACATTGAGTGTATCTATAATTTAATTTGCAGCACACTTTTTGTGATTGGTAGCTTATCTTATTTTGCCATAGAAAACTGTCATTTGAGGGATAGTGATAGTAAGGCGTAGCCTTTGACCAAGTGTTTTGAAAGCATGTGCTAAATATTTAGGGGCCCCCTTGTTCGTTGAGCCTTGTATAAGTGAATCACATAAGTCATTATCGGGTGGAACGAATTCAATAAGAGGCTGGATTATTTACAAATTAGATTAAGTAGGAATCTTTGTACTTTGAAGGTATGAAGAGGAAAAAATTGTCAGAGTAGAGATAAATATGGATAAAGGTAGCATCAACCTCGATTCCTCTTCCTTCGTGGAAATTTTTTCGAAAATTAATGGTATCCTCCCTTTTAGAGTTTGTAAAATTTAAAGATGTTTCATCACTTTCTTAAAAAGAGAAGAATGTTTTTGTTCTCAAGTTGCATGATTAAAAATCAATTGCATTTAACAAAATAAAAGGAAAGTCTTTCATCTAAATCCAAGAAGTTTCTTCTCAATAAACCATAAACTCTTTATCATCTCTTAATTGAAATAATACTTTCCCTTGGTAATTCTGTTTTTACAAGTGGGGTGTTAGCTTCTATCCATTTTTTGTTTTAAATTTTATTTCAATAATTAGAAATTAGGGCGTGTGTTTTTTGAATTGGATATTATGAAGCTTTTTATAAAGTCCATGTTCTTTTGCGAGTAATTCTTTCTGAGTTCCTTGTTCAATCAGTTGTCCATTTTTGATAACCACAATTTTATGAGCACGAGCAATCGTTGAAAGGCGATGAGCAATAATGATCGTTGTACGCCCTTTAGTAAGATGATGAATGGCTTCATTAATTTGTGCTTCGGTGTGAGAATCGAGAGCGCTTGTTGCTTCATCAAGAATCAGAATTTCACTATCGTGAATCATTGCTCTAGCAATAGCGAGTCGTTGTTTTTGTCCCCCTGAAAGATTACAGCCATTATCGCCTATCTGTGTATCATAACCATTTGGCAAATTCATAATAAAGTCATGAGCATTTGCTGCTTTTGCTGCTGCGATAATTTCGTCATCACAAGCTCCTTCTTTTCCAAGCCCAATATTATATTTAACAGTCCCTTGAAAGAGAAAAGTATCTTGCCCTACATAGGCCATCAGGTTTCTCAGAGAACGAAATGTTGTGTAGCGGATGTCTTGATCATTAATCAATATGCATCCTTTTGTGGGGTCATAGAGGCGCATAATAAGATTTATAATGGTTGACTTTCCAGAACCGGATGGCCCCACCAATGCTGTAATTTTTCCTGCTTCTATTTCTAGATTGATGTCTTTTAATACCATTTTGTTATCAGTGTATGCAAAAGAAACATGCTCGAAACGAATAGCTCCTTGCGTTTTATTCAGATCTTTAGCTTCTTTATGTTCTATAACTGTAAGGGGACGATCGAGTATTTCAAACATCGTACGGATATTGATCAAGCCAGATTCAATTTTGACACGGACATTTGCTAGTCTTTTTGCGGGATCATACGCTAAAAGTAACGCAACAATAAAGGACATAAATTCACCTTGAACACCTGCGCGTTGGGTTGCAAGATACCCAGAAAAACAGATGATACCAGCAATGGCGACACCTGTGAGTGTTTCCATAATCGGATTGGTGATCGCTTCAAGTGTTGCAATATTGTTTGTTTGTTTTTCAACATCACAAATGGCCTTGTTCATTCTTTTTTTCATGACTTCTTCTAGTGAAAAAGCCTTGATGACTCGAATGCCAATAGCCGTTTCTTGTACGATTTTGATAATTTCACCAAGTGAAAGAAGTTCTTTTTCCATCAAGCTGCGAACGCGTTTTAAAGCCATTCGAACACCTAAAAAAGCCAGTGGCCCTACGATCAAAGTAATGGCGATTAACACAAAATTTTGAATGAACATGACAAGCAACAGACCACTAACGGAAAGTAAATCACGCACAAAAGTTGTGATAATAGTATCAATGATATTACGCACAGCTGTCGCATTATGGGTTACCCGAACAAGCAGATCAGATGATGTGTTATTATGATAAAAAGAGACACCTTGTTCCATAAGGCGCGCATAAATTTTGCGCTGTTGTTCAGCAATGATACTGTTTCCTGCTTTACTTAAAAAGTAAGTTTGGGCAAAAGTTGAAATTCCTTTAAGAATAAAGATAAAAGCAATGAAGCTAGAAATCAAAACGATCTTAGCAAAATTCTGCCCATCAACAATATGATTAACAACATCACGCATAATCCAGGCACTGGTTGCAGTTGAGCAGGAAATGATGATCATTGAGATAATAGCTGCACTGTACCAACGCGCATGTTTATGAAAGTTTTCCCGCAAAAGGCGGATAATAAGATGTTTATCAAAAGAGGAAAGTTGTTTTTTGCCCATGAAGTGCTTCTATATTTTCTTGCTGTTTTATGCAAGATTGAAGCGCTCTTAATTCAAAAGCTCCTGAATTTTTTTACAAAAAGAGCCTTCTTTTTTCAGTGCGCCATACTCTTGCATGCGACAGCGCTTCGTATAACGAAAATCGTTCATAAATGGTCTGTGTACCAGTATTTCACTTATATAAGATATAAGTCTGGTACCATCACTCTGTTGGCATTTCCATATTACAACTGTTCCTTGGAGGCTTGAAAAGGTTCATAAGAGGATTGCGATCCCTCCACTTATGACGCGTAAGCAAATATTTTTTTTGATTCCATATTGAGAAGATTTGAAATGAGAGAATCCTACGATATTTGCTTCTCTTATGTGAGGAGAAAAGATATAAATTATCATTATTAATTAATATGTTATTCTCTTCCATTTCATGGAAAATATCGCGCAAGGAATTTTTCATGCTTGAGTATTTAAAAATACATCATTTTCATCCTATAACGTTGCATATCCGCTTTATCCCATTACCTTCAGAAGATTAGATTAAAACCAATGAAATAAAAAAATTTTTAAAGACTTTGGGAGTGAACCAACAAAACGATTTATCTTTAAAAGAGATACTGCCTTAAGTTGCTGAGAGCTCTGACAATAGAGCGGATAATAAGGGGAAATTTGTAATAAGAAGATGCTATCTTATTTTGAAAAATAAGCACCGATTATCCACTGGCTTGTTGAATGCTGTTTGGTAAAGTATTGTTATTAAGCTCCCCATCTTTACGCTTAAGAAGAAACAAGCCAGCACTATCACACACTTTGCCAGCTCGTGGGTGTTGCGACAAAACCCTTGGCTCTCGAAACTCTTGATAAGAGGCGTTTTTACTCTTTATTTTTGTACAGTTTTTATTCACGCAGGCTTTTCCACTGGCGATGTGCAGGCAAGAGATTTTGATTGATTCAACACGGAACAGATCTAAAATAAAAGAATCCTACGATATTTAGGACTCTCATTTAACATATAACACAATGAATTGTCTTTATAAATCAGTACGTTTCCATTGCAAGTAACAGATTAAGATGGTAGTGCTAATGGGTATTATTATCTTTATGGTTATGAAAGTTCAAGTTAACACCATCATACCTTTACCCGTTTCCATATTGTTATAGCTTTTGGCATTTGAAATGGTTCACAAAAGATATTTCTACTTTTTTATATTTTATGCACTATCTCTGTTTGTGATGTGCAAGAAAATGATTTTTGCTGAATTCCACGAATAAGAGAGCTCAAAATGAGAAGATCTTACGATGTTCGCACCTACTCATTTAATATGCAAAATAACGAATTCTTCTTAATAAATAGAGAAAGCATTATTAAATTCTTAAAAGGATCTATACACATTTATAAAACCTTAAAAGCACCACAAAACTCTCTGTGGTGCCTCTAAACAATACCCATCTGCTCATTTTGATGAGTTGCACACAGACATTGTTCCAATGAAAAACTATTTAGGTGCTATCACCATCATTATTTGCCGCCCTTCAAGTTTTGGCTCTAATTCAATCTTGGCAATTTCACTTGTATCTTCTTTCACACGCTGAAGAAGCTTTAATCCAAGATCTTGGTGAGCCATCTCACGACCACGAAAACGCAAAGTAATCTTTACTTTATCACCATGATCAATAAAGCGATGAACAGCCCTAAGCTTGACTCCATAATCATGGACATCAACATTCGGGCGCATTTTAATCTCTTTGATTTCAATGACCTTTTGTTTTTTACGTGTTTCAGCAGCTTTTTTTTGAGTTTGATATTTTAACTTGCCCAAATCGATGATTTTACATACGGGTGGTTCCGCATTTGGTACAATTTCAACCAAATCAAGCCCAGCTTCTGCGGCCATAGCAAGAGCTTCTTTTATCGCAACAACTCCCTGATGTTGTCCTTCATCATTGATAAGCTGAACATGAGGCACCCGAATATCCTGATTTGAACGTGGCCCGTCTTTTTGGGTAGGTGTCATTTTAAACGGTTTACGAATGGTTTATGCTCCTTAATTTTGATTCAACTACAGTTAATTTAATATACAATTATGTACATAAAAACAACTATAATTCGTGTCTTTTTCATTATTTGATTTGTTACTTTTTAAGTGATTTAGAGTATAAAAGTCTTGCTCTTAATTTAAAGAAATTGTTTTATGGAGGAAAGAATCATGAATCAAAATATTTCTTGCCAGTTTTTTTCGTGTGAGGACACTGCTCTTGCAGTACGTCATCGCAAAGGACGCCACTCTCCAGGTTTGGTTTGGCTTCATGGTTATCAATCCGATATGTTGGGAAGTAAGGCGATGTTGGTTGATCAGCTTGCTCAAAAGAATGATTTGTCTTGTTTACGTTTTGATTACTCTGGCCATGGGGAATCTGAAGGAGATTTTTTTCAAGGAACAATTTCACGTTGGGTGAGCGAAAGTTTAGCAATTTTTGAAACCTATTGTGAGGGGCCGCAAATTTTGGTTGGTACCTCTATGGGGGGATGGATTGCTTTAAGGCTTGCTAAGTTGCTAGCGCAGAAAAATAAGAAGCTTGCTGGTATGATATTAATTGCCCCAGCTCCTGATTTCACACACACACTGGTGGAACCAGAATTAGGCCCAGAAGAATGGAAAATTTTGGAAGAAAAAGGCTATATTGAACGTCCGGCTATTGGGGATGAGGAGCCGATGCCCTTTACAAAAAAATTGATTGAAGATGGGCGCGAAAATTGTGTCATGAAAGGATGTATTGATGTTGGCTGTCCAATTCATATTCTACAAGGGATGGAAGATGATAAGATACCCTATCAGCATACATTGGCTTTACTTGATCATTTACCTCTTCATGACGTAACATTGACACTGGTTCGCGATGCTGATCATCGTTTTTCTCGTCCACAAGATTTAGATTGCCTAGAAACAGCCTTGAGATCTTTGATTAATCAGATTAATGCAAAATAAGGAGGCCTTATTGATGATGAAGATAAAAAATATATGAGCATTTCTGAACAGCATTTTATTTTTTCTGATCGCGCTATTCCTTTACGGGTGCGGGAAAATAAGCGTGCGTGCCGTCTTACCTTACGTATCGATGTCAGCAGTCAAGAGATTTATGTAACAACACCGCCAGCGATAAATCTCTGTACGGTTCAAAGTTTTATTGGAAAACATCGTGCTTGGATTGAGACACGTCTTGCTCGTATACAAATTTCTCATGAAAATGCCTATCTCAAAGAAGGGGCGACGATTCCTTTCTTGGGTGTTTCTCATACCATAAGACATGAGCAAGGACGTGGAGTAACAGAAATCATTACAGCAGATGTGGAGCAAGGGCCTAAAATTATTGTTTATGGTCAATTAGAATATCTCCCGAGACGCATTGCTGATGTTTTAAAAAAACAAGCAGCGCTCATTATAACACCTTTAGTGGCACATTATGCTCATCAGGTAGAGCGTAAAGTCAAATCCATTTGTTATAAAGATACAAAAAGTCGTTGGGGATCTTGTTCAATCGATAAGCGTCTTTCTTTTTCTTGGCGCCTTATTATGGCTCCAAAAGAAGTTGTTGAGTATGTTGTCGCCCATGAAGTTGCTCATCTTGTTGAAATGAATCACGGACCAAGATTTTGGGCTCTTTGTGAAAAACTATGTCCTGATAGTAAAACGTATCGTGCTTGGTTGAAAGAAAATGCTCATAGACTGCACGCCATTAATTTTGATTCATATAAATTAGAGGCGTAAAAAACTTTCAAATGAAAGCAAATATTTAACGGAACTTTTTGTTGGGTTTTTCGTTGTGTGTGTGCTTGCTCATGCATGATGAGGAAGCCATTGAAGCTCTCAGCACGATTGTCCTCCCCTGCTTGGTTTGCTGAGTGTCTTCAATGTTTTTGCTTTATCTTTTTTGTCATTCAGCGTAATAATCTTAAGTTTCGATGATTTATGACAAATGGGGAGTTTTTTTAATGCCTGTTCTTACAGATCCAATTCAGTTATTACAGGCACTTATTCGTTGTCCTTCTATTACACCTCATGAAGCAGGGGCTTTATCAACTTTGGAACAATTTGTGACAAAAATGGGATTTCATGTTGAACGCCCTATTTTTACGTTTAAAAATACAGATAATGTTGAAAATCTTTATGCAAAAATGGGAAGTGAAGGCCCCCATCTTATGTTTGCGGGTCATACGGATGTGGTACCACCAGGTACATTGGAAGATTGGACTTATCCACCTTTTGAAGCTGTTATAGATCAGGGGAAATTATATGGGCGGGGTGCTGTTGATATGAAAGGCGGTATCGCCTGTTTTATTGCGGCTCTAGCGCGAGTTCTTGAGAAACAAACGATTAAAGGAACGATAAGCCTTTTGATTACTGGTGATGAAGAGGGGCCTGCACTTAATGGTACGGTACAACTTCTTCAATGGGCAGAAAAAAAAGGCGAAAAATGGACTGCGGCTCTTGTAGGAGAACCAACAAGCGTAAAGGCTGTAGGTGATGTTATCAAAATTGGTCGCCGCGGATCGATTTCTGGGATCATTACCGTGAAAGGTCGTCAAGGTCATGTTGCTTTTCCAGAGCGGGCTGCCAATCCTTTGCCTTTGGCAAATAAGCTTATTCAAGCATTAACACAAACTGCTTTAGATCAAGGGACAGAAAATTTTCAACCCAGTAATTTAGAGCTAACAACCATCGATACCGGTAATTTGGCGGTCAATGTCATTCCAGCGCAGACAACGGTTCGTTTTAATATACGCTACAATGATCTTTGGACAAAAGAAACCTTGATGGGGGAAATTGAAAAACGTCTTGCTTTGGTGCAATCAAAAAACAATAGTGATCCATATCCCTTTTATCAGCTTGAATGGATTCCGAGTTTAGGGGATGTTTTTTTGACCAAAAATGATAAACTTATTCAAGTTTTATCCAATGCTATTAAAGGTGTAACAGGGACTGTACCAGAATGTTCCACGTCTGGTGGAACTTCAGATGCGCGATTTATTAAGGATTATTGCCCTGTGGTTGAATTTGGCTTACCAGGGCAAACGATGCATATGGTAGATGAGTGTGTTGCCCTTGATGCAGCGGAAATGCTTACGGTTATTTATGAGCGTTTTATTGTTGATTTTTTTGCATAAAGAAATAACTGTTTTGTCATAAAACCCTTTTTTTACCATAATATCATTTGAGGTGTTAATGCATTAAGTGGTTTTAGAGTGTGTGCTGAGTATAAGCTGGAGTTTTTGCTTGTAAAGCATTTCGTTTAGTGAATCACATGAGTGGAAAAAGCCAAGTAGAATCTACTTTAAGATGCAGAACTGTTTACAGACCGAATTGGGTTAAGAATGTTCGTTCTTTAAGGTGTAGAGAAGAAATTAATGCACAATTCATCTATGGAATGAATGTTATGTCACAATTGATGTAATGATAAGTTTAAGCCATAAAGGCACATAAAAATATGCCGATTTTTTAAAAAGTTTTTAAACGTAAATACGTTCATTTTCACTATATGTCTTAGATATGTTTCCACGCTCTTATAAATGGCACTTATGAAGTGGGTAATATAAAATCTACAGGGCATCACTCTCTTTATGCTTATGAAAAAGAAAGTTAGATCAACATATACTTTCTGGCTCAAAATATCGCGATAGCTCTAGGTGCTTGAAAATGCTCATAAAAAGCATTTTCAAGCCTTTTTATAGTTTGTATCCCACACTCCGCTATTTTCTAAAAAGGAAGAATTAATGGACGATAAACAGTTTTTAAAAAAATTTACGATATTTTTATTATAAAAATAATAATTATTATTAAAATCAATATGTTATTATAAATGATTTAGTTTGCAAGTTGGCTGATAATGTGATCAAGAACAATACGTCCTTTGGGTGTTGCTTTTAGGCGTTGGTTATCCACCATTTCTATCAATTCTTGGTGTTGTAAATCGATAAGTTTTTCCATTGGGATGCGTTTTTGGCTGAAGGTTTCATAGCGTGTAAGTTCTAAACCTTCGCAAAGGCGCAAGCCCATGAGGAGCATTTCATTTGCTTGTTGCTTAAGAGTTAATCGTTCTGTTTCGATACAGCCATGTCCTGTCTTTTCGACTAATTCAAGCCACTGTTCGGGATTCTTTTCGTTGATTGTGACAAAACGTTTATGGTTTTCAAGGTGTGATAAAGATGCTTTTGAAAAGGCAGAAGAATGATTCGGTATGTTCTCAATAAAACGGCCGTGTGCTCCTGGACCAAAGCCTGCATATTGCTGATAACGCCAATAAAGAAGGTTGTGTGCTGATTCGGCACCAGGCATGGCATGGTTTGAGATTTCATAGGCAGGAAGTCCATGAAGCGCTGTTATTTCTTGGGTAAGATGATATAGATCTGCTGCTAGCTCTGATGGGGGAAGGATAAGCCTTCCTGCATCATGCAGTCGTTTAAAGGCGGTTCCTTCTTCGATTGTCAATTGATAAAGGGAAAGATGATCTGCTGCTAAATCAATGGCTTGTATAAGTTCAGATCTCCATTGTTCAAGGGTTTGTTCGGGGCGAGCATAAATGAGATCAAAGGATAAGCGTGGAAAAATTTGCCGTGCTAAAGTAATGGCGCAAAGAGCTTGTTCTACATTATGGAGTCGGCCAAGTTTGCGCAATGCTTTATCATTGAGCGCTTGTACTCCTAGTGATAAGCGATTAACACCAGCAGCACGGTATCCGCGAAAGCGTTCTGCTTCCACACTGGATGGATTAGCTTCCAATGTGATTTCAACTTTATCATCAAGGATCCACTTTCTTGCAAGTGCTTGCAAGAGGGCATCAACAGTTTGTGGCTCCATAAGAGAGGGGGTTCCCCCACCAATAAAAATACTCGTAATACGACGTGGACCTATTTTATGGTATTGCGTTTCTATTTCGCGCTCAAAGGCGGTGACAAAACGTGGTTGATCAACACTATGGATGCGAACATGTGAATTAAAGTCACAATAGGGACATTTAGCGGCACAAAAGGGCCAATGAATGTAAATGCCAAAAGGTTCATTCATGAGAATGCCAAAAGGTTTTCTGCCAAAATTTTAAAAGCCCGTGCGCGATGTGAAAGAGGGGGAAGGTCATTGTGTTGCCAGCCGTGTTTTTGCTCTGTTGACATTTCTCCAAAGGTATTTTCATATCCATCTGGTAAAAAAATAGGATCAAAGCCAAAGCCTTTGTCTCCCTGTGGAGGCCAAATGAACGTTCCTTCAATGCATCCGCGGAAATAATCTGCATGAGTATCAGGCCATGCAATGCAAATGACGGATATAAAACGGCATTTCCGTTGGCTTTTTTCTCGTGCTCCTACTTTTTGGAGTTCATTTTCTATTTTTTGCATCGCTTTTGGAAAATCACGTGTACCATCGGCTTGAATTGCCCAGTCAGCTGTATAAACGCCTGGCGCACCATCTAATGCATCGACCTCTAAGCCTGAATCATCAGAGAGAGCAGGAAGACCTGTCTTTTTTGCTGCTGCAAAAGCTTTTATATAAGCATTTTCTTCAAATGTTGTTCCTGTTTCTTTGGGTTCTGGCAAGCCAAGCTCTTTTGCTGATTGTATTGTTAAACCAAAAGGTGCAACCAAAGTGGTGATTTCATGTAATTTTCCGGCGTTATGTGTAGCAATGACAAGTTTTTTATCTGTTATGCTTCTCATATAGATTTCTCCAAAAATGAAAGGGGAACTATTTTTGTGCTAAAAACCAGCTTAAATGTTCATATACACACATTCTGCTTGATTTTACATGATAGGGTTATTTTACATTTTTTATGATATTTTATTCAAATAAAATTTTTCATATTTTGTTAAGACAACGATTGAAAAGGCATGAGAGACGATCTTTTATGAAAACGTTCTTATGGTAAAGATCCAATTTTCTACTTCCTGTAATTTATAAACAATCAAGCTTCTTTTGGTAAGTTCCTAAAGAAGACCAATTCCGGAATATCCAATCACACACTCTAATAAAAAAACACCTCATGCATAATTTATATGCTTTATATCATTACTCTAAAAGATGGTGTTTTATAGCTCAATAGGATAATATATTTTTATACTACTTTAGATTATTTGACCAAGCCTTGGCAAAACTTATATAAGAGAAGAGTGTTTTTTAAGTAGTGAAACAATTGTAATGAAGCACAAACCTATTGATAATGAACTAAAATATCTTGATGAGCGTTCGCGTGATATTTTTCGCCATATTGTTGAAGCCTATCTTAATGATGGTGAACCTGTAGGGTCACGCAATCTTTCGCGACTTTTGCAACAGACATTATCACCTGCGACGATTCGCAATGTGATGAGTGATCTTGAACATCTCGGTTTAATTTATGCACCGCATGTTTCGGCAGGGCGAATGCCCACCCAATCGGGTTTACGCTTTTTTGTTGATGCATTTATGGAAGCGGGTGATTTGCCAAACGAAGAGCGAGAAAATATTGAAATGCAAGTCAAAGAGGCAGGTCATGCACAATCGGTTGAAGATTTTCTTGTTCAAGCAAGCCGAGTTCTTTCCGATCTCTCCCGTGGAGCAGGGCTTGTTCTCGCAACAAAACAAGAAGGAACATTGAAACATATTGAGTTTGTGCGCCTTGATAGGGAGCATGCTCTTGCTGTTTTAGTGACTCAACAAGGTGAGGTTGAGAATCGTATTGTTCATTTGCCAGAAGGGGTTACCCATGCACAATTGTCAGAAGCAACGAATTTTCTCAATGCTCATATTCAAGGGCGTACCTTGAGTGAAGCTAAAGGGGAAATTGCTTGCCTATGCGCAGAAACACGGGCTGCACTTGATGATTTATCACATCATCTTGTTGAAACGGGATTAGCTCTTTGGGGAGGAGAAGGTGCTGATCATAAAATACACCTTATTGTTCGTGGACGCAGTAATTTGCTTGAAGATGTGAAAGCGGAAGAAGATTTAGAACGGTTACGCCATTTGTTTGATGATCTTGAAACACGTGAGAGTATGGCACAGCTTCTCGATTTAACGGATGAAGGTTCAGGGGTCCGAATTTTTATTGGTTCAGAAAATAAATTATTTTCACTTTCTGGTTCTTCTTTAGTCGTAGCACCTTATCGTGATTCACAACAGAGAGTCATTGGTGCTTTAGGCGTTATTGGTCCTACACGGCTTAATTATGCAAGGATTGTGCCCATGGTTTATTATACAGCTCAACTTGTGTCACAGTTATTGCGTTAAAACGATGCAGGTAAGTATTTGGACTATAAAAGCTCATTGTATTAATATACATCAATACCCCTTGATTTTTGTCTGTAAAATTTCGATATCGAGAATAACAAATCTTATGAAGGAATAGAATTTTTATGTCTGATGAAAAAAACAAGTTTACTGACGCTTCATTTGAAAATTGTGATTTAAAAAATCCAGCTGATCGTAATACACTTAAACAAGCAGCGGATGAATTTTTAAAAACACATAAAACAGAAGCACACGGAGATGTTGAAGAAGAAAGTAATGAGGTTGATCCTTTAGCGTCTTTACAGGATGAAAACAAAGAGTTGAAAGATCAGCTTTTACGATTTGCTGCAGATATGGAAAATCTTCGACGTCGTACTGCACGCGATGTAGCAGATGCGAGGGCTTATTCCATTGCTAATTTTGCACGAGATATGTTATCTGTTTCTGACAATCTCAATCGTGCTTTGGAAGCGATTCCAGAAGGTGCACGGGAAAGTGATGCTGGTTTGAAATCCTTGGCAGAAGGTGTTGAAATGACTGAACGTGCCATGATGGCAGCATTAGAACGTCATGGGGTGCAGAAAATTCATCCAGAGGGGCAAAAATTTGATCCTCACTTTCATCAAGCGATGTTTGAAATTCCTAATACCGATGTTCCTGATAACACTGTTCAACAAGTTGTTCAGGCCGGTTATATTATCGGAGAAAGGGTTTTACGTCCAGCTATAGTGGGGGTAGCTAAAGGAGGGACAAAAGAGGCTTCTGTTGAAACTGATTCGGCTTAACATCAATAACAAGCCTCTAGCGTAAATGCGGCATTCTCTGCAGTATCATATATATGAGGTCTTTTCTCAAAGAACTTTAAAGGGTGTTACAAACACCCTTTTATTTTTGAAGTCGCCAATTTCCTTTGACAAGATACACAGCATCGCTTAAGGGAGATGGCGATGAAAATAAAACAAAGTGATCGACCTCAAAAGGAGGAAATGAAAAATTTCTTTGAAAGAACAGATAAGGAGCAAGGTCTTCAGGTGTAGTATCAAGCAGTCGCGCAATCGTAATATGTGGAGTAAATTCTCTTTTATCAGGCGTGAGACCTAAATGGCTACGAATAGATTGCATCTTTTCGTGTAAAAGATAGAGAGCTTCACAAGCTTTAATGCGAATAACAAGAGAGGGGGAAGTATTTTCTAAACCCAAAATATCAAAATCCTCTATTTGTAACATAAAAGGAGGAAGCTTTATTGTTTCAAAGGTGTACATAAGCACATCTGCTGTAGCTCTTTCAATTTCACTGAAAAAAGATAAAGTTACGTGAAAATTTTGCGGATTAATCCACTGCACATTTGGTAAGCCCTTTTGCAACGATACAATTTGTTGTGTTGTTTGTTGAGGAATCTGAAGGGCACTAAATAGACGACCCATAATATTATCTCCTTATAATGAAAAGATGCCACTCCAAGCGCAATGATAGATAATGAGAAAGAGGTGTGTATCAAAGAAGATAAGGCAATAGTATAGAAAAAGAATGTCTAAAAAATGCTTACCATAATTATGAATGTCCAAAGCTTATTTGTTTTAAGAAAATAGTTATGATATCAGTAAGAATAAAAATTGCGTTTTCATGATCTGTATCACAATGATGGGCAGTTTGAAATTTTTTTGTATTATGAAAGGCTACAAAATTGGCAGAAAATAAGGAAAGTTGATTGTTTTATGATTTGTAAAATTATCTTGATTTTTCTTTCGTGTAAAAGAAGATATATTCAGTACAAATCAAAATTCTCTTTTCTGTAAAGATGTAAAGCATACGATTAAGTTAGCTAACAGCCATAATACACAACGACTATTTAATTTGGCCAAATAATGTTAGGAAAGAAAGCAAAAAATTCTGCATAATACAATTATGACAAGCAATTACATTTATAATAATTGTGTCAATCTACAGCGGATATGAATCTCGGCATAAAAACGGAAAAAGCAATCAAAATTCGAGATAATGATAGAAAGTTTTACTTTCTAAGGATCATCATCCTTGTTGATGGTGAGAAAGTGCTAGTTTTCCTCTCCAAAATTGTTATTGATGAGATTTTCAAGAGCATTAAGAGCATCTGTTGCTTCTGGTCCCCAAACACGAATGGTAAGATTGCAACCGGATGAAGCTGCTAGCATCATAAGTCCCATAATTGATGATCCACCAACGATTTTTCCATCTTTTTCAACTTCAACAGTGGCATTAAAATTGTCAACAGTTTGTACAAATTTTGCAGAAGCCCTTGCATGCAACCCACGTTTATTACAGATGCTGAAATGACGGCTTATTTGAGAGGGGAGGGTATCTTTGGAAAGCATCAGTATTTTATCATCCGTTATAAAATCATACTTGGTACATTAATATATTTACGCCCTGCTTCTTGTGCTATTCTTAACGCGTCTGATAATGAAATATCAGGACATTTGCGAATAGAAATCAGTTTAATAAGCATGGGCAAATTAACCCCCGCAATCATTTCAACGCGTCCTTTTTCAATAGCAGGAATAGCTATATTTGATGGTGTTCCACCGAATACATCTGTTAATATGATGACGCCATTATCTGTATTTGTATCGGTTACTGCGGCTAGAATATCACCTCGGCGCTGATCTATATCGTCATCGGGATAAACGCATATTGTTGCAAACTTTTCTTGTGTTCCAACAACATGCTCCACGGCATGTAAAAATTCAACAGCCAGCTCACCGTGCGTTACAAGCACGAGTCCAATCATTTACGCAAACTCCTGTTAACTAAATAAGACCCGACCATATCGGTGGGAAATATATTTTACAAGGCTTTGTCTTACTGCCAAGAAAAATTTGCAAAAAAAAGGCAAAAAGTGTGATTTTTTTTGTCTTTAGAAAAAATTAGACAGTTTTGTGCCATATTTTTCTAAACAAAAATGCTTCAATAGCTTGACAAATGGCTGTACAATCGGCTTCGCGAAGAGAGGGAAGTTTTAAAAGAGGAATGTGCAAATCTTCAAATTGAAAAGTTTTATTTGTGGAAAAACGTTCATATTCAGGACCGAGAAAAACAACACAATCGATAATTGTATGCTTTTGAAATTCTATCATATAAAGACCAACGCCACGAATCTCAATACCGCCCTGTAAGTTGTCAGGCGTGTATCCATGAAGTTTTCCATTTTCTGCACGCAGCATTGTATAATCATCACTGATAAGTTTTGCTTCACGTTTTGACCATTCAGCGCGGTCGAGCAAAGCAAGAGTGAGGGTCGATTTCCCTGATCCCGATGGACCTATAATTAACAACCCCTTTCCACCCAGTTGAAGGCAATTGGCGTGGAGTGTTTCACATTTTGTTTTCATGTACCTTTACTTTGGATAAAAAATTTATTTAACGAGGGGAAGCATAATAATAAACCGTGCGCCAGTTTTACATTTTCCAAGTGCTGGATCAATAATATTTTCGGCTGTAATCGTCCCATTATGGGCCTCGATGATTTGCCGACTAATAGAAAGACCAAGTCCAGAGTTTTGTCCAAAAGCATCCTCGTTTGGTCGATCAGTATAGAAACGTTCAAAAATGCGTTCAATATTTTCTGAACGAATACCGGGGCCGTTGTCTTCAATGGTTAAAATAAGAGTTGAAGCATGACTTTTCATAGTAATGCAAATTTTGCCACGATTGCGGGGAATAAAGGAACGTGCATTTTCAAGAAGATTTGAAATCACTTGCCCTAACCGGAGCTCATGTCCTAATACAAGATAAGCTTTTCCATGAGGACGTGGAATAATATTAAGGCTTACATCGATGGTTTGCGCATTGCGGTATACTTCCTGAACGGCGTGAACAAGACTTTCCAAAAGCGGTGTCATATCAACGATTTCTGCAGTTTCTCGTGCAAGCTCTGCATCGAGCCGCGATGCATCAGAAATATCTGTAATCAACCGATCAAGACGGCGCACATCATGTTGAATAATTTCAAGCAGTTTTTCTTGTGCTTCTTCATTTTTAGCCAGAGGGAGGGTTTCAACAGCGCTGCGTAGAGAAGTGAGGGGATTTTTTAATTCGTGGCTTACATCAGCCGCAAAGCGTTCAATGGCTTCAATACGCATATAAAGGGCATTAGTCATGTCACGAATAGAGGCTGAGAGATGACCAATTTCATCTTCACGCATTGAAAAATCAGGAATTTCTACACGCTGATTATTGCCATTACGTACTCGGTTAGCAGAGGCAGATAATTTGCTTAATGGATGGGCAATCGTGTGGGCTAAAAAGAGAGAAAGAACCAAAAGTACGCTGCCTACAACGGCAAAGACTTTAAATATAACCAGTCTTTCGGCCTTTACAATATTATCAATATCGGAGCCGGTAGTTGAAAGAAGAAGGGCGCCAACCACTGCGCGATAGCGTTGAACAGGAACGGCAACAGAAACAATAAGTTGACCTTGTCTGTTGCGTCTTTTGGCGGTAGCAAGAGATCCGTTTAATGCTCGGTACACTTCTGGATAAGCAATACCACGGTTTTTTGTTTGTTCTCTATCAAGAGCAATACCTTTTCCATAGAATGTGTTTGAATACCATGAAGTAAGGCGATCCCACATGTTTTGTTCTGTTTTAAGTGGGGGTAAATCATAGCTAAAAACTTCTCCACTAGAATAAAGAACGCGCGAATCAAGAAGCAAAGTAGCATCACGATCATAGATACGTGCTCTTGTTGTTTTAGGTGTTATGAGTCGTCGTAAAAGAGGGGCAACTTGCTCAGGGTTAATGGGGAAATCCCAAGAGTCAGTTGATTGAGGGGCGGGTGTAACGCTTTCACCAGTCTGTAACTCTAAGAGTTTTTGGGGGTCAATAAGGATAGAATTTGTATCTACTGTTGCAGAAGCAGCAATAGCCCCAGCGATAATTTTTCCTTGGGTACATAAACTTTTAATTTTTGCTTCAATTAAGCCGTCGCGAAATTGATTAAGGTATAAAATGCCTGTAACCAGAACGGCAAGGGCAGCAATGTTTAATATAACAATGCGGCGTGTGAGACTGGAAAAAAGCAATTGTCTAAAGAGACGTTGTGTTCGAAGATGTAAACGAGCAAACATAAAAAATGGCGTTGAGGATATACCGTTAGGGGCTATTTTTTTTAGAGTTTCCAGTTGAGAATTGTCTGTCATCGATTTGATTGCCGTTCAAATTTTTGCGACAAAGCAGTTTTATACCTCGTGAAAACGATAACCTACACCATAAAGTGTTTCAATCATTGCAAAATCATCATCCACTTGTTTAAATTTTTTACGCAGACGCTTAATGTGACTATCAATGGTGCGATCATCTACGTAGACCTGATCACTATAGGCAGCATCCATTAAAGCATCACGACTTTTTACAACGCCTGGTCTTTGTGCGAGGGTTTGCAGAATCAAAAATTCTGTAACAGTTAAAATAACAGGTTTATCTTTCCATGTACAGGTGTGACGTTCTTGATCCATCACAAGATCTCCACGTTTGAGAGAAGAGGTGGAAGCAGTTCCTGTAGCAAGCGGTTGGTTACGTGCATTAGAACGGCGCAAAATAGCTTTCACACGCTCAATGAGAAGACGTTGGGAGAAAGGTTTTGTAATAAAATCATCAGCTCCCATTTTAAGACCAAATAATTCATCAATTTCATCATCTTTAGACGTAAGAAAAATAACAGGAAGATCAGATTTTTGACGTAAACGACGCAAGAGCTCCATCCCATCCATTCGGGGCATTTTAATATCAAAAATAGCTAAATGTGGGGGGTGAAGTGTGAGACCTTTGAGTGCGGATGCTCCATCTGTATAGCTTTCAACCCGATATCCTTCTGTCTCAAGCGCAAAAGATAGAGATGTCAAAATATTGCGATCATCATCAACAAGTACAATCGTTTGCGTGATTGTTGGTGTATCTTTCATGGTTTCTTAGACCTTTCTATTGCTGTGGTAGCAAATTACCCACACTTATTTTATATGGGAGTTCTCATTTTTTTTGCAAAACAAATATGATACAAATTGTAGCAAAGTAAAAAACCTTTTATCATTCCTGTAAAATCTTGTTTTGCTTTCATAATTTATAATGTTTCTACGTCTATTAAGATCCCTTAGTTTGAGAGAAAATTTGCATAAAGGCTTTTTTTATTAAAATTTATTGCAAAGTTTATTATTGTCTTTGTCCCAAAATTGAACAGGCTTAGTTTTGATTGTTGAAGTTTAGAAAATCCGCCTATGTGTTTTAAGAGCAAAGAAAAGAATGTGGCAATATATGCACAAAAATTTGTTTCTGCTATACGAAAGGAGGTCATAATGGGATTTTTTAATTTTATTAAAACTGTAGGGGAAAAGTTAGGTATAGGGGACCATGAACCAAAAGAAAAAGACTTTAAGGCCGCATTTAATCATTTTCAACTCGATACAGAAAAAGTCAATATTCAAGTTGAAGACGGTAAAGCTATTTTAAGCGGTGAGGTTCCAGATAGGGAAACACTTGAAAAGGCACTTCTGGTTGTTGGCAATTCACAAGGTATTTCTTCTGTGGATGTTGAGCAATTAAAGGTTATCGATACGACGCCTAAAAAAACTTCTCGTTTTTACGAGGTTAAATCTGGTGATAATCTTTGGAAAATCGCTGAGGAGGTTTATGGAAAAGGCCAAGGTGATAAAAACACATTTATTTTTGAGGCCAATAAACCAATGCTAAAATCTCCTGATAAAATTTATCCTGGACAAGTTTTGCGTATTCCTGAAATTGATCATATTTAACGCATCAAAAAGGATAATTTTTGCTTATGTTATGGCATTAAACAAAATGAAGAAGCGTAAAAATTCACGCTTCTTCATTTTATAAAATTGTGTGTTTATAATAAAAGAGCTTAGTGGACAGGAGTGGATTGAGAAGGGAAGGTTGTTTTCATAGCGTTTACAGAGAAATCAACATTAATGGTTCCTGCGTTCTCAAATGTCAATTTTGCGCTAATTTTATCACCTGGCTTGAATGGTTGTGAAAGTCCCATAAACATAATATGATCACCACCAGGTTTAAGTGTGATTTCGCCATTTCCCGGAATTTCGATGCCATTATGCAGTTTTTCCATTTTCATAATATCATTAACAACTGTCATAGTATGCATTTCTGTTGTTTTTACGCCATTTGTGGCAATAGAAACTAAGCGGTCTGGGATATTATTGTGATTAATAATATAGAGATAACCGCTACTAACTTTTGCGCCTTTAGGTGTTTCGCGTGCCCAAGGATTGAGAATTTCTATGTCACCAAGTTTGTATTGCTGAGCACTGGCTGGTAGAGTTATACCGGCAAAGAGAAGAGTATACACGATATTTACGATAACCTTTTTGTATGAATATTGTGTATGTATTGTATTCTTAAAGATGAGATTTGTTATTTTCTTGATAATAGATGTCACCATTGATTCACCCTCCTTCATAAGATTTACACTTTGAATTTCTTTTATTTTAGAGATTTTTTATTTAAAATAAAAGAAAAGAATTGCTCAAATAAAATTGATTTAAATATGGAAATAGAAATCATAGAGCTCTTGGATCTTAAAGGAAAACAGTAAGGTTTACAAAGACAAAACATCTCTCAACATTTCCGTGGTTATCTCACAAAATTATTTGTAAATGGTAAAGTTTTATGATCCACCACTATTTTACTGAATAAAAATACAATACACAAAGCTCATATACTTGATCAAATCCTAGTGTTACGACAGCTCTTGATGCTTTAAGGCGTTTATACAGAGGCATTTTATATATTTTCAAATTTCAGAAGGATACAGTTAAAAAAAGCTTTTATGTCAGTATTTCTTAATTCATGATGAGAAATCAAGAACGCGTGTGTAATTATTCTCTTTATTTTTATAGACAGATATGGTTGTGGAGAATTGCAAGAAAATATATTATGATCTCAAGTCTTTCATAAAGATGGTATTTATAGATCAGTTAGAGACCCTATTTTAAAAGAATTTTTTTATTTTGGAGATGTTTCTCTCATTATTCTCTTGTAGCAATAAAATCCTGTTCTTATATACGAGGCAGCGAGGCTTGTTGCGACTTGCGGTTTGTTATTTATGTTGCTTAAAGCAGGATACGGGCTTTGAGTGTTATGAGGAGCTATCTTAAAAAGATGCTTTATGAAGGTTGAGGTAGCTTGCTGAATGGAGATTATAATATGGCAAAAGTAATTGGTATTGATTTAGGAACAACGAACTCTTGTGTGGCTGTGATGGATGGCAAAAACGCAAAGGTTATCGAAAACTCAGAAGGAGCGCGAACAACACCTTCCGTTGTTGCCTTTACTGATGGGGGAGAGCGGCTTGTTGGACAGCCTGCTAAACGGCAGGCGGTAACAAATCCTGAAGGAACAGTCTTTGCAGTGAAACGTTTGATAGGCCGCCGTTTTGATGACCCTATGGTTGAAAAAGATAAAGCACTTGTGCCTTATAAAATTGTTAAAGGTGACAATGGCGATGCATGGGTTGAAGAAGCGGGTAAGAAATATTCTCCATCGCAAATTTCAGCTATGATTTTGCAAAAGATGAAGGAAACAGCAGAATCTTATCTTGGTGAAAAAGTTGAACAAGCAGTTATTACTGTTCCTGCCTATTTTAATGATGCACAACGTCAAGCAACTAAAGATGCGGGTAAAATTGCTGGACTTGAAGTTTTACGGATTATTAATGAGCCAACTGCTGCTGCTTTAGCTTATGGTTTGGACAAAAAGGATGGAAAAACAATTGCTGTTTACGATCTTGGTGGTGGTACATTTGATATTTCAGTCCTTGAAATTGGAGATGGTGTTTTTGAAGTTAAATCAACTAATGGGGATACCTTCTTAGGGGGGGAAGACTTTGACATGCGCTTGGTTGGTTATTTTGCCGATGAATTCAAAAAAGAGCAAGGAATTGATCTGAAGAATGATAAGCTTGCTTTACAGCGCTTAAAAGAAGCGGCAGAAAAAGCAAAGATAGAGCTTTCTTCATCACAGCAAACAGAAATCAATTTACCATTTATCACGGCAGATCAATCAGGTCCCAAGCACTTAACAATGAAATTGACTCGGGCAAAATTTGAATCTCTCGTTGATGATTTAGTGCAGCGTACCATCGAGCCTTGTAAAGCTGCATTAAAAGATGCTGGATTAAAAGCTGGTGAGATTGATGAAGTTGTTTTAGTGGGCGGGATGACCCGTATGCCCAAGATTCAGCAAGTTGTGCAGAGTTTTTTTGGCAAGGATCCACACAAAGGTGTTAATCCCGATGAAGTGGTTGCAATGGGTGCTGCTATTCAAGGGGGGGTCTTACAAGGCGATGTCAAAGACGTATTGCTGCTAGATGTAACACCTTTATCCTTAGGGATTGAAACATTGGGGGGAGTTTTCACACGTCTCATTGAGCGCAATACCACTATCCCGACGAAAAAATCGCAAGTTTTTTCAACAGCTGATGATAACCAGAGTGCTGTGACGATTCGCGTTTTCCAAGGTGAACGAGAAATGGCCAGTGATAATAAGTTATTGGCTCAATTTGATCTTGTTGGTATTCCTCCAGCACCGCGTGGGATACCTCAAATTGAAGTTACTTTTGATATTGATGCAAATGGTATTGTTAATGTTTCAGCCAAAGATAAGGGAACGGGTAAAGAGCATCAAATTCGTATTCAGGCATCTGGTGGTTTAAGTGATGCTGATATTGAAAAAATGGTGCAGGATGCAGAAGAACATGCAGCTGAAGATAAAAAACGCCGTGAAGGTGTTGAAGCCAGAAATCAGGCAGAGGCTCTTATTCATTCAACGGAAAAATCACTCAATGAATATGGCGATAAAGTATCAGCTGAAGAAAAGGGACAGATTGAAACAGCAATATCTGATTTGAAATCTGCGCTTGAAGGCAGTGATACGGAAGAAGTAACAACAAAAATGCAAAAATTAGCAGAAGTCAGTATGAAGCTTGGACAGGCTATGTATGAAGCGTCACAAGCAACAGGCACTGATACTGAAACAGAGACAAAGGATGATGATGTTGTCGATGCTGATTTTGAAGAAGTTAATGATAAGAAGAAATAGTGTCAGCATATGTATTGATTAATTTAATAAACCCGGCCTTTGAAATATAAGGCTGGGCTTTGTTATTTGAGATAAGTTGCAACTTTGTTGTTAAAAATATAAATTAAAAGCGATATTATCCGTAAAGATGGATGATAAAAAAACTATCAGGAATACATGATGAAGGTTGATTATTATGAAATTCTTGGCGTGACTCGTGAATGTGATGATAAAAAATTAAAATCTGCTTTTCGTAAGTTGGCAATGCAATATCATCCTGATCGCAACGCTGGGGATAAAGAGGCAGAGCGAAAATTCAAAGAAATTGGTGAAGCCTATGAAGTTCTGAAAGACCCACAAAAGCGTGCTGCTTATGACCGATTTGGTCATGCGGCCTTTGAAAATAGCGGTGGTCAAGGGGGAGGAAATCCCTTTAGCGGTTTTGCTGCGGGTGGTGGATTTGCTGATATTTTTGAAGACTTTTTTGGTGAGATGATGGGAGGGGTACACCGCAAGCGTGGTGATGGTCGCGAACGTGGTGCAGATCTGAGTTATAATATGGAAGTGACCTTAGAAGAGGCATTTTCAGGAAAAACAGCAGAAATTAATATTCCTAGTTCCGTCACGTGCGATGTTTGTGAAGGTTCAGGAGCAAGAAAGGGCTCTAGTCCGCAAGTTTGTGGAACATGTCATGGATCTGGTCGTGTACGTGCTGCACAAGGTTTCTTTTCTATTGAGAGAACATGTCATACATGTCATGGACGTGGTGAAATGATTATGGATCCATGCCCCAAATGTCAGGGGACACGACGCATAGAGAAAAATCGTTCATTGAGCGTGAATGTTCCAGCTGGTATTGAAGATGGGACGCGTATTCGTCTTTCTGGTGAGGGAGATGCTGGTATTCGGGGTGGCCCCAATGGTGACCTTTATATTTTTCTTTCCGTTAAACCGCATGAATTTTTTCAGCGAGAAGGGGCAGATCTTCACTGTCGCGTTCCTATTTCAATGGTAACAGCGGCTTTAGGAGGAGAGTTTGAAGTTTTAGACCTTGATGGTGTTAAAGCACGTGTTAAGATTCCTGAAGGGACACAAAATGGACGTCAATTCCGCCTTAAGGGAAAAGGCATGCCCATGTTGCGCCGTCAGCAAACAAGGGGTGACCTTTATATCCATATCACGATTGAAACACCGCAGAAACTCACGCCAGAGCAACGTGAACTATTGAAAAAATTTGAAAAGCTCTCAAATCATGAGAATTCACCACAATCACATGGTTTTTTTTCACGTATGAAAGAATTTTTTGAAAATATTTCTGGTTAAAATAGCTGAATGCTTTCAGAAAATGAGAAAACACTGTTGGAAGGTTATTTTTCATTAAACTTTCTATTATCTCATCATCTTTGAAAAGCATTCTTTTGACTTGAAAAGAAAAGAGAGAAACAATTAATTTAGTGTAAGTTCCCGCTGTGGAGAGTTTTTGCATTTCATGGATAAGTCTTGCTTTTGAATGTCTATAACATTTTAAAAAGGGCTTATCCATATAAAGATGCAATTGAATGATTGATAATATTTCCAGTGTTAACGGCATTGATCTTGTTGTGCTGTAAAAGATCGTCATTTAAGATAGTGATACAAGATATATAAGTCTCTTGTACACATGAAGTATTTTTAGACGTGCGTGGTTATTAGACTTGTTTGGAGAGTCTTAAGTGAATCAATCACATGAGCGGACATCTGGTGGAACCAGCCCAATAAGAATCCAGATTATTTACAAATAAAACCTCTTAAGAATCTTCTTCTTTACAGGAGAGGAAGAAGCCGAGCATTTAAAATTTTGTGTTTATTTTTCTTTTCTATGATTTTTTCACTCAAAGCCCGTTTTAAAGCTCCATAATAAGACTACAATAATATAATCTCTCATTACTGATTGTATAGGCGCTATTTTCATGTTCTTAACCACAGTTTCCTCTAAAATATAGATCATTTTAATTGGATAAACGCTACACTATGATTATAAACCAATAGTATATGACTTCATATACCAGTTTCATTTTTAATGTGAAAGAC
This sequence comes from Bartonella gabonensis, assembly GCF_903679515.1. GTDB lineage: Bacteria > Pseudomonadota > Alphaproteobacteria > Rhizobiales > Rhizobiaceae > Bartonella > Bartonella gabonensis. Next base: position 84,216 of record NZ_CAHOYM010000002.1, read on the forward strand.
AATGGTTTTTATTGATTTGGAATTTGAGAGTTAAAATGACAAAACATTCTTCTATTCAGCTCTCTTATTTTTGACGATATAAAAAGCTAAAATATCATTATAAGAAAATTTTATTTTTATCTTACGAAATCAATAGTTGTATATATTCTTATTCATTGTTAAGTGTCCATAAAGGTAAACGAATGAGTTGATTGTACAGCGTAGCTTAAAAATTTTATTCTTCAGTTTTATACATAAGTTATAAAATAATGACGTTTTTTGCGCTTATTTTGTTTAATTTTTCTCTGTTAATTTTATTGAGGAAGTTGTTTTATTATTTCATCTCGTTATTACCTTTTCGTAATTTGAAGGAAAATTGACGATTTTTAGGGGGATGGATAGAGTAAAGCGTTGTTTTATTGTTTTCACTTTTTCTAAATTTTACTAAGAGATAGTAAAAAGTGATGAGGAGGCTCTATTAATGGATGATGCTAAAAACAGTGCTGTCGATGTTTTGGAAAAACAAGCAGCATTTTTATCGTCTGCTTTACCTTATATGCAAAAATACGAAAATGAAACGGTTGTGGTAAAATATGGCGGTCATGCTATGGGTGATCCTGCTTTGGGGCGAGCATTTGCGCGTGATATTGCTCTATTAAAGCAATCAGGGATTAATCCTGTTGTTGTTCATGGTGGTGGACCTCAAATTGCTGAAATTTTAATGAAAATGGGGATTAAATCACGATTTGAAAACGGTTTACGGGTAACCGATGAGCGGATCGTTGAAGTGGTTGAAATGGTTTTAGCGGGTTCTATTAATAAGGAAATAGTTGCTCTCATCAATGCTGAGGGTGAATGGGCAATAGGGCTGTGCGGTAAGGATGGCAATATGGTTTTTGCCGAAAAGGCTTATAGAACTGTCATTGATCCTGATTCGCATATTGAACGTGTTCTAGACTTGGGGTTTGTTGGTGAGCCTATTGAAGTTGATCGTAGATTGCTGGATCTTTTAGCCTGTTCTGAAATGATACCGGTTCTTGCTCCTGTGGCTCCAGGACGGGATGGTAAAACCTATAATATTAATGCTGATATTTTTGCTGGAGCTATTGCCGGTGCATTAGAGGCCAAACGTCTTTTATTCCTCACGGATGTTCCTGGTGTTTTGGATAAACAGGGTAAATTTTTAAAAGAATTGACAGTTTCTGAAGCTGAGAAACTTATCAAAAATGGAACAATTTCAGGAGGCATGATTCCAAAAGTAGAAACTTGTGTGAAAGCCCTTCAAAATGGTGTGGAAGGTGTTGTCATTTTAAATGGAAAAACCCCTCATTCTGTTTTACTAGAGCTGTTTACCGAACAGGGAGTTGGAACGCTTATTGTTTCATAAATTGTACGGAAAAGAGGAGGAGAAGGCTTTTCATGACGAATATCAAACAGTTTAAATATCCTTTATTAAGTAAACCAGAATTGGCAATATTTGCTGCAACGATATTGTGGGGCATCACATTTTTAGTGGTTCACATCGCGGTGCGCTATAGTGGTCCTCTGTTTTTTGTTGGATTCCGTTTTATTGTTGCATCCTTGATATGTGGAACAATTTTTTGGCGTTCTATAAAAGATATGACTGTTTATGAAGTTTTTGCTGGGATGGCAATTGGTTTAGCCATGTTTTTGGGTTATGCTTTGCAAGCAGCTGGACTTCAAACGATTATTAGTAGTCAGTCGGCTTTTATTACAGCGCTTTATGTTCCGATGGTTCCAATCTTGCAATGGATTGTTTTTAAAAAACCTCCCCGTTTTGCCGGTTGGGTTGGTATTGTTTTCGCTTTTATCGGGCTTGTACTTGTTTCAGGACAAAAACCGGGAAGTTTTGATTTTTCAAGAGGCAAAATTTTGACTTTGTTGGGCGCTTTAGCGATTGCTGGAGAAGTCATACTTATCGGAATTTTTGCCAACAAGGTTGATAGTCGGCGTGTGACCATTATCCAATTATTCTTCAGTGGTTTTTTTTCATTTGCTTTTATGCTTTTGATGGGTGAAAGCATTCCTGAATTTTCGTGGGTATGGTTTAGTATCGGTATGGGATTGGCACTCATGAGTGCGATTATTCAATTGGCTATGAATTGGGCACAAAAGTCTATTTCCCCTACGCGTGCAACACTCATTTATGCAGGTGAACCGGTATGGGCTGGTATCGTTGGGCGTTTGGCTGGAGAGCATTTATCTCCTTTAGCTTTATTGGGTGGTTTGCTTATTCTGATTGGGATCATTTTTGCTGAGTTACAACCTTCACAATGGCGTAAAAAAAATAAAGCAATTGAAACAATTGATTAGCGATTCACCTTCCTATGATGATTTTATTGCATGAGTTTTTTGCTTGCAGAGTTTTCATTTTTGAGGCTTTTTAAAAATATAAAGATGATTAAAAGGCTTTATAAACTGTTCCTGCTTTTGTATGCAAAATTGGATCCAAAATATTTGTTTGCTTAACCTCTGAGAAGGAAAGTCAAACCTCATTGAGGCAGAGCATGAAGTGGTAAAGACAAAAACCAATCCTCATCTTTACGGTTATTTTAAAATTTGGCTTTACAACTTTCAAAAAACATCCAAGATAATATCTGTAATGGAAATTATGCATTGCCGCATGTTATTTCTTTTGTTCTTTCATAGAATTATGATTTTCATGCAAAATAGAACGCCCAAAGTAGTCCCCCATAATGTTGTTCATTGCTACGCTTTTTAAAAGAACACTAAAAATCACAGAGCATCACCATTTTACTTAAAATAAAAGGCGCCAGCATTTTCTTTATCAGTTTCCTTACGACAGCCTTTAGCATTTGAAAGAGAATGAAGCATTTTTATTCATTTCTTAAACGATTGTATCGACATAACAGCCATGTTTGTATTGGGGAAGAGAAAAAATTTAATTGATTCACTATGAAAAAGTTTAAAATGAAAGAGGTTAGCGATATTCAGAGTTTTCATTTAAATTGCAAAACAATAAACGATCATTTATAAATCAATGTGTTATCCACTGGTTCGAAGAGGATTGATGTTTTTATCTTTAATGGAACACGAAAGGAGTTGTATAAAAGGTACATAAAAACTCTACTCAATAAAACTTATTTCTAAAGTTTTAAACGTTGAGAAGAAAACTGTCCCTTTCAACATGCATTTATTTTATATAGGATTGCTCAAAAAGCAGATTATTGCGTACAAATAAAAAAGCATTTCTTGCAAATTTTATTGAAAGTTTAAGGAACATACGCAGCCACCCTATATTCCTGTAATACTTTGATTTATAATGCTAATATAGCATTATTCACATTGAATTAAAATCCTGAATATCGTAAAACTTTTTCATGTTAAATCAGTTCAAATCATTTTCTTTTACCTCATAAGTAGGTGAGCCATGCGGTTAAAACTGTACAAGAAAGGCATGCCTCCTATACATTCTTTTAAGTGCCAAGGATCATAGCAACATTGGAGGTTAGCAAAGTGTGTTATGGCACGTACCGGCTTATCCAGCCTATGAGTCTATCAAACAAAATGTGAAAAGATCATTTTAGTCCCTTTGGTATTTAATTTAGTAGATAAAAGCCTTATTTTTTAGGCTATGAGAAGTTGTGTTTTGAGAAGCTCTTTTGATTAATATTCTTTTGAAAGGTTCTCGATAGAACATAATTGGTCTTTGCGTTTTGTATTATTCTTTGCTAAATCGCCTTATATGACAATAGATCGTAATTATATTCGTAATTTTTCCATCGTGGCACATATTGATCACGGCAAGTCCACTTTAGCGGATCGTTTGATTCAAATGACAGGGGGGCTTGAGATCCGCGAGATGAAAGAACAAGTGCTTGATTCCATGGATATTGAGCGTGAACGTGGGATTACCATTAAAGCACAAACGGTACGTTTACACTATAAAGCAAAAAATGGTGAAACCTATATTTTAAATCTTATGGATACACCAGGTCATGTGGATTTTGCTTATGAAGTTTCGCGGTCACTAGCAGCGTGTGAAGGTTCACTATTGGTGGTAGATGCGAGCCAAGGTGTAGAGGCACAGACATTAGCAAATGTTTATCAAGCTATTGATAATTCCCATGAGCTGGTGGTTGTGCTTAATAAGGTTGATCTCCCTGCGGCAGAACCTGAGTGTGTAAAAGAACAAATTGAAGATGTGATAGGTATCGATACATCGGAGGCTGTGGAAATATCAGCAAAAACAGGCTTAGGTGTTCCTGATGTTTTAGAAGCAATTGTTGCACAATTACCACCCCCCCATACTGGTGATGTTAACAAGCCTTTAAAGGCGATGTTGGTTGATAGTTGGTATGATGCATATCTTGGTGTCATCGTTTTGGTAAGGGTGATTGATGGTGTTTTGAAAAAATGTCAAACCATTCGCATGATGGGGACAGGAGCAAAATATCCCGTTGAGCGCGTTGGTGTTTTTACTCCCAAAATGGTTCAAGTTGATGAATTGGGGCCAGGCGAGATTGGCTTTATAACCGCTTCTATTAAGGAAGTTGCAGATACGCGGGTTGGTGATACCATTACGGAAGAACGCCGCCCTTGTGAAGAGGCCTTGCCGGGTTTTAAGCCTGCCCAACCTGTTGTTTTTTGTGGACTCTTTCCCATAGATGCTGCCGATTTTTATGATTTGCGTGCAGCCATGGGTAAATTACGCTTAAATGATGCGAGTTTTTCTTTTGAAATGGAAACATCTGCGGCTTTGGGGTTTGGTTTTCGGTGTGGCTTTTTAGGGCTTCTTCATCTTGAAATTATTCAAGAGCGGTTAGAGCGTGAATTTAATTTGGATTTAATTGCCACTGCACCTTCGGTTGTTTATCGCATGAATATGAATGATGGTTCTGTAAAGGAGCTTCATAATCCAGCAGATATGCCTGATGTGGTTAAAATTTCTTCCATCGAAGAACCGTGGATTAGAGCGACAATCATGACTCCTGATAGTTATCTTGGGTCAATTTTGGAACTTTGCCAAGAGCGGCGCGGGATACAGGTTGGTTTATCTTATGTTGGAACGCGTGCTATGGTGACATATGATTTACCACTCAATGAAGTCGTTTTTGATTTTTATGATCGCGTAAAATCAATTTCAAAGGGGTATGCTTCTTTTGATTATCAGATGACGGATTATACAGAGGGGGATTTAGTTAAAATGTCTATTTTGGTGAATGGAGAACCTATTGATGCATTATCGATGCTTGTACACCGCACGATTGCAGAAAAGCGCGGGCGTTCCATGTGCGAAAAACTGAAATATCTTATTCCTCAGCATATGTTTCAGATTCCAATTCAAGCGGCTATTGGTGGTAAAGTTATAGCGCGTGAAACAATTCGTGCTTTGCGTAAAGATGTAACAGCAAAATGTTATGGGGGCGATGTCACGCGTAAGCGCAAACTTTTAGAAAAGCAAAAAGAAGGTAAAAAACGGATGCGTCAATTTGGAAAGGTAGAAATTCCACAGTCTGCTTTTATTCAAGCACTCAAAATGAGTAAATAACAAAATAAGGGAGGATCCTCCCTTATTAATTTTAATTGCATTTTTTTAGTTTTTTTATTGGCTAGAGTTTTTTAAAACTGCACTTTAATGGCGCAAAAGATCATTAATGGATGTTTTTTCTCGTGTTTTTTGATCAACACGTTTCACTATAACAGCACAATAAAGATTTGGGCCTGCTTCACCATTGGGCAGTGGTTTACTGGGGAGAGAACCTGGAACCACAACAGAATAGGGGGGAACTTCTCCTATAAAAATTTCACCGGTTGTACGATCAATAATCTTGGTGGATTTTCCAATAAAAACGCCCATTCCTAAAACAGCGCCTTCACGAATAATACAGCCTTCAACCACTTCAGAGCGTGCACCGATAAAACAATGGTCTTCAATAATGGTTGGATTGGCTTGCAGTGGTTCTAAAACACCACCAATTCCAACACCACCAGAAAGATGAACATGTTTGCCAATTTGTGCGCAAGAACCAACGGTTGTCCATGTATCAACCATTGTGCCCTCATCGACAAAAGCGCCAAGATTGACAAAGGAGGGCATGAGTATGACGTTTGGTGCAATATAGGCAGAATGGCGTACAATCGCTCCAGGAACGGAACGGAACCCCGCTTTTTGAAAGTCTTCTTCTTGCCAATCAGAAAATTTCGAAGAGATTTTATCCCACCAATATGATTGATTACTACCACCAGAAATGATATGCATAGGATTGAGGCGAAAAGAGAGAAGGACAGCTTTTTTCAACCATTGATGAACATGCCATTGTCCATTTTTTTGACATTCTGCAACACGAACTTCTCCCTTATCAAGAAGGTTTAATGCATGTTCGACACTCTCACGAATTTCCCCCTTTGTTGTCGTATTGATAGAATTGCGGTCGTCAAATGCTTTTTCAATAATCATTTCAAGTTGTGTGAGATGAGTCATGACCAGAGTTCCATTAAACAAGTTGAAAGCTTCAAGATTTATTACTCTCTATGAACTACGCGAAGAAATGTGTTCAGTCAATAAAACGATAGGAAATCGGACGAGTGTATGAAAAAAGATTATAAAAAAACGCGGGGTAAAACAGAACAATTGGACACCACTTCTCCATGCAAAGGATGTTCTACAACAGGTAAAAAAAGCCTCTGATTCAGCACAAATGCGTTCATCTACTTATCGTTTGGCTTATATCGATGAAGAGTTTATGATGCGTCCAGAACTACGCTCACAAAGGATTGCTCTTGAGTTTTTAAAACCGGAAATAACTTTACAAGAATATGATATTCAATCAACCGTTGTTTTATTTGGTGGTGCGCGGATTCCTGAATCTGGACAAGCAGCATGGGCAGCAAAAAATGAAACACAAAAGAGAAATTTACACGCTATGTCCCATTACTACGATGAGGCAAGGGAATTTGCACGTTTATGTTCACGCTATTCTGCTATGACAGAATATCGTGAATTTGTCGTTGTCACAGGGGGCGGACCAGGGATAATGGAAGCAGGAAATCGTGGTGCCATTGATGTTGGTGCACCAACTGTTGGTTTGAATGTTGTTTTACCTCATGAGCAGAAGCCTAATCCTTATGTAACGCCGCATTTATGTTTTAATTTTCATTATTTAGGGATGCGAAAAATGCATTTTCTCATGCGGGCAAAGGCATTAGTGATTTTTCCTGGAGGATTTGGGACTTTAGATGAGCTGTTTGAGACATTAACTTTAATACAGACAAGGCGTATGAAACAGATACCGATTTTACTCTTTGGCAAAGAATTTTGGGACAATGCGATCAATTTTGATTATTTATCAGTGCAAGGTACAATTTCTCCCTCTGATATTGATTTGGTAAAATTTGTCAATACTGCAGCAGAAGCTTTTGAAGAAATTCGTTCCTTTTATAAGCTTCCTTAATTGCTCTTTAAGAAGAAGCCTTGAAGGATAATTAATATTCTACCTTAGTCAAATAAAGTCCTGAAGGTGGTGCAACAACACCACAACGTGTACGATCTTTAGCATGGAGAGCTTCCTCAAGATCTTGAGGACTCCAGCGCCCAACACCAACTTCCATAAGGCTTCCGGCAAAGGAACGGATTTGATGATGAAGAAAAGAACGTGCCCGTGCATAGAGAAAGATCTCTTCCCCTTCTCTTTTTACATCAAGACATTCAAGGGTACGAACAGGGCTTTTGGCTTGGCAATGGACCGAGCGAAAAGTGGTAAAATCATGTTTTCCTACAAGTTTTTGAGCCGCTTCATGCATAACTTGCGCATTAAGAGGTTTTGGCAACCACCACACACGTTTGGCATTTAGGGCTGGTGGAGAGCGGCGATTGAGAATTTTAAAAAGATAATGGCGCTTAATGGCGGAAAATCGTGCATCAAAATCATCAGGGACATTTTCTACATTTAAGATTGAAATCGCTTCTCCCTGTTGACGTAAAAGAGCATTAAGCGCATCATGGACCGTATGTGTGTGCCAGTTTTTTTCAAAATCAACATGGGCAACCTGCCCCGTGGCATGGACACCTGCATCCGTTCGACCTGCTGTTTTAATGGTTAATTGTTGCCCACTAAAGCGAAAAATTGCCACTTCAAGAGCTCCTTGTATAGTATGAAGCTCTACTTGACGCTGCCAGCCAGCATAATTTGATCCATCATATTCAAGAGTGAGTTTAAAACGTGGCATATTAAAAAACAGCAGAAATATGAGCGCCTCGCAAAAAGCTTGCGCTCTCAAGAACTTTACCACCAGATCTTTGCAGGTGGGTTATTTCAAGACGCCCTTGTCCACAATGGACAATCAAAGAATCTGGTTCTATTCGACCAATTTCAAGCGAAGAACCTATTGTTAAACGACTTCCAAGAATTTTTACGCGTTCTTCTTGTCCAGCGATATTCATATTACACCAGCAGCCAGGAAAGGGAGAGAGTGCACGAATATATCGATGAATAAATTCAGCAGACTTTGTCCAATCAATGCGGGTTTCTTCTTTTTTGATTTTGGCAGCATAGGTAATACCTTCTGCTGATTGTGGCGTAAGTTGGAGCTGTCCTTTTTCCAAAGCAGATAGAGCTTCTATCATAAGTTCTGCACCGATATATGAAAGTTTATTTGAAAGTTCACCCAAAGTGGTGGTATCAGTGATGGGGAGAGAGCGTGAGAGGGCAATAGGCCCTGTATCAAGTCCCTCATCCATTTTCATAATCATCATCCCCGTTTCTTTATCTCCAGCCATAATTGCGCGCTGAATAGGTGCAGCACCACGCCACCGTGGTAAAAGGGAAGCATGGGCATTAAAACATCCAAAACGCGGTGTTTCAAGAATAGCTTTCGGTAAGAAGAGGCCATAGGCAACCACAACAGCAGCATCAACACGAAGCGCTGCAAATTGGGCTTGCTGTTCGGTTGTTTTGAGTGTTTGGGGCGCAAATACGGGAATAGATTTTTCTTCTGCTGCATTTTGTACAGGTGAGGGGATGAGTTTGAGGCCACGACGTCCTGCTGGGCGAGGGGGTTGACTATAAACGGCGACAACATCATGCCCCGCATCTAACAAAGCATGTAAAATGGGAATAGAAAAACTAGGTGTTCCCATAAAACTCAACCGTAATGCCATTACAAAACTGCTTCCTGTGTCGTTTTTTCTTTTGCACGTTTTTTAAATTTTCGTATCACCATATCACGTTTGATTTTTGAAATGTAATCAATAAAAAGACGCCCATCTAAATGATCCATTTCATGTTGCAAACAAGTCGCCAACAAATCATCTGCTTCAATTTCTGTTTGTTTTCCTTCTCGGTTCTGATAGCGAACACGTAGGCGTTTAGGGCGTTCAACTTCCGCAAAATAGTCAGGAATAGAAAGACAGCCTTCTTTGTGAATATTACGTTCTTCTGAAAGCCATAAGATTTCTGGGTTGATAATGACAAACGGATTTTTCGGCGTATCATTCGGAGAGATATCCATAACCAGCATGCGCAGTGGTATGCCAATTTGGATAGCAGCAAGACCAACGCCCTGGGCATTATACATAGTTTCCAACATATCATCCGCAAGCTTTTGGAGGGCTGCATCAACATGTTCGATGGGTTTGGACACTTCCCGTAAAATTGGGTCCGGTAAAGTAACTAAAGATCTTGTTGCCATGAGGCACAGATTAATCAATGCTTGTGTATCGGTCAATATTGAATAACAAATTCTTGCGCTTTTTTATAATGAGGGCGTTATATTACCTCTCATGTTTGATTCGTTTTTTTCTTTTATACTTGCTGATGAATCTTTTGCGAAACTAAGTATTTTGCTTTTACTAATACTCGTTTGCTTAGCATGTTTTATGTTAATTTATTCTCATCGGAAAAAGGCATTTTTGGAAAGTGAAGTTGCCAAGCATGCTCGTGCAGCACAAGAGCAGATGGCTATATTGCTCAAAACACAAGCTGAAATGCAAGGGCGAATGCAAACGATGGCTGAAATTTTTGGTCAAAGGCAAGCTGAATTGAATAAATCACTTAGTGAGCAACTCAATGGTATGACAACCAATATAGGGCAAACACTTCAGGTACAGACAAAATCAACTTATGAGAATTTGAATCGTTTGCAAGAGCGTTTAGCAGTCATTGATGCAGCGCAAAATAATATTCAGTCACTTACCGGACAGGTTGTGCAACTGCAGGCCATTTTAAGCAATAAGCAGACGCGGGGTACTTTTGGTCAAGGGCGTATGGAAGCGATTATTGCCGATGCTCTACCAGCTAATTCTTATGTTTTTCAGGCGGTTCTTTCCAATGGAAAGCGGCCAGATTGTCTCATTCACATGCCAAATAAAGCACCTTCTCTTGTTGTGGATGCTAAATTTCCTCTGGAAGCTTGGAATACCATACGCAAAGCAACGATAGCTCAAGAGCGTCAAGAGGCAGAACGCCAATTTCGCACTGATATGGAAGTTCATATTCGTGATATTGCACAAAAATATCTTATTCCTGGAGAAACCCATGATACTGCTTTTCTCTTTGTGCCATCGGAATCGATTTTTGCCACAATTTATGAGGATTTTGAACCAGTGGTACAAAAAGCCAATAAAGCCCATGTGATTATTGTATCGCCGTCTTTGTTGATGCTCTCTGTTCAGGTTGTACAAACCATTATGAAAGATGCGCGGATGCGTGAACAAGCACATTTGATTCAGTCAGAAGTAGCAAAATTGATGGAAAATTTTAGAAGAATGGATACGCGTGTTCGCGCCTTACAGAAGCATTTTTACAAAGCTGGTGAAGATATAGAAGGGATTTTAATCTCATCTTCCAAAATTATGAAACGGGCAAATCGCATTGAAACTTTCGAGTTAAAAGACAATTATTCTGAACCAGCAAAAATGACAACATCGGCTCAGTTGCAAACATTGCGTTTGGTTGATGAAGAATAAAGTAAAGCAAGCTTTTGAATAATCACAAGTTAAGATCGTGTTCTTTATTGATTGGTAATAATTTTTTAGTATCTCTATCTTTTTTTATTTCTTAAACGAGAGGAATAGGGAATATGCTACACCTTTTGTTTTTGGGGGCACTGGTATTTCTGTTAGGGGGGTGTGCAACAACCGCTCCCATCCACACAAATAACGCTTGCGCTATTCTAGCACAAAAAAATGGTTTTTTTGATAATTGGGGTAGAGCGTCTCAAAGGGCAGAAATGCGCTATGGAATTCCTATGCCGATTATTCTGGCAACCATTAATATGGAGTCAAGCTTTCGCCATAATGCACGTCCTTCACGCAAAAAATTACTTGGTTTTATTCCATGGAAGCGTAGGTCAACAGCTTATGGTTATTCTCAAGCGCTTGACAGTACATGGGCAATGTATATGCGTTCTACGGGCAGGTCTTTTGCATGGCGTAACAATTTTGCAGATGCCGCTGATTTTGTTGCTTGGTATCATCGCCAAAGTGTTCAACGCAATGGTGTGAGGTTTTATGATGCTTATAGCCTTTATTTAAATTATCATATGGGGCATGGTGCTTATGCACGAAGCGGCGGTCATGTTACTGCTGCGCTTTCACAGGCAGCACAGCGCATGGCAAATATGTCTAAACTCTATGATCAACAATTAAAAAAATGTGGATGGTATTAGGGAAGATTTTTGAAAATCTCAATTAGGAAATTTGATGAGATAAAATTATTTAAGAGCAAAATTTCTTATGGCGTGATAAGGCAGTGTCATTTTTCCGGTTATTAAATGAAACAAATTTTAATAAATGCAAGCGACAGAAAGCTTTTGCAAGATAAAATCTATTTAAAGATACTTTTGGTGTTTTTGTCTTTCTTTGTTCAAAAAATTTTAAATTTCACTATGCGCATTATTGGTTGATTATAACATGAATATTTATTTGTTAAACGTATAAAATAGCAATTACAATAAATGCAATTCAAGCATCATAAAAAGGGTAAAATATTCAATATAAGAAATGAGAAATGCATTAAACAAAAGAGCATCGTTTCAGAAACTGTTACCTTGTATAAAGGGGGTACTACAGCCCTCAAAATGAACCCTGTCCATCTTAATTAAAAAGTTATCTTGTTGTATGATACTATTGTTTAGAGGTAAGGTATATACCACTTTCATATAATGAATATTCAAGGCAAGATTTTTCTGTAGTATGAAGTAACATTAGAGGTTGGCAAAGTATGTAATAGTGTCGCCTTTCTCCTACATCTCAACCGTGCTCATGATGGTTAAGGAAATGATTTTAATTGGCAGGCATTTGATAAGGTTGAAAACATTCGAAAAAAATTCTGATTCGCAATAATTAAGAAGTATATTCTGTTCCCGAGCTTTTATTTAGGTGGCTCGCACCTTTTAAAAAGATATCCATAATCAATATATTATGATTTTGCGGAAATGTTGTAGAGGAGAGGGAGGTAACTTTTGTTTTTAAAACAATGCGTAAGCTAAACAGCTTACTTTTTTATTTCTATGCAAAGCATAAAAAAACTTCATTTCCTTTTCATTACTGACAGCAAAATTTTACAATCCAACGAACGATTAGAAATATATTACAGTGCTGAAAGAAGCATGCACTAATGGATTAATAGCTACAGAGCACATAACCCTTTTTAAATTGATCACACACTCTCTGCTATAAAGTGATTTCTTGATAGAAGAATTGGTCCTTTTGGTGGAGCTAAGCGGGATCGAACCGCTGACCTCTTGCATGCCATGCAAGCGCTCTCCCAGCTGAGCTATAGCCCCAAAAACAAATTTCCCCCAAAGGGATAGTCTATAATTTCAACTTTTTTAAAACGAGAAAAATTGAAGATCAAGAAGAATTTACATTCTAGAGAAAAGATGCCTTCTTTTAAGCATCGTCATCATTAGAAACGCCTCCTCCAAGAATATCGGTAACGTCATCATCTTCATCATCATCATCGTGAGATAAAAATGTATCATCATCATCACCGAGATCGACATCACTATCTTCCAAATCAGGAAGATCGTCATCTTTAGAATCGTCATCATCCTCTTCAAGAAGCATAAAGGCAGACTTTTCAAGTGCTGTATCAAGCTCTTCAGTATCCACTTCTTCTTCATTGTTTGCTTCAGCTGCCACAACCTCAAAATAAGAACGCGGATAAGAAATTCCTGTATAGGGTGACACAATAGGATCGCGATTGAGATCGTAAAATTTTTTTCCTGTTTCTGGATCAACACGTTTTGTTCCAAGTTCTTGTTTTGCCATAAACCGTGCCTCTTTGATTAATTCTATTCCATTAAAAGATAAATTTTATGGTGCTTAATCGAAAAATAACACCTTTGTCAAAGATAAATACACTGTTCCATGTAGATTTTTTCATGACGCTCTTTAAAGCATGTGCTAAAGAATGCATAATTTCATAAAAGATTAGAGAGAATTAAATAGAATTTCCATGCAAAAAGCAATCCCTATAACCGCCTATAAATCGAGTAGTCTCTCTGGAAAAATTCGAATACCAGGAGATAAATCAATCTCTCACCGCTCTCTTATATTGGGAGGGTTAGCAAATGGTGAAACATATATCCACGGATTACTTGAAAGCGCTGATGTACTCAATACATCTGTTGCCATGCAAGCTATGGGCGCCTGTATGATTAAGAAAGATGACTTCTGGATTATACGAGGAACAGGGAATGGTTGTCTTTTAGCCGCACAACAACCGTTAGATTTTGGAAACGCAGGAACAGGTGTTCGTTTGATTATGGGAATGGTTGGCCCCTATCATATGAAAACAACTTTTATTGGTGATGCCTCTCTCTCTAAACGTCCTATGGCACGTATTCTCGACCCACTGCGTCTTATGGGGGTGGAAATTAAGGCAACACACGGTGATCGCCTTCCTTTAACGCTTTATGGTCCCAAAATGGCTAATCCGATTCGCTATCGTGTCCCAATGGCTTCCTCTCAAGTTAAATCAGCGGTTCTGCTTGCTGGACTCAATACCGCTGGTATTACAACAGTTATAGAGCCGATTCTCACACGCGATCATACGGAAAAAATGTTAAAAGCATTCGGTGCTAAACTTGAAATAGAAAGAGATAAAGAAGGTGCGCATTTGATTCATCTTAATGGCCAACCCCACCTTACTGGACAAACGATCCATATTCCGGGTGATCCTTCTTCTGCTGCTTTTCCAATTATCGCAGCCCTTCTTGTAGAAGATTCTGATATCACCATTGAAAATGTTTTGATAAATAATTCTCGAATAGGACTTATCGAAACACTGTGGGAAATGGGTGCTCAAATTGAATTTTTGAATCAACGTCAAACAGGTGGAGAGGATGTTGCCGATCTGCGGATAAAATCATCAATCCTAAAAGGTGTTACTGTGCCTAAAGAACGTGCTCCATCGATGATTGATGAATATCCTGCTTTGGCGGTTGCGGCAGCCTTTGCGGAAGGTAAAACAGTTATGTTAGGAATTGAAGAATTGCGTGTTAAAGAATCAGATCGACTGTCTGCTGTTGCCGAAGGATTGAAAATTAATTGCGTAGACTGTGAAGAAGGTCAAGATTTTCTTATTGTTTATGGGAAAGGTTCCGCCAAAAATTTGGGTGGTGGACGGGTTAGCACACATCTTGATCATCGAATTGCTATGTGTTTTCTCATTTTTGGGCTTGCATCAGAAAAACCTGTTACCATTGATGACAAACGAATGATTGCTACGAGTTTTCCGGAATTTATTCCTTTTATAAAACAACTTGGGGGAAAAATTGCTTGAAGCCTTTTGTTATTGCCATTGATGGACCTGCAGCCTCTGGCAAAGGGACCTTAGCACGCAAAATTGCGGCACATTATCATCTTCATCATCTGGATACGGGGCTTACTTATCGTGGTGTTGCTCATGCACTTTTACAACACAATTTAGCACTTAATGATGAAAAAAATGCTATCATTTGTGCGAAAGAACTTGATTTTAATACCTTAAATCTTGCTCTTCTTTCTTCTCATGAACTTGGTGAAGCGGCTTCAAAAATAGCGCTTAACCCTACTATACGGGAAATTCTTGTTGAAAAACAACGTAATTTTGCTAAAACTTTACCTGGAAGTGTGCTTGATGGGCGAGATATTGGCACGATCGTTTGTCCTGATGCTGATATCAAGTTTTATGTTCTAGCCAATGTTCAAACACGTGCTAAACGTCGCTATCAAGAAATTTTAGAAAGGGGAGGGCAAGCAAATTACCATGAAATTCTTAGCGCTCTTGAACAGCGAGACATCCGCGATATAACGCGCAAACAAAGCCCCCTAAAACCAGCAAAAAACGCCCACTTGCTTGATACGTCAGAATTGAGTATAGAAGCAACATTTGCAATTGCATGTACTTTTATTGATCCAATCATAAAAATGCATATAATTGGATAAATTCATCAAGGAGACTTCCAGCCTAGCGCTAACTTTTCTTCCTTTATTTAAAGAAAAGGGCTAAGGAGTTGCCCATGTTAACACTAACCTAGCGCTCATACCTTATAAGATAAGGTATATATTAGGAGTTCTTATGTCACAATACAATCCCACAACAGCGGATTTTGAAGCCCTTTTAACAGAATCTTTTCAAACCAATGATCTTAATGAAGGATCTGTTGTTAAAGGTCGTGTTATTGCAATCGAAAAAGACATGGCCATTATTGATGCTGGACTTAAAGTCGAAGGTCGTATTCCTCTCAAAGAGTTTGGAGCTAAAGCAAAAGATGGTTCTTTGCAAGTTGGCGATGAAGTTGAGGTTTACATTGAACGCATTGAAAATGCGATGGGTGAAGCTGTTTTATCGCGTGAAAAAGCACGGCGTGAAGAAAGTTGGGTCCGTTTAGAGGAAAAATTCAATGCTGGTGCACGCGTTGAGGGAGTTATCTTTAGCCAAGTAAAAGGTGGTTTCACAGTTGATCTTGATGGTGCTGTTGCTTTCTTGCCGCGCAGCCAAGTTGATATTCGTCCCATTCGTGATGTTTCGCCTCTCATGCATAATTCACAATCCTTTGAAATTTTGAAGATGGATCGTCGTCGTGGCAATATTGTTGTTTCACGTCGTACTGTCTTAGAAGAAAGTCGCGCTGAGCAACGTTCAGAAATCGTACAAAATCTTGAAGAAAACCAAATTGTTGAAGGTGTAGTGAAAAATATCACAGACTATGGTGCTTTTGTTGATCTTGGTGGGATTGATGGTCTCTTACACGTTACAGATATGGCATGGCGGCGTGTTAACCACCCATCTGAAGTGCTCACAATTGGGCAAACGATTAAAGTTCAGATTATTCGCATTAATCAAGATACGCACCGTATTTCTCTTGGAATGAAACAGCTTGAAAGTGATCCTTGGGAAAGCATCAGTGTCCGCTATCCGATTGGTAAAAAAATTACGGGTGCTGTTACCAACATTACTGATTACGGTGGTTTTGTTGAAATTGAACCAGGGATTGAAGGATTGATCCATGTTTCTGAGATGAGCTGGACAAAGAAAAATGTTCACCCTGGAAAAATTCTGTCTACATCACAAGAAGTAGAAGTGGTTGTTCTTGAAATTGATCCTTCTAAACGGCGTATTTCTCTTGGCTTAAAGCAAACATTTGAAAATCCATGGGAAGCTTTTGCCAATAAATTTCCTGTCAATTCGCAAATTGAGGGAGAGGTTAAAAATAAAACAGAATTTGGTCTGTTTATTGGGCTTGAAGGTGATGTTGACGGTATGGTTCATCTATCTGATCTTGATTGGAACCGTCCTGGTGAACAAGTCATTGATACTTACAACAAAGGCGATATTGTTAAAGCGGTGGTCCTTGATGTTGACATTGAAAAAGAGCGTATCTCTCTTGGAATTAAGCAGCTTTCCAGCGATAAAGTTGGAGAAGCAGCCGCTTCTGGTGAATTGCGAAAAGGGGTTGTTGTAACCTGTGAAGTGATTGCTGTTAATGACAATGACATTTATGTGAAATTGATTGACCACAACCTTGAGACAACCATTCGGCGTGCTGACTTAGCGCGTGATCGTGATGAGCAACGTCCTGAGCGTTTTGCAATTGGGCAAAAGGTTGATGCGCGTATAACAGCATTTGATAAAAAAACACGTAAAATTTCCGTATCGATCAAAGCATTAGAAATTGCAGAAGAAAAAGAAGCTGTTGCCCAATATGGTTCTACAGATTCAGGTGCTTCTCTTGGCGATATTCTTGGTGCAGCTTTGAAAAAACAAGAACAAGATTAATCATCAATCAAAAGTGATGGTGTTATTAAGGTCACTCCTAAAACGAGTGACCTTTTTATTTTCTAAAGAAATTATCTACTTAATTTTTAATACAATCCTTAAAAATTATTATAAATACTTGCAAAGAAAAAAAGTTTGTTTTTTGCCTATCAACGGTTCACTATTCAGATAAAATGCTTACAATTTAAATAAAAAACGATGTAATTGAATAAGAATGGGACTATGGCGTGCACAATATCTTTCATAAAGTACTTTGTTCTCAAAAGAAGGGAAAAGACCATTTTATTAATACGGATTTTCCTCTTCGTGCAATTTATAAAGTACAAGAAGATCTTTATGACTTAGGGCATGATATAGCTGCTGGCAAAGAAATTTTACTCCCTGAATATGAAGGAGTAGAAGATTTTCGCAAGAGATTGAATGAAAATGCTAAACTTATCCTTCATACCTTTCAGACCAGTGATTTTGCTGCTCGAAATGATGAAACTATCGCACCGTCTGCTCAATGGCTCATTGATAATCATTACACTATTGATAAAACCATACAACAGCTACGCCGTAACCTCCCCAAGACCTTCATAAAGCAACTTCCTCTTTCTACACAAGAAGCAAGAATCCCACGCATTTTTGCTTTAACTTGGCTTTATATTGCGCATACCGATAGCAACTTCTCACAAGAAACACTGACAGTTATGATCAATGGGTTTCAAGAAGTTTGTGCGCTCACAATTGGAGAATTATGGGCTCTTCCTTCTGTCATAAAAATGCTGCTCATTGAAAATGTTCGTCGTCTTTCAGTGCGTATCGAAAAAGCGCGGCAGATGCGTCATCTTGCTAGTCAAGTAGCTGATAAAATTTCTCTTGTAGAAAATAAAATAAGTCTAAACGCTCTTTTTACGCAGTACAAATTATTCACTAATGACCCAACTTTTTCAGCGCATTTATTTTATCGCTTGCGCAGTGCATCTGTCGATTCAACTGCAGCATTAACTTGGCTTGAAAAGCAATTAGAAAGTCAAGGCAGTAGCTTAGAAAGTGCAACAGCCGATGAACACACCCGACAAGCCGCAGATGGTGTGACCATGGGCAATATTATCCGTGCTCTTAAAGCGATAGATGATGTTGATTGGAACGTATGGTTTGAAACAGTGAGTTGTATCGATGCTATTTTGCGTAAAAATAGTGATTTTTCTGAAATTGATTCCCGTTCACGCAATATTTATCGACAAGTCATTGAAAAAATTGCACGCTTTTCGTCTCTTAGCGAGCTAGAAGTTGCACATAAATCTGTAGAAATGGCAAGTCCTACTTTTGAAGACATGCCTCATTATTCCTCTGTTGGTTGGTATCTTGTTGGTGATGGTCGTAGCATATTTGAAAAGGCTTGTGGATATACTCCGCCTCTTCTCATAAAATGGGCACGTGCTTTTTATTGCTTAAAACTGAGAGTCATTGCTGTTCCTGTCTCTTTTCTGACACTTGCTCTTTTGCTTACAGTTTACACCCTTTTACAAATATCTGGCATGACACTATGGATGTCCCTTTGCTTCATTGTATTGGCACTTTTTCCTGCTATGGATGCGGCTTATTCTTTATTTAACACTGTTGTTTCGTGGTTTGTTCCATCAAGACAGCTTATTGGTTATGAATATAAAGAAGGTATACCAAGATATGCACGTACAATGGTTGTTGTGCCTACTTTGATAACATCACGCGATGATATTGATGCACAAGTGCACACTCTTGAAGTGCATTATCTTTCCAATCCTAAAGGTGCTATCCATTTTGCACTCATTACAGATTGGGTGGATGCTTCCTTGAGAGAAACGCAAGATGATCTTGATTTGTTGCGCTATGCGCAAAGAAGCATTGATAAACTCAATGGTCGTTATCATCGTGATGAACTTCCTGTTTTTTTTCTTTTACATCGCCGACGTCTTTATAATAGCGGAGAGAAATGTTGGATGGGATGGGAACGAAAGCGGGGAAAACTTCATGAACTCAATCGCCTCTTAAGAGGCGATAAAAATACGAGCTTTTATCCTCCCGATCCACATCTTCCTATGGATTGCCGTTTTATTATGACGCTGGATTGTGATGCACGTCTTACTCCTGGGAGTGTTACAAAACTTGTTGGAAAGCTTAACCATCCACTCAATCATCCTATTTTTGATCCGCAAAGTGGAAAGATTGTAAAAGGCTATAGCGTTTTGCAACCACGCATTATTCCTTCTCTGACAACAGGAAAAAAAACATCAATTTTCCAACGGGTTTTTTCTACCAGCCGCGGTATTGATCCTTATGTTTTTGCTGTTTCTGATACTTATCAAGATCTTTTAGGAGAAGGGACTTTTATCGGTAAAGGTCTTTATAATATTGATGCATTTGAACAAGCACTTGACGGTAAAGTCAAAGAAAATACTGTTCTCAGTCACGATCTCTTAGAAGGAGGATATGCCCGTACGGCTCTGGTCAGTAGCATAGCAGTTATTGAGGACTATCCAACAACTTATAATATTGATGTTACACGTTATCATCGCTGGATTCGTGGTGATTGGCAACTTTTACCTTATCTTTTTTTCCCCCGTCAAATAAGCTCCGTGACGCGTTGGAAAATGCAGGATAATTTGCGTCGTTCTCTTACACCACTCATGTGGTTAATCGCAGCATTTGCAGGATGGGCTCTTTTGCCATTAAAGAGTGTAATCCTCTGGCAGATATTTTTGTTGCTTAGCATCTTCATTGCACCCATTTTATGTATATTAAAAACGTTTGTCTCATTCAATATAGATCATTCTTTACGCGGACATTTTCAATTAATTTGGCATAAAACTGTTCTTACAAGCGCTGATATATTTCTTAAGACGACTTTTCTGGCTCATTCGGCGTATTTTATGACGGATGCGATTATTCGTACACTCTATCGCATGATGATTTCAAAACAGCATCTTCTTGAATGGAAAACTTTTGTCGCAACAAAATCAATGCCCAATAATTTGCGTTTCTACGTGCTTACAATGGCACCAGCATCGCTTATTGGGGCTCTTGCCCTAACATTCCCTCTTTTTTTTGATAGTTTTGCAAGCTTTATCGCTTTGCCTTTTGGGATAGTATGGTTGTTTTCACCTTTCATTGCTTGGTTTGTCAGTCGACCTTCAACATTTCAAGATAGCCTCGAACTTTCTTCAAAAGATGAAAAAATACTCCGCTCTATTGCACGGAGGACATGGCTTTATTATGCAACCTTTGTCAATGCACAAAACAACTATTTGCCTCCCGATAATTTTCAAGAAGATCCTGAACCTCTTGTTGCTCAACGTACATCTCCTACGAATATCGGGGTTTATCTCCTTTCTGTTATTGCGGCACGTGATTTTGGCTGGATTGGTTTTGAAGAGACCATGACGCGTATTGAATGTACCTTACGCTCTCTTGCAAAAATGGAAAAGTTCCGTGGTCATTTCTATAATTGGTATGCAACGGATACACTCAGACCTCTTTTGCCCACTTATGTCTCAACTGTTGATTCAGGAAATCTTGCCGGTCATTTGGTAACACTCTCTTCTGCTTTAAGGGAATGGGCTGAAAAACCACATGTTTTTTTTCAAAGTGATCGAGAAGGCTTATCAGATGTTCTTGCTATTCTTGAAGAAACGGTTAAAGAAATTCCAGATCATCAACCCAGTTTACGCGTTTTACGCCAAAAAATTGAAGAAAAAATCGCTCGTTTTCATTACTCTGTCCGTACTTTTGTAGAACAAGAAAATACGCTCCCTTCTCACCTCAAGGATCTTTCACATGCAGCCCACGATATTGAACACTTAGTCGATGAACTCGACCAAAAAATTCAAACAATAGAATCTGCGCGTGCACTTTCCTGGGTTAAATGCCTTATCGAAACTTGCGACGCTCATCATCATGATGCAATTGCTCATTGTGATACTGAAAAATTGTGCGAAAAACTAAACAGGTTGGCTATAGCTGCACGGCAAATAGCCTTTGATATGAAATTTGATTTTTTAGAACAACCTAAACGGCATCTCTTATCCATTGGATATCGTGTTCAAGAAAACAAACTCGATGAAAATTGTTATGATCTACTTGCTTCAGAGGTACGTCTTGCAAGCTTTTTTGCTATCGCAAAAGGCGATATAAAACTTAAACATTGGTTTCATCTTGGTCGACTCCTCGTCCCCATTGGTTGGAATGGTGCCCTTTTATCATGGTCTGGTTCCATGTTTGAATATCTTATGCCATCTCTTGTTATGCGTGAACCTTTAGGCTCTCTCCTAGATCAAACCAATCGACGGATTATTCGTCATCAAATAGAATACGCCCACAAACGAGAATTACCATGGGGTATTTCGGAAGCTGCATTTAATGCTCGTGATCACTTAATGAATTACCAATATGCCAATTTTGGTGTTCCAAGCTTAGGACTCCAACGTGGTCTCTCACGTAATGCTGTTATTGCTCCCTATGCCAGCCTTCTAGCGGCACAATATGTACCTCACAAAGCCATCAATAATTTAAAACGGTTGCGTGATTTTGGAGCTTTAGGAACATATGGTTATTACGATTCTATTGACTTTACCGCCTCACGCGTGAAGACAGGAGAAAAATACGCTGTTGTACGAAATTATTATGCACACCATCATGGCATGTCCATTCTCGCTGTTGACAATGTTATTTTTCAAGGACGGATGCGTGATCGCTTTCACCGTGATCCAATCATTGAAGCCGTACAATTGTTATTACAGGAAAGAGCGCTGCACCACATTCCTATCATTCATACCAAAGTTGCTTATCACATGCGTGATAATTCTCAAGAATTTAACGATGCTCCTTTGCGTATTATCAAGAACCCGCTGCTTAAACCATGTGCCACTTTGCTCTTATCCAATGGTTCCTATTCTATAATGTTGACAGCGAATGGTTCTGGCTACAGCCGTTGGCATGATTATTCAATTACGCGCTTTATTCCTGATGCAACAGAAGATCAACAAGGTACTTTATTCTTTCTGCGTGATACGCATAGTGGTCGGTGGTGGTCGGTTACAGGTGAACCAACACGCGTTGTTGAAGAAGAAGCAGTCTGTACTTTTACAGATGAAAAAGCTGAATATACAAAAGTGGTTGATGGTATTAAGTCAACACTTGAATGTCTTATTACATCTTCAGGGTGTGGTGAGGGTAGACGTATTCAACTTATCAATACAACACATAAAGACCGTCTCATTGAAATAACCTCTTATGGTGAACTTACACTTGCAACTATAGATTCAGATTGTGCTCATCCTGTCTTTTCACGTATGTTTATAGAGACAGAAATTGCTGAAGAAGGAAAAACAATTTTTGCTAAAAGGCGTAAACGCTCTCCTCAAGACCCTGAGATTCATATTGCCCATTTTGTCACTGGTCCAACGGATATTTTTACAGAAACAGAAGCCGAAACAAATCGCTCGTTATTTATTGGTCGAGGGCGTTCTATTCACCGACCTGCTGCATTTGATAAAAATACTCGTTTTCGTAACAGTCAAGGTTGTGTTCTTGATCCGATTGTCTCACTGCGATGCCGTGTAAAAATTCCAGCACATGAAAAAGTTGAGCTCATTTTTTGGACTTTTGCTGCGTATACCAAAGAAACACTGCTCAATCATATTAAATATTATCGACAACCCAATATATTCCAGCAAGAATTTTCAATGGCATGGACACGCTCGCAAGTATCGCTGTATCAGAGTGGTATTGACCTTAAAAAAGCTATTGTCTATCAAAAATATGCAACACCGCTTATCTATTCTGGTCGAATATGGCCTCTTCCTTCAAAAAACTTAGCAAAAACACTTGGTCAACAATCTGATCTTTGGCCCATGTCCATTTCAGGAGATATTCCACTGTGTCTTCTCAGATTAAATAACGAGAGTGATATTGCTGTTGTACGTGAGCTGCTGAAAGCACATGAATATTGGCATATGCGTGGGCTCATTGTCGATCTGGTCATTCTCAATGAACAAGCATCTTCTTATATACAGAATACACAACATGCTGTCGAATGGGTATGTGAATCTTATCGCCACCACACTCATGACACAGAGGCACGTCAACATATTTTTACGCTTCGGCGTGATCAGATGAATGAACAGAGTTTTAATACACTTCTTGCGTCAGC
The DNA here is from genome assembly GCF_903679515.1 of Bartonella gabonensis. Classification (GTDB taxonomy): domain Bacteria; phylum Pseudomonadota; class Alphaproteobacteria; order Rhizobiales; family Rhizobiaceae; genus Bartonella; species Bartonella gabonensis. The sequence goes on from NZ_CAHOYM010000002.1 coordinate 107,616, forward strand.
TCGTATTGTTTTGCATGCCCAAAATGGTTCTTTGTCTGAACAGCTGAAACGAATTGATGGAAGTGATTTCGATTTAGCAACTCGTAAGAGTCATCACGAGTTTCATTATAAATTAAACTCCCCAAAATATAACGAAGAAAGATATGGAACAAAAAAAACTGAACAAAGCCTCTTTTCTTCCATTGGTCTTATCAGTCAACAAAAATCTTTTCCTACCCCCGTTGACGGAAAAGACCTACAATATTGGAATGGTTATGGTGGATTTAATCATCATAACTATTATGTGATCCGACTTCGAGGACATATCTCCACACCCCATCCGTGGATTAACGTTATTGCTAACAAAAGCTTTGGCTTTCATGTCTCTGCTGAAGGTGCACTCTTTACTTGGGCGCACAATAGTCGCGATTATCAATTGACCCCTTGGAGTAATGATCCTGTTTCCAATCGTCCAGGGGAAGCTCTTTATCTTGTAGACCGCCTGTCTTTAAAACGTTTCTCACCCGTTTCTGCTGTAGAATGTGATGAAAATATTGTCTACGAGGCTTGTCATGGTTTTGGATTCTCAACTTTTAAATCAACACATTCAGAAATCGCATTAGAACTGACTCATACACTCGACCTAGAGAAACCTGTTCGTTTTTCACGTCTTATCCTCACGAATGAAGGGGAAAAACCACGCAGTTTACGCCTTTATAATTATGTTGAATGGGTTTTGGGAAATGTCCGTACAAAATATGCTCCCTTCATTGTTCCCTCTTATGAAGCTAAATGGGGGGCACATTTTATTCAAAATCCCTATCACATTAAAAAATCTCAACAAGTTACATTTTTATCAGCTTCCGAGAGACCAACCAGCACCACAACCAATCGCAGCGAATTTATTGGTGTAACGGGAACCGTAACACATCCAAATGCGATCCGCAAAGCCAATGCACTTTCCAATACCATTGAAGCAGGATGTGATCCTTGTTCAGCATTTGCTTATGATATTGACCTTCTTCCAGGACAAACAAAAGAAATTATCTTCTATCTTGGCTGTGCTGAAAATAGAAAAGAAGCTGAAAAATTACTCAATCAAGTACGTGCAAATGATTTTGAAACTTTGCTTACACAACAAAAACAATATTGGAGTGATTTTGTTTCACCACTCCAAGTAAAAACACCTGATCCTTCTTTTGATATTATGGTCAATTATTGGCTTCCTTACCAAATCTATTCTTGCCGCATGATGGCACGTGCTGCCTTTTATCAAGCTAGTGGTGCATTTGGCTTTCGTGACCAATTACAAGATAGTCTCTCTTTATTATTATTAAAACCACAACTAGCGCGTGAACAATTATTAAATGCCGTAGCACATCAATTCCCTGAAGGTGATGTACAACATTGGTGGTTACCTGACACCAATGCAGGTGTTCGCACACGCATTTCTGATGACATTGTTTGGCTTGCATATGCAACAGCTCTTTATGTCAACACTACTGGCGATGATGCCTTTCTTGATATTCTCATTCCTTTTATTGAAGAAGATGTTCTCAATAGTGGACAACAGGATTCTTATTTTCAACCCACCCAATCCTCAAAGGTTGCAACAGTTTATGAACATTGTGCTTTGGCTTTAAATCTTGCCATAAAGCGCTGTGGATCTCATGGTCTTCCCCTTATTTTAGGGGGTGATTGGAATGATGGCATGAATTTAGTAGGTGCGCGAGGGAAAGGTGAAAGCACTTGGTTAGGGTGGTTTCTTGGGTGCACACTACAAGCATTTATCCCCCTTGCAAAAAAACGTGATGATAACACTCGCGTACAAGCATGGAGTGCATATTTTGAGCGTTTGAAAAAATCTCTAGAAAAAAATAGTTGGGATGGTGCTTGGTATAGACGTGGTTATTTTGATGATGGAACGCCTCTTGGCTCTCAAATCAATGATGAATGCCAAATTGATACCATTGCTCAATCTTGGGCTGTCATTTCTCAAATGGCACCGCTTGAGCGCCAAAAACAAGCTATGGCTTCAATGCTTGAACGTCTCTATGATAAACAAGGAAAACTTCTACGTCTTTTCTGGCCCCCTTTTGATAAAACAACTCTCGAACCTGGTTATATAAAAGGTTATCCCCCAGGCATTCGAGAAAATGGTGGGCAATACACGCATGGTGCTATTTGGAGCATTTTAGCGCTTGCACAAATGGATGAAAGCGATAAAGCCTATCATTTATTTTCCACGATTAACCCTATTAATCATGGACAAAATCCTGAAACTTATCGTGTTGAACCTTATGTGATGGCCGCAGATATCTACGCTGTTGAACCACACCGTGGACAAGGTGGTTGGACATGGTATACAGGTTCAGCAGGCTGGTTCTATCACGCTGCAACACAAGCTATTCTTGGGATTCATCGTAAAGGTGATTTCTTATTTTTACATCCACACTTGCCTTCCTTCTGGCCTGAATATGAAGCAAAAATGAAATTTTATGAGGCTGTTTATATTCTTAAGGTGAAATGGGGATCTAAAAATACACTCAATGTTAATGGGAAAGAATATGCTCATGTTCAAACAGGGATAAAGTTGGAAAAAACCGGAAAACATGAAATTATACGCACACTTAAATCTTTAAAACAGAAAAATTAAAGGGCTTTTTTTATTCTTGCCCAAAATCTTAGAGTTGTTATAGTTTCTCTCATTCCTATATGGATCTTGTTGGAGCACAATAATTTTAAATTCTATGAGATTGAAAGAAAGAGGATTATGAATCATCCAGATATCGCGAGGCGTGTTTACAATCATACCTGGAAACTTGATCCTATTATTCGTTCACTTCTTGATACGGATTTTTATAAACTTCTTATGGTACAGATGATTTGGGGGCTTTATCCCACTGTTAATGCCACTTTTTCCCTCATAAATCGCTCTAAAACAATACAGCTTGCCGACGATATTGATGAGGGTGAATTACGTGCCCAACTTGATCACGCTCTTAGTTTGCGCTTTACAAAAAAAGAAATGATCTGGCTTGCTGGTAATACATTTTATGGACGCAAACAAATTTTTGAACCGAGTTTTCTTCAGTGGCTTGAGAATTTTCAACTTCCAGAATATGAACTCATCCGAAAAGATAGCCAATATACTCTTAATTTTTATGGTTCATGGGCCCATAGCTCCATGTGGGAAATTCCAGCCCTTGCTATTGTTAGTGAATTACGTTCACGTGCCGCTATGAAAAGCCTAGGTCGCTTTGCTCTTGATGTACTTTATGCACGTGCTAAAGCAAAAATGTGGAGTAAAGTTGAACGTCTTAAAAAATTGCCTGATATTAAAATATCCGACTTTGGTACAAGGCGCCGCCATTCTTTTTTATGGCAGCGCTGGTGTGTTGAAGCCTTAAAAGAAGGTATTGGCAATTCTTTTACGGGGACTTCTAATGTTCTTCTCGCCATGGATACAGATTTAGAAGCTCTTGGAACCAATGCGCATGAATTGCCGATGGTCATTGCTGCTCTTAGCAACAACGATGATGAATTACGTAGAGCTCCGTATCAAGTTTTACAAGATTGGAATCGTTATTATGGTGGAAATCTTCTTATTGTTTTACCTGATACCTTTGGTACAGAAGCATTTTTATGCGATGCCCCAGATTGGGTAGCAGATTGGACGGGTTTTAGACCAGATAGTGCCCCCCCTATTGAAGGGGGCGAACGCATTATTCAATGGTGGAAAGAAAAAGGGAAAGATCCACACAAAAAACTCTTAATTTTTTCTGATGCACTTGATGTCGATACGATTGAAAAAACCTATCATCATTTCCATGGAAAAGTGCGCATGAGTTTTGGCTGGGGAACAGACTTGACAAATGATTTTGCAGGCTGTGCCCCTCAAGAAATAACAACCCTTGATGCTCTTTCCCTTGTTTGTAAGGTAACCCATGCTAATGGACGGCCAGCTGTAAAACTTTCAGATAACCCTGAAAAAACCATCGGTGAACCGCAAGAAGTAAAACGTTATATCAAGTTTTTTGGCAATGAAAAACGCTTTGCCAAACCCATAAAGATTTAAATTATAAACATATTTCTATAAACTTAAAACAAACCGTTATAGTCACTTTATGCCGACAGATAGATATGGCTTCTATTAGCATTTTAAAAATAGCATCTCTTGATAAAAACGCTTTATCACTACTCCTAACAGTGATTTTACTAATCTCTGATTAAGGTCTTCATATATAGCTTTTTTACTTATAAAATTATTTTACAAACATATCATTCATTGCAATAAATTGCTCTAAAAAGGTTTATCATCTCATATATATTTTTGATATTTGTAACCCTGCAATTGAAGGTAAAAAAATCTCTGCCAATAGCTTTAACGAACCTGCCAATCAAAAAACTATTTGGTTTGTGCCTTTTCTTTCTCTCATTATGAAGATGGGCGGGTTACAATATAAAGGACAATAAGCAGCGAAAGTGTGGCAACCAATAAAGCAAGCCACAAAACAGGATGCGCTATGACGAGAAAAGATAAAAAACCAACTGCTATACTTATAATCGCCAAAATTTTAACAAATGTAGAAATAGCCTTTTTTTCTTCCCACTGCTTAATAGGTGGACCAAAGATGCGGTGATTATGCAACCAACGATGAAAATGCGGTGATGAGCGAGCGAAGCACCATGAAGCAATTAATAAAAATGGCACCGTTGGCATAATAGGTAATACTATACCGATAAAGGCTAATACAATCATTGCACAACCTGCTACATAATAGCAAATACACAAAGGGCAAGATATTTTAAATTTTTTTTTCATCCTTTCGTACTATTTTTCTCCATATAAGGTAACTCTACATATTTTCTTGCTTTTTTACATCATGCCTCACGCATATTACTTTATTCATCATTGTATTTTCAGTGACAACTTCTTCTAAAGCACAAAATAGCTTACGCAATATGATAATCATTTTAAATGGTTTCAAGAAATATAAATAAATTTTAAATATAAATAAATTTTCAGGAAAAGAAAAAATAAAAAGGCTGCAGAATAAATCAATGCAGCCTTTTAATTAAGAATGCAGCCTTGGGGGGGGGGGAGAAATACATACTGCATTCACGTGCTAGACATTAGGAGGAAAAATAACCTAGCGCTGTGCCTTTTATTTAAAACCAACATAAGAGACAATACATAAAAATGCATGGCTGATATGCATGAATTTTATTATCGTCAAGTTTCTTGGACTGTGTTTTGATGAAAGAAAATCATCGTGAAAATAGCAATAAAAATCAACGTTAAGATCAACACAATCGTAGAAGCAGAATCAGAGCCGATAAATAAGCTAAGATAAATCCCTAAAAAACCAGAAAAAGCTGCAACAAGTATCGCGATCATTAACATAAAAGAAAACCGTTTTGTGACAAGATAAGCAATTGCTCCTGGTGCTATCAGTAAAGAAATAACAAGCACAATACCAACAGCTTTCAAAGCTGCAACAATTGTCAGAGAAATCATCGTGAGAAGAGTATAATGGAGCAATGATACGCGCAACCCCATTGCACGACCTTGTACTGAATCAAAAATATACAGCATAAAATCACGCCATTTTGCTCCTAAAATAAAAGTAACAATGGCAGAAATGATTGCTGTCTGCGTAATATCAAGCCAATTAACACCCAACAGATTACCAAATAGAATATGATTTAAATCTAGGCTACTATAGATAGACGTTGCCAAAACAAGCCCTAAACCAAACATCGATGAAAAAACAACACCCATTACCGTATCCTGTTTGATACGACTATTGCTTCCTAAAAAACCTGTTGTAAGTGCACAAACCATACCCGCAACAAAAGCACCACAAGTAATCAAAGTCATTGTAATATTCTCTGGACGCATATGCTGAAACCAAGCAAATGGCAAAGAAGCTAAAAATACTATCACCCACGGTGTTGTCATATAACCAACAACAACACCTGGAAAAACTGCATGGGAAATGGCATCGCCTAACAGAGCCCATCTTTTCAAAATAAGAAAACAGGAAAGCATTGCCATTGGAACAGAAAGGATTATAACAATAAGCATGCCTTTAAGCATAAAAGAAAACTGGAAAGGGAGTAGTAATTGATCAATCATGATAACATCACACCTTTTTTTGCTGCATTTATCCGTAAACGCGCAGCAATATACCCGTGTTTAGGAGCAAAAATAAAAGCTAACATAAATAAGAATGCTTGAAAAAGAACGACAACACCGCCTGTTTGTGCATTCAAAAAATAACTCACATAGACACTTAATACGCTTGTGAATGTCCCAATTATAACTGCAATAACCAAGATATTCACAAAACGATCACTTAAAAGATAAGCTGTTGCCCCAGGGGTTACAACCAAACAAATAACCAAAAATGCTCCAACCGTTTGCATAGCAGCAACAGTACAAGCAGCAAGCAGTGTGAAAAAGAGAATCTTTAAAAACTTTACGTTCAATCCAATGGCACGTGCGTGTGTCTCATCAAATAAAGAAACAAGGAGATCTTTCCATTTCAAAAGCAATATAAGTAAAGAGAAAAAGCCAATAAAAGCCAATTGTATAATATCTGATGAACTCACGGCTAAAATATTTCCTAAAACAATCGTATCAATATTAACAGCCATTGGTTTTAATGATTTGAGAAATAATCCAAAAGCAAAAAAGGAAGAAAAAATGAGACCAATAATGGTATCTTCTTTAAGTTTTGTCCGCTGATTAAAAAACAGCATTGCTGCCGCAGCAAGCCCCCCAGAAAAAAAAGCGCCAAGTGAAAAAGGTAATCCTAAAAGGTAAGCTCCTGCTACGCCAGGAACGATCGAATGAGATAGTGCATCACCAATTAATGACCAACCTTTTAACATCAAAAAAGCTGAAAGAAAGGCACAAACACAGCCAACTAATCCAGAAACCCACATTGCATTCACCATATATTGATAGCTCAGTGGCTCAAGCAAAAAAGAAATCATGCAACGTGCTCCACTTTTTCAATATTCTCACAAACTGTAGATTGTTTTCTCTCCATGAAAACATTATTTTTTTTTGCGCCTTGAAGATCGAAAATATGGTGGTGCAAAGACCCTTCAAAAGTTTTCTCTAGATTTTCCTTTGTAAAGATTTTTTCTGTTAATCCAGAAGCTAAAACGGTTCCTTTTATTAAAACCGTATGATCACAAAATTCCGGAACAGAACCTAAATTGTGGGTAGAAACCAAGATCACTGCTCCTTCTTTACGCAGATCTTGTAACAAAGCAATAATTTTATCTTCTGTTGTAACATCAACTCCTGTAAACGGCTCATCTAATAAAATAGCTTTTGCTTTCTGTGCCAGAGCACGCGCCAGAAAAACACGCTTTTTCTGTCCACCAGAAAGTTCTCCAATCTGGCGCTTGGCAAAAGGCAACATATCCACGCGTTCTAAAGCAACACGCACAGCTTCATAATCCCGTGCCCGTGCATAACGAAAAAAGTTCATGTGACCATAACGTCCCATCAAGACAACATCTTCAACAAGAACAGGAAAATTCCAATCCACATCTTCACTTTGAGGAACATAAGCAATAAGTTTTTTTTTCAAAGCGACATCAACGGGCAAATCAAACATGCGAATTTTTCCCTTTGAGGGGCGTACAAAACCCATAATCGCTTTAAATAATGTTGATTTACCGGATCCATTCACGCCAACCAATGCGGTGATAGAGCCCTTTGGACTTTCAAAATTTACTTCGCGTAAAGCTGTATGTCCATTACGATAAGTTACAGTTACCCCTTGGGCAAATATTCCACATTCCGTCATTGGCTTTTTACTCCCTCTAATAAGGCTTTGCTAATACGTCCACTCGTGACACGTAATAAATCAATATAAGTGGGGACCTCACCATTTTTCTCACTTAGAGAATCAACATAGAGAACACCACCGTATTTAGCTCCTGTTTCTCTTGCGACTTGTTTAGCAGATGCTGGAGAAATTGTGCTCTCAGAAAAAATTGCATGAATATTGTATTTGCGAACCATATCAATAACATGCTTAACTTGCTGGGGTGTTCCTTGCTGATCGGCATTAATGGGCCATAAATAAAGTTCTTTTAGATCAAAATCGCGCGCTAAATAGCTAAATGCACCCTCACTGGTTACAAGCCAACGCTTATCTTGAGGAACTGCTGCCAATTCAGCTCTAATGGGATCAATGGTGGCGCGAATCTTCTGCTTATAAATTTCAGCATTTTCTTTATAAATAGCAGCATGTTCAGGATCATATTTTACAAAGGCATCGCGTATATTATCAACATAAATTAAAGCAGAAGTTGGTGACATCCATGCATGGGGATTTGGCTTACCACTAAAGGGACCCTCACCAATTGTAATGGGTACAATACCTTTTGAAACAACAACACTTGGAACATCCTTAATGTTTTGAAAAAACTTTTCAAACCAAAGTTCCAACTCTAATCCATTCCAAAATACAAGGTTAGCCCCTTGGGCACGCATAAGATCGCGTGGGGTGGGTTGATATTCATGAATTTCTGCACCTGGTTTTGTAATGGATTCAACATCAGCGGCATCACCTGCTACATTGCGTGCCATATCCGCAATAATGGTGAATGTCGTAACAGCTTTAAATTTACCAGCACATATAGCTAAATTTGGAGTAAAAAAAATAAAACTTCCCACAATTAGAGTAAAAATTTTTTTTATATTCATTAATTTTCTCTTTATTTTATTGCGAATGATTTGCATTATTATTTAGCAATAACAGTTATCTTCTGCATTTGCAATGAAGGATTTTTACAAAAATTAACTTTTCAAGCCCTTTAAAAACAATTCTTTTTCCTCTTGAAAATTCACCTTGAAAAAAAGCGGATGATTTTAAAGAAAAATTGCTTTGTTGTTTTGCAAAGCATTTTATAAAAAGCTGAGATATCTTTCCCATTTGTTGCTGGTAAGCTTATGTTTTATAGCGCTTTTTATCGCATAAAGCCTGTGTCTTTTCTGTAGTTGATTAATCAACATCTCATCCCAATGATAACATATTAATTTATAAGGATAACGTATCGTTTTATTGAGTTAATAACCTGAATATTATAGGGTTTTATCATTTTTAACTATGAAACAATGACTATCTTTTATTCGCTCCTTACAAGCAGAATGCACCTGTGAACACAAACGATAAAAAGGAATAAAAATCCTTTTTATGGACTTTCTCAAATACATGGGGTTGTCGGCTACATGGAAGCTAGAAAAGAGGAATTATGATGGACCTAATTTGCCCTTTATTAAGCATAAAGAGGATGATGCACAATAAACTTTAATCACACCATTCACGGATGCTGCCATGAAATAAACTTAGAAACACTGAAATATGTTTTTTAAAACAAACACATATTTGAAAAAATATTACGTTTAAAAACTTTATAAGCACTTCTCGCTTTTATCTGCTAAAATGGGAGTAAAATATTGCGTATATCTGTTGGATCTATCTCTGAAGCGAGAATACAGCTTCTTTAGAGGAGAATATCAAGATATAAAGTAAAAATCATCTTGCCTTTTTAATTTGGCTTTACGTAAAATGAATTTTGAAAACCCAAAGGGTTTTAGTCTATTAATGGTGGTTCTAATAGCTCAGGTTATTTACAAGTATTATGCAATTTATGCGCTTTTAAAAGCATCTCAAGCAATGCTTTTTAATTTATGGAATGTGTATTGCCCCATATTTTTATTTTTTTTATGGTTTCTAAACAAGCACTCCACTTTAAGGTACAAAAATAAATGATTTTGATTCATTCAAAGAAGATTTAAAAAATAAACCTTAAATATAGTGGGATCCCTTATTTAAGATAAAAAATTATCATTATCAATGAATGGATTATCATAAAACTTTTTTTCAAAAGGACTCTATAGGCTTCGAATCTTAAAAAAATAAAGGAACACTCAAAAATGCTCCTATCTTTATAAAAATCATTCGAAAAGACTCAATGACGAAGATAAGCGCCTGTCATTTTAGTGACATTTTCTATTACTTTTGCAGCAATTTCTTCTAGGTCTTTATCGGTCAAAGTGCGTTCAATCGGTTGAATAACAATCTCAATAGCAATAGATTTTTTATCTTCACCAAAGCTTTGATCTTCAAAAAGATCAAAAATCTGTACGGAGTGAATAAGTTTTTTATCGACTCCCTGAGCAGCACGAACAATAAGAGAAGAAGCAATCGCCTTATCAACGATAAATGCAAAATCACGCCGCACCATTTGAAATGGCGATAATTTCAAAGGAGGACGGCTTTTTGTTGTTTTTTTCTTTGGTTCTGGAATTTGATCTAGAAAAATTTCAAAGCCGCATAAAAGACCATTGATATCTAATTTTTCTAAGGTTGCTGGATGAAGAACACCAAAAAAACCAAGAATAATCTTTGATCCAAGTTTTATGACTCCTGAACGGCCTGGATGATACCAATCGGGGGCGCTAACTTCAATTTGTACTTTTTCAACATCTATATCGCATGCTTCTAAAACAGCTAAAGCATCTGCTTTGGCATCAAAAACATCAACAGCTGTAGCATTTCCATTCCAAAAACGCCCAGCTCCTTCAAATTGCTCTGTGCCACGACGAATCCCACTCACAACACGTCGTTGCTTATCTGGGATATCGCCTTCATAAATGCTGGAAACTTCAAACAAAGCAAGATCGGAAAAACCACGATCAGCATTTCTTTGCGCTGCCATAAGCAAACCAGGTAAAAGAGAAGGGCGCATCACTGACATATCAGCGGCAATAGGATTGACCAATTTAAGCTGTGCTTGACCTCCCCCAAAAGCAAGAGCCTGATTTTCAGAGATAAAAGACCACGTTACCGCTTCTTTCATACCGCGATGTGCTAAAGCCAAACGGGTAGCCCGTGAACGAATTTGCGCGCATGTTAAAACTTGATCTTTTGCTTCTGTGAAGTTTTCCAAAGGAATAGGTTTAATTTTATCTAACCCATAAATTCTCATGATTTCTTCCACCAAATCGGCTTTACCCATAATATCAGGGCGCCATGATGGTACTTTTACTGTAACGACATCTCCTTTTCCCTCAACGCAAAATCCAAGTTTCGTTAAAATAGAGATGACTTTTTCAGGCTCTATTTCCAAACTTGTTAAACGTTTAATTTCAGAAAAAGGAAAAGCGATCTGTTTGGTTTCTTGTTGCTGATAGCCAACAATTTTCGCCTTAGATATCTCGCCACCACAAAGACGTAAGACCAATTCTGTTGCAATCTCAAGCCCTGTTCCCATAAAAGCCGGATCAACACCCCGTTCAAACCGATAACGTGCATCACTGATAAGACCTAATGTTCGCCCTGTTTGTGCGATGCTTTGCGCATCCCAAAGCGCTGATTCAATAATAACGCGCCGCGTCGTCTCATCACAGCTTGTTCTCTCACCACCCATGATACCAGCAATGGAAACAACACTCTCTTCATCGGCAATAACACAATCTTTCATATCTAAATTATAGGTTTTTCCATTCAGTGCTTGAAGCTTTTCACCTTCATGGGCGCAGCGTACATACAAATTGCCTTTAATCTTATCCGCATCAAAAACATGGAGCGGATGACCAAGGTCAAAACTGATGTAATTGGTCATATCAACAAGAGCATTAATCGGTCTCAAACCAATTGCATTCAAACGTTGTTGCATCCACTGTGGTGAAGCGCCATTTTGCACATTACGCACTTCACGCCAAGCAAAACCTAAGCATAACGATCTGCTGGACGAGAAATCCAAAGAAACATCAAGTGGTGTTTCAAAGGTAACATCGAATTGTGATAAGGATAATTCTTTTAATTTTCCCATTCCTGCAGCAGCAAGATCACGGGCAATGCCGCGAACACCTGTGCAATCAGAACGATTGGGAGTCAAGACAAGATCAATGATTGGATCATCTAGACCAGCATAAGCTGCAAATGTCCCTCCAATAGGTGCATCTTCTGGAAGTTCGATAATCCCATAATGTTCACCTGATAATTCAAGCTCGGACGATGAACACATCATTCCAAAACTTTCAACACCGCGGATTTTTCCTATCGATAGCGTTACATCAAGTCCTGGTACATAAGTCCCTGGTAGCGCAAGGACACCAACAAGCCCTGCACGTGCATTTGGTGCCCCACAGATAACTTGTAGAGGTGTACCAGAGCCTGTATCGACTGATAAAATCTGAAGTTTATCTGCATCAGGATGTTTTTCTGCCGTTAAAACTTTTGCAATCACAAATCCTTTTAAAGAAGATCGATCATCAACGTGATCAACCTCAAGGCCTATAGATGTTAGTTTTTCACAAATTTCATTTAAAGATGCATCTGTCTCTAAGTGATCTTTTAACCACGACAAAGTAAATTTCATTTTAAAAACCTCACATGAAAGCGATGATAAGATCACACATTTCTATTAGGAAAAAAAGCAGGCATATCAAAGCAGCGAAAGCCATAATGGTCTAACCAACGTAGATCGGCATCAAAAAAAGCCCGTAAATCAGGCATACCGTATTTCAACATGGCAATGCGATCAATGCCCATACCCCATGCAAAACCTTGATATTCATCGGGATCTAAGCCAACATTTTTCAACACATGAGGATGCACCATTCCGCATCCTAAAATTTCCAACCAATCCTGTCCTTCTCCAAATTTTACTTCTGAACCAGAGCGATCACATTGAATATCCACTTCCATAGATGGTTCTGTAAAAGGGAAAAAAGAGGGACGAAAACGCATTTTTACTGAAGAAACTTCAAAAAATTCTTTACAAAAGGTTTCATGCAGCCACATCATATGGGCAATGGTGGAGGTTTTATCAATGACAAGACCTTCGACCTGATGAAACATGGGCGAATGCGTTGCATCCGAATCCATACGGTAAGTTTTCCCAGGAATAATGATCCGTATCGGTGCTTGTTGTTTTTCTAGTGTGCGAATTTGTACAGGTGAGGTATGGGTGCGCAATAATTTGCGTTCTCCCATTTTATCAACATCAAAAAAGAAGGTATCATGCATTTCGCGCGCTGGATGACCTTCAGGAAAATTCAATGCCGTAAAATTGTAATAATCTGTTTCAATATCTGGTCCTTCTGCAAGAGAAAAACCCAACTTCGTATAAATGGCGATAATTTCCTCAATCACTTGTGAAATAGGATGAATACGCCCCCGTTCCATAGGCGAAGAGCGAACAGGCAAGCTAACATCAACTGTTTCACGAGAAAGACGGATATCCATGGCTTGTCTTTTCAAAAGATCACGCTTTTGCGCCCATAAATCTAAAATGCGATTTTTTAACCCATTAAGAACCGGACCAATTTTTTTGCGCTCGCTAGCCTCCATCTTTCCTAATGCTTTTAATTTTTCAGAGATGCTGCCTTTTTTACCCAATGCTGCAATACGCACTGTTTCAAGTGCCTGTTCATCACCCGCAGCTTCTAAGGCTAAACAAATTTCTTGTTCCAGACGCTCAATATCGTTCATATTTTTGCCTATTTTTTTAATAAAAAAACCCGCACTCGCAATAGCCAGCACGGGACCTCGAATAAATAAATGCTTAAGAGAACACGACTGGCTTACTTGACAGCGCCTTCAAAAGCATTAGGTGTTGTATCTTTTAAATATTCTAAAGCTTTTTTTGCCGAAGCGACTAAAGCAGAAAATGCTTCCGCCTCATAGATTGCTATATCTGAAAGAACTTTACGATCAACTTCAATACCGGCTTTTGATAAGCCATCAATAAAACGTCCATAAGTTAAACCTTCTGCACGAACAGCTGCGTTGATTCTCTGAATCCACAACGCACGGAAAGTACGCTTTCTATTTTTGCGGTCACGATAAGCGTATTGTTTTGAACGATCAACCGCTGCCTTCGCTGCACGAATAGTATTTTTACGACGACCGTAAAATCCTTCAGCTTGTTTAAGAACTTTTTTGTGCTTAGCGTGTGCTGTCACACCTCTTTTCACACGTGCCATATTATAATCTCCTCAAAATCAAAAGCGTAAGGTTTAATGACCATTCGGCAAATAATGCTGAATGACTTTTTTAGCATCTTGTTCACACAAAACCATTGTTCCACGTGCATCGCGAATAAATTTATTCGAACGCTTAATCATGCCGTGGCGCTTACCGGCAGCTCCTACTTTAATTTTGCCTGACGCAGTGATTTTAAACCGCTTTTTAGCGGATGATTTGGTCTTCATCTTGGGCATTTTGCTACTCCATACATTAATTGATTTAATCAAATATCTTATTCACTCAAGCGGACCAACACTTGAATAAGCATTTAAACAGCCACGGCATGCCCTGCCGGACGGTTCTTAGAGACATTTTCATAAGCTAGTATACACAAAATAGCAAGACCATATTACAAAAAAATCGGCGCTCCATTGCCTTGAACTTCAACCAAAGGTGCTGGAATTGCATTCGTTTTAATTGCTGCTTTACAGAGATCGGCAATAATGCATTGGGTACATTGTGTTTTACGTGCTTGACAAATATAGCGTCCATGTAAAATCAGCCAATGATGTGCATGACGAAGGTAATGAATTGGTATAATTTTTAATAATTTTTTCTCAACAATCTCTGGTGTTTTGCCAGGTGCCAAACCAAGACGATTGCTTAAGCGAAAAATATGTGTATCGATCGCCAATGTAGGCTGACCAAAAGCAACATTCAAAACGACATTCGCTGTTTTGCGCCCCACACCTGGAAGAGCCATAAGTGCTTCACGCGTATCAGGCACTTGACCGCCATATTGTTCAATTAAACAGTTACAAAGAGCATAAACATTGCGTGCTTTTGCACGCCAAAGACCAATTGAACGGATATGATGAGCTATTTCTTCTTCTCCTAATGCAACCATTTTTTCCGGTTGATCAGCAAGGCGAAAGAGTTCTTTAGTGGCTTTATTAACGCTTACATCTGTCGCTTGAGCTGAAAGAACAACGGCAACCAAAAGTGTAAAAATATTTATATAGTTAAGATCACTCTTAGGTGTCGGGCGTTGTACAGAAAAACGGTGAAATATCTCTGCAATTTCATCTTTATTATATAATATACCAGATAAATTTCGTACCTTTGATAATTTTATGGTATTTCGAGGTGTTTTTATGTTACTTTGGGGCATTGAACTCTCTTAATCTTCTCTCTTGAAGTTATCATTCACGCTCGCCATATGAGAAGAATGTAGCGAACACTTTATATAGAGTTTGGTCAAGTAAAGCCGCTTTAAAGAGGATACTCATGAATGACACATGTGACGCCTTTCTCTAATCCTTTCCTTTTAGGATTTGAAACCGTAGAAAAAATATTACAACGTATCGGTAAAGCTGATGAGGCTTACCCAGCCTATAATATTGAACGTTTACATAAAAACGATGATGCAAATCATATCCGGATAACTTTAGCTGTTGCTGGATTTAAGATTGATCATCTTAATATTTTACTCGATGATAATCAATTGGTTATTCATGGTAAACAAACAGACAATCAAAATCATCAATATTTATATCGCGGTATAGCTGCGCGTCAATTCCAACGGATCTTTGTCCTTGCGGAAGGGATGAATGTCACAAATGCAGAGTTGAAAAATGGTCTTTTATCAATTAATCTGTATCAACCAAAATTAAAAAAAGAAATAAAACAGATTCCAATTAAAGTCCGTAGTGGTGAGTCATAAAAATTAAGGCGTAAAGGAATAGTGAAATGGGAGACCATAAACAAAACTTATCGTTTCAGAATACGTCCTACTCTGATGCGGGACAGGTTGCTTATTTAAAAAAGGTTTGTACAGATGATCTGGCTAAAAGCTTTCCAGATCTTCCACCCATGACCCCAGGTATTACTATATGGGCGCTTTTTGGTGAAACCGGTTATCCTATCATTTTATCGGATGAACGCTCTATTGCCCTTGCTGGAGCCAATGAACATGAACTCCAAATTGTAACGCTGCATTAGATTGCGCTTTACGAGAAAGAACTTAAACTCTTTATAAATTCTATCCGTTTTTTCTCAGTTAAAGGGTGTTAGGCTATTTAGCGGTATTGTTGGATTTTTGCTTTTTTTTTATTGGTGAGGGTGTGCGGTGTCTTGGTATTGTGTGGGGGGCTTAAAAGGGTTGGTATTCTTCTGCAATGTGCGTCATCATTCAATAAAATATTGATGATTATTCATAATTATTTTTTTTCAACTGGAATGAAAGTCCTGAAAATCATGAGATTCTCTCGTTTAAGGTTCGCTTATTAAGTTTTATTGATTGATGGGGCCGTATATTACGCACGGCCTAGTGATGAAATAGGCTAGAGCGTATTGAGAGATCCTTCTTTGAAACGCGTATGTGAATTTGGTAGGACAAATGTATTTTGTTGGAGTATTCTGTTTTTCGTGAGGGGCGTGACTTCATTGAAAAATGTGAAAAACAAAAGCATGAGGTAATGTGTTATCATTATTTAAGATATCGCTATGGATGCTTTTGAAGGGTGTAAAGCTGAAGTGTAAGGACATGGTAAGTTTTTATACCATGAGGCTTTCATATTCTTTATCAATTATCCTATCCTCTTATTCCAGAAATTACGCAAATAGATTGATGCAATATACGCACTAAATCTGGCATATAAAAATCTAGAATAGTTTGTCTCAAATGTGCAGTTACGCTGGGATTAGATAGTGAGTTATAGGTAATAGCAAAATAAAAGCTTTATGACTTTATAGGTAAGCTTATGTAGGGCTTTTAATTTTGTGCATCAAATGCTTCAGTACAAGGTATTTTTCTTTTTTGAATATTAAAGCTCTTGTCTTTATAGTGAAGTTGCAGCACAACAAGCAAAATGGAATTATTTGAGGGGAAAAAATAATGCCTTCTTACCGTTCAAGAATATCGACACACGGGCGTAATATGGCAGGAGCTCGCGGTCTTTGGCGTGCAACAGGGATGAAAGATGCGGATTTTGGTAAACCCATTATTGCGATTGCGAATTCTTTTACGCAATTTGTACCAGGGCATGTTCATTTAAAAGATCTTGGACAATTGGTTGTACAACAGATAGCCATTGCCGGTGGTGTTGCAAAAGAGTTTAACACCATTGCTATAGATGATGGAATTGCGATGGGGCATGATGGGATGCTTTATTCTTTGCCCTCACGTGAAATTATTGCTGACTCTGTAGAGTATATGGTCAACGCCCACTGTGCGGATGCTCTTGTCTGTATTTCTAATTGTGACAAAATTACACCAGGAATGTTAATGGCTGCTTTACGGTTGAATATTCCAACAATTTTTGTTTCAGGCGGTCCTATGGAAGCCGGTAAAATTAAATGGAAAGACCAAGATTTAAGGGTTGATTTGGTTGATGCGATGGTCGCTGCCGCTTCAGAACTGAATTCAGAAGAAGAAGTTGCTGAAATGGAGCGTGCGGCTTGTCCTACATGTGGGTCTTGTTCAGGAATGTTTACGGCCAATTCCATGAATTGCTTAACGGAAGCTTTGGGGCTTTCGCTTCCCGGCAATGGATCAGTGCTTGCAACACATGAAGATCGACGGATGCTTTTTGAAGAAGCTGGAAGGCAGATTGTTGCATTGACCAAGCGTTATTATGAAAAAGATGATGAAACAGTTTTGCCACGCTCTATTGCTTCACGCAAGGCTTTTGAAAATGCTATGACCGTTGATATTGCCATGGGGGGATCAACCAATACAGTATTGCATCTTTTAGCAGCGGCGCAAGAAGGTGAGGTGGATTTTACTATGACGGATATTGATCACCTTTCACGTCGTGTTCCTGTTTTATGCAAGGTTGCTCCTGCTGTTGCGAATGTCCATATGGAAGATGTTCATCGCGCGGGTGGTATTATGGGGCTTTTAGGCGAATTGGATGCAGCGGGACTCATTGATACATCAACTTATACGGTTCACGCAAAAACCATGAAAGAAGCTCTTGATCATTGGGATGTAAAACAGACACATGAACCAGCTGTTCATAAATTTTATCGTGCTGCTCCAGGTGGTATTCCAACACAAACAGCCTTTAGCCAATCTTGTCGCTATGAGACTCTTGATCTTGATCGTGAAAAAGGTGTGATTCGCGATAGGGAACACGCTTATTCACAAGATGGAGGATTGGCAGTTCTTTATGGAAATCTTGCCAAAGATGGCTGTATTGTAAAAACAGCAGGTGTTGATCAATCAATTTTGACCTTTAGAGGTCCAACAAGAATTTTTGAAAGCCAAGATTCAGCTGTTTTAGCAATCTTAAATGATAAAATTAAAACAGGTGAAATTGTTTTAATTCGTTATGAAGGACCACGCGGGGGACCTGGAATGCAAGAAATGCTTTATCCAACGAGTTATCTCAAATCTAAAGGATTGGGCAAAGTTTGTGCACTTGTGACAGATGGGCGTTTTTCAGGGGGAAGCTCAGGGCTCTCGATAGGCCATATTTCACCAGAGGCAGCTGAAGGAGGAGAAATTGCGTTGGTGGAAGAAGGAGATATCATAGAAATTGATATTCCAAATCGTAGTATTCATATGTTGGTTGATGATGTTGAGATGAAGCAGCGTCGTGCTAAAATGGAAGAAAAAGGAAAAGATGCTTGGCAACCGGTTGAGAAGCGTCAGCGCAAAGTTTCAAAGGCTCTCAAAGCCTATGCTGCGATGACAACATCTGCTGCAAAGGGTGCAGTTCGTAATATTTGATGAGATGAAGGACGCGTCTTATAAAAAAGTTAAAGAAAGAGTGCTATGATTTTTTGCACAATATTCTAAGCAGATTATTTTATGAATTTACGAGCTTATCATAATATTTCAAGTCATGATGCGTATGATTAAAAAACATAAATATGATTTAGAAGCTGCTGCAGATTTTTCGTTTTAGCAACTAACTATATAAGATAGATGAAGATGGGTATTGATTACTTTGCACATCATTTTCTAATTTTGTAGGAGATTGCAACCTCTTGTTGTGTGTCTTGTAAAAGATATTGACTGTACTGGTGATATTATCATGTTATGTCGTAAAACACCGTTATTGAGGGCTATGATATAAAACGGACTTCAACATTAAGTATTTTTAGTGTGTGGAAATATTTTTAAAAAAAGCTTGTCGATTCTTTATTTTAAGTGAATCATATGACTGTAAATCAAGGGAAAGCTTCTAAAATCTGGACTATTTTCAGACCAGATTCAAAAAGAACATCTATTTTTTTTATAAGGGATTATTCTTTTCAAGCTGTTTGAGTTGATAAAGTGCTTCTAAAGCTTGTTTAGGGGAGAGCTCATCGGGGTGAATATTTCTTAAAGCTTCGTGAAGTATATCATGTTTGTTTCTCTCTTCGTTGAGGGGGGAGGTTGCCTTAAGAGAAAAGAGCGGTAAATCATCAATGAGTTTATGTCCTTTTCCAGCCATTTCACCTTGTTCTAATTGATGGAGAACATCTGTCGCTCGTGTAATAACGGCTGAAGGAAGCCCAGCAAGCTTTGCAACTTGTACACCGTAGGATCGGTCGGCGGCTCCTGGTGTGACTTCATGAAGAAAAACCACATCACCATCCCAATTTTTGACTTTCATGGTTACATTATGCAGTCTGTCAAGTTTTTCAGTCAGTGCTGTCATTTCATGAAAATGGGTAGCAAGAATAGCCCGACAATGGTTAACTTCATGGAGATATTCAACGGCAGCCCAAGCAATGGAAAGCCCATCAAAGGTTGATGTTCCACGTCCTATTTCATCAAGAATAACAAGGGAATGGTGGCTAGCATGATTGAGAATCGTTGCTGTTTCAACCATTTCCATCATAAAAGTTGAGCGCCCTCGTGCAAGATCATCGGAAGCACCAACCCGACTAAACAGGCGATCAACGACGCCAATATGTGCTGAAGCCGCTGGAACAAAGGATCCCATTTGCGCCATAATAGCAATGAGAGCATTTTGCCGCAAAAAGGTTGATTTTCCTCCCATATTAGGCCCTGTCAAAAGCCAAATTGCTGCATATTGCTGATTTTCTTGTACAGAGAGATCACAATTATTGGCAACAAAAGGTTCTGCAGCTTGTTTTCGGAGTGCTTGCTCAACGACAGGATGGCGTCCTGCGGTGATATGAAAGGTCAGTGAATGATCAATTTTAGGGCGACAATATCCTTGTTCTTCAGCAAGATGTGCTAAAGCGACAGAAACATCTAAAATAGCAAGTGATTCAGCGGCTTTACGGATAAAATCAACTTGTTCGATAATTTCTTGAACAAGAGTATCAAAGATTTCCAGTTCAAGTGTCAATGCGTGGTTGGCAGCATGAGCAATACGACTTTCAAGATCAGCAAGCTCTGTCGTCGTAAAACGCATAGCGTTTGCCATTGTTTGCCGATGAATAAAGCGTGCTTTAGCTTGTGGATTATTTGTAATGGAAGATGCTTGTATACTGGTGACTTCAATGAAATAGCCTAGAATATTATTATGCTTTATTTTAAGCGTTTTAATATCTGTTTCTTGGGCATATTGTGCTTGAAGTTCAGCAATGACACGGCGTGATTCATCACGTAAAGCACGCATTTCATCGAGTTCTTGATGATAACTTGAACGAATAAAACCACCATCACGTTTAAGCAGTGGGAGGTCATCGGCTAACGCTTGTTCTAAATGGCAATGTAAAGCAACGGGTAGATTTGAAAACACCTGTTGTACATCACTTATTTCTTGGGGCAAGAGCTCATTATTAAGAAGCTGATGAATTTCACGCATGATTTCAAAGCCGCGCTGAATCGTTGCCATATCACGGGGACCTCCTCGCCCAAGAGCCAAACGTGAAACAGCGCGGGGCATATCTGGTCCGCCTTTTAAAGTGAGTTTTATCGCTTCTGCAAGAGAAGGGTTACGGAGAAAAAAATCGATAGAATCCAAACGCGTATCAATAGCTGAAGGGGTGGTAAGAGGAGCAATAAGGCGGTCGATAAGAAGGCGAGATCCTCCTCCTGTTACAGTGCGATCAATAGCTTTTAATAAGCTTCCATCCCGTTGACCTGATGTCGTTCGAATAAGCTCAAGGCTTAGTCTGGTTGCGGCATCAATAAAAATGGTAGCACTTTCATTTTGGCGCTCAGGTTGCATGAGGGGAGGACGATGCGTGATTTGTGTTTTTTCGATATAACGAATAGCTGCTACGATGGCAGAGAGTTCGCAGCGTGAATAATCGGCAACACCTTCAAGCGTTGAAAGTTTAAAATAAGTACAAATATCGCGTTCAGCGGTAAGGGTATCAAAGAGACAAGCCGGTTGAGGTGAAACGATACGATCAAGAACATTAAAAAGTGATTTATAAGATTTATCATAAAAAAAGGAATCGGCAACAATGATTTCTTGTGGGTCCACACGCATAATATCTGCTAAAAGTTTTTCTTGGCGGCTTTCTGTTACACGAAATATACCTGTTGAGATATCAATCCAAGAAAGGGCAAATTCTTCTCCATCACCAGTTTTTATACGCGAAAGTGTCATAAAATAATTTGCGCGTGTTGGATCAAGGAGTTTTTCTTCTGTTATTGTTCCAGGGGTGACAAGGCGCACAACATCACGTCGAACAACAGATTTTGAGCCCCGTTTTTTTGCCTTAGCAGGATCTTCTGTTTGTTCACAAACAGCAACACGATAACCACAAGCAATCAGTTTTTGCAAATAATCATCTGCAGCATGAACGGGAACACCACACATAGGAATATCTTGCCCTAAATGTTTTCCGCGTGCTGTGAGTGTGATTCCCAAAGCCTGGGCTGCTTCAATTGCATCATTAAAAAAGAGTTCATAAAAATCCCCCATTCGGTAAAAAAGAAGGGAATCATGATGGACGGCTTTGATTTCTATATATTGCTCCATCATCGGTGTAGGACGTTCTTGAGAGGAAGCAGAGAGGGAAGTAGGCTGTGGAATTAAATTATTTTTATGATCGTTTTTTTTATCCATTTTTACGTGGTCTGTTCCTTTTCAGTGAAGCTTTTACTCTTTTTTGTTTACTTCGATATTTATTTAATCTCTAAATTGAAACGCATCCTCAGATTTGCTAAGGCAAAGAATAACAATTTCTAACATATGAATCAAATTGAATGACTATACGCCTTATCAGGCAAAATTTACACTGTTTTTGGAGAAAATAAAGTGAGATGAAAAAGAGCGAGCAGGATCACAAAATGTCTCAAACGGTTTACAGTGCGAGCGAACGAGAAGCTCTTGATTTTCATAGTCGTGGTCGACCAGGAAAGCTTGAGATTGTTGCAACCAAGTCTATGGCAACACAGCATGATTTGTCCCTTGCTTATTCACCAGGTGTTGCGGTTCCCGTTAAGGCAATTGCTCAAAATCCAGCGCTAGCTTATGATTATACAGCAAAAGGCAATCTTGTTGCTGTTATTTCAAATGGTACAGCTATTTTAGGGTTAGGCAATTTAGGTGCCCTTGCCTCTAAGCCGGTCATGGAAGGTAAAGCAGTGCTGTTTAAGCGTTTTGCGGATATTGATTCCATTGATTTAGAAATTGATACAGACGATACGGAAAGTTTTATCAATTTGGTACGTCATTTAGAACCCTCTTTTGGTGGAATTAATCTTGAAGACATTAAGGCACCTGAATGTTTTGTAATTGAAAGTCGCCTGCGTGA
Organism: Bartonella gabonensis; assembly: GCF_903679515.1. Classification (GTDB taxonomy): domain Bacteria; phylum Pseudomonadota; class Alphaproteobacteria; order Rhizobiales; family Rhizobiaceae; genus Bartonella; species Bartonella gabonensis. The sequence goes on from NZ_CAHOYM010000002.1 coordinate 130,286, forward strand.
GGTGATGAATATTCCTGTTTTTCATGATGATCAACACGGTACAGCAATCATTGTGGCTGCTGGTGTTCTCAATGCTTTGGCTTTAACAGGACGCGATATGCAAAATACGCGGTTAGTTTGTAATGGTGCTGGTTCTGCTGGGATTGCTTGTATTGAACTGATTAAAGCGATGGGCTTTCGTTCTGAAAATATCATACTCTGTGATACAAAGGGTGTGGTTTATGAAGGTCGTAAAGAGGGAATGAATCAGTGGAAATCGGCGCATGCTGTTCGAACGGATAAACGTACGCTTATGGAAGCAATGGAAGGGGCAGATATATTTTTCGGGGTTTCTGCTAAAGGGGCTCTGACCCCTGAAATGGTAAAATCTATGGCACCACAGCCAATTATTTTTGCTATGGCCAATCCTGATCCGGAAATTACACCAGAAGAGGTTTTACAAGTGCGTCAGGATGCCATTGTGGCAACAGGGCGTTCCGATTATCCAAATCAGATTAATAATGTTCTCTGTTTTCCTTATATATTTCGTGGTGCACTTGATGTGCGTGCAACGATTATTAATGAAGATATGAAAATTGCTGCGGCAAGAGCCCTTGCCGATTTAGCGCATGAGGAAGTTCCAGACAGCGTTGCAGAAGCCTACCGCGGAAAGCGATTAAAATTTGGTCCTAACTATATCATCCCTGTTCCCTTTGATCCACGTTTATTCACGGTTGTTTCAGTAGCGGTAGCAAAAGCAGCAATGGAAAGTGGTGTTGCGCAAAAGAACATAGATGATTTAGAGGCCTATGAGCGCGATTTGAATGCAAGACGTGATCCAATTTCTTCCATGATGCGTGGCGTTTATAATCATGTTCGTCAAGCCCCAAAACAAATTGTCTTTGCAGAAGGTGAAGAAGAGCAAGTCATGCGAGCTGCTGTTTCCTATGTTCATCAAAAACTAGGACAAGCGATTTTGATTGGTCGTGAAGAGCAGGTAAGAGAAACGGCTGTTATCGCTGGAATTGATCTGGAACGTGAAGGTATCTCAGTCATGAATGCTAAGCTTTCTTGTCGTACAGATGCTTATTCGAATTATCTTTATAAAAAGATGCAGCGTCAAGGCTGGCTATTGCGTGATTGCCATCGCCATATCAATAATGATCGCAATTATTTTGCTGCGTGTATGGTGGCACTAGGAGATGCGGATGCAATGGTTACAGGGGTGACGCGCAATTATGAAACAGCGCTGGTTGATATACGTCGGGCAATTGATGAAAAACCAAAAGAACGATTGATTGGTATTTCAATGGCTATTTGCCGTGGTCGAACTGTATTTATTGCAGATACTGCTGTTTATGAAAATCCTAATGCGGAAGAATTAGCAGATATAGCGGAACAAACTGCTTCGTTTGTACGTGGATTTGGATATCAGCCAAGGGTTGCATTTTTGGCATTTTCTACTTTTGGTTATATGAAAGGGAAGGTTACACAGCAAATTCAGGATACGATTAATATTTTGCATGAGCGTAAAGTTGATTTTGAGTTTGATGGAGAAATGAGTGCTGATGTAGCACTTAATTCCAAATTAATGCAGCAATATCCATTTATGGGATTAACAGAGCCCGCTAACATTTTGGTTATGCCCGGTTATCACGCGTCTTCCATTGCAAGCAAAATGTTGCAAGAACTTGGTGAAGCAACCATCATTGGTCCTATTTTAATTGGATTGGAAAAATCTGTCCAAATTGTACCGTTTAGTGGAAACGATACAGATATTGTCAATATTGCAATGCTTGCAGCTTACCATGCGGCAAAGGTCGTCTAAAGAAAAAAGACCCTCATATATCAATAATATATCAAAGGGCTTTAATGATAGCAAAAGAATAAATTTTTATGAGGGTTGTATTTGATTGTCTTTTTGTTCTTCAGCGAGACGCTTTTGGAAGAGAGCTGCAAAATCAATAGGATCAATCCACAAAGGCGGAAAACCACCATTTTGAGTAGCATCAGATATAATTTGGCGAGCAAATGGAAATAAGAGACGGGGACATTCAATAAAGACCAGTGGCATAACATGTCCTTGTGTAATGTTTTTAAGGTGGAAAACACCCCCGTAAATCAATTCTACATGAAATAAGGTTTCAGTGTCATCATTGGCTTTGACGGAAAGAGATAAAACAACATCATAATTGTCATCACCAATAGGGTTAGCATTGACATTAATATTGATATCAATTTGTGGAGATTTCTCACGCGCACGCAATGAATGAGGAGCATTAGGATTCTCGAATGATAAATCTTTTAAATATTGCGTTAATACAGCAAAAACGGGCTCTCCACCACTGTTGTTCATTTCACCTTCGGCCATACGACGAACCTCTCTCATTATAACTATGTATATTTATTTTAGATCTAAAGATCGAACTGGTTATCACGCCTTGCAAAAGGTTGCAAGAAATGTACTCTTTATCGTGATTATTTTTTTCGTTCGTTACAGATTTTTTAGACATTTTATTGGTTATCATCATTTTTGCGCCATGGAGATTCTGTCGTATCATGAATTTTGTAATCTTCAATGTTAAGATCAATTATTTTTTCAGAGTCATTTTTCCTTTTCGTATTGGGATTCATTGTGTTTTTAAATGATGAAAAGAAATGCCAAGTAATAGAGCGAATTGGTTTAATAAGAAGTAATATTCCCAAAAGATCAGTTACAAAGCCAGGAAAAATAAGTAAAATCGCACTAAACATAATGAAAGCATTATCAATAATATTGTTTTCTAATGTGCGTCCTTGGATAAATTCACTTTGTATGTTTTTTAAAAGACTAATTCCTTGAATTCGCAATAAAATAACCCCACCTATGGTTGTGAGAACAACCAAACTCAAAGTTGCCAAAATACCAATTTCTTGACCAACAAAGATAAAGCCAGCGATCTCAATTAAAAGAATGCAGAGAAAGATAACGACAAAAAAACGAAGATTTATAGAATAAAATTTTATCACATGAAAATTTCCTTCTGGATGAGGTGGAGAACTTCTTAAGAACATCACTGATATAAAATCTATAAAAATATTTGAATGGTAGAATTCCCCATTTTACATATTTATTGATAAATGATATTAATTGCAATGTTTATTGCAGACTTAAAGCTTGGAGATTGACAGCGCCCATGAAATTTGACGTTATACTTGTCATCGCTCTTGTTGTTATGGTTGTTATTTTTGTGCAACTCCGTAGTGTGTTAGGGAAGCGAATTGGGTTTGAAAAGCCTCCCTTTGATCCTTATTCACGTCGCTCTGAAAAACAAGCTGAGGCAGAAACCACTGATAATATTGTTTCGTTCCCTCATCAAAAAAATTCACAAAAAGGCGATTTTAGTGAAATTGATAAGATTGCCCCAGAGGGAAGTATTTTGAATGAAAATTTGCGCGCACTGCGTAGAATTGATCCTCATTTTTCTCCTCAATTTTTTATAAAAGGGGCAGGGATTGCTTATGAAATGATTGTAACAGCTTTTGCTAAAGGTGATCGCAGTCAACTTAACAGTTTGCTGTGTCAGGATGTTTTTGAGAGCTTTTGTGCAGCTATTGAGCAACGAGAAAAAAATAAAGAAAGAATAGAGTTTACTTTTGTTGGAATTAATAAAATCGAGTTTGTTGCGGCGGCAATACAAGAAAATGACGAACTTTTAACGATACGTATTATCAGTGAAATGATTTCTGTTACTTATAATGAACAAGGTGAGCGTATAGATGGAAATCCTGATACTATTGTAGAAATTAGGGATATTTGGACGTTTGTTCGCAATAGCCTATCGTCGGATCCAAACTGGAAGCTTTTTGCCACAGAAGATGAAAATTAAAGTATTTTTTCTTCCATAAGTACTCAATGATTTATGAGAAATTGAAATGTCCTCAAGTGAATGGAGACAAAAAAGAGATTTATTAACTTCACAAGACTGCCTTGTATGGGCGAAGGTTTGTCGTACAATAACACCGCTTCATGGTAAGAGGCTCTCTTCTATATCAGAAAATATTGCAAATATTAATGATAAAAAACAGCACATAACTCRAATCCCTCGAGGTTTTCAGGTAAATCAACAATGCTCAACAATGATTAAAAAAGAAAAGAGAGCCGTTACGCAAGCGCATAAGATTCATTTCTTTGATCATGTTGCGCATCGTAAAATTTCCCAAGGACGTTATCCTCTTGAGGCACGTCTTGATCTTCATGGTTATATGCAGGAAGAAGCTTATTTTTTCTTAAAAAATTTTTTACAATCCTCTCAGCAGAGTGGATTGCGTTATGTCCTTGTGATTACAGGAAAAGGCCGATCCATTGGGAGTGATGGGGCTTTGTATAGATTTGTTCCTTATTGGTTATCAACACCAGCTTTTCGATATTATGTTCATGCGTTTGAGCAAGCCGCGCGTCAGCATGGCGGTGAAGGTGCACTTTATGTTTGGTTGCGTCGTTTTGTGTCTGGAAAAGGAATGTGAAGCTATTTGTAGCCGTTTCAGGTTCAATATTGATTTCAAAAGATCTCGTATATTATATAGGAGATATCATAGCATATTAATTTATAATTATAATTTTCGTCTATTGAGAAAGAACTTTGAATATAATATTTTCTCATTTTTCATTTTTTACGGTTTAAAGACATTACACCACTCATGAAAAACAGAACATTTCAAGCAGAATACTTTTGGCAAGAAAGAGGGATTGTCCATATATTCCCATCAACCTGATCTTTATGAATATGACGTATAGGGCTTGTACGAACGATTGTAAGAATAAATAAACATGAAGCCGGATATGTCATGTTGGTATGTTGCAAAGTTTTTTATAAAAAGCCGCCACTTTTCTCCGATTCATTATTGATAAATTTTACCTTTTATAGCGTTTTTCCCTTAAGAGAACTTTTTCTTTTGTTGTTGCTTATAAATCAACATTCAAGCCTCATACAGCACAAATATTAAGGTGGTTCATTGCTCTACGAGCTGTATCAGCTATTTGTATACAAATAGGGGGTAAACGTATCTCTATTGGTGTACTCTATGAAACAGGAAAACAGCCTAATTTAGGAAAGATATAGCGTTTTAAAGGTCCCCCCAGTCTTGTGAATTTTGCTTTACGTTTTTTTATCGCGTGTCTTTTGAGGGCATACTCTTCACACACAACAAAACGCTTAAATTATAATACACTTATATTGCATATTCATGCACTTATTTTAGAGAAATATCTCTTAATACTTTCAAGCTTATTCTGTGATAGGGGGCATGAAGTAGTAATCTCCATGAATCGTATAAAACTGATTATATATCTCCATCTTTACGCTTAATAAAAGTTCATGCGGCAACATTACACGACTTTGTTAGCTCCCCTAATATTGTAAAATCCTTGGTATTTGAGGGGTTATAAGAGGCATGCTTTTCTTTAAGTATTTTTACTCTATACGGACTCCTTCCGCTTGTGACGCGCCAAACGAAAGATTTTGATTGATTCAATATAAGAAAGATATTTGTGGATTTTACTTAAGTTGCCAAACGATAAATTATTTTTTACCAACCACGACATTATTCTATTAAGATACAAAAAATAAAACCATAATAGATTGGAATACTGCATTATTCAAAACATATTCCTATGGATAGTTTTAAAAGAAGTACAATTAAATTAAAGAGGATCGTGAAAATAAACAAGAATATGGATTTATAACATATTGCTGCGCAACAGCACTAAAAGATACAATTCCATTAAATATTTTCATAAAGAAATGTTCTCACTCATTAAAAGCCTTATCAAATTTCTTTCTCATAATAATTCGATCATTGAAATTTAATAATAAGGTGCAGAAAGTGCAGAATAGGAAATTATATCGCGGGCATTATACCCTTATTCGCCGTCTTTCAGATATTGGTTGAAATGCTAGCTTAGCATGAAAGGCACAATAGGGGCTATTTTCATCAGAATCGGCACCACAAAAATGAAAATCAGCTGATAATGGATCGCCAACCGGCCATCTACATGTATTTTCACTCAATTGTAGCAGATTAAGTTGCCGTGATATAGGCACCACTACATTCGATTTTGTAGATGTATCAACTTCGTTGACATTTTCTGCTACAAACTCTGTCTTTAAAGCTATTTCTTCAACGTTGATAGATGATGTGTTTATTGGCGATACTGTGGATGGATTGCGACGCGCACGTGGAGATGATGAACTACTTCCTACGGGAGTTTTTTGCCCACGCGTGCTTCCTTGTGGTGTCTTGCCACGTCCCGGCAATTTCAATCGATGTACTTTGCCGATGACCGCATTTCTGCTGACCCCACCCAATTGAGCAGCAATTTGACTTGCACTTAATCCTTCACTCCAAAGCTTCTTAAGAAGCTCAACGCGTTCACATGTCCAACCCATATCAGCACTCCATTCCGATTACGTCACTGAGATGCTCCCCTTTGCATCTTCAAATGTTTCAATAATGTTTTCAATGCGCTGAATGAAAAAAATTACACTCTAAGTGAGCATAAGAAAATCATCCAACCTGTGGAATTTACAAATCAAAACACATCATCTTGCTTAACTGTAGTGTAAATTACAATATGCACTTACTCTATGACAAGAGTCTTTGCCTCTTAAAGAGTTTATTTAGAATGTTTTCCCCAACTTGCAAATCAATCATAGGTTAAACGTCCACTTTTGTCTAAGGCTTTTTCCTCAAATACCTATTTTTAGAATCTTCATTGACTTTTTTTCAATTGGTGTAATGATCTATTGACATAGGCGTAATCATTAATCGTAGTGAAATTGAAAGCACCGTAACGAAGTAGGTCATATTGTTTTATTTGTAGTGATGCTTTGTATATATATTGAAAAGGCTAAAATATAAAGGGAATTATGATGAATGCCATCTCTATACAACCACTTTATGAATGCTTCGCACGACGAGATTTGCATTTTAAACAGGGTCGTGGTGTATGGCTTATTTCCGATAAAGGAGAGCATTATCTTGATTTCACATCTGGCATTGCTGTTAATGTATTAGGGTATTCACATCCCAAATTGGTTAATGCACTCAAAAGACAAGCTGAAAAACTTTGGCATGTTTCCAATCTTTTTCAATCTCCTGAGCAAGCGGCTTTTGCCGCGCGGCTTTGTGCAAACAGTTTTGCTGATAAGGTTTTTTTCTGCAATTCCGGTACTGAGGCATTGGAATGTGCATTCAAAACGGCACGTCATTATTATTATGCCGCTGGTCATCCAGAGCGTATAGAAATAATCACTTTTGAAGGGGCCTTTCATGGACGTACACTTGCAGCACTTGCAGCGACTGGGCATGAAAAATATCTTGAAGGTTTTGGACCTAAAGCTGATGGGTTTATTCAAGTACCTTTTTGTGATGAAGTCGTTTTGCGTAATGCTATTAATAAAAATACCGCCGCTATTCTTATTGAACCTATTCAAGGAGAAGGAGGAATACGAACGGTTTCTGATGAATATTTAAGATTTTTGCGCAAAATATGCGATGATAATGGTCTGTTATTGATTTTAGATGAAGTTCAAACAGGCATGGGACGAACAGGAAAGCTTTTTGCTTATGAATGGAGTGATATCACGCCTGATATTCTTACGCTTGCAAAAGGATTAGGAGGTGGATTTCCATTAGGTGCTTGCCTTGCAACGGATAAAGTTGCACAAAGCATGACACCTGGGACCCATGGTTCAACTTTTGGAGGAAATCTTCTTGGGCTGGCTGTAGGAAATAGTGTTCTTGATCTCCTGTTAGAGCCGAGTTTTCTCAGTCATGTTCAGCGCATGGGGGATAAACTAAAAAGTGGGCTTTTGCACATTCTCAATACGTATCCTGATATTATCTGTGCTGTTCAAGGGATGGGACTAATGGTAGGCATTCAGTGTGTTGTTCCTTCAAATCTTGTCGTTAATGCTTTAGAAAACGAATATCTCTTAAGCGTTGCTGCCAATAACAATGTTGTGCGCTTATTGCCTCCTCTTATCATCAGAGAAGAAGAAATAGATGAAAGTTTACATCGTATTGAAAAAGCCATTGCTTATCTTTCGCACGTCAACAAAGAAGGACAAATATCACATCCATGATAAATGCTCTTCGTCACTTCACTGATTTATCCATTTTAACGCCAGCAATAGCACGTGCACTGATCGATTATGCAAAAATCCTTAAATCATCTTTTAAAGCCGGAAAAGATTCAAAACCCTTTGTGGGTAAAACACTCGCGATGATTTTTGAAAAACCATCCACACGAACCCGTATTTCATTCGATATCAGTATGCGCCAGCTTGGGGGAGATACAATCATGCTTACGGGTTCAGAGATGCAGCTTGGTCATAGTGAAACCATAGCTGACACAGCACGCGTTTTATCCCGTTTTGTGGATATCGTGATATTGCGAACAACAAAACATCAACGTATGCTCGAATTGGCACAATATGCACAAATTCCTGTCATTAATGCCCTTACAGATGATACACATCCTTGCCAAATTCTAGCAGATATTTTAACCTATGAAGAACATCGAGGGCTAATTGCTGGGAAAATATTTGCATGGATGGGGGATGGCAATAATGTGCTCCATTCTTTGATTGAAGCTGCAGCTCTTTTTGGTTTTCGTTTGCGTATTGCTACTCCAGAGGGGAGTGAACCACAAGAAAAATTTGTACATTGGGCGCGTGAACGAGGAGCGCATATTACGTTAACTCATAATCCTCAAGAAGTAGCTCAGGATGCTGATTGTATTATGACTGATACATGGGTTTCCATGGGACAAGAATTTCGTGCTCGCAGTCATTCTATTTTTCAGCCTTATCAAGTCAATGAAGCTCTTATGAAATTAGCAAAATCTGATGCTCTTTTTATGCATTGTCTTCCTGCTCATCGTGGTGAAGAAGTTGTTGATACTGTGATTGATGGACCGCACTCTGTTGTTTTTGATGAGGCTGAAAATCGTCTTCATGCTCAAAAAGCAATTCTTTCTTGGTGTTTACAAGATACGTTTTTCTCTCCACAATAGCTTACTTACAACAAATTATATAAAAGGCCAAGCAATGAGTGAACAAGCTAAAGATGAAGCCTCTCTCAACAACATCCCCTTGGAGGAAGATGATACGGTTATTCCCTTTCAAGTTGAAGAACTTGATATTCGTGGACGTGCTGTACAACTTGGGGAAACTTTAAATTCTCTTCTCACAAGGCATCAATATCCTGAACCTGTTTCTTATCTTCTGGTAGAAGCTTTACTTTTAACTGTTCTGCTTGGAACTTCTCTCAAGCTTACGGGAAAATTTATTTTACAAACCCATTCCGATGGACCGGTTAATATGTTGGTGTGCGATTTTTGTCCTCCTTCCAGTTTACGGGGATACGCTCGTTTTGATAAAGAACAGCTTAAACAAGCCATCGATAATGATCAAACCTCTTCAGAAACACTTTTAGGAAAAGGCACTTTAGCTTTCACGATAGATCAAGGTCCTCACATGCAACCCTACCAAGGGATAGTTGCATTAGATGGATCAAATTTACAAGAAGCTGCTCGTACTTATTTTGATCAATCAGAGCAAATTCCTACCGATATCCGTTTGGCTGTTGCTATATTAATCAATCGTGATCAACAAGGAAAACCGCAAAAAAGCTGGCGAGCTGGAGGTATTTTAACTCAATGTTTGCCCCAAGCATCGTCCCATCATAAAATAGATGACCTTCATCAAAAGCAAGAAGAAATGAAAACTAAACTCCAATTAGATAACCAATGGCAAGAAGCTAAAATACTTATGGCAACGATTGAAAGTTCAGAATTAACAGATCCCCAAGTCGGGAGTAAACAGCTTTTATTTCGTCTTTTTCATGAACAAGGTGTGAGAGTTTTTAATCCTTTTTCTCTTGTCGATCAATGTTCTTGTTCGCGTGAAAAAATTAAAGGAATCCTAGAAGGTTTTCCGATTGATGAACGCGGTAAAATGGTTGAAAATAAACATATTTCAGTGACATGTGAATTTTGCTCGCAAACGTATCGTTTTACACCTCAAGAATTTTTGCAAGAAAAAACATAATCATCTTCATAAAAATGATGATTGTAACAAAAACCCATTTTATTCGTGCTATAAAAACTTAAGCACAAGCTCATATGAAAACTCTTACAAACAGAGAGTGCACTGGGAATAAATAGAGCAATGACACTGAGAGGGAACGGATTTGTTATTTTAAAAGATAAGAATAGTGATGAAAACTTCTCATAAAAATGTGTATTTAAAATAAAAAGCAAAGAAAAACACTCTGTGATTTCGGGTAGGATTTTGTCATATTTTAGGTGTTTTCTCTACAGATATCTTTTTACACGTGTTTTTGAATCAACAATGGTAATCCTGTTATAAAACTTTCTCAAAAGTATAAGGGCCCGTATAAATAAAATGGCGTGCATAGCACGATAAAACTTTATCTTCTTACAAACCTGCATTATCGTATTTTTCAATTTAAAACGTTGTTCATTATACTTATTTTGAAAAAATGCACAAAAAGGCATTTTTAGCTTTTTCTTAGCTATTTTTCTTGATTCAATATAAAAAGATTTAAAAAAAATCTCATAGTATTCGGTGTTTTTATTTAAGAGAGAAAAATAGTAAATTATATTTATAAATCAATATTTTGATATTTTATTTTCTTTTGTTATGAT
>NZ_CAHOYM010000003.1 GCF_903679515.1 Bartonella gabonensis
TAATAAATGAAAATCTATAAGCTTATAAAAGTTTTAAATGATTACTTTCTTAAAGTTACTATAACATTCTTTAGATTTTGCGCTCGCCAATTTTGGCGAACGTTAATTTGTTTCTTTTTATGCGATAACAATCCAATCTTTAAAACAAGCTGTGATCTTTAAACGTATGGTATTGAAAATTTCAAAAGATTATTATGAAAACTTGTATTAGCAATAAAAATGCAGAAAACATCTCTAATGAAGAATTAATGATCTTTCTTTTTATTGCAAATACTTACATGTTATCAATCCTCTAACCAAAGAAATCTATATGATCTCCCTAAAAAGCGCTGGTATAATCCCTGTCGTCTCTATTGATGGATGGAGTAAGATCATTAAGTTTAATTTTAAATTTGATGGTATAATCTTTCTAAATCCACAAAAAAACAGAGGGAGTACATCCTGATGAAGATATGCAATTCTTTAGAAATATTCCATACCAAGCGATTGATAAGAAACATATTATACTGGCATTGAATGAGTCAAAGAGACGCCAGCAATGGCTAGAAACTTTCTGAAAGACCTAATCTTTTTAATTGTGCAATTATTTATGAGCACAGTGTTATAAGTCTAAATGAAGAAATGCTGTCGTAAAAATAATATAATCATAAAAAATAGAGGCTCCGTTTTTGACAGAGCCTCTGAGAAATTTATTTTATGTTCATCATTTTGTTTTTTACGAAATTAGAATTTGTAAGCAACACCTACACGGAAGTCATTAACGCTGTACTGAAGTTCAGCTGTGTCTTTAAAGTATTTCTTTTTACCGTAGTCTGAGAAACGGTATTCTGCACGCAACAGAACATTGTCTGTCAATGCGAAGTCAACACCAGCACCAAGAGTGTAACCAACAAGGGTCTTTGTTTCATCATATACGTTACCAGAAGCAAAAACCTTATTAGCATTAGTAGCATCAATAGAAGATTTTTTAGAAGACTTTTTCACTTCAATTGCAGAAATGCCCTGCATTTGCGTATAAGCAACACCACCAGCGATATAAGGCACGATACGATCAGCAGCAAAACCAATGCGAACGCGTGTAGCACCAGACCACTTTTCTTTCAGAGTAACACTTTCAGTGTATTTATCTCCGTCTGCAACTGTTAGATTATCTTTCAGTTTGATTTTAGCACTATCAAGGATTTCATTAATCTTTGCAACACTATGATTGTTTCCTCCAACTTCTTTTGCAACGCCATCAACTGTGTCTTTTTTACCAACAAAAGAGACATCTGTATCCAAGCCGAAGATCACACCATTGCCGAGATCAACATTGTAACCTGTGTATAGGCCACCGATCATACCGGAAAGCTTAAAATCGTCTAAAAATTTGTCAGATCTTAATGAACGGCCACCAATCTGAGCACCAAGATAAAAACCTGTCCAAGAATAGGCAGGGGCTGCTGTGATAACTGCTGGGGCTGTTTCACGAGGGACGATAACATCAGCAGCTTGTGCCGCAGAAGCTGCAGCCATAGCGATAATAGAAGTTGTTACTAAAGATTTTATATTCATAAACTTTGCTCCTAATTTATTTATGAACACAATGCTACAAGATTGCACGGAGAAAAGCTGTAGTAAAAATGACACAATCACAGGAAATAGGCAGCTCACCCAAGATAAAAGGACTTTATAGTTTCGTCTTGTACGAGAAACTACAAACTATACATATAAATAACTTATTGATTTTAAATGTATTGTTTAATGATTTTTTGTTAATACACTCTTAATAACATTTTTTTACATCCACAATAAAATATAGGATGTGTGACAATATAGCAACACAAAATAATAGAGGCTCTATCAGGGATAGAGCCGCTTCGTTATTTAACTGTTCATCTGTTAAAATTTGTAAGCAACACCAACACGGAAATCATTGGTTTTGTAAGAAGTCTCATATTTATCATTTGAGAATTTCTTTTTACCAAAATCGGAGTAACGATATTCCGCACGGACAATAATATTATTGGTCATTGCTAAATCAACACCAGCGCCAAGGGTGTAACCAATAAAGGTCTTTTTTTCATCAGTAAGAATACCAGAAGCTATGACTTTGTCTGAATCTGCATCTGTTATTGAAATCGATGCTGTATCTTGAAGCTGTGTATAAGCAATACCGCCAGCAACATAAGGCATAATACGCTCAGCAGCAAAACCAATACGCACACGTGTTGCTCCAAACCACTGTTGTTTAAAAGTGAAACTGTGTGTTTGTTTAGAATCAGGTTTAAGTACATTTTCACCAATATTAATTGAAGCGTCTTTTAACATCTTCTTAATATAATTGATGTGGTCTGCGGCAATGAGAAATGTTTCTCCTGTCTTCGTATCGCTTTTATCAGCCCACATGATATCTGTATCAACACCTAGAATAAGGCCATTGCCAAGATCAATATTGGAACCTGCGTAAAGACCACCCATGAAACCAGATAATTTAGGCAAAATATCTTTATTTACAGGAATCTTTTGTCCTCTAGCAAGAATATCCATCTTCGTTTTACTAGAAAAACCACCAATCTGCCCACCAAGGTATAAACCTGTCCAAGAAAAAGTTGGTGCAACAACAACGGGAGCAACAGGTGTTGGACTCGGGGGAACAATAACATCTGCTGCCTGCGCCGCTGAAACTGAAACAAAAGCGAAAGTAGAAGCTGTTATTAACCATTTCATATTCATATTTTCTCTCCATAGCTGAATATTTATTTGAACACGTCACTTCATATAGAGCCCTACCTTCAGATATCTGTAGCAAAAATGACACACTCATAAAAAAACAAAAGCCAATGTAACCGTTCTATTTAAATTTATACAAATAAATTTATACAAACAATGTTTTTAGCCTCTGCTTGATCAAATGCGTATAGCTCTTTGGTTGTTTTTTTACTGTAAAGAATGTGTATTGCACATAAACAAAGTTTCGAATACTTCATGATTGCAAAAAGATCACGTTCAACTTACCTACTCTTTGTTTTTACTTTAGGCACTTATTGTTTTTGAAAGATTGACCATTTTTTATCTTAACCTTATAGAAAATCTTTTTTAAAGCTTTAGCCTTCTTTGTAGGCGATCAATTTCATACTCTTTTATAACCTACATTGAAAAAAAACTCATGACAAACAACTGACATGATAAACATTGAAACTTATATAAAAACTCTCCCTAAAGCTGAAAAAATGAAAAATTTTCTGCAAGTTTTCAAACAAAACCTTGCTTTAAAATTCATGAATTTTGCAGAAAAGATATTTGATATTTTAAATAGACAAATTAAAGAATATTTTATCTATAGTCGAAACACCCCAACAAAACTCAAAAGTTTAATATTCAAATAAAGCTTTGTTATCCTTCACCACAGGCTTACTCCTCGATTTTGATGGAGAAAACTTATCAGATTCTGTCTGCAAACAGCCCTGATTCTTGTCAAGCGGATTTATCTTGATTTACCGCCATGTGATTTACTTAATTCAAAGCTTTATGGACCAAGCCCTACTCTTGATCCACCCCGTATCCTAAAAACACTTAAATAAATGAGCTCTATATACCTTATATAACCACACCTCAAATGAGGGAATTTGCGACATAATATAATAGAGCAATCTAAAATCTACACATTATATAATTTCATGAAATTTGCAATAAACAATCGCCCATTACACAGTGTATTCTTTTACAGAAATCTCCCTGCCCCGACCTTTTCCGAACAGCACTATTCATAACTCCACGCATAATCATAACACCCTTAGAAAGCAAATAACGCCCCCTGTTTTTAAGTGATAAAAAATATCTTCTTTATTCAATACCCAAACATCCACCCTTTTATGCTGTTTTCTCACTTTTTAATAACTCATTGGATTTCGTGAAAATAGGTTTGGCCGTTTTCCTTTTCCTAGCCCTTTTTTAGGCTTTTGAAACTTTTTTTTACCAGAATGTGACACAGGTACTAACTTAGCTGCTGTTATGTATTGGCCGTTATTTTTGCAAGAAAGTTCCATTTGAACAACTTCAGATAAGATCTTGCTCAACCGTGCCCTAGAACAAAAATCTCTAGAAGGAACAACAGAAGATATACCTTCTATGAACCTTTGAGAAGATAAAAAGCTCGCACCCTGTGCAAAAGAAATTGAAAAAAAAGTAGCAAAAGCTGTAATAAAATATTTTATGTTCATAAATTTAACCTCATAGAAATATCCATAATGGATTCTACCTAGTGTCTTCATTGAAAATTTCCAGAAAAAATAGCATGTTTAGAGATAAAAATTGAAAATCCTCAAAAAACAAAGCTTTGAAGCATTTTAATTTTAAAATAAATGCAAATTACCCTGCTCGGACAGCATAGAAATCACTTATTTGGTAATGAATAAAAATACGAAGTTCTTGTCTAGAGGCAATAAACTACACAAATATCATCACAACATATTGACTTATAAACATAATTTATAATTCCCCTATTCAATGAACGCTTTCAGTATCATAAGATACTCTCATTTCAAACTTGTTCGTAATATATGAAACAAAATTATTCGCTTACATGTCATAAATGAGGTTGATATATGGATAAAACTCCGGGAAAAAGCGTTTTTTTTATAAAATCATTTAAACGCTAAAGTTATTATAACATTTTGGCTTGATCAAAAGCATGCTCCTGCTCGCTTGTTTTTGGTACCCTTTGCCTAGGTGTCATTCTTTGTATTGTTCCGTGTAATCGTGGACAATCTTTATATATTAATCCTACAATATATTGGTTTATAATGATAATATGCGTTATTCATATTGAATTATGAACCCCGAATACCATAAAACTCTCTCATATTAAATCAACCAAAACCATTTGTGTGCACATTACAAGTGGGAAAGCCTACGGAGAGTAAAACTGTACAATAAGAATGCCTTTTATGAATCGAACCAAGAACTGTCATAAATTGTGTGTTGGCAAAGTGTGTGATGGTAGCAGCTTGTTACTTCATAAGCATAAAGATGGAGTGCTCAATAGATTTTTTATATCATAGGAAGGCTTGATCGTTACACCATTCATGAGCGCCACCGTGTAATGGGCTTGGGAGTCTTGAGAAAAAAGTTTCTTAAAAAAACACATGAATGAGCAATCTAAATATATTCCGTTGAGAGCGTTTTATTTTGCATGAGGGACGTGACTCCGCTAAAGAATGTGTAAAACACAAAGCGTAAGGCAATGCGTCATATGCATTCCTTAACAGACATTGCTTTAGATATTTTTGAAAAGCAAAAAATAGCATTAATGATGGTAAGGATGGGTATTGTTTTTTAAATTGTTTCCTTCATATTTTCCCCCAATTAGGCTATATACTAGTTTCAGAGATTTAAGCATCAAACCTATCGTATATTTCTAGCCTCTCTTTAAAAGAACTTTTATTGCCCAAACTTCAAATCAAAGAGTACTTATGTCATTATAATTCTTATCGTAAAAAGATGAGAGGAAAAAGGACAAAATGCCGATAAGATGGGCATTTTGTCCTTTTTCATCAATAATTCACTTCTATTAAAAGCCAACCTTTACAGTTAGCTATGGGCAAAAATATCAACTTCCGACCATCCTAAAAGATCAAGCTTTGCTCTCATAGGCAAGAATTGAAAGCATGCCTTGGCAACACTTTCTCGTTCCTCGCGTCTTAAACGTTCTTCAAATATAACCTTTAAACGATGCAAATATAACACATCCGACGCAGCATATTCAATTTGTGCCTGTGATAAGGTTTCTGCCGCCCAATCTGAAGATTGTTGCTGTTTAGAAATATTCACATTTAGCAATTCATTACAAATTTCTTTCAAGCCATGACGATCCGTATAGGTACGCGTAAGTTTTGAAGCAATCTTTGTACAAAAAACAGCCTCTGGCATAACACCAAATGTATGCGCTAAAATAGCAAGATCAAAACGCCCAAAATGGAATATCTTGGTGACTGCGTTATCTTTAAGAAGCTTGACCAAATGAGGCGCGCTCTTTTGTCCTTTAGCAATCTGTATAATATCAGCAGTCCCATCTCCAGAAGAAATCTGAACAACACATAAACGATCACGATGTGGTTGTAATCCTAAAGTCTCAGTATCAATCGCAATGGCATCAGTTTTATAATTGTCTAAACTTGGCAAATCACCTTGATGAACGCGAATCTCAGCCATTTACCCTCCTATTTGCTAAAGCAGTAAGAATACGTGCCCAAGACCGCTGACCCTTATGAAACGATTTTAAATTATACTTTTCATTAGGTGAATGAATACGATCATCAGCCAATCCAAAACCAATCAAAAGAGTTTCCATACCAAGAATTGACCGAAAATCCGCGACAATTGGAATCGAGCCCCCCATAGCTGTCAAGACAGCAGGAACTTCCCACTCTTGTGATAAAGCATCCTTCGCCTCCTTGATAAAGGATGCATCATCAGAAAGCTGAAGTGCCGGAGAAGAACCGTGATTCTTAAATTCAACTGTACAGTCAGCAGGAATCCCACTGCATACATAATTACGTAACGCTTGACGTATTTTCTCTGGATCTTGCTTATGGACTAAACGACATGAAACTTTTGAACTCGCTTGAGAAGCAATAACCGTTTTCATCCCTTCTCCTTCATAGCCCCCACTAATACCATTAAACTCCATGGTAGGACGCGCCCATACAAGTTCTAAAATGCTCCGCCCTTTTTCACCAGCTGGAACGGAAAGCCCTATCGGACCAAGAAAACTTTCAGCCGTACAATTAAGCGCATTCCATGATTGTAAAATATGTGGTGGTGTTTCCTCTACTCCATCATAAAAACCAGGAAGTGTCACTTTATTATTTTCATCGTGAAGTCCTGCCAAAATTTTAGCTAAAATACGAATGGGATTAGCTGCTACTCCTCCAAAATAACCAGAATGTAAATCACGATCCGCCGCAGTGATAATAATCTCTTCTGCCATAATCCCCCGAAGAGAAAGAGCAATAGAGGGGGTATCCGCATCCCACATTGACGTGTCACAAACCAATGCATAATCTGCCTTAAGTTCATCTTTATTTGCTTTTAAAAAGGGAATAAGCGAAGAAGAAGCACACTCTTCCTCACCTTCACATAAAATAGTCACTTTAATAGGAAGCTGTCCTGTTTCTTTCTTATATGCACGACAGGCTTCAATAAATGTCATAAGCTGACCTTTGTCATCTGAAGCACCGCGAGCACAAATAACTTTCTCTCCATCTCTCTCTTTTAAAGAAGGTGTAAATGGATCCTCCTCCCATAAACTCAACGGATCAACAGGTTGAACATCATAATGTCCGTAAAACAACACATGTAAACAATCCTCTGAAGGTCCTGGATGATGCCCAACAACCATTGGATGACCCGGTGTGTCACGGCGAGAAGCCTCAAAACCAATGGTTTTTAAATCCTCTACTAACCAATCAGCTGCTTGACGACATGCATCCTTATAAGCCGAGTCTGTCGAAATAGATTGAAAACGTAAAAGAGAAAAAAGGCGTTCAAGGCTCTTTTCTATATTCTCATCAAGATGTGTTAGCACTTTATTCAGCATAAAAAAACCTCTCAAGCCTTATATATTTGTATAATTGTAAGATCCTGACTTTAAGCCTCTTGTAGGATTTTGCAAGAGATCTTATTCATTTTTGACACTGTGAACAGTAAAAACTTGAACGCCCAGCCTGTAAAATACGGATAATAGGCGTTCCGCATTCCAAACATTCCTTGCCTTCTCGTCCATAAACTGAAAAAGCATGTTGAAAATAACCAAGTGAACCGTCTATATGCATATAATCACGTAAAGAAGAGCCACCAGATAAAATAGCTTCAGAAATTACATTGCGTATATTCTGTGCTAAAGAATCTGCAAGTTCACGTGCATATAAAGTTTTTGATGCCAATGTAAATGCACCACGCTGTGGAGATAAGCGACTCCGCCAAAGTGCCTCGCAAACATAAATGTTTCCAAGTCCCGCAACGATAGACTGATCAAGTAAAACACCTTTGAGAGACATTTTTTTATTAACAAAAGCCTTTTGTAAATAACGACCAGAAAATTCATGACTCATCGGTTCAAGCCCTAACTTATTTAAAAGCGGATGCTTATAAAGCTTGTCCGTATCAACTAAAAGCATAAACCCAAAGCGACGTACATCATTATAAATCAGATGATAAACTTCACCACTTCTTGTCTGAATATCCATGATAAAATGATCATGCTTAACCAATTTACTGGTCGTTGAAAAAGCTTTTCTTAAAAGATTATTCTCTATACGCCATGACCCTGACATTCCTAAATGGCTTAAAATCGTTTCATCCTGAGAAAGATGAAATAATAAATATTTCGCACGCCGACCAAGTTCTAGAATTTTTCTGCCAATAAGCCTTTCAGAAAAAGCCTCAGGAAAAGGAAAACGCAAATCTCTACGATTAAGCTTAACAGATACTATCTTTGCATCAGTGACAACAGATTCGAGTCCACGACGTACCGTCTCTACTTCAGGAAGCTCAGGCATTACTCCTCTTTAATAATTATGCACTTTCCGGTCGTATAACTCATCAATTGATCTCTTTCCCGCTCTCCAAAAACGAAAATTCTTAACCCTATTTGGTCTATCAATAACCTTCACTTGACTTCATACTGATATGACTCACTTAACGAAAGGCTCTACGGTCAAGCCCTTTCTCGAATATTCATTCGCGTACTCTAAAAGTACTTGCCCTGTCAAGAAAACTTATCGACCTTAAATGACGTGTGTTTTACTTTTATAGCATAACAGGATTAAGCCCATTCACCCTTACGAAATACAGGAACTCTTACGCCAT
This sequence comes from Bartonella gabonensis, assembly GCF_903679515.1. Taxonomy (GTDB): domain Bacteria; phylum Pseudomonadota; class Alphaproteobacteria; order Rhizobiales; family Rhizobiaceae; genus Bartonella; species Bartonella gabonensis. The sequence continues at coordinate 8,851 of NZ_CAHOYM010000003.1, forward strand.
CTTGCATAATACCATCTATGTCAATTTCACCAGAGCCAATCATCCAATCAATATGAATAACACTTTTATTACCACCACGTGCTGCAATCTCTTCTGATGTCAATGAGGCTCCCTCTAAAAAGCATTTGGAGTAACACTGCCCTAAAGCAATATGACAGGCTGCATTTTCATCAAATAAGGTATTATAAAAAAGAAGCTCGCTCTTAGAAATTGGTGAAGAATGAGGGACAAGAGCAACTTCGCCTAATCGGCTTGCACCCTCATCACTTTGCAAAATCCGCTGAAAAACTGCCTCGCCTGTTGATGCATGGGCATCAACAATGCGCCCTGCTTCAAAACGCACTTCAATATTATCAATCAGTGTTCCTTGATAGGAAAGGGGCTTTGTTGAACGAACAAAACCTTCAACCCTATGAGCATGAGGAGTCGTAAAAACCTCTTCTGTCGGAATATTAGGATTGCAAACAACACCATTTTGAGCAACGGATGCACCTCCATGCCATTCATGATCATCTGCCAAACCAACTGTTAAATCAGTCCCTGGTCCTGTGAAGTGCAAAGCAGAAAAACGCTGCTCATTAAGCCAAGATGATAGTTTCCTCAAATTTTCATTATGAGCAATCCACGCATGCACTGGATCTTCTCCTGTCACACGGGAAGCAGAAAAAATTGCATCAGCTAATTTTTTAATCGCCTCATTAAGCGGTAAAGAAGGAAACATTGCTTCAGCCCATCCCGCTGTTGGATAAGCAACAATCGACCAATTGATAGCAAAATTCGATATTTTTTTGAGAGCAGGTTGGTAAGCGAGCGAAGTCGCCTTATTTAACCGCGCAATCTTATCAAAATCTTGATTGGAAAGAAGCAAAGGATTATCATCAACAATCGCTAAACGTGCAGCCCCATTTTCAAAAGCCTTCGCCATTCCCTCATAGAGCCAAGAAGGGGCACAATCAAAACTAGCCGTATGGGCATTTTCAAAACGTGTAAGCGATAACATATCATCACTAAAAAGTGGTGTAATGACACCAGCACCAACCTTATAAGCATGATACGCAATACGTCGAACAAAAGGTAATGCTGAAACTGGAGCAGTCAAAACAAGATCCTGCCCCTCTTGTAAATTTAACCCTACTTTTACCGTAACTTCTGCAAGACGATTAAGCATTTCAGGTGAAATTGTCTCATGAATATCAAAATACATTACCCATACCCTTCTTTAAATAAAATGCGTTCCTTACGCCACCATATTCTAAATTGTTTTTCCAGGTCCTTTCAATATACTTTCTCTACGTCTATTTATACGCATCACTCTTACTAAAGAGCTCACTGAATTCATAAACCGCAATGGAGTGTAAAATCTTCTTTGGTCACACAAAAAACTTACCAGTTTCTGTGTCGTTTTTCTAACATTGCAACAATTGCATTTAACTGATCTGATGAAGGCAACGCCATACCTGTTTTATTTTCCTCTTTCTGAGCTAGATGTCTAGGCGCATAAGCTGGAATAGGAACTTTATCAAGCTGGACCATAGCAAAAGACGTAGGCTGTACCGTCTTGGACTGTGCTGCTGTTGTTGAAGGAGATGCATTTTTCTCTGCCTTTACTCCCTGACTTTCTAAACCTTTATCAATAAAGCTTGGCGCATAATCAGAACGTTCCTGAGCAAAAGCATAAGCAACATTATAAGGGCGATTATCCGTAGGAACTTGAAGTGATCCATCACGGGATCGTTTTTCATAAAAAGCATTACCTCCTGCAACATGAACATAGTGCATGTTTTTATAAGGGAAAGACAAACCTGCGGTATGAAAAAACTTAGCGTGTTTAACTTTCTTATCTCGTTCACCCCGTAAAACAGCATCAGCAGCCTCTCTTACACGAGCAACAGATGCTTTCTCCGTCATGGGACGCGTTAAAACACCAGGAGCAAATTGCTTATATTGACCAACAACACCACAAATTGTCTTGGGATAGGCAGTTGAATTAACACGATTCATAACAACCGTTCCAACGGCAATCATTCCTTCACGACTTGAGCGATTTGATTCAAAATACATCGCACGCATAAGACATTGGCGCTCTGTCAATGGATACGTAACTGTTTTTGTCTCCTTATTATTTACTTTTCCAGCATCTAAATGATTTGCAGCACACCCCACAACAACCAACGGTGCTACGCAACAGGTAACAAAAACATTCCAACGATTTTTTTTCATCTTAGGCAACACATTCCTATAATCTCTGAGCTATTCAAATTTTGAAATGAACTTTAAATGTATCTCTCAATAAAGTACACCGCTAATTGTTACCACTCAGTAAAATTTTAATACAAATGGTAATCAAAAACTATCTATGCGAAATAAAAAATAAAATATTCTTAATTTATAGATCAATATCGTCGCTCCTCATGGCACAATATGGACCTCTAGAATCCTACGCCTTTCAATCGCAATAAAATAATATGAACACTCATTCTCCATACTAAAAGATTGGGCGAAAAATATTTGGATATTAAAACTCTTTGCATCAATATTGAAAAAATAATACAGATATCCCCCTTAATATAAATTATATAAATTTTAATAAAATGATCAGAAAGCCCCCCATACAGCCATAATATGGATGATGATATCATTCAATATATAAATATGTCACATCAAGAGTTAACAATCTATCCTGTTCGCCTGAAAAAACTCTTTGTTGTTTCTTTGTACTTTTTCATAATATGGTCATTATATTCTTTTTATATTCTTTCTAGAGCTTTGTATTGTAAGAAAATGCTCAATGTATCTACAAGCTTACTTTTAGATATCTCAGAAAAATTTAATCTCTTTTCTTCTCATCTATACCAACTTTATACGTAAGGTCATCACGAGGACGATCAGAAGACATATGATAACCCGTTATGATATAATGCAACATTTCAGCAATATTGGTAACATGATCACCAATTCGTTCAATATTCTTTAAACAAAACAGTAAATGCGTACAAACCGTAATATTGCGCATATCTTCCATCATATATGTCAAAAGTTCACGAAAAAGAGAAGTATACAAAGCATCAATCTTCTCATCACGCTCACGCACAGCGTCAACACGCTCTAATCGGCGACTCGTATAAGCATCTAAAACTTCTTTTAATTGATTGAGAGCTAGAGCTGTAATTGTTTCAAGCCCATGATAAAAAGACGCAGCTTGACGTATTTCTGAAAGGGCAACTGTTCTCTTAGCAATGTTTTTGGCCATATCCCCAATCCGCTCAAGATCAGAAGAAATACGAATGGCTCCTATAATTTCACGCAAATCTACAGCCATCGGTTGACGCTTGCAAATAATAGCAACCGCTTTTTCATCAATATCACGTTCTGCTTCATCTAAAAACACATCATCGGCAATCACTGCCGTTGCAAGTTGAAGATCACTACAGACAACTGATGCAACAGAACGTTCAATCATTCTTTCCGCATGGCACCCCATTTCTGTAATCCTTGCTTTTAGATATTTTAGTTCCGCATCATAAGAACGAACAGTATGGTTCATAGACATATCTTAGTTTCCTCAATTCACCTATCCAAAACGCCCAGTAATATAATCTTGCGTCCGTTGTTCTTTTGGTGAAGTGAAAATCATTTCAGTTGCACCAACTTCGACCAAATGCCCTAAATGAAACATAGCCGTATATTGAGAAACACGTGCTGCCTGTTGCATGGAATGTGTTACGATAACAATTGTATAATTTTGCCGTAACGCATCGATAAGCTCTTCAATCCGAGCCGTCGCAATGGGATCAAGAGCTGAACAAGGCTCATCCATCAAAATAACTTCGGGACTAACCGCAATGGCACGCGCAATACATAAACGCTGTTGTTGTCCTCCGGATAAACTTGTTCCAAGATCATGAAGACGGTCTTTTACTTCTTCAAATAAACCCGCCTGCCTCAAACTTTTTTCAACCACATCATGCAATTCAGAACGTGTTTTTACCAAACCATGAATGCGCGGTCCATAGGCAACATTTTCAAATATAGATTTTGGAAAAGGGCTAGGCTTTTGAAAAACCATTCCAACACGGGCTCGTAATTCTACAACATCAATTCTCTGGTCATAAATATTTTCTCCATCTAAAGTGATAAGACCCGTTATTTTAGCCCCTTCAATCGTATCATTCATACGGTTGAAACAACGCAAAAAGGTCGACTTCCCGCATCCTGATGGACCAATCAAAGCAGTGACTTGATGTTCAGGAATATCAAGGGTAATACCATGAAGTGCTTCTTTTTCTCCATAAGAAACCTTTACATCCTGACCACGCATTTTAATCTTCATTACAAAAACTCACCTTACAAAAACCTTATCGAAGTTGTTATTTATTAAAATTACTGGCGGCGTTCAAATCGTCGACGTAAAAAAACCGCAGAAATATTCATGATTGCAAGAAAAATCATTAATACAATAATAGCCCCCGATGTCTTTTCAACAAAAGCGCGCTCTGCCCCACCCGCCCACATAAAAATTTGAACAGGCAAAGCTGTTGCCGGATCCATGGGCGTCGTAGGAATATTAACAACAAAAGCAACCATTCCAATCAAAAGCAAAGGTGCTGTTTCACCCAAAGCCTGAGCTACTCCAATAATCGTACCCGTTAAAATACCCGGCGCTGCTAAAGGAACAACATGATGAAAAATCATTTGTGTTTTTGATGCTCCCAACCCTAAAGCTGCCGCACGAATAGAGAGAGGAACAGCACGCAAAGCAGAACGTGTTGCAATAATGATCGTGGGAAGAGTCATGAGCGCTAAAACAAGACCACCAACAAAAGAAGCTGAACGTGGTAATCCTAAAAAATTAACAAAAACTGCAAGTCCTAAAAGACCAAAAACAATCGAAGGAACAGCGGCAAGGTTATTGATATTAACCTCAATAAAATCTATAAATTTATTTTTGCGCGCATATTCTTCTAAATAAAGAGCCGTTGCTATGCCTATCGGGAGTGAAATCAATAAAACGATGCCTATCATATAAAGAGAACCAATGATCGCAACACCTAATCCCGCAGTCTCAGGACGACTTGAAGCGCCAAATGTAAAAAAACCAGTATTAAATGTCTTATAAAGCGTACCATCATGCGCTAAACGCTTTATCCATTCCACTTGTCGATTAGAAACTTTGCGGTTTTTTTCTTCTACCTGCAGATCAATCTGTCCCTTATAAGCAGAATCAATATCCGCGGCTGCCAAAACTTTTATTTTTTGCATTGTGCCAATCAGTTTAGGATTTTTTGTCACCATTTCACGTAGTTGAACACGGACACCATTTGAAAACATACGGTTAATGTCCCGCAAAGAGGCTCGATCATTTGGATTAACATCAAGTTTTTTTGCTAAAGCATTGCGTACAAGAAGCGGATAATTCGCTGTCATGAGGATTTGTGGTTTTGTTTGACGTTGACCACTTGGATCAATGATCTTTTCATCCAAATAAATCGATAATGTCATTTCACTTTGAAAAAAAGCTGTATAGCCTTGACTCATAATAGACCATAAAAGCGCAAATAAAAAAAACAAACCAATAAAAATAGCAATCAAACCATAGGCACGAAAACGACGTTCAGCCCTATACCGACGCTTAAGGCTAATATTGCGACGAGGAAAAAAATCTTCTTTCATTCATATTGTTCCCGATATCTACGCACAATATAAAGAGCTAAAATATTCATCAAGAGTGTCATCACAAAGAGTGTCATTCCCAAGGCAAAAGCCACCAGAGTTTGTGGAGAATTAAACTCAAAATCACCGGTCAATTGATTAACAATCTTAACCGTCATGGTGGTCATTGCTTCAAAAGGATTAAGAGTTAAGTTTGCTGCAACACCTGCCGCCAAAACCACAATCATTGTTTCCCCAATTGCACGCGATGCCGTCAACAAAATAGCCCCCATAATTCCGGGAAGCGCTGCTGGTATAACGACTTTTTTAATTGTTTCAGATTGCGTTGCCCCTAAACCATAAGAACCTTCACGTAAAATGCGTGGAACGGCTGTAATAACATCATCCGACAAAGAAGAAACAAAAGGAATCAACATAATTCCCATTACAATACCAGCCGTTAAAACACTTTGTGCCATAATAAAACCACTCCCTCCTGATAGAGAAACAGACAGATCACGTAAAAAGGGTCCTACAATCTTCAAAGCAAAAAAACCATAAACAATGGTTGGGATGCCAGCAAGAACTTCTAATAATGGTTTTACAATTGCGCGCAAGCGTGCAGAAGCATACTCGGCCATATAAAGAGCTGAAAATAAGCCTATAGGTACAGCAAAAAGCATAGCGACAAATGCAATATAAAGCGTACCAGCAAGGAGCGGTATTAAACCAAATTGTCCACCTTCATCGCTTAAACTGCTCGCGGAAAAACGCGGATCCCAAACCGTTCCTAAAAAGAAATTTGAAATGGATACAGACTGAAAAAAGCTTATTGTCTGAAAAAACAGAGAAAGTGCAATGGCTATTGTCGTCAAGACTGCAACGATAGAAGCACACGCCAACCCAATAATAATTAAAGATTCAACCTTATTGCGTGCACGTTGATGAGGCGCAATTTGTATCATTCCACAGATAAAACCAAAGGAGGCAACAGCAAAAAGGAAACTATGACCAATAAATTGAAGCTTTTCAGAAGAAAATATCCATGACCGTGCTGTTTTGAACACATCATCCGATACGTCATGAGGTAAAATCAATCCTTTGGACAGTAATTGTGCCTGCACTTCCTTATAGGAAGTGGTGGAAAGATCCCCTTCAAAGTGATCAATCATTTTGATGATACTTCGAAGAGTCTCCCAAAGGAGATCATGATTGATAGATTCTGTTATATGCGCGCTATATGCCCAAAACTCTCGAGAGGCATTATATTCTAAATAAATTGTACTCCCAGCATCCCACAAAATTAAAAAAATAAAAGCTGGAATAACAGTAATCAAAAAAGTCCACCAACCATAATAATACGCACGAGAATGCATTTTATGATGTTTGTATTCAAGAGTGCGCGCTCGCATATAAGAAATACAAAAGCCACAAAACCCAAGAAGCAATAACAAAAAAACAATGAAGGAAATGCGCATTTTATCTTTCAGTTTTTATAAAAAAATAGCACCGAAAACGCCTACTCCGGCAATCCAATAAATTATTCCCAGAAAATTATTTCAACATCATTACCCGACCAGCAGAAAAATCAGAACGCTGTGCTTGGCGCTCCTTTTCAGGAGCAACAATCAAGCCATATTCAGCCAAAGGGCTATCCGGACCAATCATTTGATCAGAAAGGAAAAAATCAATATACTCTCGCAAACCTGAAACAATATCTAAATGTGCTTTCTTAATATAGAAAAAAAGTGGACGAGAAACTGAATATTGTCCACTAGAAATTGTCTCAACTGTCGGCGCAAAACCGTTAATATCGGCAACCTTTAGCCTATCAGCATTATTTTGATAAAAAGACAAACCAAAAATACCAACCCCTTTTTTATTCGAAGTTAGACGCGCAAATGTTTCAGAATAATCACCATCAATATCAACCGCTTTTCCATCCTTACGGACCGCAATACAAGCAGCGTGTATCTGCTTATCATCCATTCCTAAAGACTTCATCACTTCAACTGCCCCACTCTCTTTACAGCCCACAGCGAGTAATTTTTCCTCAAAAACTTCCCGCGTTCCATGCTTTTCTCCAGGAATATAGACTGCTATCGTCCAATCAGGAAGAGCACTATTGATGGCACTCCATTTCGAAACATTATTGAGCTGTAACTTTCCATCTATAATAACTCGAGCCGCAAGGGCCTTATAAACATCTAACGGCTGTAATTTCCAATCAGGACCGTTAATATCTGTTGCAAGAACAATGCCATCATACCCAATGCGTATTTCTTCAACATCTTTCACACCAGCATCAAAACAAGATTGCAATTCACTCGATTTCATTGCTCGTGAAGCATTAACAATATCAACAGTGTTCTCCCCAATACCGCGGCAAAATTCCTTAATTCCTGCTCCTGTCCCACCCGATTCGATAACAGGAACCTTAAAATGGGGATAAATTTCTCCAAATGTCTCAGCGACAATCTTTTGATAAGGTAAAACTGTAGATGAGCCAGTAACCTGTATTTGATCGCGTGCGCTACCTATATTTACTGACAGCAGTAACGCAAAAACCAATCCCATTCCAATTGATAAGACTCTGCTCATCTATAAACTCCCTAAACATTGAGAATAAAGCCTCTTACTTTATACCATACGGTCATTCTAATTCACATTTGCAACATAACAAATATAAAAAAACAATATGGATCATTTTTTTCACAAAAGCATGCTTGGATTCTGTATAAATTAATTTGAACATTTGGACTCAATAACATCCCAAAACAGATGCGCAATATCTGTACCACAGAAGCGCTTAATTTCACGAATGCCCGTAGGAGACGTTACATTAATTTCTGTTATATAACCTCCAATCACATCAATCCCTACAAAAAGAAGACCACGTTCCTTTAAGGATGAACCAAGGCGTTCACAAATTTCATAATCACGTTTTGTTAACTCAACATTTTCCGCACGCCCTCCAACATGCATGTTCGAACGTACATCTGTTTTCGTTGGAATTCGATTAATGGCTCCAACAGGCGTACCATCAAGCAAAATAATCCGTTTATCTCCTTTTCGTACGGCCTCTAAATAACGCTGAACAATAAAAGGTTCGCGATAAATGTCTGTAAACATTTCCAACAACGATGCTAAATTGCGATCATCTTGTTTTAAATAAAATACACCAGCGCCCCCATTCCCATAAAGTGGTTTCACAATAATATCGCCAAATTTCTCTCTAAAAGCAGTTATTTCTTCAATATCTTTGGTAATTAACGTTTCCGGCATCAAATCAGAAAATTCTGTCACAAAAATTTTTTCTGGACTGTTGCGTACCCATGCCGGATCATTCAAAACAAGTGTTTTAGGATGAATACGTTCTAACAAATGTGTGGTGGTAATATAATTGAGATCAAAAGGCGGATCTTGGCGCAAAAGAACCACATCCATATCTTTTAATTCCGTGCGAACAGGCTTTCCTAACTGATAATGGTTCCCCTCTTCATCATGGACAGTCAATGATTCTAGTCGTGCAATCACACAACCATTGCACAAAGATAAACGATCTGGAGTATAATGAAAAAGAGAGTGTCCACGTTCTTGCGCTGCTAAAGCGAGGGCAAATGTCGTATCTCCTTGAATCCGAACTGTTGCAATATGATCCATCTGAATGGCAATTTTCATAAATAAATCCTCCCTTATCCTAAAAGCAGACTGGTCTGTGCATCATAAACTTAGTAAACAATAAAATAACGATGACAAGAGAAAATTCATGACACAAGAAACAGATACAAAATTCAATAACGAAGAAATCGAACGCTATGCACGCCACATCATTTTGCCGGAAATTGGTGGTGCGGGGCAGCAAAAGCTCAAAAAAGCGCGGGTTCTTGTTGTGGGTGCTGGTGGTCTTGGGGCGCCTGTCTTAACTTATTTGGCTGCCGCAGGTGTTGGAACCCTTGGAATTGTCGATAACGACACCGTTTCTCTTTCCAATTTACAACGCCAAGTTATTCATAAGACAGATGCCATCAAACAAAGCAAAACAGAGAGTGCTGAAACCACTATAAAAGCAATAAATCCCCATGTTATGGTTGAAAAGCACACCCTACGCTTAGATAAAAGTAATGTGGATAAATTGCTCAATGCTTACCATATCATTGTTGATGGAAGTGATAATTTTACCACACGCTATCTTCTTGCTGATCACGCGGCCCAATGCAAAAAGCCTTTAATCAGCGGTGCTGTAGAACGTTTTAATGGCTCATTAACCGTCCTTATGCCGTATAAAGACAATAACCCTCACTATCGTGATTTATTCCCCACCCCTCCTGCACCCGATACTATTCCAACATGTGCTGAAGCTGGCATCATTGGTGTTTTACCCGGCGTTATTGGAACCCTACAAGCAATGGAAGCGATTAAAATAATCACAAACATCGGAGAACCATTAGTAGGAAAGATTCTTCTCTATAATGGATTATTAGCGCAATTTAATGTTATTACCTATAAACGGTCAAATTCCAAAGAAAATACATAGCCTTAAAAAGCCTGGAGAATCATGATTTCATCCCTACTAACTTTCAAGGCTCTCGCGATATGTATTGAAACTGGAATACTGATGTTTTACCGCAAATCATCGACACGAAAATGCTTCCTTCAAACCATACCCCATAAATAATCTTAGTCATATTTTAGTTATCGATACTATAACAAGGTCAATGATCATTACCTCCACCTCTAACCTCAAGAAAAAATGTCTATTCATCAAGCATCATAAAATGCAGCTTAAGATTATTGCACGTATAAGAATAACCAATTGTTTCTGTCTAGTGAGAAAAACACATGGAAATTGATGTTGTTATAGAAGGATTAAGATAAAACTCATGGAAAGCTTTAATCACACAATTATTGCAATATTGCATTCAGAAGCAGAAAACTCTTGCTCATGAATGGATAATCTTTCAGCGATAATTTCACAGACAAGCATATGTTGAAAAAGTAAATAAAATGATCTTGAAAACCAATCGGCAGATGACAGTGTAAAGAGTGCATTTTCTCAAAATATCTCTTTAAAACAAGCGGGGAAATATGCAAAGTTTAAGTGTATTCTATTTTACGTGGGAGAGTTTTCCCTATCAAGACATCAATAGAGCTCATTCGATAAAAAAATGAGCCATCTACGGTATAGGTTGGTTTGGCTCGTTTGCTTTATGATTATCCGTTGGTATGGGAACAGGATGATCGGATAAACTGCGTAAATAAAGCAAAAGATCAGCTCGATCTTGGTCATTTTTAATGCCTCGGAAAGACATAATAGTCCCAGGAAATGTTTTATTTGGAGAATGCAGATAACGATCTAACGTTACAAAATCCCATTTTTGATCAGAATGTGCACGCAACGCCCGTGAATACGCAAAACCTGCTGCTGATGCCAAAGGACGATTGACAATCTCCCAAAGAACTGGACCAACGCGCCCTGCTTGATTGCGTCCAGAAGTATGGCATATGGCACATTGACGAAAAATTTTACGACCATTTTCAAAATTACCTTGTTGAAGGCGGCTATTTAGTGATAGAGAAACAGCTGTTTTTTCCTGTTGTTCTTTAAATGTATCATTCTTGGCAACAGTATGATTATATTCAACTGATGGAGAACGATCATAAACGATATCGCTAAGTGTGGAAATTCCTACAACAATGACCAGCACACATAAACACGCACAAATAAAATAGATAACTTTCGAGCGATTCATAAAAACTCAAATGTTCACGGTTTCATTACCATTTTGAGTTTAAGCTTTTTCTTTATACCACACAACATCATAAATGCATCACAAACAACATTTGGAATCTTGCAATGGCTCTTGAACCAATTATTCTTATTCCTGCCCGTATAAGCTCAACCCGCCTTCCCCAAAAAGCTCTCGCTGAAATCGGTGGAAAGCCGATGATTGTTCATGTTGTAGAACAAGCCAAAAAAGCGGCAATAGGGCGTACAATCGTTGCAACAGATCACAATGATATCGCCAAAGCTGTTGCAGAGTATGGGCATGAATGTATTATGACACGAAGTGATCATAAGTCTGGATCTGATCGTATTTATGAAGCTTTAATGCGTATTGATCCTGAGCAACGCTACAATGCTATTTTAAATATACAAGGTGATCTCCCAACAATAACGCCTCGTGAAATTATTAGTGCGCTACGCCCTTTAGAAAATAGCTTTACTAATATCGCAACTTTGGGGGCTCACATCATTGAAGAAAATGAAAAAAGAGATCCCAATGTTGTCAAAATCATTGGGACACCGCTTTCTCAAAATCGCCTTCGTGCTCTTTATTTCACTCGTGCCACGGCTCCCTATGGGGATGGTCCTCTTTATCATCATATTGGAATATATGTCTATCGGCGCGAAGCACTTGAGAAGTTTGTATCATTCAAACCCTCTACACTTGAGATGCGTGAAAAACTTGAACAATTACGTGCATTAGAGCATAATATGCGTATCGATGTGGAAATAGTCGATACAATTCCTTTAGGTGTCGACACGCAACGTGATCTCGATAGAATACGTAAGATTTTAGCATGAAAACACTCAAAAAAACCAATAAAATCTCTTTCCAAGGAGAATATGGAGCTAATTCCCATATTGCGTGCTCTAATATGTTTCCCAATATGGATGCTGTGCCCTCTGCTACTTTTGAGGACGCCCTTAATTTGGTGGAAAATGGGGAAGCTGATCTTGCTATGATCCCTATTGAAAATACTCTTGCTGGACGTGTTGCAGACATCCATCATCTTTTACCACAATCATCACTTTATATTATTGATGAATATTTTTTGCCTATCCATTTTCAATTAATGGTTTTGCCCGGCGTTACCCATGACGAAATTAAAACTGTCCACAGTCATACGCATGCCCTTGCACAATGCCGAAACATCATACGAAACAACGGTTGGAAACCTGTTGTGTCTGCGGACACCGCTGGAGCTGCAAAATTTATTAAAAAAAGTGCCCAACGTTCACAAGCTGCCTTAGCACCTCTGATCGCAGCAGAACTCTATGGGCTTAATATTCTTGAAAGAGATGTTGAAGATAACTCTCATAATATTACCCGTTTTGTCATCCTTTCACGTTCTAAACGACATGTTCCAAAACCTACAAATGGAGAAAAAATTATCACCAGTCTTCTCTTTCGAGTACGCAATGTCCCGGCTGCTCTCTATAAGGCTATGGGAGGATTTGCAACAAATGGTATCAATATGACAAAATTAGAAAGCTATCAAATTGGTGGAAATTTCAATGCAACACAATTCTTTGTTGACATTGAAGGGCATCCTGAAGATCCCATGATGAAACTTGCCTTAGAAGAATTGTCTTTCTTTTCTGCCGAATTGCGTATTATCGGTACTTATCCAGCACAAAACGATCGAACATCATATATATAGAAGCAACAAAACCACCATCATTTTTCGCTGATCTCGAAGAGCATTCTAAAAATCCTATAATGCTATGTGTTGTGGAAAAACTCATTTTTTATGCTAAACGCGCTTCATCATGAAGCTAAAGTAGAAAAAGGATAATTACATCCAATAACGAAATATATAAATTGCTTTGATAATGTTTTTTGACAAATTACATTATAATAAAAGCAGTTCAACGCGTACAAAAACCTACCTAAAGAAACACAACAACCGAAAATGAAAGCACTTGTACCATCCATTTTACCTCATATAAAAGAAAGATCCTGAAGACAACATATCATTTCCTATAGCTGTTTATCTCAATAAAGATAACAAACTTCTAACTTAGCTCATAAAAACAATTTAACTTATCATCAGAGTATATTTGAGATAATAAATATTTCAAACCTCTTAAATTTAGGTAATTTTTAAAGTGCATTTTATAAAGTTATAAGATTCGTTTAACCATATTTTTTGTATTACGTTTGAACTTTTTTATTTATAAAAACTGATTTATGATTCATTCTACTTTAGGAAAAATGGAGAGGATAATGAAAAAAATCTTCACGCAAGGCTTATTAGCTGCAAATATTCTCGCCTGCTCTAGTGTTGCATTTGCTGGATTTGGTGAGAGAGAATGGAATTTTGCGCCAGATGAAAGTGTTACAATTATCTCCTCCGATATAATCCGTCAAGGAGTTGAATATTCTTGCGAGGTGTTTAAACCGAAAAAAGTATCTTTTACTTTATCGTACTCCACCGCTTCTGATTTAAACAAATTGAGAATTGTTGCTGATGATGAAAAGAAAATAATCCACGATAAGGAAAAGAAGATCTTTACATTGAAAGATATAAAATCTCTTCATATCAGCTTTCCTTCATCAGGAAATTATATTTTTAAAAATATTACGAAAAGAAAAGTGATTGGAACAAATTGTGATACAGGAGATTATGATTAATAATATTTCTTAAAAAAACATGTGAATGGATAATATTAAGTTATGCTATTTGGGGTGTTCTGTTTTGCATAAGGAGAATAATGCTATTCAATCAATATGTTATAATATTCATGAACTGTACTCTTCTTCTAACTTTCTTACTTTAACTCATGCATAATTTATATGCTTTATTGGCCTTTGTTACTGTTGCAAATTTTCCAATGATTTAATTTCATAGTTTTAGAATAGATATATCTATCCCCAAACTTTTACAGGTTTTAGTGAATGAAAGTATCCTGATAACCTCTCATTCTCTTAAACGAAGCGAATATTTCAGACAAAAGAAATATGAACAGCGACTGCTATGAAAACTGATAAATCCTCAATCTTTTGGTTGTTTATGTCTCAATAAATTAAACACAAAAGAAAAATTCTTTCTCGTTCTTATGATATTTTTTGTTTCTGATCTTGATTTTTCATTCCAAATCGACAATATGAATTTGGGAGGTTGGTGGTGGACGAACTACTCGCCAACTGGGTCAGGTCTGGAAAGAAGCAGCCCCAACGAGTTCTGGTACGGGTCATCGTGCCGGCCTCCTATTTTTCTGAAGAGGTTATTTTTATGCTATGTTTTTGCAAGGTATTTAATCTTCAGAGCAGCATTTGTATGCAGTAGGTAAAGGGATTTGGTTATTTTTAAGCAAATGACCCCATAAAAATAAATTGATTGAAAAAAAATCCTTTTATATGGAAGTACAGGATTGACCTATGCTTTGTGTATGATCAAAATGTACTACGCATAAAGAACTTCGAAGTTGGAAACATTCATGGAAAATGCACCGGTAGAAGCAGCCTATCGTGTTCTTGCTCGTAAATATCGACCTCAAAATTTTTCTGACCTCATTGGTCAGGAAGCTATGGTGCGTACTCTCACCAATGCCTTTGAAAAAGGTCGTATTGCACAAGCGTGGATGTTAACAGGGATTCGTGGTGTAGGGAAAACGACAACAGCCCGTATTTTGGCACGTGCGCTTAATTATAAAACCAAAGATATTAACCAACCAACAACTAACTTGGACTCTCTTGGTGAACATTGCACACAAATTATCGAAGGACGCCATATTGATGTTATAGAAATGGATGCTGCTTCTCATACGGGCATTGACGATATTCGTGAAATTATCGAACAAATACGCTATCGTCCTGTTTCTGCGCGCTATAAAGTTTATATTATCGATGAAGTCCATATGCTCTCAACGCAAGCCTTTAATGGTTTGTTGAAGACTCTTGAAGAACCTCCATTCCATGTAAAATTTATTTTTGCCACAACAGAAATTCGCAAAGTTCCCATTACAATTCTTTCGCGTTGCCAACGTTTTGATTTGCGACGAATTGAATCAAAAGCTTTGTGTGCGCATTTGCACCAAATTGCGAAATATGAAAAGGTCGAAGTAGAAGAGCAAGCACTCTCTATGATTGTTCGTGCTGCAGAAGGCTCTGCACGTGATGCATTATCCATTTTTGATCAAGCAATTGCCCATAGCAATGGCAATGTTAATGCCACTGCAGTGCGTACAATGTTAGGATTAGCAGATCAAGCACGTGTTATTGATCTCTTTGAATTTATCATGAAGGGCGATGTTGTCCATGCATTACATGAATTACGAAGTCAATATGATGCAGGCGCTGATCCTCTTACAATATTAACAGAATTAGCCGATTTTAATCATCTGGTTACACGTTTACGTTTCACACCAGAAATAGTGGAAGATTTCTCACTAACTGAAGAACAACGTTTAAGAAGTTTAGACTTTTCAAAAAAACTTTCCGTTCCTGTTTTATCTCGAAGCTGGCAAATGTTACTCAAAGGTTTACAAGAAGTTAATCAAACTGCACGTCCACTTCAAGCAACTGAAATGCTTTTAATCCGTCTTGCACACACAGCTAATCTCCCTACTCTTGATGAAGCTTTAAAAAAACTTACACAAGAAAAAACACCTCTCACGCTCGTTACAAACTCTTCTCATAAAGAATCGATAAATGCAAATAACATAACACAAGAAACAACAATTGATGTCCATTCTTCCTCGAGCTTTTCACATACATTACCAAATCAGTCAGATTTAAAAACATCCTTGCAAAACCAATTAGATCACTCCTTAAAACCAGAAAATTTCATTAAAAGTCAAATACCTGACAACACCAAAGCCCTAGAAGTAACAGAAACTCTTGAAACTTCTCAATCTACTAACTTTTCTGAAAATATTGCAAATTTATCACATTCTGTCATGCAAATAACAGGAGAAATTACTGAGCCTAAAACTCTCGTGATTAATTCTTTACACGATATTGTTAAATTAGCCGAACAACATAATGACGTGCCTTTCAAACTTCTTGTTAAAGAATTTGTTCATCCTGTTTCTTTTGAAACTGGGCATATTACTTTAAGGCTTTCTGAAAATACCCCTCAATTTTTTGCTCATGATATCGAAAAAAAAATCTCTCAATGGACTGAAAAACGCTATGTGATAACTTTTGTTAATGCAGGAGGCGGTCCAACCTTACAAGAAGAAAGTGTCGCGATTCAAAAGACTCTTTTTTCCCATGCAGAGACAGATCCTGATATCGCGAAAGTCCTCAACCATTTTCCAGAAGCAAAAATTGTCGATATTCGACTCAATAGCAAAGAAAATGATCTTGATTTACCCCCCGATACCTTTAAAAATACTGATCTCTTTAACAATGAAAATGATAGTAATGATGAATAAGGATACCTATTCCCATGCGTGAAATGATGAACATGATGAAAAAAGCCAAAGAAATGCAAGAGAAAATGCAGAAAATTCAGGGGGAAATAGTTAATCTGCAAGCGACTGGGACTGCAGGGGGTGATCTCGTCAGTATCACTTTAAATGGCAAAAATATTATAACAGCAATTCAAATTGATCCTTCATTACTTACACCTGAGGAAGCTGAAATTCTTGAAGATCTCATTATGGCAGCTTATAATGAAGCAAGAACAAAAATTGAAATAGCCATAGAAGAAAAAACCAAAAGTATAACAGCAGGATTACCGCTTCCATCAGGTTTTAAACTACCACTCTAATGAAGCAGGTTTTATTTAATCTCATGAGACAAGAATATGTCTAAATACATTGCTGGGCCTGAAATTGAGCATCTCATTCAGCTTTTGGCACGGTTGCCAGGTTTTGGACCACGTTCTGCTCGTCGTGCTGCACTTCACCTTATTAAAAAAAAGGAAACATTGTTGGAACCTTTAGGAGCAGCAATACAAATTGCTGTCGATAAAGTTTGCATTTGTTCTGTTTGTGGAAATGTCGATACTGTTGATCCTTGTTCGATTTGTACTGATCTACGCCGCGATGATACAACAATTATTGTTGTCGAAGATATCGCTGATCTGTGGGCTCTTGAGCGCGCAAAAACTTTAGCCGCACGTTATCATGTATTGGGTGGACGACTCTCCCCCTTAGATGGAATAGGTCCTGACGAACTCAATATTGCCTCCTTGATCCAGCGCGTTTTACAAAACCAAATCACGGAAATTATTCTCGCTGTCAATGCGACTGTTGAGGGACAAACAACAGCACACTACATCACCGACCAGCTTTCTAATTTTTCCGTTAAAATTACTCGACTTGCCCATGGTGTTCCCGTAGGTGGTGAACTTGATTATCTTGATGATGGAACTTTAGCAGCAGCCTTACAAGCAAGAACAAATCTTTAAAACTTTTTTAACTCTTTCTTATGGGGGGAAATTCTAAAATGATCAAAAAAATCTGTCACTTTTAAACGACTTTGGTCCTGGTATTCTAGCATGTTTACTTATATCAGCCTTAGCTTACGGTTTAGAAGTCATAGAGAAACAACTCTTCTCCGAAGCATGGCTTGAAAGGCTTGTTTTAGCAATTCTCTTAGGATCAATCACCCGTAGTTGTTTTCTTTTACCAACATATTTCCAAAAAGGGATAGTTTTTTGTGCAAAAACACTTCTTGAAATTGCTATTGTTCTTTTAGGAGCAAGCATTAGTATTCACGCTGTTCTTTCAACCGGCTGGAGTTTGCTTGCTAGCATCATATTCATTATATTCATAACTATTCTTATCAGTTTTTTCATCGGTAGACTTTTTGGGCTTTCTTCTCATTTAGCAATGTTGGTGGCTTGTGGAAATGCTATTTGCGGCAATTCAGCTATCGTTGCCGTTGCGCCTGTCATTAAAGCAAAACATGATGAAGTCGCCGCATCAATTGCTTTTACTTATCTTTTGGGTATTCTTATTATTTTATTTCTTCCCTTTCTCCATCCACTTCTGGGTTTGTCATTTAGTTAATATGGGATACTTGCTGGTATGGTTGTCTATGCTGTACCACAAGTTTTAGCCGCAACAGCATCTATATCCTTTGTAAGTGTCCAAATTGCAACAGTTGTTAAATTGGTGCGGGTTTTGTTGTTAGGTCCTCTTATTTTTGCTCTTTCAATCATCTACCATCGCTCATCACAAACACGCTTGCGTTGGCACACTCTTGTACCATGGTTTATCATTGGTTTTGTTATGATGATGCTTGTTCGCTCAAGTGAACTTATTTCTGGCGAAGCTATCAACCCCATTAAATTAACTGCTCAAGTATTAACGATCATTTCAATGGCAGCATTAGGATTAGGTGTTGATATCCGTTCATTTAAAAAAGCAGGATGGCGTGTTATTTTGGCTTCAACTTGTTCCATCATTATTCTCGGTATTTGTAGCCTTATTATGATACAATTAATTAATTTAAACCAAATAACATTTTAAAAGAACCCCTAAAGTTATTTTTTCCCTTTTTACTGAAATTTACCGAATAACTTCAAAGGCATTTATGAATACGCAATATTTTTTGCTCAATAATGACAAAATTTCAAGAAACTTTTTAAAATTTTGTCAAAAGATCGTTTTCACTTTCCTCTTTAATATCGTAACAAGATGATAAACTCCTTTAAACAAATTCTTTCTTCATAAACTATTGCTTGTAGCAGAGTGCCATGATACTGGAAACATAATCTCACAAAAACAGGCCTATTTTTTATTTTCTCTCATAAAAATAAAGCTTTTACAAAAAATGCGAAACATGCTTTTATAGGAGAAATAACAAATGTAATATTGTGACTTAGCTACTTGCAAATGTGTGTTGCTTATTCTGTTGGTCAACAAAATATCGTCAAGATTCAATCAAACCTCATAAAACCCAATAAAAAAAGCTATTGCGTTTTGTAAAAAAGCTCACTCTGTCTTATTGATTGATCTTCTATATAGAGATAAAAACATCTTGAAATTTGGCTTCCTATAGTAAAATATTGATATCTTTTAGTTTTGCAAATTTTCTAAGATATTGTAAAAATTACCAAAAAATGGAAAAATTTAAAAATACAGTAGATCTTTTATTTCTCATATCATTCAACTAAAATATTCTTATGCTTATTCTTGCTATCGATACTGCTTCAATTTATTGTGCTGTTGCACTCATTCGCCATAAATCTGTTATTGCGCGTATCAGTGAGCGCATGTACAAAGGGCATGCTGAGAAACTTATTGGATACATTGCACATGTAATGATGCAGTCCAATATAGCGCTTGATCAAATTGATCGTATTGCAGTTAATATTGGACCTGGATCGTTCACTGGTATGCGTGTGGGGGTTTCAACAGCACGCGCTTTGGCATTAGCGCTTGAAATACCTGCTATTGGGGTGAGCGCCCTTGAAGCTTTAGCATCACAGACAATAATTAATAAAAATACTGCATCAGCAATCACTGTTGTCATTGAAGCAGGAAGAGGCATGTTCTACCATCAAAACTTTAACGCAGATCTGACTCCTTTAGGAGCATCAGGATTAAAAACAATTGAAGATATCATCGAAGATTTACCACAACAAACAAAATTGATTGGTCCTGCAACTGATATCGTTATGCAGCATATTGAAAACTATAAAATAAACGAAAAAATTATCCTAGAAAAAATCCCTTACGAAGCAGCGGATATTGTAAACTATGCTTATCTTGCTGCGAACAAACAACCCCAAAATTCTCCTTGCCCCCTCTATCTACGCAGCGCTGATGCAAAACAACAAACCAATTTTGCTTTACCACGAAAAAATAATGTTTAAATTTTCATTGACAAATGAGCATTTTGGAATTGCTCCACTACAAGTTAATGATAGTGCTTCCCTTCAGCAAATCCATCAACATTGTTTTACCCCTGCTTGGGGGAAACAAGCGTTTGATACCTTTTTAACAGATCACTCTATCTTTGGATACAAAGTCTTTCTCTTTGATCAATCTGATCAAATTTTAGGCTTTTGCCTATGCCGTCTCATTCTTGATGAAGCAGAAATCATCACAATTGCTGTCCACCCTCATTATCGTCAACAAGGAATTGGTACCTTACTTGTCGATCATACAATTCATCATCTTCACGATAAGCACGCTATGAAATTATTCTTGGAAGTAGAAGCCACAAATCTTTCTGCTTTAAAGCTTTATCAACGCCTTGAATTTCAAAAAATTTCTGAACGTCTGGCCTATTACCCGTCACAAAATGGTCGCGGAGATGCAATTATCATGCAAAAAACTTTTAAGCAAATAGATTGAGATTTGTGTAAAAAACATTTAGACAAGCACTATGAATAAAGTAAATCCTAAAAATACATCTCCTGTTGCTTCTAAAAAGGTTTTTATCAAAACCTATGGGTGTCAAATGAATGTTTATGATAGCCAACGGATGACTGATAGTCTCAGTGCTCAAGGCTATGTGACAACACAAACGCCCGATGATGCTGATCTTATTCTTGTTAATACCTGTCATATTCGTGAAAAAGCAGCAGAAAAACTTTATTCTGATCTCGGCCGTTTGCGCGTTATGCGTCAAGAGAGAACACCTGATAAACCTCTAATGGTTGGTGTAACGGGTTGTGTTGCACAAGCTGAGGGAAGTGAAATCTTGCGTCGTGCTCCAACAGTGGATCTCGTGATTGGTCCGCAAATGTACCATCGCTTGCCAGACTTATTAGAAAAAGCCAAACAAGGCAAAAAAATTATCGAAACGGATTATGCTGTTGAAGATAAATTTGCCCATTTACCACCTCATAATAAACGTGCAGTAAGAAAACGGGGTGTTAGCGCGTTTTTAACAGTACAGGAAGGATGCGATAAATTTTGCACTTTTTGTGTTGTTCCCTATACGCGGGGTGCTGAAATATCGCGCTCCGTCGAGCAAATTACCGAAGAAGCCCGTCAACTCATTGAAGCGGGAGTTAAAGAAATTACGTTGCTTGGACAAAATGTCAATGGTTGGCATGGGCAAAGTGCTGATGGCAAAACTTGGCGTCTTGGTGATCTTCTTTATCATCTGGCAAAACTCGATGGTTTAAAGCGTTTGCGTTATACAACCAGCCACCCGCGTGATATGGATGATAGTCTTATTGCCGCGCATCGAGATCTTGATATGTTAATGCCTTACCTCCATCTGCCTGTTCAATCAGGATCTGATCGAATCTTAAAAGCGATGAATCGCCAACACAAAAGCTCTTATTATCTTCATCTTATCGAAAAAATTCGGGCTGCACGGCCAGATATTGCCTTTTCAAGTGATTTTATTGTAGGGTTTCCAGGAGAAACAGATGAAGACTTTGAAGAAACTATTAAGCTCATTCAACAAGTACAATACAGTTCAGCTTATTCTTTTAAATATTCCCCCCGTCCTGGAACAGTGGGAGCCACAATGAACAATCATGTTGATGAAGCTGTAAAAGATGCTAGGCTTCAACATTTACAAGTTCTTCTCCTTGAACAGCAAAATACATTTTTATGTTCTAAAATTGGTCAAAAAACAGATGTTCTTATCGAAAAGCCTGGACGACACTCAGGGCAAATGGTGGGCCGTTCCCCTTGGCTTTTACCTGTTGTTGTCGATACAGAATCCTCTACAGGTAGCGTGATAGAAATTCATATTAAAAATGCAAGCTCAAATAGTTTTGTCGGTGAAGTGACAAATAGATAAATATACCTCTATCATATTGTTCACAATAAAGATTTTGGAAAACTCTTTTATTTTCAAAGAAAATGATTACATCTAAAGCATAAATTTTTATGAAAGAAAATTTTTCTTTTATAGAGTTTACTCAAAAAAATGTTTAATATTTATGTAGATATGGAGAATAAGCTGAAAGCTTCAACTAAAAAAATAAATGCTGACATTGAAAAACATGATCCCTTGGAACAAGCAAGCGCTTCAGATACGAGTCAAGTTGTTTTGATTTTCGAAAATAATAAATATGCAAAAGCAGTTTTTGGTAAATTTGACGAAAATCTTGCTTATATCGAAAAAAAACTCAAACTTAGTATTCATCCGCGTGGTAATGAAATCTTAATCCATGGAGATATTTCTGTTATAAAGCGTGCACGATATATATTGCAACAGCTTTATGAACGTGCCAAAACACATCAAGAGCTCACTTTATCAGATATAAAAGGAGCGATTGCTATGGCAAGTATACCACAAAAGCAGAAAGAAGACACAATAACACACAAATCTGCAACGAAACATATACCGGCACGGTTGACCACCCATAAAAAAATAATTCATGCAAGGACTCCAACACAAGATGCTTATATACGCGCTATGGAGCATACTGAACTTGTGTTTGGTGTAGGACCAGCAGGAACAGGAAAAACGTATCTTGCTGTTGCTCATGCTGCAATGCTTCTAGAACGTGGTATCATTGAGCGAATTGTTCTCTCACGTCCTGCTGTTGAAGCTGGAGAACATCTGGGGTTTCTTCCCGGTGATCTCAAAGAAAAAGTCGATCCCTATTTAAGACCACTTTATGATGCTCTTTATGATATGATGCCCGCTGAAAAAATAGAACGTATTTTAGCTTCTGGAGTCATAGAAATTGCTCCTCTTGCCTTTATGCGCGGACGAACGCTTGCTCATGCTGCTGTTATTCTTGATGAGGCACAAAATACTACGCTCATGCAAATGAAAATGTTCCTTACACGTCTTGGAGAAGGAACACGTATGATTGTTACTGGTGATGTAAGCCAAATTGATTTGCCTATAGGGCAAAAATCAGGTCTTATTGAAGCAATCCGTATTCTTTCAAATGTAGAAAATATTGCAATTGTACGCTTTGATGAAAAAGATGTTGTACGCCACCCGCTTGTTGCCGCTATCGTTCATGCCTATGATCGTAATTCTGAAATACAAAATAAAAAAAAATCACTCGCGTGCGATACATTAAAAAATGAATTTGATTCATCATGATTATTATTGATATAATGGTTAAAAGTTCAGGGTGGAATGATGAAAAAATGCTTTATGATATCACCAAAAAAGCATTAACGGCAGTGATGCATCATGTTTCATTGGAAAATGTTATAAGTGAGATCAGCCTGCTTTTTACGGATGATAAACATATGGCACAAATCAATACACAATGGCGTGGTAAAAACAAATCCACCAATGTGTTATCCTTTCCTGCTTTTCCAATTAAAGCTGGAAATCCTCCTGGTCCCATGCTGGGTGATATTATTATTGCGCGAGAAACTGTTGTTCTTGAAGCAAAAAAACAAGGAAAAACATTTCAAGACCATTTAACGCATATGATCATTCATGGTATCTTGCATCTGCTTGGCTATGACCATGAAACTGATGATGAAGCACATCAAATGGAAAAGCTCGAAAGAGAAATTCTTCAAAAGCTCTCTATAAAAGATCCTTACGCTGAGTTATCTATAAATGATAAAATTTAACTTTTAAAATCAATATCACGAGCATACCGTTTAAAGCCTCTCATTCACCTATCATAAAAAGAAAGTTTAGAAGATTTTAAAACCATGGCAAACAAAATAAATGTACAAAATAATAATCAAACATCTTCTAATAATGAAAAAGATCCCTCTCAAAATACGAATCATACAGAAAAATACTCCCTGATAAATCATTTATTTTCATTTTTACGGGGTCGTAATTGTGCACCTACATCACTGCGCGATGATCTTACCGTTGCTCTCACTACTGACAACGAAAAAGATACTGCTCCCTTCTCACCTGAAGAACGTACTATGCTGCATAATATCTTACACTTGCGTGAAGCACGCGTAGATGATGTTATGATACCACGTTCTGAAATTGAAGCATTGGAAATAAACACCTCACTTGGAGAAGCCCTTAAATTTTTTGCAAAAATTGGTCATTCTCGCATACCTGTTTACGCTGAAACTTTAGATGATCCGCGTGGCATGATCCATATCCACGATATTTTTAACTATATGACTCGCTTTATTATCAACCCTCCAAAAAACGAACAGAAATCCGATTTTCTGCAATTAAATCATACAGATTTACATACTCCCATCGGTGAATTGGATTTAATTCGAACAGTTCTCTTTGTTCCAAGTTCTATGCTTGCAAGCAAATTATTAACACGGATGCAAACCACACGAACACAAATGGCTTTAGTTATTGATGAACATGGGGGAACAGATGGACTTGTTTCAATGGAGGATATTGTTGAATTGGTTGTTGGCGATATCGAAGATGAACATGATAATGTCGAAAATGCTATCGTACGCGAACACAACAATAAATGGCTCGTTGATGCAAGAACCGAACTAGAAGATGTGGAGAAAGCTCTTGGACCTAATTTTATCGTAGGAGAATATGGTGATGAAGTTGATACTATTGGTGGTTTAATTGTCTCCATTCTTGATCGTATTCCTGCAAAAGGTGAAGTTGTCGAAGCTGTCCCTGGTTATAAATTCCGTATTTTAGAAGCTGATAAACGTCGAATTAAGCGATTGCGCATTTTTCGCATTCCAGAAAATAAGAATCTTGAAAATAATGCCATCCCTAAAGAATAGTCGAGCGTTTTTAAACAATTTTATCGTTTTTTTGTTCTCTGTTACCGGCTGGAAGCGGCAGGCATGGATATTTCTATGTGGTGCTCTTACTTCCTTTGCTCTTCCACCCTTTTATTTAACACCTCTTTGCTTTTTTACTTTTCCTATTTTTATTGTTTTACTTGACTCAATACGCCCCTCTCCAAACAATAAAAAACATTTTTTTACCTACGCTTTAAGCTGCGGAACCTTTGGTTTTAGTTATTTTATGTGTGGACTTTGGTGGCTCTGCAATGCTTTGTTGACAGATCCAGATTCTTTTGGTTGGGCAGTCCCACTCGCCATTTTATTTCCTCCTCTCTACCTTTCTCTTTATTGGTTTTTTTCCGGTTTTATTGTCGGTTTATTATGGACAAAAGGAAGCGCACGCTTTTTTGTTTTAGCTTTTGCCTTAGGATTAGCCGAGTGGTTTCGTGCGTTCTTATTCACAGGATTTCCATGGAATGCTCTTGGCTATACAGCCATGCCAACCCCAATGTTTATGCAGTCTGATGCAATCGTGGGACTTTACGGAATGAATATTCTTGCTGTCTTAACCTACAGTTTGCCAACAGTTTTACTCACAAATGAAAAAAAGAAAGTAGCACTTTCTCTTTGCTTAGCACTTATATTCATTCACAGTGGTTTTGGATTTTATCGCCTCCATACGATAGAGAATATAGCTGAAGATCAAAAAAGCAATTATTGGGTACGCATTGTTCAACCGTCCATCCAACAAAATATAAAATTGCGCGATAATACACGAGAATCTATGTTGGAAGCGCATATGCATCTGAGTGAAACTCCAATAACTGGTAAAAATCCAGAACCCGATTTTATCGTATGGCCTGAAGCATCCGTACCCTATCTTCTTTATGATAACTCATCTATAACAATGCATATTGCCTCTTTTTTAAAACCTAAACAATGGGCTATTATCGGAGCAATACGCGCTAGTGATGATCTCCCTCATTTCCAAACACAATATTTCAATACAATTGCAGTCATTAACGCTCAAGGGAATATTTTACACACTTCCGATAAACTTCATTTAGTTCCTTTTGGTGAATATCTTCCCTATCAGAATTTATTGGAAAAAATTGGATTGCGTATTCTCGCTGATAATATTGGTGGATATAGTACTGCACATGAGCGAAAAACTGTCGTCATGCCAAACGGATTTTCTTATCTCCCATTGATTTGTTATGAAGCAATATTTCCCCATGAAATGACTTTCAAAGGTCCCCCGCCTCAAGCAATCATTAATATTACAAATGATGCATGGTTTGGTGTAACACCAGGTCCCTATCAACATCTTCAACAAGCACAGCTTCGTGCCATTGAGCTAGGAATACCCCTCATACGAGCAGCTAATAATGGAATATCAGCTGTTATTGATTCTTATGGACGAATCGTTGTAGCTCTTCAACAAAATGCTGTGGGCATTATTGATTCAAAAATTCCATCATCCATTACTCCTATAGGAAGCCATGAATACAGAACTTTCTTTACTTTTATCTTATTCATCCTTATGCTATTGTGTCGTATTGGTTTTGGTTTTACAAAACAGTCTAGATGATTCAAGTGCTCCTTGTACGGTATTATGTTGCGTGTACCAGTAATATTGGGAAAAAATATTACATATTATTTTAATTGTATGATAAACCAACTTCGCATAAATCTGATGTTGGTTTAAAAGAAAAGTGCTGGAAATTAAAGAGTTGCATTATGACCGAAACTAGAAAAAAACCTGACCCTATAGATATCTATGTTGGAACTCGTATCCGTTTACGTCGTAATATTTTAGGACTTACTCAAGAAAAACTAGGTGAAAAATTAGGAATTACTTTTCAGCAAATCCAAAAATATGAAAAAGGAACAAACCGTATTGGTGCCAGTCGTCTCCAAGCGATAGCAGAAATTATGGATGTTCCTGTTTCTTACTTTTTTGATAAAGGGATTACCTCTCAACAAGTAGAAGGTTTTGCTGAAAGTGATCACAATTTTATGGACTTTTGTTCTAGCAGCGAAGGTATTCAGCTCATGCGGGCTTTTACGAATATATCTGATGCTAAAGTGCGTCGAAAAATCATTGACTTAGCAAAAGCACTTTCTGAGGAAGATTTGGCAAATAAGCTATAAAATTAAAATTATATTTTTTCTCTCTTGTTTATATAAATTTGCATTGACGATTTGCTGTGGAATTGGCAAACCGTAGCAATTTTAGTACGCAATTAATTGAATTGTTGGTTTTCTTTTTTGAAGGAGTTCCTATGCCGCATCAAGATTATCTTTTTACGAGCGAATCGGTATCGGAAGGACATCCTGATAAAATTTGTGATCGTATTTCTGATGAAATCGTTGATATGGTCTATAGAGAAGCGCAAAAGACTGGGACTGATCCGTGGTTAGTGCGCGTTGCTTGTGAAACTCTCGTCAGTGTCAACCGTGTTGTTATCGCCGGTGAGGTACGTGTTCCCGATACGCTCTTAAAAAAAGATAAAAATAAAAAATTTATCTATGATAAGGCTGGCTTTCCACTCATTAATCCTAGGCGTTTTCGTACAGCAGCGCGCCATGCTATTCGCGCCATTGGCTATGAACAAGCAGATTTCCATTGGAAAACTGTTAAAATTGATGTTCTTTTGCGCCCTCAATCCGCTGATATTGCAAGAGGCGTTGATAATGCGACGGATCGGCATGGAGAAGAAGGAGCAGGTGATCAAGGTATCATGTTTGGATATGCTTGCCGTGATACACCTGACCTTATGCCTGCACCAATTTATTATGCACATAAGATTCTCAAACTTCTTGCTGCAGCCCGCCATAAAGGAGAAGGGGAAACTGGGAAATTAGGACCAGATGCTAAAAGCCAAATCACCGTACGTTATAAAGATGGAAAACCTATAGAGATAACATCCATCGTTCTTTCAACGCAGCATCTTGACGAAAGTTGGAATTCCAATAAAGTCCGCACAGTCGTTGAACCTTATATTCGTCAAGCTTTACATGGTATTCCCATTGCAGATCAATGCAGTTGGTATATTAACCCAACAGGAAAATTTGTCATTGGTGGCCCTCAAAGCGATGCTGGACTGACGGGACGCAAAATTATCGTAGACACTTATGGAGGTGCAGCCCCCCATGGAGGTGGTGCTTTTTCAGGAAAAGATACAACAAAAGTTGATCGTTCTGCAGCGTATGCGGCACGCTATCTGGCGAAGAATATTGTTGCTGCTCATTTAGCAGAGCGATGCACGATTCAACTCTCCTATGCAATTGGTATTGCGCAACCTTTATCCATTTATCTTAATCTTCATGGAACAGGAAAAGTCAATGAAAAGGTTATTGAAGCAGCCATTCGCAAAATAATGGACCTTTCCCCCACTGGAATTCGCAAACATCTTGACCTTAATAAACCGATCTACACAAAAACAGCTGCTTATGGTCATTTTGGACGAAAACCAAAGAATGATGGTTCGTTTTCATGGGAAAAAACTGATCTCGTGAAAACACTTCAAACAATGATCAAAATCCCATGATTAAACAGAACACACGCAAGAGTGAAGCCTTTTTTGGACGCCGACAAGGAAAGCAGCTACGAAACAATCAGCTTGCGCGTATAAAAATGCTTCTCCCTAATTTTAATATTGACTTAAATGCCCCTCCTCCCTCAAACCTTACATCCTTATTTTCTCGTAAAGTAAGAGAAGTTCGACTTGAAATTGGTTTTGGTGGTGGTGAACATTTACTCCATGAAATGGAACATTTTCCACAAACCGGTTTTATCGGCATTGAGCCCTTTATCAATGGCATGGCAAAAATATTATTTTCCCTTGAACAGTATACACACTATCAAAATCATCTTCGCCTCTATAATGATGATGCTACGCGCTTGCTTGATTGGCTCCCTGATCACTCACTTGATGGAATAGATCTTTTCTATCCTGATCCTTGGCCGAAAAAGAAACACTGGAAACGACGTTTCATCAACATAAAAAATCTTAATCGTTTTGCTCGCGTTCTTAAAACGGGGAAAATTTTTCGCTTTGCTAGTGATATAGACAGTTATGTAAACTGGACCCTCTATCATTGTACACACCATGATCACTTTGAGTGGCAAGCAGAAAGCCCCCAAGATTGGAAAATACCTTATCCGCTATGGAGAGGAACCCGCTATGAAGCAAAAGCTTTACGCGAAGGGAGAACACCTACCTATCTTACCTTTATCAAGAAATAAATGATTAAATGCTTTTCTCATAAATATCTTGAAAAATTTTGAATTTAAGAGTATCAATAGCTAAATTCTTGGTCTTATGATGAAGAGTGGGTCGTAGGGCCTGCTCTTTTTTAATATCATAAAACTGACGAAAATAACTTGGATAAAATGTATGAATGAAGCTGAAAAAATAAGCAATCTTGACGAAAGGCGCCTGTTTGAAGAAGATGGTATCGAGGCACGGGTTGCTGCTCTTGTCATACCACTGCTTAAGCCTTTAGGTTTTCGTTTGGTTCGTGTGAAGCTTCTTGGACAAAATGGTTTAACACTTCAAATTATGGTTGAACGTGCTGATGGTTCTCTAACCGTAGAAGATTGTGAAACTGTTAGTCGAACTGTTTCCCCCCTCCTTGATGTGGAAAATGTTATTGAACGCAAATATCATTTAGAAATCTCATCTCCTGGAATTGATCGTCCTTTGGTAAGAAAATCTGATTTTTTTCATTGGCAAGGACATCTTGCAAAAATTGAAACTAAAATAACGATTGATGGGCGCCGAAAATTTCGTGGAACATTGACCAATATCACGCAAGATGGATTTATTTTAAACACTGATAAAGCTGCTTACGGAGAAGCCATGTATACCTCGATTTCCTTTTGTGATATCATAAGCGCGCATTTAGTGCTTACCGATGAGCTTATTCGCGATGCATTGAAAAAAAAATAAAGGTTTAAGTCAACGATTCATTCCCGAAGATAATCCTACAGACTCAATAGAGACGCTCAATTTTAAAAATAATATCACTGGGAAATACCCATCGTGAGGCACCAAGAAGGAGAAAATTGATGGCTACAAGCGCTAACAGGCTTGAGGTTCTGCAAATTGCAGATGCTGTTGCACGTGAAAAGTCAATCGACCGTGAAATTGTCATTTCTGCGATGGCTGACGCTATTCAGAAAGCAGCACGTTCTCGTTATGGTCAAGAAACCAATATTCGTGCTGAAATCAATTCCAAAACAGGTGAAATTAAATTACAACGCCTGCTTAAAATCGTTGATGTTGTTGAAGACTATACAATGGAAATTACTTTGTCTGATGCACTCAAACGCCAAGCAGATGCAAAAATTGGTGATTTTTTTGCTGATCTTTTACCTCCTATGGATTTTGGACGTATCGCAGCACAATCTGCTAAACAGGTGATTGTACAAAAAGTACGCGACGCAGAGCGTGATCAGCAATATGAAGAATTCAAAAATAAAGTTGGTGAAATTATTTCTGGTACAGTCAAGCGTGTAGAATATGGCAATGTTATCGTTGATCTAGGACGTGGTGAAGCTATTGTGCGTCGTGATGAATTAATTCCCCGTGAATCTTTCCGCTATGGAGACCGTATTCGTGCTTTTGTCAATGATGTACACCGTGAAACACGTGGACCACAAATTTTCCTTTCACGCACACATCCTCAATTTATGGTAAAACTTTTTACTATGGAAGTTCCAGAAATTTATGATGGTATTATAGAAATCAAATCGGTTGCCCGTGATCCAGGTTCACGAGCCAAAATCGCCGTTGTTTCACGCGATGGTTCCATTGATCCTGTTGGCGCATGTGTGGGAATGCGAGGAAGCCGTGTACAAGCTGTTGTTGCAGAATTACAAGGCGAAAAAATTGATATTATTCCTTGGTCGCCTGATGCAGCAACATTTGTCGTTAATGCACTGCAACCTGCTGAAGTTTCTAAAATCATCCTTGATGAAGATGCTGAACGCATTGAAGTTATCGTACCAGATGACCAACTCAGCCTTGCTATTGGACGACGCGGACAAAATGTTCGCTTAGCTTCGCAACTAACAGGATGGAACATTGATATTTTAACGGAAAAAGAAGAATCGGAAAATCGTCAAAAAGAATTTACTGAACGGAGTAAATTGTTTATGGAAGCCTTAGAGGTTGACGAAATGATCGGACAGGTCATGGCATCAGAGGGTTTTTCTTCTATTGAAGAAATCGCTTACATTGATCTTGAAGAAATTGCTTCTATTGATGGTTTTGACCATGATACCGCTGCTGAAATCCAAAGTCGCGCCCATGAATATCTCGATCATCAAGAAAAAGAACTTGATGAAAAACGCAAAAAGCTCGGAGTTTCTGACGAATTGCGAACTCTTCCTGGAATGACAAGTGCTATGCTGGTTGCTGTGGGTGAGGATGGTGTAAAAACAATAGAAGATTTCGCTGGCTATGCCGTTGATGATTTAACTGGTTGGAGAGAACGCAAAGAAGGTCAAACAAAAAATTTTTCTGGTATTTTAACCCCTTTTGACATTACACGCGCGGATGCAGAAGCTATGGTTTTAGCCGCACGTGTACAAGCAGGCTGGATAAACAAAACTGATCTTATTATAGAAAATCCTGTAGAAGATGAAAATTCTGCAGAAAATGAAAAAACAGATGATTTGGATGTGGATACATTTTAAATGAATGAACGGACTTGCATTGTGACCCGACAAAATGCTTCAGCACAAACGCTGATCCGCTTTGTTATTGGTCCCAATAACCAGATTGTTCCTGATCTTAAAGCGAAATTACCAGGGCGCGGCGTTTGGATTTCTGCCCATCACGCTGTTATTGAGAAAGCGATCAAACAGAAAGCTTTTCAGAAAAGTTTTAAAACAGATGTTGAGGTTGCACCAAATCTTGTGCATATTGTTGATATGCTTTTACTCAAAGCTGCTCTTTCAAGCCTTTCCATGGCAAGAAAAGCGGGGGCTGTTGTTACGGGAGCAACAAAGGTTGATGCTGCTATCCGCTCTGGTCAAGTTGTTCTTGTACTTCATGCTAAAGAAACAACAGAAGATGGAAAACGAAAAATTGCACAGGCCATTCATACAATACAACAACAAACAAATCGGACGATAAAAACCATATCTTTATTTACAAATGATGAAATGCGTGTGGCTTTTGGCTCTAATCCTGTCATGCACGCAGCCTTATTGGACACAAAGGCTGCTGAAGGATTTCTCAAAACAACATATAAATTGATCAGCTATCGTGATGACAAGCATAATAAGCACGGTGAGATGACGGCACAAGCCGTGAAGGAAGTACAATGAGTGAAAATAACAACGACAAAACAACAGGCAAGAAGACACTAACTCTCAAGCGGTCTGTCTTGGAAACGAGTACGGTCAAACAAAATTTTAGCCATGGTCGTACGAAGGCTGTCGTTGTCGAAACCAAACGACGTAAAATTACACGACCTGATGAAAAAGCAGAAAACCTTCAGCCTATTACAAAGCCGCATGTGGCTCCCCAACGCTCTAAACCGCGTTTTGAGGGAAAAAAACCTCAAGAATCTGTGGCCAAAAGCAATCTTTCATCAGCTGAAATAGAAGCAAGACTTCGCGCGTTAGAAGAAGCACATATCCAAGAAAGAATAACGCGAGAACAAGCCGAAAAAGAAGCAAGGCGTGCTAAAGAGCGTGAAGAAATTTTAAAGCAAGAAATCAAAGAAAAAGAAATACTTCAAAAACAAGAGGAAGAAAAATCGCCGGTACAGACTCCACCTGTTTTCTCTGAACCTCCCCTCATCGAAAAGACAGATATTCCCATTGCGCCTAAAAACACAACTGTGATTGAAAAACGCAAAATAGATGAAAATAAAGAGGAGGAACGGCATAGCCGGCGTGCTAATCCTGCTAAATCAGAAATACGTGCACCAAAAGTTGTTAAAGGAGCTGATGAACGGCGCCGTGGAAAACTGACTCTTAATAGCGCATTGGACGAAGAAGGGAGTGCACGGGGGCGATCAATGGCTGCAATGCGGCGCAGACAGGAAAAATTTAAGCGTGCACAAAACCAAGAACCAAGAGAAAAAATTTCTCGTGAAGTTGTTCTTCCTGAAACGATTACCATTCAAGAGCTCGCACAACGTATGACTGAGCGTTCTGTTGATGTCATTAAATTTTTAATGAAACAAGGACAAATGATGAAACCTGGCGATGTTATTGATGCTGACGTTGCTGAACTCATCGCTGTTGAATTTGGTCATACTGTTAAACGTGTTTTAGAATCTGACGTAGAGGAAGGTATCTTTAATATAACAGATAATCCTCAAAATATGCAGCCACGTCCCCCTGTTGTAACCATTATGGGCCATGTTGACCACGGAAAAACTTCTCTTTTGGATGCTATTCGTAAAGCAAATGTTGTTTCTGGTGAAGCAGGTGGTATTACGCAGCATATTGGGGCCTATCAAGTAGAACAAAACGGCCAAAAAATTACCTTTATTGATACACCGGGGCACGCTGCATTCACCGCTATGCGTGCCCGTGGCGCTCGTGTTACTGATATTGCCGTTCTTGTTGTTGCCGCTGATGACAGTGTTATGCCGCAAACGATTGAATCAATTAATCACGCCAAAGCTGCTGGTGTTCCTATTATTGTTGCTATCAACAAAATTGATAAACCTGCTGCGAATGCACAAAAAGTGCGTACAGAACTCCTACAACATGAAGTGTTTGTTGAAACAATGGGCGGTGAAACTTTGGACGTTGAAGTTTCCGCTAAAACTGGTCAAAACCTTGATAAACTTCTCGAAGCTATCCTTCTTCAAGCTGAAATGCTTGACCTGAAAGCAGATCCTCAGCGAACTGCAGAGGGTGTTGTCATTGAAGCCAAATTGGATCGTGGACGTGGATCTGTTGCAACTGTTCTTGTTCAAAAAGGTACATTACATCCTTCTGATATTATTGTTGCCGGAAATGAATGGGGGCGTGTGCGTGCTTTAATTGACGACCATGGTCGCCATGTCAAAGAAGCCGTTCCCTCTACACCAATTGAAGTTTTAGGCATGCAAGGAACACCACAAGCTGGAGACCGTTTTGCTGTCGTGACACATGAAGCAAAAGCACGCGAAATTTCTGTATATCGTCAACGATTAGCACGAGATAAAGCTGTTGCTCGACAAACAGGTTCGCGTGGTTCTCTCGAACAGATGATGACAAAATTGCAAACGACTGGTGTTAAGGAATTTTCCCTTATTATTAAAGGGGATGTGCAAGGATCAATTGAAGCAATCGCTTCAGCATTGGAAAAACTAGGAAATGATGAGGTTCGTGCACGTGTTGTACATTCTGGTGCTGGAGGAATTACCGAAAGTGATATTTCTCTTGCAGAAGCTTCTAACTCAGCTGTGATTGGTTTTAATGTTCGAGCCAATAAACAAGCACGTGATTTTGCTAAAACACAAGGAATTGAAATCCGTTATTATAATATCATTTATGATCTTGTTGATGATATCAAAGCGGCCATGTCTGGTCTCCTCTCACCAGAACAGCGTGAAACTTTCCTTGGTAATGCTGAAATTCTAGAAGTCTTTAACATTACAAAAATCGGAAAAGTTGCTGGGTGTCGTGTTACAGAAGGAAAAATAGAACGAGGAGCCGGTGTTCGCCTTATCCGCGATAATATCGTTATTCACGAAGGAAAGCTAAAAACACTCAAACGCTTTAAGGATGAAATCAATGAAGTGCAAAGTGGTCAAGAATGCGGAATAGCCTTTGAAAATTATGAAGATATGCGTGCAGGAGATATCATTGAGACCTTCCGCATCGAACATATTAATCGCACATTATAAAATAATCCAATAACTTTACTCTGTTTTAAAATGAGCAAAGTTATTGAAATTCTATACACAATATCTCTTTTTTTCCTTATCTGGATGGTCAAAAGAAGAGGTCTTGGAGCAAGGATAAAACTTTGATGAAAAATGCAGGGCCATCACAACGGCAACTTAGGGTAGCAGAGCAAGTACGTCATGCAGTAGCGTATATACTACAGCGTGATATTTTGCTTGATGATATCTTGAAGAATGTTGTCATTTCTGTCTCTGAAGTGCGCATGTCCACAGATTTAAAAATTGCTACTTGCTTTGTATCGCCTCTCAGCACACTTAAAAATGCTTCCCATACCGATATCGTTGATACCCTCAATAGACATAGTCGTTTTCTCCGTGGAGAAATCAGTCATGCATTGAGACAAATGAAATATATGCCAGAATTGCGTTTCCGACTTGATAATAGTTTTGATAATTTTTCAAAAATTGATGCCCTACTCCGATCACCTGAAGTCGCACGCGATCTTCATAGTGATAAAGATGAGGATTAAAGAGATGGCACGGCAACGCAAAAAAAAAGGACGTCCTGTTTCTGGCTGGGTCATATTCGATAAACCAAAAGGCATGAAATCAACAAAAGCTGTCTCACAAATCAAATGGCTCTTTCGTGCGCAAAAGGCAGGGCATGCAGGTACACTTGATCCTCTTGCTTCTGGTCTCCTCCCTATTGCCTTAGGTGAAGCAACCAAAACCATTCCTTACGTGATGCAAGGCAAAAAAACTTACCGTTTTCATATCGCTTGGGGGCAAGAACGTTCAACAGATGATCTAGAAGGAGAAATAACAAAAACATCTCTCAAACGTCCAACACAAGAAGAAGTACTTGCTCTTCTTCCTCAATATACAGGTATTATTCTGCAAACACCTCCGCAATTTTCAGCAATCAAAATTTCTGGAAATCGTGCCTATGATCTAGCGCGTGAAGGGGAAGTCTTTGAAATTGCGCCCCGTGAAGTGGAAATAGAAACTTTCGAGTTAATAGAAATGCCTACCAAAGAGTACTCTGTCTTTGAAATAACCTGCGGAAAAGGAACTTATGTGCGCTCGCTAGCGCGCGATATGGGACGTTATCTGGGATGCTATGGGCATATTGCTGATTTAAGACGTATTGCTGTCGCGCCTTTTGATGAAGACGATCTCATTAAATGGGACGAACTAAAAGCAGCAATATCGCTAAATAAAAATACCACAGATGAAAATAAGAGTTCTTTTAAAAAAGACTTCTCGATACTTGATGAACTGTTAATTGAAACGGGAGCTGCATTAGATTGTCTCCCTCATTATCCGCTTACTGAAACCCAAGCGCAGAGAGTTATGAGAGGGCATTCTATTCCTTTGTGTGCTCATAAAACACTTCTTTATGAAGAGGAGATTTGTGTTCTCTATAAAGAACATCTTCTTGCTATTGGTACTCTCGATAAAGGTCTATTTAAACCAAAGCGGATTTTCACAATTTAAGTGTTTCTTTCTTCTAACCATCTCTTATTGAAAGATATTATTCCCTATAAAATTAAGAGAAATATGTTGCTTTTCATTTCTCTACGCTCTCTTATTCATATCAAAACTTAAAGATAGTGCTATAAGTTAGTACCATCACACACTTGACCATCCTCTAATTTTTAAACCTTCATATTTGAAAAGCTTCATAAGAGTTTTTTGATTCCTTTTTCAATCGTTTTTATCCACACATTAGCCCCGGTTTGTAATGTGCAAGAAAATGATTTGGATTGCTTCAACCTAAACAGTTTTGAAATGAGATAACCCTATGATAATATTTTTAGACTCTTACATTCAATATAAAAAACAAAAAATTATTTTTATAATCAATGCATTGCAATCATATTCATTGAACTCAATCTTAAAAGTTCAAAAATTGATATCGTTCTAAATCACTATTTAGGTCTTTACAAAATAGACGTATACAATCTATTTTTTGCTAAAAGAATTGCTTAAAATAGGAAAATTCAAACCTTAGAACTTAAACACAAAGATAATGCACAACCTACCTATCTCGTAAAAATCGATCGTTCCCCCCTACAAATGGTATAATTATGCTTACAATCGGCCATTATTCTAATCGTCATAAATATTATGCAAAGGATTTGTAAACAAAACACATCTGTAAAGAATAAGAAATTTTAAAGCTCATTATCTTATCGTTGTTTTTTGTATCGAATAAAAAACTGATATATTTCTCCAAACCATTGTTGGTATATTTTTGTTTAATGACCTTTGTTACTCAATAAAATTGTACTTTTTCTCTTGCTTGTAAATCAATATTCAATCCTGATGCTGCTGCATATTTGAAACAACGATTAAAAGAGTTTAGTATTTTGTAAACGGTTTCATTTTCTATACCAGATATGAGTAAGCATTATCTATTTGAGTAATATCTAAAAAAGCAAGACAGTTTCATTTGGAAAAGTATCATCATAAATCAATTTATTAACCATTGGATCACTCATTTTTTTGTGCTTATGCTGACCCATTGATCAAAATAATATGACCATATTAAATATTTTACAAAAAAACTTCTCTAACCTTAAGGAAGATGATCAGCAGGGACTTTTAAAAGCATTTCATTGACCTGGGGTATTGTCTGTCGTTCAATCATGCGGTGCACTTTTATACCGTTAGGAGCGCAATTTAAATGACGCAAACGCTTATTAACTTCAGCATCCGCTTTTGTGCGACGATGATTATGGCGTAAATAATCTACCCATGTTGGCATATGATAAGCCTCTGTCGAATATTCAGGTCTTTCAAGATTTCGTAAAAGAACCCATTGACGCGCCCCATCACGTAAACGAATATGGCGTCGGCGCGTCATCACTTTGAGAAACTCTTCTAGATCATTTTCATGAATTTGATAATCGATCATGATCATGATCGGGCCACTTTTTGCTTTTAGGTCGAGTAAGAGTTCTGGCTTTCTAAAATGATCAAGAGGATTCAAATCTATTTGAGGAATTTCTTGAATTCTAAATTTTACGCCCACAAAAGCCCCAACAATCAAGAATAGAGAACAAACACTCAAAGCAATTGTTGGAGAATAACCATCAGCTAAAATTCCCCAGATTGCATTCCCAATAGCCATCCCCCCGTAAGATGCCGTTTGATAAAGTGCTAAAGCACGTGCAACAACCCATCGTAGTGTCGAGAGTTGGACAGATGTATTAAACAATGATAATACCAAAACCCAACTTAGGCCTGCAGGAAAGAAAGTAATATGGCTTATAATCAGTGAACGGCTTATTCCCAATAAAAAACAAGAAAAGGCGAAACCAATAAAGGCACTTGCAATAATTGTTTCTGAACGAAAATGATGCCGTACAAATGCATTAATAATCCCTGCTGTCATGGCTCCTAACCCGAAACAACCAAGTAATGTACCATAAAGAAGGGCACTTCCTCCGAGAACTTTATGCGCAACAATTGGCAAAAGAGCTAAAATCGAAATCGCCCCTATACCAAAAAGGAACGCTCTAACCATAATACTCAAGAGATTAGGTGACATCGCAACATAACGCAAACCATCTGAGACAGCTCCTAACAGTCTTTCTCTTGGCAATGGGTTGTTTTTATAATTCGATTTCCAGAAAAATAATGCACCAATAAGAGGGATATAGCTTATAGCATTAAACAAAAAAGCAGCAGATGCCCCCAAAGTTGCAATGATGCCCCCCCCAATAGCAGGACCAACACTCCGATCAAATTAAAGCCGACATTATTTAAACTAACAGCAGCAGGAATATTTTCCCTGCTCACAATATCTCCTATCGTTGCTTGCCAAGAAGGATTATAAAAGGCTGTGCCACATCCAATCAAAAACGTGAAACATAACAAGCGGTAATGTTGTCGCACTCTGAACCAGCCCAACCATAGAATGCGAAGAACTAATTAACGCCATTAACCACCCTGCTCTAACAGCCTGTATCAGCCCTCCTAAATTAGAAATAAGAGTCGATGACCATAAATTTCAAAATACCGAATTACGAAAAAGTTTTAATGTTGAAACGCGCTGCATCTTTTTCCTCCAAATCGGTATTTATCACCTTTGTTACCATACACGCTCATAATCTTCGTATCAAAAAGATGCATAAATATTAAAAAACTTCTCATAAAACCCTATTTAAATCAATATTTCAAAACAAAAGCTTTTATTTAAAGAAAGACTTCAAAATACTGTCAAGGACTAGTATTTTAACCTTCTTTCCTATATAAGAGCGAAAATAGGTAAGAGTCTTCGACTCTTCTTATTTTCCTCGCAGACCCTAGCTGAACGACATCTCGGCTATGGGTGACTTTATGTTTCTTTGTTTTTTGAAAGGATGATACGATGTCGATTACAGCTGAACGTAAACAAGCTATTGTCGCAGAATACGCAAATAAAGTTGGTGATACAGGATCACCAGAAGTACAGGTTGCTGTACTTTCTGAACGTATTTCTAATTTAACAAACCACTTTAAATCTCATAAAAAAGATAATCATTCTCGTCGTGGTCTTTTAAAGATGGTGTCTCAACGCCGGCGCCTTCTTGATTACCTTAAAGGAGTTGACCAAAATCGTTATCAGACACTTATCAAAAAATTAGGTTTGCGTCGCTAAAAGAAAAAATGGGGTGGTGTAAAAAACCACCCATTTTTTCAACATGTTTCTTTTAGATAAAAATTTAAAAAACTGAAAAGTTATTATGGGATGGGACTGCTCCTCATTTTGCATTTAAGGCGATTTATCTCTCTACTTATCGCAATAAAGATAGAAGTAACTTGTTGTCCACCCCAGAGCTTGAAAATATGCTACGCAAAGCCAGAATGTGAGCAATCAAAGATTTAAAAACTGGTCATTAAGGATAAAAAATGTTCAAAACGCACAAGATAGAAATTGAATGGGCTGGGCGGCCGCTCACCCTTGAAACGGGGAAAATAGCGCGTCAAGCTGATGGTGCAGTGATTGCTACCTATGGAGAAACCATTGTCTTAGCAACCGTTGTATCGGCAAAAAGCCCGAAACCAGACCAGGACTTTTTTCCACTCACCGTTAATTATCAAGAAAAATCCTATGCCGTTGGTCGAATACCTGGGGGCTATTTAAAACGAGAAAGTCGGCCAAGTGAAAATGAAACTTTGGTTTCACGTTTGATTGATCGTCCAATTCGTCCTCTCTTCGTTGATGGTTATAAAAATGATACACAAGTCATTGTTTCCGTTATACAGCATGATCTTGAAAATAATCCCGATATCCTTGCAATGATTGCCTCCTCTGCCGCATTGACCCTGTCAGGTGTTCCTTTCATGGGGCCTATAGCGGGGGCACGCGTTGGCTATTGTAACGGACAATATGTTCTCAATCCTCATATCGATGAAATGCCTGAATCAAAACTTGATCTTGTGGTTGCTGGAACAGAAAATGCTGTATTGATGGTTGAATCAGAAGCACAAGAATTACCAGAAGATATTATGTTGGGCGCTGTGATGTTTGGTCACAAAGGCTTTCAACCTGTCATTGATGCCATCATAAAGCTTGCTGAGGTGGCTGCAAAAGATCCTCGTGATTTTGTTCCTGAAGATCTTTCTGACCTGGAAAAAGCAATGCAGAAAATGGCCGAACAGGGTATACGAAAGGCCTACACAATTACCGATAAGCAAGAACGTTATGCCGCAATTGATGCTCTAAAAATAGAAATCATCGATAAATTTATGCCAGCAACAGAAGAAGACTGTCAATTTAGTACAGATCAAATTGCAACCGTATTTAAACAGTTGCAAGCAAAAATTGTTCGCGGAAATATTCTTGATACAGGAAAACGTATTGATGGACGTAATCTTTCTACCGTGCGCCCTATCCAATCAGAAGTCAGTATTTTGCCCCGCACACATGGATCAGCACTCTTTACCCGCGGAGAAACACAAGCGATTGTCGTTGCAACCTTGGGAACTGGTGAAGATGAACAATATGTTGATGCCTTAACAGGGATGTATAAGGAAACATTCCTTCTCCATTACAATTTTCCACCATTTTCAGTAGGTGAAATAGGACGTCTTGGTTCTCCTGGTCGTCGTGAAATTGGACATGGGAAATTAGCATGGCGAGCAATTCATCCCATGTTGCCAACCAAAGAATCTTTTCCTTATACCATTCGTGCTGTCTCAGAAATTACTGAATCCAATGGGTCTTCTTCTATGGCAACGGTTTGTGGAACGTCGCTTGCTCTTATGGATGCTGGTGTTCCTTTAGCACGCCCCGTTGCAGGTATTGCCATGGGCTTGATTAAAGAAGGAGAACGCTTTGCTGTTCTGTCTGATATCTTAGGAGATGAAGATCATCTTGGAGATATGGATTTTAAAGTTGCAGGAACAGAAAATGGTATTACTGCTTTGCAAATGGATATAAAAATTGACGGTATTACCGAAGAAATTATGAAAATCGCACTTGAACAAGCCAAAGATGGACGAATTCATATCCTTAACGAAATGGCGAAAGCTTTAACCAGCGCACGCGCTGAGCTGAGTGAATTTTCTCCACGAATCGAAGTGATGAATATTGCTGTTGATAAAATCCGTGATGTTATCGGCTCTGGTGGTAAAGTTATTCGCGAAATCGTGGAACAAACTGGAGCAAAAATTAATATTGAAGATGATGGTACCATTAAAATTGCTTCTGCTGATGCTAAAACCATTGAAGCAGCAAAACGCTGGATCCATTCTATTGTTGATGAGCCTGAAGTTGGCGCTATCTACCAAGGAACAGTTGTAAAAACTGCAGACTTTGGTGCATTTATAAATTTCTTTGGTTCTCGTGATGGGCTCGTTCATATCTCTCAACTGGCATCAGAACGCGTCACCAAAACAACTGATATTGTTAAGGAAGGTGATGAAGTTTGGGTTAAACTCATGGGCTTTGACGAGCGTGGAAAAGTTCGGTTATCAATGAAGGTCGTTGATCAAGAGACCGGAAAAGAAATCAACGATGATCAATCGATGAAAGAGGAAAAGTGCATGGATAAAAAAAGGCACCCTGAAAATAAGCGCCACCGGAAGAAAAAAGAAGAGTAATCTTTTCTTCTTATCGTAATCATGAAATGCCATCCCAACATTGGAGTGGCATTTTTCTTTGAAAGAACCATATGTGTTATCATTTTTACCTTTTGAAAATCATGCACTCCCTTATCCAGATCCAAACCAATGCTGGCTAAGTTTTGGTTTAACGGAGGTTCCTGCTCCCAAATGGGCGCAAAATTTAAAAGTTATCACGCCTTGGCGACCAGATTTTTTAAAATTTGTCGATGCTCAATTTCACTGCTCTCCTCAAATAGATAAAACTCTCATTTACGATGGTGCACTTTTACACCTGAGCAAATATCGTGGTTTTAACCAAAATTGTTTCCTTGATTTATTAGAATGCGTTAAACCTAGTGGATGGATTGTGATCAGTGGAAATAAAACAGCTGGTGCTGCTTCAATGATGAAATGGGTCAAAACAATTGTCCCCATAACCAATAAATTATCTAAAAATCATGGTCTCGTATTTTGGCTTCAAGTTCCTCCACAAATAGAGAAACAAAATATTGCACAATTGCGCTCACCACCGCTTTCTTTTGATAAATTTCAAACCACTTCTGGTATGTTCTCACACGGTCGTATTGATCTAGGATCTGCTGCTCTTGCTTCTTATCTGCCCAAAGTTATTTCTGGGAAAACAGCTGATTTTGGAGCCAGCTGGGGCTATCTTTCTCATGTTGTACTTGAAAGCAATGTAAAACTTACGACTCTTGATCTCTATGAAGCAGACTACAACGCTTTGAAAGCAGCAAAACAGCACCTTAAACCCATAACCGCCTCTTTTCCAATTCATTTTTATTGGCATGACCTTGTGCATGAGCCTGTCACAAATCTGTATGACACAATCATTTCAAATCCACCATTTCACACACAACAAACAACAGATGTCTCCTTAGGAAAACATTTTATTATAAATGCTGCAAAATGCCTAAGGCCAAGTG
The DNA here is from genome assembly GCF_903679515.1 of Bartonella gabonensis. Classification (GTDB taxonomy): domain Bacteria; phylum Pseudomonadota; class Alphaproteobacteria; order Rhizobiales; family Rhizobiaceae; genus Bartonella; species Bartonella gabonensis. The sequence goes on from NZ_CAHOYM010000003.1 coordinate 51,739, forward strand.
GCAGTCTACTTCTTGTTGCGAACCGCCACTTGCCCTATGAAACATTGTTAAAAGACATTTTCCGCACAGTGTTGATACATGAACAAGCCCATGGTTTCAAAATCATCGAAGCACGCCGATAAATAAAACAAGCAATACTTCTAAAGAATAAAACGCGAAAGATCGATATCAGCAGCAAGCTCTCCAATAGATTTTCTCACATAAGCAGCATCAATCTTAAATGATGTTCCAGCTTTATCTGGTGCCGTGAAAGAAATCTCATCCAAAACGCGCTCCATCACCGTTTGCAAACGACGTGCGCCTATATTTTCAATCCTTGCATTTAAATCTACAGCAATATCTGCTAAAGCATCAATTGCATCATCGGTAATTTCCAAATGAACCTCTTCTGTTGCCATAAGAGCAATATATTGTTTAATCAAACTTGCTTCTGGTTCTGTTAGAATGCGTCGCAAATCTTCCCTTGTTAAAGGGTTGAGCTCCACACGGATCGGCAAACGTCCTTGAAGTTCCGGTAATAAATCAGATGGCTTGGAAACATGAAATGCACCTGATGCAATAAAAAGAATATGATCTGTTTTGATTTGCCCATATTTTGTAGAAATTGTTGTTCCTTCCACCAAAGGCAAAAGATCACGTTGGACGCCCTCACGCGAAACAGCAACACTTCCCCCTCCATCCCTCGTTGCAATTTTATCAATCTCGTCGATAAAAACAATACCGTCATTTTCAGCAACACGAAGCGCTTCTTGAATAATTTGTTCCTGATCAAGGAGTTTTTCAGATTCATCATCAATGAGCGGTTTAAAAGCATCCCTTACTATCGTTTTACGGACTTTTGTACGACTGCCCATTTTGCCCAAAATATCGGATAAATTCATAATCCCCATTTGCGTCCCCGGCATACCAGGAATATCAAAGGTTGAAGCACTATTGCTGTTATTATCAGCTACTTCAATTTCAATCTCTTTCTCATCCAATTCACCTTCACGCAATTTTTTGCGAAAACTATTCCGAGTAGCTGGACTTGCTGTTTTTCCAACAAGAGCATCTAAAACGCGCTCTTCAGCATTCACGTGAGCCTTTTCTTTTATTTCATCGCGTTTTTTTTCACGCACAAGAGAAATGGCAATTTCAACAAGGTCTCGAATAATTTGCTCAACATCGCGCCCCACATAACCAACTTCAGTAAATTTAGTCGCTTCTACTTTAACAAAAGGCGCTCCAGAAAGTTTTGCTAATCGACGTGCGATCCCTGTTTTACCAACACCTGTTGGCCCTATCATTAAAATATTTTTTGGCATAACCTCTTCACGCATCGGCTCATCAAGCTGTTGTCTACGCCACCGATTACGCAGTGCAATAGCTACAGAACGTTTGGCATCATTTTGGCCAATAATAAAACGATCAAGTTCAGAAACAGTCTCACGAGGGGAAAATACAACACACATTTAAATAGCTTTCTCTAAAGAAGATAATTCTGCATCCAATGTTTCAATCGTAAAACGATCATTGGTGTAAACACAAATTTTAGCGGCAATAGCCATAGCTTTACGGGCAATGGTCTCGGCATCCAAATCCAAATCCATCAGTGCCCGCGCTGCTGAAAGAGCAAAATTTCCTCCAGAGCCAATGGCCATAACCCCATCTTCTGGTTCTAAGACATCACCAAGCCCTGTTAGAGCTAAAGTTACTTTCTTATCAGCCACGAGCATCATAGCTTCAAGACGACGCAAATAGCGATCTGTTCGCCAATCCTTTGCAAGTTCTACACATGCGCGCATAAGCTGATCAGGATATTGCTCAAGCTTTGTTTCCAATCTTTCCAGTAATGTGAAAGCATCTGCTGTAGCACCTGCAAAACCAGCAATAACCACTCCGCTCTTCCCAAGACGACGGACTTTACGCGCATTGCCTTTCATAATCGTCTGTCCAAGAGAGACCTGACCGTCGCCAGCCATTACGACTTTGTCACCTTTTCGTACTGTAATAATCGTTGTACCATACATTATGTCTGGCTTATGTTCTGTCATAAGGAGACTCCTTAATATTACTTTTCTTTTTAATATTATCTTTTCATACAATGTAAAACTAAATTACTATTGTCCTATTTAAGAACATATACAGAAAAACACAATGATTCAGCATCAATCAATTTGTTGAAATTGAAAAAATGATATTATTGTTGTCAATATAAATTACTGCTAAATAGCTTTATGTAAACAGTTTGTGCCTTTATAGAGGAAAATTATGAAAAAAATAGCTATAGGAACCTTAGGTGGAACAATTGCAATGACCGCTGATCGTTTTGGCCATATGCAACCAACTTTAACCTCAGATAACCTCATAAAAAGTGTTCCTGATTTAAATAACATTGCTGATATTCATGCACAAACATTAATGCAAATACCAAGTGGATCTTTATCTTTTCAAATTCTCTTTGAAATAATCGAGTGGGCAAAACAACAAATAAATGCTGGCGCAGACGGAATTGTTTTAACGCAAGGGACTGATACTCTGGAAGAAACAGCTTTTTTTCTTTCTCTTTATTGGAAGGAAACTGAACCACTCATCATAACCGGTGCTATGCGTATGCCTCATGAAGCAGGCGCTGATGGTCCCGCTAATATTTTAGCAGCAACGCGTGTCGCAGCCGCCCCAAAAAGTTATAATAGAGGCGTTCTCGTTGTCATCAATGATACGATTCATTCACCTTATTGGCTCTATAAAAGCCATACCGTCAAAGTTGAAACATTTCAATCAGGTCTCGTAGGTATTGTAGGAACTATTTTAGAAGGAAAACTCATTTATTTCAATGACAAAAAATTTTTCCCGACAACGTTTGATCTTCCCCAAAACTACGATCATCAAATTGCACTGCTCTATTCCTCTTTATCATCTGATGCACAATTAATGAAACTCTGCCTTGAAAGTGGGTCTTATGCTGGACTTGTTATCGCTGGTTTTGGTGCAGGACATTGTAGTTTTCAAGAAGCAGACCTTGTACAACAGTACGCAAAAAAAATACCAATTATTATTGCTAGTCGTTGTTGTAATGGCTCAACAACTCGTATAACTTATGGCTATAAAGGTTCAGAAATCGATATGATTGCTTCGGGTGCTCTCATGTCTGGTTATTTATCAGCCGTAAAAGCGCGGCTCCTTTTATGGGCTTTTTTAGCACAAGGACACTCGTTGGCACAAATCCGTGCACATTGGAAAGACTGGACGATAAGTTAATAAATTGAATACAAAACATCACCTATCCGCTCTTCATCAATTGCTGCGGCAAAAAATTCTCGATAAATAAAAATGATTGATACGACTATACAAAAAATTAATCAGGAAGATAATTTGGTCAAATCCATTTCTGACCGATATTCACCCTATCGTGTTTTTACAGCACAAGAATGGTCAGAGTTTCGTGCGGACACACCTCTTACTTTGACTTTTGATGAAATTAAGCGTTTACGCTCTATTGATGATCCTATCGATCTTGAAGAAGTGCAACGCATTTATCTTTCCTTATCGCGTCTGCTTTCATGCCATGTTGAAGCAGTACAAGAACTTTTTCACAAACGTCGACAGTTTCTCCATCAAGAAGAGAGTCAAAAAACGCCCTTTATTATTGGAATTGCTGGTTCTGTAGCAGTAGGAAAATCAACCACCGCTCGCATCCTTCAAGAATTGTTGAAACGTTGGACATCTAGCCTTAAAGTTGATCTGATCACAACAGATGGTTTTCTCTACCCTAATGCTGTCTTACAGAAAAAAAATCGTATGAATCGTAAAGGTTTCCCAGATTCTTATGATATCAAAAAATTGCTGAATTTCCTTTCTGCTATAAAAGCTGGTATTGGCAATGTTAGCGCTCCACTTTATTCGCATATGACCTATGATGTTCTGGAAAATAAAACCATTACCATTAACCATCCTGATATCTTAATTATTGAAGGTATTAATGTCCTGCAAGTCAGTGACCTTCCTAAAGACGGAAAAGTTATTCCTTTTGTTTCAGACTTTTTTGATTTCTCAATTTATGTAGATGCTGAAACAGAAATCATTCGACACTGGTATTTAGAGCGTTTTAAACGTTTACGTAAAACAGCTTTTCAAAATCCTGAATCCTATTTTCATCGTTATGCACTCCTATGTGAAGAGGAATCCTTAAAAATCGCTGAAAATATCTGGCAAACGATTAATTTAAAAAATTTACAAGAAAATATATTACCAACACGACCACGGTCCAATCTCATTCTACGCAAGGGAAAAAATCATTTGGTCGAGTATGTCGCACTTAGACGACTATAAGGAACTCACAACTATGCAACAGCGCTCCATTCATTTTAGTTCAATGCGTATCGATACCAGTTGCCCTATCATCTTGGTAAGTCAAAGAAATCTTGCCAACTTATCACTTGATGCATCAACAAAAGCATGGATAAAAGTTAACGATTTTACTAGCAAAGCAGGACAAATACTCTTTGTTCCTCACGAAACGGGACATTTAAAAAAAGTTTTATTTGGAATTGGCAATGGGAACGATCCCTTTATCACAGGACTGCTTGCTCAAAAACTTCCTGCTGGTCACTGGCATTTAGAAGGTGAAACCTCTGATGAAATAAATACCTATCTTGGATTGGCACTGGGGAGCTATCAATTTAATCGTTATCGCCAAAACTGTTCCTCCAAAACATTGTCGATCTATGTCAATGATGCAGTTGATTTTGATGAGCTCCAACGTATTTATGAAGCTGTCTTTTTCGTCCGTGATCTCATCAATATTCCAGCCAATGATATGACCCCTGATACTCTTGAAAAAGAAGCACGACAGCTAGGCAAAACATACGGCGCTCATATCAGAAGTATTTGTGGAGATGATCTCTTAACCCATAACTTTCCAATGATTCATGCCGTAGGACGAGCAGGTAGTACCGCACCACGACTCATTGAACTGCACTGGGGGCAAGACCATCATCCTAAAATAACGTTGGTAGGCAAAGGTGTAACTTTTGATACAGGGGGACTGGATATTAAATCAGCCAATAACATGTTGCTTATGAAAAAGGACATGGGGGGTGGAGCACATGTTTTGGGATTAGCTAAACTTATCATGGACGCAAAATTGCCTTTCCGTCTACGTGTTTTGATTCCAGCTGTAGAAAATGCAATTTCTGCGAATGCTTACCGACCAGGTGATATTCTCAAAAGTCGTAAAGGTTTAAGTGTTGAAGTTGGCAACACAGATGCTGAAGGACGACTTATCCTTGCTGATGCACTCGCCTATGGTGATGAAGAAAGTCCACAATTTATGCTTTGTATGGCTACTTTAACAGGGGCAGCGCGTATAGCATTAGGACCAGATCTTCCCGCATTTTATTGTAATGATTCACTATGGGCACAACAAATTTCTGAATCTTCTCACGCTGTTTTCGATCCGCTTTGGCAAATGCCTCTTTGGAAACCTTACCAAGAAATGTTACCATCACCAATTGCTGACCTTAACAATGTAACTGGAAATAACTTTGCTGGTTCTATAGTTGCCGCTTTATTTCTTAACTCTTTTGTTGAAAAAACTAAATATTTTGCGCATTTTGATCTCTATGGCTGGATTCCAAAAGAAAAACCAGGGTTTCCTACTGGTGGATCTGCACAAACTATTCGTGCTCTTTATAATCTGTTTAAAAGCAAAAATTAGTCACAAAATTTCCACAAATATAGACAATTTTAAACCCTCAGAGAAATTGTCTTATCACTTTAAATTGTGTTCTGTATTTTATTTAAAGATGAGCGGTTCTACCTGTAAAACTGTTGTAAACCTATTTAAAGATAAAAATGGAAGGTAAATGAATGGTCTCTATAGATCCAAGATTAAATGCGTTCAGAGAAGATCTAGCAGACAAACGTCTTGAAGGGAAAGTTATAGCACAACGCTTTGTGCAAGGTGAAAAAAGACGTGTTAATGTACCTGTCACTGGACTTTTTAAAGAAAATAATAAAAAAAGTGAAAGACAAACAGAGTGTTTATTGGGAGAAGAGCTTCTTATCTTTGAACACGGAGAAACAATGTCGTGGGGGCAATCCCTCAAAGATAATTATGTTGGCTATATTGATACAACAGTGCTTTGTACATCAACTGTCAAACAAACACATGTCGTTTCAGTACCACGAACTTTTCAATATTTTCAAGCTGATTTGCGTGGACCAATGGAATATCCTCTATCCATGGGAAGTAAAGTAAGTGTTGTTGATGAAGTTGAAATCCGTAAAACCATGTATTCTATACTTGAAGACGGGAAAGCAATCATTAGCAATCACCTTAGCCCCATTGAGCATGACTATAAAGATTATGTTGCCGTTGCTGAAATGTTTATCCAGACGCCTTACCTTTGGGGTGGAACCAGTGGCTTTGGACTTGATTGCTCAGGAATCATCCAACTTTCTATGATGATGACCGGTCAAAGGGTTTTACGCGATACTTATATGCAGCGGGAAACTATAGGACATCAACTCTCAGATTGTGATAAACTTCAAAGAGGTGATTTGATTTTTTGGCAAGGTCATGCTGCCATTATGGTTGATCATGAAAATATCATCCATGCAAATGGCTTCTCTATGGATGTTATAATCGAGCCACTTGAAGAAGTCATTACACGTATTGCTGAAAAATATCAACGATATCCCATCGCAAAACGCCGTCCGATTCAAAAAACTTAATACACCCCCTATAAAAAATCATTCATTGAATGTTTTTTTATATTTAATCGTTCATTAGCAGTATATTTTATTTATTTTAAAATTGTTTTTCAAATTACACACCATTCTTTTTACGTTATTGAAACTTTTTTGATTGAAAAATCTTAGAACATCAAGAGAAAAAAGGACAATTTATGATTATAAAATAATATATTATTATACTAAATGTATTATGAGGGCGCTTAAATTATTGGTTATGTAAAATAATCTCTCATAACAAACTCAAAGCATTTTATTTTAGAGAATCTTTTGAAATTTTTCCTATTATCAATATCTCATGAAATAAATGCTCATGATATCTCTTAAGTGCCCCAAACCCAACTCACAACAATGCGCATAAAAAGCATAAATCCATTATCTTTCACCATTTTATGCTTATGAAACGTGCAAAGCCACCGTTATAAATTTTGTCAATTCTCAATGTTGCAATAACCCCTTAGCTATTAGAGAGCATTCTTTCAGCACGAAGTGCATATCTTTCTTAAATCGTTTTACCACAATAGCTCTCTCCGCTTGGAAAGAGCAAAAGACGTGGTTTTGATTGATTGAGCATGGAATGAATGTTAAATAGGAAAATTTTACAGAACTGTGCTTGTTCATTTAATATAAAATTATAAATAACTATTTATATTTAAACAATTTTTCCTTCTTATACACATTAAAGAAGATGATTTTTTAATACCTTAACCAATGGTTTATCAGCATCAGGCATAGGATATTTATCAAGATCATTCATAAAAACCCATTCTAAATTTTGCCCTTCTCGTCCTTGCGCAAATCCCTCATAATGGTCACAAAGATACAACGGCATTAAGAGGTGAAATGTTGTATAGCTATGGCTCGCAAACGTTAAAGGGTGTAAATTATTTGCTTGAACATACACACCAAGCTCTTCTTCTAGTTCACGAATCAATGAGATTTCTGGGATTTCACCTTGCTCAACCTTTCCACCGGGAAACTCCCATAAACCAGCCAGCGATTTTCCTTCAGGCCGCTTGGTAAGCAAAACACGATTATTTTTATCTAACAGTGCGCAGGCTACAACAAGAAGAAGGGGACTTTTTATACCCATATTACTCTCCAATGAGAATATAACTGTCTCTTTAATTATATTCCTTTAGCTTAAAAAAGAATTCACATATTTCATTCTCTTTAAAAAAATAATAGGCTGACCTATTTCCTATAGAGAGTGTATCCGTTAACTTCTGTAATCGCTATTGATCATAACGTACTCTTTTGTTAAGTCGCAAGTCCAAACCGTCGCGGTACTCTTACCCAAACCGATATCAACACGAATTGTAATGTATTTACCTTGCATATAAGAACCTATTGTCTCTTCACAATATGCAGGATCTCGTTCGCCATTTACTGCAACACGATGTTCACCAAACCAAATCGTCAACAGATCGCGATCAACTTCAACACCGGCCTTCCCAACCGCCATAACGACTCGCCCCCAATTTGCATCTTCACCGGCAATAGCCGTTTTTACAAGTGGTGAATTTGCAATTGATAAAGCAATCGTTTTTGCCGCATCGTTTGTTGTAGCACCACTCACATTAACCTCAATTAAATGACGTGCACCTTCACCATCACAGACAACTTGGAGTGCAAGTTCATGCAGAAGTGCACTCAATTGTTTTACAAAAACACCATATCGTGGATCAGATTGACTTGTAAGGCATGGAAAATGTTCTTTTCCTGTCGCAAACAACATAAGCGTATCTGAAGTTGAGGTATCACTATCAACAGTAATCGAATTRAAAGAMCCTTGAACCGCCTCTGATAACATGGATTGAAGTATATCCGAAGAAATAGTCGCATCACTGACCACAAACGAGAGCATTGTCGCCATATCGGGTGCAATCATACCAGCACCTTTTGCAATTCCATGAATGGTAACATTCTCCCCCCCACAATCAAAAGTCCGTGTAGCAAGTTTTGGAAATGTGTCGGTTGTCATTATGGCTTTTGCAGCTTCCAACCAATTTCCCTCTTCTGCTGTCTTAGCTATACTTGGTAAAAGATTTACAATACCCGATGCATCCATTGGCTCGCCAATAACGCCCGTAGAAGCTATAAAAATTTCATTTTCTTTAACCTTTAAAGTGTTTGCTGCTGCACAGATGATTTCATTGGTTGTATTCTTTCCTTTGCTTCCTGTAAAAGCATTTGCATTTCCAGAATTTACAACAACACCTCTTGCAACCCCATGGGGAAGCGATATACGACAATGCTCTACAGGGGCAGATGGACATTTTGAACGTGTAAAAACACCTGCCACACTCACTGGTTTATCGAACACAATAAAAAGGAGATCTGTACGATCTTTATATTTAATCCCAGCTTTAGCTGTCGCTATCCGTACACCAGATAATGGAGAAAGCTCCTGGATGTTTTTGGGCGTCAAAGGAGATATTTTTAAAACCACAATATGCTTTCTATAAAAACAAATAAAATAATTGTATATAAATAACCTCTTATAGAAAACTGCTAGTTTTTTTTGAAAAAAATGAACCTAGCAAATTCTCTATTAAAGAGGCTATCTACTTATTTTTTCTCGTTATTCCGTATCTTCTTCATCAGATGTCTCATCAGGGAGCATCGTCCCATTTTGATTAAGGGATTCCATGGCTTTTGTAACATTAGGATCAGGATATTTCACATCTATCTTGCTACGCAAATCAACAATTAGTTCTTGATAACGCTTTTTGATCAACTGTGTACGCAACATCTCTTTAACATCATCAAATGCAGGAGGTTGTTTTACACGACGATCTTCTAATTTAATAATATGCCAACCAAAAGGACTTTCAACGGGTTGTTTGGTGTATTCGCCAACTTTCAAACCAAATGCTGCATCTTCAAAAGGCTTTACCATTTGACCATGGCTAAAATAACCAAGATCACCCCCGACAGCAGCGGAACCATCTGTTGAATTTTTCTTTGCAATCTCTTCAAAATTTTCGCCTTTGTTTAAATTCTTAATGATAGCTTCTGCTTCTTTTCTGGTCTTGACCAAAATATGACGGGCTTTAACTTCATCCTCTTTAGGTAAAGCAGCAATTTCTTGCTTATAAAGAGCTTCCAAATCAGTATCCGAGATTTTGTCCACAATCGTCTGTTTAAAATAAAGCTGTTGAAGCACATTGTCACGCATAACTGCCATACGTTTATCGTAAGCTTCTGTCTTATCAAGACCTTTGCTTCTTGCTGCTTTTGCAAGTGCCTGCATATCCAAATAAGCTTTTAAGACCATTACACGGCGTTGTTCATCAGGAAAACGTGCTAAATTAGGGTTTATTTCAAGCGCTAACTCATCCAATTGGCCTGCTGTAATATTCTTCCCATCAATAACAGCCATAACATGAGAAGGAGAAACGGCTTTTTCGGAAGCTTTCTCCAAAGTCTTTAAATCATTCAACGATGAATTCAAACCTTCTTGGGCCCTCACCCCTAAACTTGTACTTGCCAATAAAGTTGATGCTAAAAACAGCGTGATAAAGTTAAATTTCATAAATATACTCCTTAAAAATGCAAGGCAGGTTCAAGATTCCAATTTTATTTACCATAGCACTTTAATCTTTAAACATAGAGAAATAAATTAGCAATTTATTTAAAAAAGTATAAAATTTCCCTTTTATCTCAGTTTTTTCAACCCTATCTAAGGCAAATGAAAAACGTGATAATAGAGAAAAATGACATATTGTATCTTAAATACCTTTGTATTGTATCCGTTAAATAACGTACCTAAAGTTGACATAGCGCCCTTAGCCTCTTATCTCTACTTTACAATTAAAGTGAAAAATTGCACACCGGCAAGTATAATGGTACCATCTGCATTTCGTGATATCAAAAAACTTAAAGAAAATGTAGAATATGGGGAGAGCATATGAATTTCCCAACAAGAGTGATAACAATTAAAAGAAAGGGCCAGAGATGGTCAGTTTAGGTGTTTTTGCCCATAAATTTTTTGGTTCAGCTCATGAGAGACGTCTCAAAGCACTCCGCCAAAAAGTTACACAAATTAATACTTTAGAAGAACAATTCGTAAAATTAAGCGATGAGCAGCTTTGCCAAAAAACTAACGAGTTTCGTAAACGTCTTAGTGAAGGTGAAAGTGTTGATTTACTCTTACCAGAAGCGTTCGCGACGGTTCGTGAAGCTGCAAAACGTGTTTATGATATACGTCCTTTTGATGTACAACTTATTGGTGGAATGGTCCTTCACGACTGTGGGATTGCTGAAATGCGTACCGGTGAAGGTAAAACATTAATGGCAACTCTACCAATTTATCTCAATGCATTGGAAGGTAAAGGCGTTCATGTTGTAACGGTAAACGATTATCTCGCCAGTCGTGATGCCGAAACAATGGGCAAAATTTTTAGTTTTCTAGGACTTACAACGGGTGTGATTCTTCATGATCTTGATAGCGATGCCCGTAGAGCAGCCTATGCATGTGACATCACCTACGCGACAAATAATGAACTAGGTTTTGATTATTTGCGTGATAATATGGCTTTCGATCATAGTCAAATGGTTCAACGAGGACATTATTACGCAATTGTCGATGAAGTAGATTCTATCCTCATTGATGAAGCACGTACCCCCCTTATTATTTCTGGTCCTCTAGAAGATCGTACTGACTTTTATAACCTTATTGACACATTTATTCCTGCTTTAACTTCAGAAGACTATGAAATAGACGAAAAACAAAAAACAACAACCTTTACCGAAATTGGTACTGAAAAAATTGAAAAAATGCTCGAACAAGCTGGGTATCTTAAAAGTGAAAGTCTTTATGACATAGAAAATGTCGCTATCGTTCATCATGTTAATAATGCTCTAAAAGCCCATAAACTATTTGTTCGCGATAAAGATTACATTGTTCGCAATGATGAAATTGTGATCATTGATGAATTTACAGGGCGTATGATGCCTGGACGACGTTATTCTGAGGGACTTCATCAAGCGTTAGAAGCTAAAGAACACGTTGCTATTCAACCAGAAAATCAGACACTTGCTTCCATCACTTTCCAAAATTATTTCCGCATGTATAGAAAACTATCTGGAATGACTGGAACGGCAACAACAGAAGCCGAAGAATTCAGAAATATTTATGGTCTTGACGTTATCGAAGTCCCTACCAATTTACCAGTACAACGTCTTGACGAAGATGATGAGATTTACCGAACAGCAGAAGAGAAATATCGGGCGATTGTGCATAATATCCGTCAAGCGCACGAAAAAAAACAACCTATTCTTGTTGGAACAACCTCTATTGAAAAGTCAGAACAATTGGCAGAGCGTTTGCGAAAAGAGGGCATTACCGATTTTAGAGTCTTGAATGCTCGCTATCACGAGCAGGAAGCATACATCATTGCGCAAGCAGGCGTTCCTGGCGCTCTTACCATCGCAACCAACATGGCAGGACGTGGTACGGATATACAGCTTGGTGGTAATGTTGAAATGCGTATCAAACAAGAATTACAGGATACCCCCGAAGGACCAGAGCGGACAGCTAAAATTGAAGAAATCAAAAAAGATGTCAAAAAACTTAAAGAAGAAGCTTTAGCAGCTGGAGGGCTTTATGTTATCGCGACTGAACGCCATGAAAGTCGTCGTATTGATAATCAGCTTCGTGGACGTTCTGGTCGCCAAGGCGATCCTGGTCGCTCAAAATTCTTTCTTTCTCTTCAAGATGATCTTATGCGTATCTTCGGTTCCAACCGTATGGATAGCATGCTGCAAAAACTTGGATTGAAAGAAAATGAAGCTATTATCCATCCATGGATTAATAAAGCTCTTGAAAAAGCACAAAAAAAGGTCGAAGCACGCAACTTTGAAATTCGTAAAAATCTGCTAAAATATGACGATGTCATGAATGATCAACGCAAGGTTATTTTTGAACAGCGTATGGAGATCATGAAGGCAGATGATTTATCAGAAATGATCGATGAAATGCGCAATGAAGTCGTGGAAGATCTTGTAGAAACTTATATTCCCTCTGGGACATATTCTGAAAAATGGGATGTAAAAGCTCTCGAAGAAGAACTTCAACAACTCTTTAATCTTGAACTTCCTGTGGAAGAATGGGCCAAAGAAGATGGAATTGCCGAAGAACAAATTTTAGAGCGTATTTTAGATGCTGTTACAAAACTTGAAAATGAGCGTACTGAACGCTACTCTCCAGAGGTTATGGCTTATTTTCACAAAGCAGTATTACTCGAAACCATTGACACGTTATGGCGTGAACATCTGATAAGTTTAGATCATTTACGTTCTGTTGTTGGTTTTCGTGGTTATGCGCAGCGAGATCCACTCAATGAGTATAAAACAGAATCTTTTGAACTCTTTCAAAGTATGTTGAGCAATTTGCGCCGAATTGTCACTTCTAAACTTATGCGCTTTGAAATTATTCAACAACCTACTGAACCGACCATGCCTGAGCAAACTGATGCCGATTCTTCTGTCTTTAATGATCAAAATCAAGAAAATGGTCCACCCTTATGGGCACGAACACAAGAAAATAGGTTTGTTAACCCACAAGACCGTGATCCTAACGATGTAACCACATGGGGAAAAGTTGGACGCAATGAGCGTTGTCCTTGTGGTTCAGAGAAAAAATATAAACATTGTCATGGAGCTTTTGTTTGAAAAGCAAACAATGAAGATGAATAAAAAGCGAAACTATGAGCAAGAATTGCGTGCAGCTGGTTTAAGAGTAACGCGCCAACGACGTGTTATTCTTGATATTTTGACTGAAACAAAAGACCATCCGAATGCATTTGAAATTTTTCAGCGGGCTCACCAAATAGATTCGAGTATTTCGCTCTCGACTGTTTATAGAACAATGAAAATATTAGAAGGAAACGGAACAATTCATCGCCATAGCTTTAGTGGTGGCCCCTCTCGTTTTGAGCAAGCAGATGGGCAACACCATGATCATCTCATTGATATAGAAACAGGGCAAGTTATCGAATTTCATTCTGATGTTATTGAAAAATTGCAAGAGGAAATTGCAAAATCCCTTGGTTATGATATCATTCATCATCGCCTTGAAATTTATGGAAAAAAAACAACTCTTAAGTAGCTGATCTCGTATATGTCATCAAAAAATGCTTTATGAAAACGAGGTTTTCTATAAGTTTAATTGAAAAAATTATAGTTTTCATTGGCAAGTAAGTTTTTCTGCTTTATTACCCCATTTTAGCTGATGCTATAAGGCAATCAATTGTTTGCATCATAAAAAAATATTATAACAACTTAGGTCAATATTATCATGGTTTCTTTGCCAAAAGATCGTATGAGACAGCTTAAAAAGCGCTTTGAAATAATTGAGAGCCAAATGGCTCAAAATCCAGATGCTGAAACATATGTAAAATTAGCTTCTGAATATTCAGAGCTACAGCCAATTGTTGCCTCTATACGGACATTAAATGCGCTTTACGAAGAGATCACAGAGCTAGAAACGATTATCAACGATAAGCAAACAGATGCAGAGATGCGACATCTTGCTCAAGAAGAACTCCCGTTATTATACCAGAAAATGCAACCACTTGAAAAAGAACTCCAGATTCTTCTTTTACCTAAAGATGTTGCTGATGAAAAAAGTGCTATTGTGGAAATTCGAGCAGGAACAGGTGGATTAGAGGCTGCACTCTTTGCTGGTGATCTCTTCCGCATGTATGAACGTTATGCCGCTTCTCATAACTGGAAAGTAGAAGTTGTTTCACTTAATGAGGGAGAAGTTGGCGGATATAAAGAAATTATTGCGAGCATTTCTGGAAAGGGTGTCTTTGCTAAATTAAAATTTGAATCAGGCGTTCATCGTGTACAACGTATTCCTGAGACAGAAACCGGTGGGCGTATTCATACATCTGCTGCTACAGTTGCAGTTCTTCCAGAGGCTGAAGAAATTGATATTGAAATTCGACCAGAGGATATTCGCATCGATACCATGCGTGCCTCCGGCGCAGGTGGGCAGCATGTCAATACAACGGACTCAGCTGTTCGTATCACCCATATTCCAACAGGAATTATGGTTGTACAAGCAGAAAAATCACAACACCAAAACCGCGCGCGAGCACTGCAAATTTTGCGTGCGCGCTTGTTCGATATTGAACGACAAAAAGCGGAAAATGAGCGTTCAACCTCTCGTAAAAATCAAGTTGGCTCTGGTGACCGCTCAGAGCGTATTCGTACCTATAATTTTCCACAAGGACGTGTCACGGATCACCGTATTAATCTCACTTTGTATAAACTTGATCGCATCCTAGAAGGCGATCTTAATGAAATTATTCATGCACTCATCTCTGATCACCAAACCTCACTTCTGATGGAAATGGATAATAATGGATGAACAAATACTCTCTTAACAGTGTCATCCAACAAACTCAAGAAAAATTGCGCATAAAAGGAATTTCTGAAGCTAAGCTTGAGGCAAAAATACTGGTCGAATGGGTAACAGGTACAAATTCCTCTGATAGAATTCTCCGACCAGATATATGCCTTTCTTTTGAACAAATTGAACAATTAGAACAGCTCATACAACGACGTGTTGCTGGTGAACCGGTCTACCGTATTATAGGGATGAGAGAGTTTTATGGCATATCTTTCGCTCTTTCTCAAGAGACGTTAGAACCACGACCTGATACAGAAACGCTCATCGAGCTTGTTCTTCCCTTCCTTAAAAAACAGGTCGAAAATTCAGAAAAAATAACGCTGCTTGATATGGGAACAGGCAGTGGCGCTCTTGCCATTGCACTCCTTAAACAAATTCCTATATCCCACGCAGTGGCGGTCGATATTTCTGAAGATGCCCTTAAAACAGCGACAAAAAATGCAGAGACGGGGGGAGTTATCAATCGCTTCACACCTCTCCTTAGCGATTGGTTTAATTCTGTCACAGGTTACTTTGATTTCATTGTTTCTAATCCACCCTATATTCCCGCAAAAGATATCAAAAAACTTGCAAAAGAAGTACGTTTATATGATCCATTGCGTGCCCTTATCGGAGGGGAAGATGGGCTTGATTTTTATCGAAAGCTCGCCCATGAAGCAGCTGACTATTTAAAAGAAAATAGTTATGTTGCTGTTGAAATCGGTTATTCTCAAGAAAAAAAGGTCTGCGATTTGTTTGAAAAAAATGGTTTTCAATGTTTAAAAATGCGCAAAGATCTGAGTGGGATACCCCGCGCACTTCTGTTTGCACGCAAGCATTAAAATTCCCAATCATCATCCGTAGTCGCAACCGCCTTGCCAATGACATAAGAAGAGCCAGCCCCTGAAAAAAAGTCATGATTCTCATCAGAGTTTGGTGATAAAGCTGCCAAAATAGCAGGATTAACACGACAAACCTCAGGAGGGAAAAGAGCTTCAAACCCTAAATTCATTAAAGCCTTGTTGGCATTATAATGGAGAAAAATTTTCACATCTTCCGTCAATCCAAGGGTATCATAAAGATCTTCAGTATATTTGCACTCAATGTTATAAAGGTCAAAGAGCAAGTTAAAAGCAAAATCTTTAATTTCTTGTCTTTTGGCTTCATCAAGCTTTGCATAGCCCAATTGAAATTTATAGCCAATATAATAACCATGGACCGCTTCATCACGAATGATAAGCCGAATGAGATCTGCTGTATTGGTCAACTTAGCGCGACTGGCCCAATACATGGGCAAATAAAAACCAGAATAAAATAAAAAGCTTTCCAGCAAAGTCGAAGCAATTTTTTTCTTGAGTGGATTATTTGCTTCATAACGCTCAAGTACTAATCTAGACTTTTTCTGCAAATGACTATTTTCTTCTGACCATCTAAATGCATCATCAACTTCTACCGTCGAGCAGAGGGTTGAAAAAATAGAGGAATAAGAACGTGCATGAACCGCTTCCATAAACGCAATATTCGTCAAGACTGCTTCCTCATGCTCTGTTATCGCATCAGCAAGCAATGAAATGGCACCCACAGTATTTTGAATGGTATCTAGAAGCGTTAATCCTGTAAAAACACGAATTGTTAGCTTGCGTTCTTCTTCTGTCAAACTTGACCATGAGGGAATATCATTGGAAAGTGGAACCTTCTCAGGCAACCAAAAATTTCCAGTTAAACGATTCCATACTTCAAGATCTTTCTCATCATGTAATCTATTCCAGTTAACAGCAGACACAACAGGATTTTTGGTTGTAATCTTTGTCATATGATGACCTCCTATAGACTGCACGAAACACAGCCATCGACTTCTGTTCCACTCAGTGCGACTTGCCGCAACCGTATATAATAAATACTCTTTATACCCTTTTTCCAAGCATAAATTTGTGCGCGGTTAATATCACGTGTGGTCGCGGTATCAGGAAAAAATAGTGTTAATGAAAGACCTTGATCGACATGCTGTGTCGCAGCAGCATAGGTATCTATAATTTTTTCAGGACCAACCTCATAAGCATCTTGGTAAAAATTTAAATTCGTATTATCCATATAAGGCGCGGGATAATAAACGCGCCCAATTTTTCCCTCTTTACGAATTTCAATTTTTGAAGCAATGGGATGAATAGAAGAAGTGGCATGATTAATATAGGAAATAGACCCTGTAGGGGGAACGGCTTGCAGATTGCGGTTATAAAGTCCATACTCAATAACGTGTTTCTTAAGTTCCTGCCAATCCTTTTGATCTGGAATAACAATATTATTCCGTGCAAAAAGCTCTTGTACAAGCGCAAATTGCGGTTTCCATTCTTTTTCAATATATTTTTCGAAAAAACGTCCATCTGCATAAGCTGATTTTTCGAATCCAGCAAACATTTTTTGACGTTCACGTGCAATTAAATTGGAAGCACGTATGGCATGATATGTCACAATATAAAAATAGATATTGGTAAAATCAATCGCTTCTGGAGATCCATAATAGATCTGTTCACGCGCTAAAAACCCATGCAAATTCATTTGTCCCAAACCAATCGCATGACTTTCAGCATTGCCTTTTGCAATGGAAGGCACGCAAGCAATATTGCTCATATCCGAAACAGCCGTAAGAGCGCGAACAGCAGATTCCACGGTCTGTCCGAAATCAGGACTTTCAATTGCTTTGGCAATATTCATTGAACCAAGATTACAAGATATATCACTTCCAACAGTGCGATAAGTTAAATCTATCTCTAATTCACTAGCCTCGCTGACCTGTAAAATTTCTGAACATAAATTGCTCATACTTATACGTCCAGCGATTGGATTAGCACGGTTAGCAGTGTCCTCAAATAAAATATAGGGATAACCTGACTCAAATTGAATTTCCGCTAAAGTTTGAAAAAAAACACGTGCACTTATTTTCTTCTTACGAATCTTTGCATTATCAACAAAAGAGCGATAATGTTCCGTTAAAGAAATGTCGCTAAAGGGTTTGCCTGTCACACGCTCAATATCATAAGATGAGAAGAGATACATGTCCTCATTATTCCGTGCAAGCTCAAAAGTAATATCAGGAATAACTACACCAAGCGAAAGCGTTTTGATTCTAACTTTTTCATCAGCATTTTCACGCTTTGTATCCAAAAACTTCATAATATCTAAATGATGTGCATGCAAATAAACAGCTCCAGCCCCCTGTCGCGCCCCAAGCTGATTGGCATAAGAAAAAGAATCTTCCAAAAGTTTCATCACCGGTAAAACACCGGATGATTGATTTTCTATTTGCTTAATTGGTGCTCCAGCCTCCCGCAAATTGGTCAAACAAAGTGCCACACCTCCACCGCGTTTTGAAAGCTGTAAAGCCGAATTAACGGCACGACCTATCGATTCCATATTATCTTCAACACGGAGCAAAAAACACGAAACCAATTCACCACGTTGTTTTTTCCCAGCATTTAAAAATGTTGGCGTTGCTGGTTGAAAACGCCCCGTAATAATCTCGTCCAAAAAACTTTCAGCAAGAGCGTTATTCCCTTGTGCCAAATATAAAGCCACAAGACAAACACGATCTTCATAACGTTCAAGATAACGCTTCCCATCGAAAGTCTTTAGCGTATAGCTGGTGTAGTATTTAAATGCGCCTAAAAAGGTAGGAAAACGAAATTTAAATGCGTAAGCGCGTTTAAAAAGTTTTTTAATAAAAGAAAAATCATAAAGCTCAAATAAAGCTTTTTCATAATAACCTTCTTCTATTAAGTAATCTATTTTTTCCTTCAAGTTATGAAAAAAAACTGTATTTTGATTAACATGTTGAAGAAAATATTGCCTTGCAGCAAGTCGATCCATATCAAATTGGATATGACCATTTTCATCATAAAGATTAAGCATTGCATTCAGCGCATGATAATCAGTAATCTGATCGGACTTCTGCGACTGTTTTATACCAATTGTTTCCAAAATCTCTCCAATCCCTTTTTTACACAAATAACGTCCTCATCAGTTCCACGAAGCTCAAAACGATAAAGGCAAGGGATACAACATTTTTCAGCAATGATCTTACTGGCTAAATTATAATAGCGACCAAAATTACGATTCCCACCACCAATAACACCACGAATTAACTCGCGATTTTCAACTTCATTAAGAAAATGAATAACGGCTTTCGGCACCGCCCCTCTTCCTTCTCCATCTGCATACGTAGGTACAACCAGTACATACGGTTCACCAACTAGTGCAGAAGGTTTTCTTTTATCAATTTTGAAGAGTCGTTGACTAAGCTGCGAGACAAAATGCTCTGTATTACCTGTTGCACTCGAATAATAAACAATAAGCCCCATTAAGCACAAAGACCACTAATCATATCTGGTCTAAAACCAGACCAATGATTCTCACCACAAACGACGACAGGAACCTGACGATACCCCAGAGATTGGACAAAACTGTATGCTTGCTCATCACAGGAAATATCAACAACACGATAATGAATGCCTTTTGCATCAAAAGCGCGGCGTGTGGCATCACATTGGACACAAAATGGTTTGCTATAAATAGTGATCGACATTTTCTTCAACTTTCATAATCCAAAACAATCAACCCTAAAAAAGTTAATCTAATCCTTTTTATAAGTACTCAAAAATAACAAACAACAGAAATTGTACGTAAAAGGTGTGATCATTTTCAAAGAACACACAGCTCCCTGAACATAACAAAACCCCTCATCAAATAACTTCAAAGACTATGATGAGAATAAACAATTATTCTATAACTTAAATGGGATCCCCCAGTTATAAAACAATCTTTTGCTTGGCAAACAATTCTCTCCTGCTGTCTAAAAAACTAACGTTCTAAACCACCGTTTTCAAAAGTTCTTGTTTTACTCTTTTACGGCAAAAATGAATTACAAAAACGAAAGGAAATCCTTTTAAAAGATACAGTTTAGCAAGAATATCGTTATACCCTTGCTTAACAAACTTTTACGATAACATTGGAAATAACTTAGATACCAAACGAAACACACTAACACCCTCTCTTGTGCTTATTTAGAATCACCAATCATTTTGATACTATATATAGTATATACTCTCTCTCTTTCGTCAAGGAGAATTCGACCATTATTTTGAATTTTCCACGATCTTCCCACTAAAATATTCAGTACTCAAAATTATGTAATAATACATTTTATTGACAAACGTTATATTATTACATAGTTATTAAAATAATTAAGAAAAGATGGTATAAGTTATGGATCTGCATTTTAAAAAGACAACATTAGGCTATGGGAATAGAATAGCGATCAAGGGCTTTTCAGCAAAGTTAGAAGCAGGTTCATTAGTCGCAGTCACGGGTGATAACGGTGCTGGAAAATCAACATTGCTAAAAGCCATTGCCGGCTTGATTAAACCTCTTAAGGGAAAAATTACAAAACCCCAAAAAAGCCGCATTGCTTATCTTTCTCAGCAATGTAATATAGATCAAACATTTCCCATTGATGTGAAAACACTTGTAAAAACAGGACTATGGTCCTTTTGTGGATTGTGGAAAAATCAGCGCCCTTATGATTCTAAGATCCAGAACGCACTTGAAATGGTTGGACTCACAGAACTTTCCGACCGTTCGCTTGAAACATTATCAGGCGGACAATTACAACGCGCCCTTTTTGCACGTATCATTGTACAAGATGCCGATATTATCTTGCTTGACGAACCTTTCAATGGTATCGATCGCAATACTCAAAAAGACCTTCTTGCACTAATCACATCCTGGCAACAACAAGGACGCACAGTTCTCACGGCACTCCATGACCCTCTCGTCGTGCAAGAATTTTTTCCTCACATGATTCAAATTAATCAACAAAACGCCCTTTATGGAGAAACAACAAAGTTTCTCGACAACACCATTCACCATGTTATTCCCCCTCTCACCGCCAACTCTTTATGTATTAGTGCACCAAATCAGCTCCTTCCTATTAATGATTCTCTCTTTCTTAGGTTATAAGACGTGTATGCATTTTTTCTTGCTCCCTTTGTTGATTTCCACTTTATGCAAAATGCCCTTATCGGCTCTATTCTCCTCTCTATTAGCGCCTGTCCTGTTGGTGTGTTTTTGGTGCTCCGTGGAATGAGTTTGACAGGAGATGCTATCTCTCATGCCATTCTTCCTGGTGTTGCAACTTCTTTTCTCATTTGCGGCTTCTCCCTCATATCTATGACACTTGGTGGTATTTTCGCTGGCATTATTGTTGCTTTAGCAACCGTTTTAATTTCACGAAATAGTTTTCAGAAAGAAGATGCATCCATGACCGTCTTTTATCTTATTGCACTCGCAGCAGGTGTCATTATTATCTCACTGAAAGATTCAACCATTGAACTGCTTCATCTCTTATTTGGATCGGTTCTTGCAATTGATACAAAGGCTCTTTGGTTGATCACTACCATAATGCTCATCACACTCTGCTGCCTGTTTATCTTCTGGCGTGCGCTCGTCTTAGAAAGCTTTGACCCCCTCTTTTTTAAATCACTCTCTCCATTGAGTAAATATATTCATATTTCATTGCTTGGACTTGTGGTGTTGAATCTAGTTGGGGGCTTTCAATCACTAGGAACATTACTGTCTGTTGGCATTATGATGATTCCAGCGATTACAGCTCGTTTTTGGTTTTCACGGCTAGGCCCTATTTGCGTGCTTTCCACTCTTTTTGGAATCATTTCTAGCATATGTGGTCTTTTGCTTTCTTTTCATCTCTCACTTCCCTCTGGCCCTGCTATCATCATTGCCGCAGGATTTATTTACCTTATTTCCTGCCTCATAAGTCCACGCGGTTTTATTGTAACATGGTTTCCCCATCTTTTTTATACTTCCTCACTTTAAAGAAAAAACGATGCTTAAATTTACTCAAAAATTTGTTCTGCTGAGTGCTTTATTATTTGCCCTTTCTCCCTTTTCTGCTTCTGCACACAATAAAATAAAAGTTGTTGCAAGCTTTTCTATTCTTGCAGATCTCGTAAAAAATGTAGGAGGCAACAATATCTCTATGACCACTTTTGTAGGACCCAATGCGAATACCCACACTTATGAACCTACCCCCCTTGACGCTCAAGCTCTTAGAAATGCTCAGATTATTTTTATCAATGGACTTCATTTAGAGGGGTTCATTGACCGCCTCATTACAGCAAGTGGTACAAAAGCACTTCTTGTCAAGGTTAGTGCTAACATTCCTCCCCTCGAAATGAAAAATCAAGAACATGGTGCCCATCACCACCATCACAGCGTTATTGATCCACACGCTTGGCAAACAATTCCCAATGTCGAAATCTATGTGAAGAATATCGCAGCTGCTTTTTGTAAAATTGATCCACAATCTTGTACGCACTACAATAAAAATGCCGAAATTTACATCAAAAAGCTTAAAACAGTACAAGATACCCTAAAAACAAAAATTGCCACTATCCCTAAAGATAAACGTATCATTATCACATCCCATGACGCTTTTGGCTATTTTGCTAAAGAATATGGCTTCACTATCCTTGCCCCTCAAAGCGCTTCAACAGAAGCTGAAGCAACCGCAGCTGAGGTTGCTAAACTTATCAAACAAATTAAAGCGAATAAAGCAGCTGCATTGTTCATTGAAAATATCTCTAATCCTCGTCTCATAAAACAAATTTCAAAAGAAACGGGTTTAAAAATTGGTGGAATCCTTTATTCTGATGCATTGTCAAACGAAAATGGCCCCGCTGCAACTTATCTCGATATGATGGAGCATAATGTGAATACCATTATTGATGCCATCACAAAACATTAAAAAAATCTTTTTATAGAAGAAAAAAGTTTATATCATCATAGGCCTATGATTACGTTATCCATGATACCCAATATCCATCATTGATAACAATGATATGAAATAAAGTTAATTTTACAGAAAAAATTTACATCCTATAGATGCTCAGATAGATAAAATCATAAGTGGAGTTATTACCTCATGCTGCCCAAACCACGAGCATTATTATTTTATTTTCCAACGTTTCTTTTGCGATAATTCTCAACACTTGATATCGTTCATAAGGAGTATTTAAAGTCCTTTATTAATAGTTTTTTATCCACATGGCTCTCCCCGCTTATAGCAGCAAACGAATGATTTTGATTGATTCAACATAGAACAGATTTGGAATGAGAAAACCTTACGGTATTCGGAATTTTCACTTAACACTCAAAACAGTGAATTATCATTATTAAATCAATCAATTGCCGTTAAGAGAAACGTACCTATTCTTGTACAAGCTATTCAGAACTCCGTCCTGTTTTTATGGATAAATGGACTTTTTATATCACCGATCAAAGCCAAGATGTGAGGTACTTGGTGCCACCATTTGTGAATAATTTTCTCTTTTTATTTTTCTTATTCATTCTTTATAAAACATATAAATTATCTCTTTAGGAAAAATCATAACATGTTGTTTTTATAAGTAAATCTTACTTCAAAATGTGAGGAACCATGGTTTATAAATAGTTATTACCTACAATGAAAAAAACTTTATTATTCGAAAATAATATTCTTCTTACAGCCCGTAAAAAAATAAAATTTATTCATATGAGTGTTTTGACATTCTCGGGACATGTGACAATGGATCATTATAAAAATTTTTAATTTTTTCAATATCATCAGTTACATTATGTTTTTGTGAATGTAATCGAAAGAGCCAAAACATAACATTATCATGATGCAGCATAAAAGAAAGTCTTATCACATCAATTAATATCTATTTATTCCTTGTGCGCTTTCCAGTGTTTTTGTTAAAGGTATGAAAATCTTGATGAGCGACCGTGAAACTTAGTTTTTGACCATAATTGTGTGTCAAGCGTTCTTTTATTTCAATCGTAAAAATGATATTATTCCAACGTGTTAAGACATGGCAACCTGTTCCAATCGGCTTGATAAGCTCAATTTGTGTGTGAAAAACAGGTCCTTTATCTGGGTGTTCACCCAATAAGATCATTTCAGGTCTGAAAGCTAAAAGATCCGTTTCTTCGCTATAAGAAAATGAATGCCCTAAATGTTGTTCTAGGATATGACGATCAAGAAAATTCATAGGAGGAGAACCAATAAAGTCGGCAACAAATGTGGTTGCTGGAGTATCGTAAATTTCCATTGGTGTTCCAATTTGCTCGATAGCTCCTTTATTCAAAACGACTATTCTATCGGCTAATGTCATGGCTTCTAGTTGATCATGGGTAACATAGAGGCTGGTTGTTCCTAATGAACGCTGTAGCGTTTTTATCTCAATACACATTTGCGCCCGTAATTTTGCATCAAGATTTGAAAGAGGTTCATCAAAGAGAAAAACACGGGGTTGACGTACAATCACACGTCCCATTGCAACACGCTGGCGTTGTCCTCCTGATAATTGTCGTGGTTTACGATCAAGAAATGGTTCTATCTCCAAAAGCTTTGCAGCATGTGCGATGCGTTTTTTTATTTCTTCTTTAGGTGTTTTTCGATTTTTAAGGCCATATTCTAGGTTTCCGCGAACTGTCATATGGGGATAAAGGGCATAATTTTGAAAAACCATAGCAATATCACGATCAGCTGGTTCACGATCATTGATACGTTCGTTATCAATACACAGTTCACCTGAGGTGACTTGTTCAAGTCCTGCAATAATACGTAACAAGGTTGATTTTCCGCATCCTGAAGGACCAACAAGAACAAGTAGTTCTTTATCAGCAACAGTTAAATTTAAGTCATCAATGACCAGAATGCCGTTGTCATACCGTTTTTTTATATTTGATAACTGGATTATGGCCACAATTACTTCTCCGTTTCAATAAGGCCTTTAATAAAAAGCCGCTGCATGAAGATAACAACAAGAACAGGCGGTACCATGGCAACGACCGATACTGCCATGAGAATATTCCATTGAGGATCATGTTGTAGTGATTCGACAATAAGCTGTTTTAAAATAATAAGGATCGTTTGATGATTTTTATCCGTTGTGATGATAAGAGGCCAGAGATATTGTATCCATCCATAAATGAACATAATGATAAATAAAGCAGCTATATTACTTTTACTAAGAGGAAGAAGAATATCCTTAAAAAACTTAAATGGTCCTGCACCATCAACACGTGCTGCCTCTAAGAGTTCATCAGGAACAGTCAAAAAAAACTGGCGAAATAAAAATGTAGCGGTTGCGGATGCAATAAGTGGAATAATCATTCCACTATAAGTGTCGATCATCCCTAATTTTGCAACAACCTCATAGGTTGGAAGAATACGAACTTCAACAGGAAGCATTAATGTAACAAAAATAAGAATAAAAGCAGTTTTTCGGAAGGGAAAGCGCATATAAACAATTGCATAAGCAGACAAAAGTGAAATAATAATTTTTCCAATGCTAATGCCTAGAGCCATAATGAGTGAATTCATTAAGAGTAGCCAGAGATTAGGGAGTCCGCGCTGTGCAAGGCCATCGCCAAAGATTGTTTTATAATTTTCCAGAGCATATCCCCCAGGTAAAAGAGGCAGTGTTCCCGCATTAAATGCTGCTGAACTATGGGTTGATGCAATGATAGCAACATAAACTGGAAAGCAAATAATGATAATGCCAACAATGAGAGTGATATGTGTTAGAAATTTCAAAAAAGGGCGATTTTCAACCATAATTTATTTCCTAATATTGTACACGACGTTCAATCCAGCGAAATTGGATAAACGTTACGACAATAACCATCAACATCAATATTGTTGATTGTGCTGCTGATGTACCGATTATTTGATTTCTAAAGCCATCGTCATATACTTTATAGACAAGAGTGCTCGTTGCACGCGCAGGGCCTCCAGAAGTTGTGTTATCAATAATCCCAAAAGTATCAAACATAACATAATTGATATTGACGATAAGAAGGAAAAATGTCGTTGGTGAAATTTGCGGAAAGACCACAGTCCAAAATCGTTTAAAGGGACCGGCACCATCAATGGCTGCTGCTTCTATTTGAGAATGTGGAACAGATTGAAGAGCCGTAAGAAAAAAGAGAAAATTGTAAGAAATTTGTTTCCAGCTAGCCGCAATGACAATAAGAATCATCGCTTGAGTACTATTAATACGATAATTCCATAACACCCCTATTTTTTCGAGAAGAAAAGGGATAATCCCTATGGTAGGATGAAAGGTAAACAACCATAATATACCTGCCAATACTGGAGCAACGGCATAGGGCCAGAGCAAAAGCATTGTATAAGCTTTTTTTGCACAGATAACACGGTCAACACAGACAGCCAAAAGAAGTGATATTGTCATTGAAGCAACAGTCACTGAAATGGAAAATACTGCAGTTGTAAGAAGTGATTGCAGATAAGTAGTATCAGAAAGAACAGTTAGGTAATTTTCAAAACCAATAAAGGTTGTTGTAAAGCTAAAAGGATCTTCCCGTTCAAAGGAAGATTTTATGGCTTGAGCAACAGGCCAAAAGAAAAATAAAAAAGTTACAAGAAGCTGAGGAAAAAGCAGTCCGTAAGAAAGGAGACTATTTTTAAAATATGCATGTTTTTCTTGCATTCGCAGGGTTCTTTAAATGTAGAGGCTTTAAAAAGATAAACAAAAAGGACTCAACTGTTTTTGTTGAGTCTTTAATGTTTAACAAAAAAACGAAATTAATGATTAGATTTTTCAAATTCACGCAAGAGTTTATTCCCACGTTTAACGGACTCATCTAAAGCATCTTTCGGTGTTTTTGAACCACTAAGAACAGCTTCCAACTCCTGATCCAGAATGGTACGGAGTTGTGGTAAATTACCAAATCTTATTCCTTTCGAGTTAACTGTCGGTGGATTAAGGTTAATTTGTTTGATCGCGATATCAGCCCCTGGCGTTTTTTCATAGAAATGTTGTTTTTTGCTCAATTCATAAGTTGCTTTCGTGGTTGGAAGATAACCTGTTCCTTGGTGCCATTTTGTTTGATTTTCTGTTTTTGAAAGAAACTTAAGAAAAGCAGCTGCTCCAGCATATTCCTTTGGGGTATGCCCCTTAAATGCCCAAATAGAAGCTCCCCCAATAACTGAATTTTGCGGTGCTCCTTCTACATCCTTATAGTAGGGTAGCATACCAACGCCTACATTAAACTGAGCTTCAGAAGCAATTCCAGCATGTGATCCTGAAGATTGCATAAAAATTGCACAGTTTTGTGCCATAAACATTGGTGTTGAATCTAATGCGCCTGCAGGACCACCATAGCGGAAAATACCTTGATCAGACCACCTTTTTAGATCTGTCCACATACGCACTTGTAAAGGTCCATTAAATGTAAGTTCTGAATCAAGCCCCTTAAAGCCATTTTCCTGCGTTCCAAAAGGAACATTATGCAACGCTGAAAAGTTTTCTATACCAATCCATTGAGCTGCATAAGCCATTGTAAAACCACACGTAGCCGCTTTAGTTTCAAGAATTTTTTTAGAAAAGTCTTCTATATCTTGCCATGTTTTAGGGGGCTGTTCTGGATCAAGCCCTGCTTTTTTAAAGATATCTTTGTTGTAATAAAGGATGGGTGTTGAAATATTGAATGGCATAGAGATTATATGCCCCTGTGCATCGGAGTAATAGCCGCTAATAGCAGGAAAATAATCTGTAGGATCAAATTCTTGTTTCGTATCCGCCATAAGTTGATAAAATGGATAGATCGCACCTTTTGCTGCCATCATAGTGCCAGTACCAACATCATAAATTTGGGCAAGCACAGGCTGTTTCTTTCCACGAAACGCTGCAATGAGTGCGATCAACCCCTCTTCATACTCGCCGCGAAATGAAGGCACAACTTTATACTCAGATTGACTTGCATTAAAATCTTTAATAAGATTTTCAGTTTGCTTCCCTAATTCACCACTCATAGAATGCCAAAAGCTGATTTTTGTCTGCGCAAAACTCACTGTTATTCCTGCTGCAAACATTATGATAGCAACCGTGGCCGCTACGAAAAGATAAAAACGACTCATGGTTCACCCTTTCTGAAGTGATGGAATACAAACTACCCCTGGATTTATAGTATTACACATAAACATGCTACAACAGTTTTATTTCAGAATATACTTTCTCATTTAAACAGGAACCACCAAAAGATCAAATGAATTTGTTTAGATTTATACGTTTTCTTCTATAAGCTTTCTTATACATTAACAAGATACGCGTTTGTTAAAGTGAGATGACTTAAATAAGTAAGGGAATAAGTAAAAAGATATAGATCATTAATGTCATTGAATGACTTTTATAATATCTGAATTTACCTTTTTTAAAAAAAAGAATTGTTTATTCTTTTGTTATTTATATTATAATCTCCAGCTTATAATCTTAACATGATGTTGCGACTGAATTTAACGAAGAAACAAATAGATTTTTTTAAAATTAAGAAAATCATTTTGAAGCACTTAATAGTCTCCTTCCCTGCAATGGAAATACGTGCCTCATGCAAAACAGCATCATCCTATGATGCAGCTAATACTTCAATAAAGCCTTGCTTTTAAGAAAACTTAAATAAATATTTTATTTTTTCTCAATAGCTTTTTATTCACACACCAATCCCATTTGTAATATGCAAGAGAATAATTTTGGTTGATTCATTGTAAAAAATTTGAAGTGAGAAAATCTCTTGATATTAAATGCCCTCACTCCATGTAGAAAGTATTGAGTTATCATTAAAATCAATGTATTATTGTCACATAAAAGAAAACACTTCCTGCTTTTTTTCATTATGCTGGGCTTTATAAAGGTATATGAATTTTATAGAAGTATATTTTTTACCTTTGTGCACGCAATTGCAATGCAAGATCAGGTTGATCTGTCGTAATATAATGTACAGGCATATTAAGCCAATGTGATAACCGAGCTTTTCCATTGATTGTCCATACCCCTACAGTAAAACCAGCTTCAAGAGCTGCTTCAATAAAGTCCTGTGAGGCAATGGAACCATTTAAACTTAAATCAGAATAACCCAATTGTTTCCATTCAGAAAAATGACGATACATATCACCTTCAAAATTATCAACACATGGACCAGATGGTATTCCTGCTTCAATAAAAGGGCGAAGACTCAAAGGATCAAAACTAATGGCAGAAACCCGTTCTGATAAATTTCGACTTTTTATGAGTGCAAGTGCTTTTTGAGATAAGATTGTTTCACGCTCCACTTCACCACATGTTTTGATTTCAAGATGCAAGCCAACATTGGTTGGTGCTAAAAGATCAAGCACCTCTTCTAGCAAAGGCGGTGCTTCTTGGCTTCCTTTCACGCAGAGTTGTTTGCGTGTTTCATTATCAATATCGTAAATATATCCCTTTTTTCCCACCAATTGGTCTAAACGGAAATCGTGAAAAACAACCACTTCACCGCTTTTTAGCAAATGAACGTCACATTCAACTTCATCAACACCTAACGTTATAGCGTTACTAAATGCCGAAAAGGTATTTTCAGGATAAAGATGTGCTCCACCACGGTGTGCAACAATTTTTTTCTCAGACATGAAAAATTTCACACTTCTCAATTTTAAACGACAATAGTTTAAAGGACATTGGCTCTCAATGATATTAGCGTACAAATTTTCAAATAAAGACTTATATCCTATAAACGTGCACAATTATTTTTTAAGATTTTTTACATTTTTCTAAATATCAAACTTTCAATCATATTTTATTCTTAAAAAACTTATCCTGCATTTCAATTATTCCCATTCAATGGTACCAGGAGGTTTTGAGGTTACATCATAAACAACACGATTAATCCCTCTAACTTCATTAATAATGCGTGATGCTGTCTTACTTAAAAATGCCATATCATAGGGATAAAAATCAGCGGTCATTCCATCGACAGATGTGACAGCACGAAGTGCACAAACAAATTCATACGTGCGACCATCCCCCATCACTCCAACAGTCTGGACAGGCAGAAGGATAGCAAAAGCTTGCCAAATTTCATCATAAAGACCGGCTTTTCGGATTTCCTCAAGATAGATAGCATCTGCCTCACGTAAAATTTCTAATTTTTCACGAGTTACAGCCCCTGGACACCGAATTGCAAGACCGGGACCTGGAAAAGGATGACGACCAATAAACGGCTCGGGTAACCCTAACTCTCGTGCCAACGAGCGAACCTCATCCTTAAAGAGCTCACGCAACGGTTCTACTAGCTTCATATTCATCTGTTCTGGTAGCCCCCCTACATTATGATGACTTTTAATGGTTAACGTTTCACCAATAGCAGAAACACTCTCAATAACATCTGGATAAAGTGTTCCTTGCGCCAAAAACTCTGCACCTCCTATTTTTTTAGTTTCTTCTTCAAAAACTTCAATAAAAAGGCGACCTATCGTTTTGCGCTTTTTTTCTGGATCTGTCTCACCTTCTAAAGCATTAAGAAATATATCGGCAGCATCAACGTGAATAAGCTCTATATTATAGTGATCGCGGAATAATGTAAGAACTTCCTGAGCCTCATTTTTACGCATTAATCCATGATCGACCAAAATGCATGTCAATTGGTCTCCGATAGCTTCATGAAGGAGCACCGCTACAACAGATGAATCCACTCCCCCTGAAAGACCACAAATCACATGACTTTTCCCAACTTGTTGTCGTATTGTCGCAATCGCCTGCTCACGATAAGAAGCCATTGACCAATTGCCTTTAATTTCAGAGATCTTATGAATAAAATTTTGCAAAAGTTTTGTACCATCCGATGTATGGATTACTTCAGGGTGAAACTGTACCGCATAAAAATGTCTTTTCTCATCAGCAATAGCCGCATAGGGAGCTCCTTTTGAGGTTCCTATGACACGAAAACCTTCTGGTAAAGCGGCTACACGGTCACCGTGACTCATCCATACTTGATAGCAAGAACCTTTTTCCCACACGCCATCAAAAAGAGCACTCTCCTCTTGGATTTCCAAAAAAGCACGACCAAATTCACGCTCATATCCAGCTTCAACCTTTCCTCCAAGCTGAACACACATAACTTGTTCCCCATAACAAATACCAAGAATTGGAATACCGGCCTCAAAAATTTCCATTGGAGCACGCGGCGACCCTTCATCAATAACGGAATAAGGACTTCCTGATAAAATAATAGCTTTAGGATTTATGCGGCGTACAACTTCTAAAGCCAATTGAAAAGGAATAATTTCACAGTATACCCCCATTGCGCGCACCCGTCGTGCAATAAGTTGTGTAACTTGTGAACCAAAGTCAATAATAAGAACAGTGTCTGGATGTGATATGCTCATAAAAAACCAATCAACAATTGTAAAAGAGAACTCATGAGAGTTATGATTTAATCTTTCTCTTTTCACAAGCCTGTTTTCTTAAGAAAAAGATTATTCTCGTAAAATTTATGATAAAAAATGCAAAAATATGGATCAATGTTTTTTTTGTAATACGGATAAAAAGAAACCATCTGTTTGTGTTGTTGCAGGCGATAAAGTGAGTCCATAATTTGAAAAGACTGGCTGGTCAGGAGAAAAACTAAAATGCTTCTGCCAAAGTGCCGACATATCTATTGGATAAAAATGAGAATGTTGTTGAAGGAAATGGGAGATTTGTTCCTCATTTTCATCTGCAAAAAGAGAACAGGTAATATAGACTAAGCGCCCATTTGGCTTAAGATAATCTATCGCTTCATTTAAAATAGCCCTCTGTTCTGTTTGGCGTTGTTTTACCTGCTCTAATGTTAAACGCCATTTCGCATCTGGACGACGACGCCATGTTCCTGTTCCACTACAGGGTGCATCTAACAGAACTCTATCCATCTGGCCTATTAAGGACTTCAATTCTTCTTTTTGTGCTCGTATTTGTACATTACGAACACCAGCGCGTCGAAGACGATCAAAAATAGGCGCTAGACGCCCTTTATCGGAATCATAAGCATAAATTTGCCCACGATTGTTCATATTAGAAGCTAAAGCTAATGTTTTGCCCCCAGCACCTGCACAATAATCTAATACTTGCATACTTGCTTGCGCTTCCACAAGGTGAGCAACAATTTGAGACCCTAAATCCTGTATTTCAAAGTGCCCTTTTTGAAAAGCTGGTTCCACTTGAACATTGGGATGGCGATCAAATTTTTCAATCGGAGCAACTCTTAAGGCTTGCCGAAACCATGGCAAAGATTGAAGTTTGGTTTTTGCTAACTCTTTTAACACCTTTTCTGGTGTTGCCTTTAAGCTATTTACCCGTAGATCTAAAGAAGGACGCGTTGCTAACGCAGCAGCTTCCACGATCCAATTATCACCAAATAAAGGACAAAGATGTGCTTGACACCATTGAGGAATATCACCACGAATATAGTCTGGAGCATCCACTAATTGCTGCTTTTGCCACGATTTGCGCTGTTTAGCCTTTAATAACTGCGGTGCAAACCGATCTCCTTCTAACGCATTGTCAATTTGCTCCAGCGTCATTTTTCCAGTATCTAATAAAGTCGCAAAAACAATATCCCGAATATCATCACTCTCCATACGCCACTGTAAAGAATATCGTCGTCTTAAAACATCATAAACAATTGTACCAATGACTGCACGATCACCTGCTCCAGCAAAACGATGAGAAAGTCCCCAGTCCTTTAAAGCTTCTCCTGCGGGGCGATACCTCGTTTCTATCTCTTTGAGAACATCTATTGCTGCTTGCAAACGCCCACCTAATCGCATTCATTTCTCCCATTAAAATAATGAAATTTTAAACCTTTATAAAAAAATAATATTATTTAAACCTCTTCAAAACTCTCAAAAATTGACATTCTCTTTATAAAATGATCTGGGCATACTTCTTTATAAGATCGAATTTAATGTATCTAGATTTTCCCTTTCATTTTCTACCCATTAGCTTTATATTCTTCTAAAATACATCAAATCTTCTTATGCTAAAAGATACGCTGCCATCCATAAAGAACTTCTTTCCCCCATACATTACGAAAAAATAAACTCTTTAATTATTGCGTGAAATAAACTTTTCTTGACTTATCTAAGCAACAGGAAAAATCGGATATCTTCCATCTTGAAAATGTTATCCATCTGAAAAAAGAGAAAAAGCTTCTAATAAGATGAGACAAACCCATCTGATTTTTAAGAAAAAATTAACTTTTTAGAAAATGCTTGGAACCACGATTTAGCATGACCGTTTTTACTATACTGGCACCTGCCAGATAATTTAAAAGGAGAAAATAATGACTTATAATAATGGAAAAATGACTTCATCTAAAAGCCGTCATAATACAATGCCCTCAAACAATGGAAAGAAATCCGTCCAAGGTGATCAGGCAAACACTCGCCAACGTGCGTCAAAGATGGGACGCAAAACAACAAAAAGTTAATTCTAACTTTATATAATTTACTTCACATAGTCCTAACAGAAAGAATTAGAGTTTTAGCCTCTAATTCTTTCCTTTTTTGAATTATTACACCAAATCAAAACCAGAAAAAAGAACCATCTCTCTTCCTTGTTTCCGGAAGATTTTACATCTATGCAATACGACGTTAAGCTCTTATGCTTTCAAACTGGACCCCGATAGTTTGGGCTCTCCCGTGTAATAGAAACATCATGCGTATGGCTTTCATGGAGTCCTGCATTGGTAATACGAACAAACGTTGCTTTTTTACGAAACTCTACAAGATCTTTTGCCCCAACATAACCCATCGAAGCACGCAGTCCACCAGCAAGCTGATGGAGAACTGATGCTATAGGACCTTTATAGGCCACTTGACCCTCTACACCTTCAGGAACCAACTTCAATTCATCACGCACGTCATCTTGAAAATAGCGATCTGCTGATCCTCGTGCCATAGCACCAACAGATCCCATACCGCGATAGGCTTTAAAAGATCGACCTTGATAAAGATAAACTTCCCCAGGACTTTCTTCTGTCCCCGCTAAAAGAGAACCAATCATCGCTGCACAAGCCCCACCCGCTAAAGCTTTAGCAAAATCACCCGACGCTTTGATCCCACCATCTGCAATGAGGGGAATGTCTGCTTTTTCAGCAACTTCTGCAGCATTCATAATAGCTGCAAGTTGAGGAACACCAACACCAGCAACAATACGCGTTGTACAAATAGAACCAGGGCCAATACCAACTTTTACTGCATCTGCACCACTGTCAATCAATGCTTGCGTTGCTTCAGCAGTCGCAACATTCCCAGCAATAACAGCTGGAGAGGAAGCCATCTTTTTAATCTGTTCAACAGTTTCTAGCACACGCTGAGAATGTCCATGCGCTGTATCAATGACCAACACATCAACACCTGCATCAATAAGGCGTTCAGCACGTTCAATCCCATTATTCCCAACACTACTTGCCGCTCCGACACGCAAGCGCCCTTGAGAATCTTTAGCCGCATTTGGATTTAATTTTGCTTTTTCAATATCCTTAACTGTTATCAGGCCGACACAACGATTTTGTTCATCCACAACCAATAATTTTTCAATACGGTGGTAATGTAAAAGATATTTTGCTTCACTGAGTTGAACATTTTCACGCACTGTGATCAAATTCTCATGTGTCATTAATTCATAAATTTTCTGTTTTGGATCCGATGCAAAACGGACATCTCTATTGGTCAAAATGCCAACAAGCCGTCCAGCAGTCTCACCTTTAACACTATTTTCAACAACCGGAATACCTGAAATGCTATGAAAGCGCATCAAAGCTTTCGCTTCTTCAAGTGTTGCATTGGGGCCAATTGTGACTGGATTAACAACCATACCAGATTCAAACTTTTTTACTTGGCGGACTTCTTCTGCCTGCTCAGCAGGAGACATATTACGATGAATAACCCCAAGACCACCAGCTTGAGCCATGGCAATTGCTAAACGCGATTCTGTGACCGTATCCATGGCTGCAGAAAGTAATGGCAAATTGAGCTTAATATCAGCGGCAATGCGCGTCCTAAGATCTACTTGACTAGGCATAACAAGAGAATGTCCGGGCTGTAAAAGTACATCATCAAAAGTCAGAGCTAATGCCCCTGTCCCCGTTTCAACAATCTTCGCCATAGCAAAATTCCTCTTATAATAAAAACACCGCAAGAAGCTTTAAAACACAACTGCGGTTCCATACATGCTAGATTGGCAAAAAATTATGCCATGCTAAAAACAAAATGAAAAGAAAAATAAATATTTTTTTATGATTTATAAAAATTTACAATTGTGATTCAATCGGTAACCAACTTATTATTTTTGCAAATGCGCGACGCCAAAAATTGCTTTCTGGCTCATAATCAATGCTATATTTTTTTTCATTTTCAATAAAATCCCAATAAATACGATTATTCTCACCAAGACGAAGATGATAGCTCATCTCTCCCGTCGTTTCTTCACAAAACAACAAATCTAGCCTTGCTGTAATGGGGGCACATTCAAAAAGAATGCCCATTTCTGTATTGAGTGCTGCTGATCTGGGATCAAAGTTTAAAGATCCAATAAAAGCTGTTTTACGATCAACTAAAAAAGCTTTGGCATGTAAACTTGCCTTACTCGATCGAAACAATCGTAACCCATGGGGGTTACCTTCTGCTTTTAATTCATAAAGCTTAACACCACTTTTTAACAGCGCCTTACGATACTGTACATAACCACCATGCACTAATGCTACATCGGTCGCAGCCAAAGAATTCGTAAGAATTTTGACATCAACACCTTTTGAAACCAAATTACTAAAATTCTGTGTACCAACCTTACCTGGAACAAAATAAGGTGATGTAATCTGAACTGTTTTTTGGGCATTTACAATAACCTTTGAGAGTGCCTTCATAAGCCAATTGCTTGCTTTTTTACGCAATGCTTTTTCTGGAGGATCAGAAAGAACAATAACTTTATCAGCTAAAAATAACCGCTTTCCTGTCTGGATAAAAAAATCAAAGTTAATGTGCTCTTTGACATAATCTAAATAAACCTTTGCAACTTTGGAACCCCGAAACTTTCGTAATTTATCCTTCCAATAGTTAAGATCGCTTGCGCTTTTCGGAATAACCAAAGTATGAATTGGCAAAACAACAGCACTATTCCAAAAATCATCAAAAATACTTTCTACCTTTTTAACAGAGGGACCGATTAACATCAAATCTAAATCTCGAAAATGAGATTCTTCAGCAGCATCAAAATAAGAATCTGCAAGATTACGTCCTCCTACAAAAGCAACCCTGCCATCAACAATAAAAGCTTTATTATGCATTCTCCGTGTTACAGTAATTGCCCGTAATATAATTTCTAAACCACGGCGTAAACCACCTTTACGCGATCGCCCTGGATTAAACATTCTCACCTCAATATGAGGGTGTTTATCGAGCGCAATATAAGCTGGATCACGTGCCTGAGCGTTAATATCATCCAAAAGAAGCCGTACCCGAACGCCTCGATCAGCTGCCTCAACTATTTCACTTAATAATAGACGACCAGTTAAATCATCATCCCAAATATAATACATCAGATCAAGGCTACGCCCTGCCTCTGCCGCACCTATTGCACGAACACAAAACGCATCCAAATTGCTTATGATGAGAGAAAGGGCATCTTTATTAACCCCCAATCCATTTTCTTCCTCAGCCAATTGACTAACGATACGATCAAACTTGGTTTCATCCTTCTGAATAGGCAATGCATAAGAAGATTCTCCCCTAGCACTTTTCACAAAACGCCCATAGGTGTAGATTGCCAACATAGAGGCAATAAAAAAAAAGAGAATACAACCAATAACAATCTGTAAAAAAGTCAAAAAGGATAAACTTTCTATTTTAAAACTATCGCATCAACCATGATACGAACCACAATACGCGTCATTTTATCTTAACTATGTATCAAATAGAATGCCACTTCTTGCTTAAAAGAGTATAAACTTAATATCCATGACGCAAAAATTTTAGCTGTAATATTTAAAAGCTTTAAAAAATGTAAATTTAATGAAAATTGTACAAAATGAAACAAACTATAAAATAGTCCAACAAAAATTATACTTGATTTAAGTCTATAAAATCATCCTTAATAGATAAAGTTTATAATAAATGCTTATTTTCTTTTAAATGCCCCCACTCATTTTATCAAAAAACCTTCTCCTTTTTTGAAAATCATGCTTTTCATCAAAAGAGATTTGTTATGAATTTTACTTTCGTTCTTGATTTCTTATGGTTCTCAATTCTTCCATTTTTCGATAAAGTGTAGAGCGACCAATATGAAGGCGGCGCGCAATCTCACTCATATGTCCCTTATAATGTTTAACCGCTTTTTCGATAATATCATGTTCCATCTCTGCAAAAGTACGCACATGCCCATCAGTATTCAAAAACTGTATCGATTCTTGTTCATTATCTTCTTGCATATTACCCTCAATGATATTGGGAACATTCATTAATGAATTTCCCATTAATTGCGGAAAATCTCGAACAGTTAATAACGGTCCCTCACTGAGTAAAATCGCACGAAATAGAAAATTTTCAAGTTCATTCCGATTGCCAGGCCAATCATACTGCATAAGCAATGAAAGAGCTGAACCCGCTAAACCATGGACATGAGATCGCCCTGTTTCTGTTATGATGCGATCAATCAAACGTTGTGTGATCTCGGGAAAGTCATCCCTTAATTCTCTTAAAGCAGGAACGTTAATAGACAAATGAGAAAATTGTTCAAACAAACTATCCAAAAAAAAGTTTTCTTTAACCAAGTCTTTTAAACGCGATGTTGAAATAGCAATGATCCGAAAAGGGAAAAGTTCTCCTTTTGTATCCCTTTCCCTTTCTTTAAGATAATGAGCAAACCGTTTTTGCTGTATCGGCTCAAGTCGATCAATATCACAAAGGCAAAGTGTCCCTTTTTCAAGCGAAGAAACCAATGGGAGAAATTCTTTAAACCAATGCTGATTTTCTTCTTCTGGATCAACAATCGCTGTACATTGAAAGCGAATAAAAACGCCCTCAGAGAATAAACCTTCATGATGAATAATACGTGCTAAGGTCTCACGACCTGTTCCAACTTCACCCTCTATCAAAAGATTCTGTGGAGTCGTTGCTGCTGTTCTCGATTGCTCTAAAACAATCTGCATAGCTCTACTTTTTATGCAAAGGTCCGAAAACCGTAAATGATTCTCTTTTTTTCGCCGAATATCTCGAACCTCATGCTCCAAAGCAGAAATAAGAGCAAGAATATCCAAAGTAACTCTTACACGTAATAATGTTACTGGATGAATCCAATAATCAATAGCTCCAGCTGTTAAAGCTTTCTGGAGTAAATCTTGATTCTCTTGTTGTGCTATCACAACAATAGGAACAGAAACACCAGCAACTCTAATCATTTTAATCAAATCGCTTACACTCAAATCACTCATAACAACATCAAGGAGTGCAAGCACAATGTTTTTACGCCTGTGTAAAAGATCAATTGTACGGAGGCCATTTTCTGCTTCAATGACACGGTAACCAAAACCTCGGAGCATAGCAGAAAGCTCTATACGTCTTCCATAATCTTCACTCGCAACAAGAATGGGACCAACCATAATGTCAATAATCTCCTTTGAGATTACTCATGAGACTATTCAGCGGCTTAATGTAAAAATTGTTGTAAACCATAAGAAATATTTCACCTCTTGTGTTTCACTTGCACATTTCATCAAGCTGTTAATTAAATACAACATTAAGGCATTTTTTTCTATTTTTTTGCTTTTTCATTGATTTTCATCAAATTTTTCATATTGACTCATGGCATAATTTAATAATTTTATAGGAAATAGAGAGCAAAATAATCTAAATTAGAGTGAAATAAATGAAACATACCTATCATATTTTATGTCTTACAATCACCGCTTTGCTATTAAGTGCCTGTAGCTTTTCGCAATATTATAGCCCCAATATATCAACTGGAATTGATGGAAAATGGGTTGATGAAAATGGTATTATTTCTTCTTTCCACAATGGTGTTTTTGAAACGCGTGCAGCAGATACAGAAGAAAAATTATCAGAAGGGGTATATAATTATCTCAATGCCCAAAATATAGAAATTGAAATACGTTCTATTCTCCGTGGAACAATTTCTAGAGTCAATTGCACAATGTCATATGACGCCACACAACTTCTTTGCACCTCAAATACAGGAGCACAGTTTTTCCTTAAGCGGAAATCCTCAACAAGATAAAAGTGAAGCTTTTCCTCATTAAGAACAGAGGGGGCACATACATCAACCAGGAGGTGACCCTTTCTCCTCCTGATAGAAAATCCTCTCTAAAATGCGCAAAGAGACTAATATAATCTCTCTCTTTGTAGAATTTTCTAAACATGATAATTAGAAAAAAGTCCTTTCACAATGAAGTTGTGACTTTATATCATCAATCTATCTTAGCCTAAAATAATATTTTATCTGATAAAAAACTTTA
This sequence comes from Bartonella gabonensis, assembly GCF_903679515.1. GTDB lineage: Bacteria > Pseudomonadota > Alphaproteobacteria > Rhizobiales > Rhizobiaceae > Bartonella > Bartonella gabonensis. The sequence goes on from NZ_CAHOYM010000003.1 coordinate 91,271, forward strand.
ATCTAAGCAGCACCGATACGCAAAAGATCATGGAAATGAACAATTCCTATCGGTTTTTTATCTTCAACCACGAAAAATGCACCAATATGATGATCATTAATAAAAGCCATCGCTGCACCAACAAGTGTATTTGGCTTTACAACTTTAGGAGCCTTGGTCATTACCTCATCAACATTAAATTTTGATAAATTAAAATGAATGTTCCGTGCAAGATCACCATCGGTCACAATTCCAATGAGTTCACCTTTTGGGTTGATAACACCAACACAACCAAAATGTTTTTCTACCAAAACATTCATAGCTTCAGTCATAGCTGTTCCCTGCATAACCAAAGGAATACGATCCCCCTCATGCATAATATCACACACGTATTTAAGGCTTGCACCAAGAGAACCACCAGGATGATATAGTTTGAAATCGGTTGCGGTAAAACCACGCATTTCTAAAAGAGAAACCGCTAATGCATCTCCCATTGCCAATTGCATAATTGTTGAAGTTGTAGGAGCTAAACCATGGGGGCAAGCCTCTTCTACTCTTGGTAATAAGAGAACAATATCAGCTTGTCGTCCCAACACAGAGTGTTCACTTGATGTCATTGCAATAAGGGGAATACGAAAACGTGCAGCATAACTCATAATGCCACTTAACTCTTGCGTTTCACCAGACCATGATAAAGCAAGAATAACATCATCAGATCCAATCATACCAAGATCACCATGATTGGCTTCTGCAGCGTGAACAAAAAAAGCAAGCGTTCCAGTTGAAGCTAAGGTTGCTGCAATTTTTGTCCCTATATGACCACTTTTCCCAAGACCCGTAATGACCACATGTCCGCGGGCATTTCTAATGGTTTGAACAGCCGCATCAAAAGAAGATGAAAGACTTCCAAGAAGGGCGGCTTCAAGAACTTCAAGCCCTTGCTTTTCACTGGCAAGTGTTTTAAGCGCCGATGCAACAGCACCTTGCAAAGCCATATGAGGAGACGATATTATCATAATCAAATTCGATCAATAAAATTAAATGAGAGATCTACATTATTTCTTAACTTTAATAGTTTCTAGTAAATTTTTCAATGAGGCAGAAATGTGGCTGTGCATATCAGCGCGTGCCAAAGAAAATGCAACGTTAGCTTCAATAAAACCAGCTTTAGAACCGCAATCAAAAGTGCGCCCTTCTAATTGTAATCCCCAAAAATCCTGTTCGTTTGAAAGCCGTATCATAGCATCTGTTAATTGAATTTCATTTCCTACTCCTCGTTCTTGAGTAGAAAGAATATTAAAAATTTCTGGCTGCAAAATATAACGTCCATTGATGTACAAATTTGATGGTGCCGTCCCTTGCGCTGGTTTTTCAACCATTTTTGTGATTTTAAAACCATTGGCGATCTGTTTGCCTTTCCCTACAATACCATATTTATAAGTTTCTCTAGGATCGCATTCCTGAACTGCTATAATATTTCCGCCACCCGTTCTTTCATAAAGGCTCATCATTTCAGAAAGACACCCCTTTTTCGCTTGTATTAACATATCAGGTAATAACAAAGCAAAAGGTTCGCCTGCAACTAATTCACGCGCGCACCAAAGCGCATGCCCTAACCCTAAAGGTTGCTGTTGCCGTGTGAAAGAAGTTGTCCCTGGCAACGGCTGTAAACGGTATAAAAGTGCAAGGTCTTCTTCTTTTCCACATTCAGCAAGTGTGGTATATAATTCAACTTGCGCATCAAAATAATCCTCAATAACTGCTTTGTTGCGTCCAGTCACAAAAATAAAATGCTCAATACCGGCCTCCCGTGCCTCATCCACAACATATTGAATAACAGGCTTATCAACAACTGTTAGCATTTCTTTAGGAATCGTTTTTGTTGCAGGAAGAAAACGCGTACCAAGACCAGCTACGGGGAATACTGCTTTCCGGATTTTACGCAACCCCACCCTCCTCAATGAATTCATACCATTTTTTTATTTATCACATGTTTTTACGAAATGGTAAAAAGATATCTTATTATTTTGATTACCTTATAATAGGCAATCAAAAATGTAAAAGAGAATATGAGCATTTATTGAAGGGATTAAACAAGTTATTTGTTGCAGTTTTTTCCTCTTCTTGATCATATTATCAATTAAACTAAATACAAAATAAAGTTATTGTATATCTAATAAATTGAATATTAATGGGGATTTCAAAATGCAAAAAACAGAATTGAAGACTTTTTCTTTTTTAGAGAAGTCAATAAATCGGAGTACGCTTATCACTGGCTTTGCCATTCTTTTGTCTGTTTTTTTAATGTTTTTTGCATCCTTTTCATATGCTGATAGCGGATTTCAAAACTGGATTAAAGAATTTAAAAAAACAGCTATTGCTCACAATATTACTCCCTCTACGTTTCATATGGCTTTTAAAGGTGTTAATGCCATTGATCCAGAAGTTTTAAAAAGCGCCTTATACCAACCGGAATTTGTTGCTCCCTCATGGAATTATTTCGATAATCGTGTCCATCATATCGCAATTGTGGAAGGACGGCGCCAAGCAAAAAAATGGAATAAATGGCTTCTTCAAATTGAAGAACGTTTTGGTGTTGACCGCAATATTTTGCTTGCTATTTGGTCAATGGAAAGCAATTACGGTAAAATTTTAGCCAATAAAGGTGTCATGCGTGATACCATTCGCTCGCTTGCAACCCTAGCCTATGCTGATAAAAAACGTGCAAAATATGCACAAACACAACTGATTGCTGCTATGAAAATTCTACAAAATGGTGAAATTAAACGCTCTCAACTCACTGGATCTTGGGCCGGTGCATTGGGACATACCCAATTTATTCCAAGCAGTTATCTCTCCTATGCCGTTGATATGGACAAAGATGGACGGCGTGATATCTGGACCTCTGTTCCAGATGCTCTGGCTACTGCAGCTAATCTTCTCCACAAAAATGGCTGGCAGCCTCACCTTATCTGGGGAGTAGAGGTGAAAGTTCCCCAGGGGAAAAATCTTCCCGAAGGCTGGTATTCCTTTGAACAATGGAAAAAATTAGGTGTAAAATACGCCAATGGGCATCCTCTTCCTCCATTAGCTGAACAAGTAATATTAAAATATCCAGATGGAGCCAAAGGACCTATATTCTTAGTCACAAAAAATTTCTTTGTTCTAAAACGTTATAATAATGCAGATCGTTATGCTTTGGCTGTTTCCCTTCTTGCTGATCGTATTGCTGGACATTCTGGATTAGTGCATGATTGGCCAAGACCTTTTCAACCCCTTACCTTCCAAGAACGCAAAGAACTGCAATCTCGCTTAAGTGCGCTGGGCTATTATAAAGGAAATGTTGATGGAAAAATCGGGACTGCCTCCCGCAAAGCAATTCAAGCTTTTCAGCTTCATCACGGTTTAAAAGCAAATGGATATCCATCATCTCAAGTGCTTTTTCTCCTTCGTAAACAATAATAGAGAGTTAAGGTTTTGTCTCTTTTTCGTCTGATATACTTAATATTCTTGTTGTTTTCACTTTCTATTGCGGTGACAATACAGCCATCCTCCAGTCACGCAACCAACTTCTTTAAATGGTTGTCACAACAAAACAAACAGACACAACAATCGCCGCAAATTATAGAACAAAAAATAGACAAACCGCAAAAAAAGATCGTAATACAAAAAAACATACAAAAGCTGAAAAACGAGAATGCAAAGCGCATTCTTGTCATAGGGGATTTTGCAGCTACTGCTGTTGCTGATGCACTTAAAAAGTTTTTTGCGGATAATAACGATATCATGATCATGAACAATACAATGCCAGCTTCCGGTCTCGTGCGAACAGATTCTTATTCTTGGCAAAGCAATATTTCTAAACTTATTGATCAAAATAACCCCGATGTTATTATCATGATGATCGGTGCAAATGATAATCAATCCTTCACAGACTCTTATAGCATAATTAACACAGATCAGTCAGAATGGATACGCATCTACAAACAAAGAATTATTGAAATCGCTGAAAATCTTCATGCTTCTGGAAAATCATGGATATGGATAGGTCAGCCTTCTTTTGGAAATGACATTTTGACACAAAAAATGAAAATTCTTAATGCGCTCTACAAACAAGAAACAGAAATAGCGGGAGGATATTTTCTCGATATCTGGAACGGTTTTATTGATGAAGAAGGAAACTTTTCTCTTTCAGGCTATGATATTCATGGAAAAATAGCCAAATTACGCACCAATAATGGCATTCATTTCACTTCTGAAGGAAAGGAAAAACTTATCTCTTATTTAGAAAAACCATTGAAAAATATTTTAAATTTTCATGCCTTTTCTAAGGACAAACCATACTCAACAGATCAAGCGATTCAAAAACTTATACAAGAATCAGAGAAACAAGAGCCAAGTAAGATTATGCGTCAACCTCCGATGAGCCTCGATGATATGGCCCAACAAAATACCCACCTTTTAGGTCAAAGAAAATCAAGTTTTATAAAAAAATCACGGTTTCCGCCCAATGGGCATCAAAAAGATCGAGCTGATAATTTTTCTTCCCCATAATGTCTCTTTAAAGGACAAAATCTGATGCCCTCCATTAAGTTAAGATAAAAAACTCTGGTTACAAAGCTATAACGAAGAGAAGATCTGCATAAATCGCAAAGACCTCTTCCGAAAAATATGAAAACGGCATGGTGTTAACCATACCGTTATAGTTTTATAAGCCACGTTTATTAATCATTGCCTCTGGTAAAGGCATCCGTCCCCGAAACGCTTTATACAGTTCCTCTGGATCGCGGCTTCCCCCAGCAGAATAAATAAAACGCTTTAAAAGATCAGCAAGTTCTGAATTAAAGGCATCTCCTGTTTCTTCAAACGCTTGAAAAGCATCAGCATCAAGGACTTCTGACCACATATAAGAATAATAACCAGCAGCATAACCATCCGCTGCAAACACATGCATAAAATGGGGAGGACGATGACGCATAATAATTGTATCAGGCATTTGCAACTTTTCTAATTCTTTATGTTCAAAAATTGTTGGATCCGTAACTGTTTCTCCTTGGTGAAAAGCCATATCCACTAAAGCTGATGAGATAAATTCAACCGCAGAAAATCCCGCATTAAATGTCTGTGCAGCTAAAACTTTATTGATCAACTCTTGTGGCATCGGATGGCCTGTTTTTGTATGTATAGCATAAGATTTTAATATCTCTGGTACGGTTAACCAATGTTCATAAAGCTGAGAGGGAAGTTCAACAAAATCACGTGAAACAGATGTTCCCGCTACAGAAGGCCATGTAACATCAGAAAGCAACCCATGTAATGCATGCCCAAATTCATGGAAAAGTGTACGTGCATCATCAAGTGATAAAAGTGCAACCTCTCCTTTAGAGGGTTTAGCAAAATTACAAATATTGTAAATCACCGGTTTTTGTCCGCCATCCAATTTATGCTGCGATTGCAATTGGCTCATCCATGCACCAGAACGTTTTGAAAAACGTGCAAAATAATCACCAATGAAATGTCCAAGCAAACTCCCATCAGATTTTTTTACTTCCCACAAACGTGCATCAGGATGCCAAAGTGCAACAGCATTTTTTTCTTCAAAGGTAATGCCAAAGAGTTTTTCTGCTACCCCAAAAGCCGCTTTAATCATACGATCAAGTTGAAAATAATATTTAATTTCAGCACTATCGAAAGAAAGTTTTTCAGTGCGGAACTTTTCAGCATAATAACGCCAATCCCAAGCAGCTAAAGATTCATTGCTTCCTTGATTGTTAGCAAAATTTTGCAATTCAATTTGCTCAGTAGAAGCCTTCGCTTTTGCACGCTCCCACACAGGCATAAGCAAATCCATAACGGAATCAACACTTTTAGCCATGGTATTATCGAGTTTCAAATCTGCGAAAGATTTATATCCCAATAATTTCGCTTTCTCATCTCGAAGCGAAACAATCTCTAAAATAATGGTTCGATTATCATTCTTGTTATTATTTTCACCACGTTTAGCCCAAGCTTGGAATGCAACCTCACGCAAATCACGACGATCAGAGAATTTTAAAAAAGGTTCAACAATCGAGCGTGCTAGTGTTAAAGCATAGGCTTCTTCATTGCCTCTTTCGCACGCAGTTTCCTTCATTGAAGCAATAAGATCTTCCGGTAAACCAGATAAGTCTGTTTGTTTTAAAAATAGAATCCATTCAGCTTCATCGTTTAAGACATTCTGCCCAAAAGTAGCATTTAAAAAAGCAAGTCTTTCATTAATTTTTACAAGCCGTTTCTGAGATTTATCGTCTAGTTTTGCACCATAACAAACAAACTTTTTCCACCATAATTCAAGAACGCGTGTCGTTTCACTCTCAAATACGCCCTGCTGCGCCTGTTGATAAAGTGCATCTATTTTTGCAAATATCCGCGCATCCATCATCATTTTTGAAGAATAACGGGACAGTTTTACAACGAACTCTTGTTCTAGCTGTTGAATCAACGCATTCGTATGAGCACTGGTACGCAGAAAAAATATTGAACAGACACGATCAAGCGCTTTGCCACAAAGCTCAAAAGGTTGCAAAAAATTCTCAAGCGTTGGTGGCTCTTGCACCATAGCAATCACCTCTAATTCTTCTTCGGCTTCTTGAAGTGCCTGTTCAAAAGCGGGTTTGAAATCTTCATCTCTTATAGAAGAAAAATCAGGAAGACCTGAAAATCCCTTCCAGTCCAGCACTGCTGCTTTTGTCATAATACGTTATGTCTCCATTATAAATTTAAGCTGTAATGATTATCTTTACGACACAAATTGATAATATACTAAGATTATTTCATGCGTTTCAAAATTACCTTTCAAAGCTCTATTGAATAAAAAATAAAGAATATCTTTAGCTTCATGCGATCAATAAAAATAAGAATTTCTATACTTATCAAACAAACTCTTGGATTTATAATGATAATTTATTGTTTTTTTATATCGAATGAAAAACTTGCATATCGTAGAATTCTTTCATTTTAAACAATATTATATCGAAGCAATAAAGATTATTCGCTCACCCATTACAAATGAAATTGCCTATTGATAAAGACGCTTCTTATGAACTTTTAAAATACAAAAGCTGTCATAATATTGAGAGCTGAAAAATAGTATAATGATACGGGTTTGCACCTTTTATTTAAACGTAAAGATGATAATCTTCTATGGATTTTAGACCATTTACGCGTAGCGTTATGAAATGGATAGTACGTGTCTCAAGAGAAAAACAAGCGTATGAATTCGCAACATAAGTTTATTCTGTTTTTTTGAGACGTAAACCTATAAAGAACGTAAAAAACAACAATTTTAAGAAAGGCATATTCTCTACTCTTTACAAGATATGACTGTAATTCTTTCAAAAATTGTACTAAAGAAATGATGGTAAAAATGAAAACTGATTTTTATATTTACGCCTTCATATTATCCCTAAGTTAGGCTGTATTGTTGCTTTCAGTGATTTCAGAAACTTGTTTATAACTTATAATTTATCCTTGACTTTAATTAAAATATTAACAATTGGGAATATCGTTGGGGAGGTTTTGTTAGAATCTTCCATAGACTTTTATTTTTTATCTCATCATCTTATCTAGATTTATAACTCTCCAACTCTTCAGGAGGTACTTTATTATGACTGAAATCAAAACGACCTTCGACTTCAAAAATTTTTCTCCTGAAGCTCTTGCTGAAAAATTAAAAAGTCAGCATTTTGCAGACTCTATTGATATCATCAATGACCTCGATATCATGGAACGTGTAACTATTCTTAGTTTACTGCCTCTTGAGTATGTTATCGAACTTTTTGATAAACCAGAGCTTGAGCAACCTGCTGCTATTTTAGAACTTCTGCCCATAAATCGTGCTGTTGAAATTCTTGATGGCATGTCTGCAGATGCTGCTGCAGACGTCTTTCAAGAAATGGATAAAGAAACCCGCACACGGCTTTATGCCTTGCTTAAACCCTTAACGCGTGCTGAACTTAAAAAACTCACCAGTTATCCTGATCATACAGCGGGGGCACTAATGACAACAGAGTTTATAGCGGTTCCTTCAAACTGGACCATACAAAAAACTTTGGATCACATTCGTGAGGTTGAGCGGACACGTGAAACAGTTTATACCAGCTATGTGATTGAGCCTAACACAGGGACTCTTCTCAAAGCTGTTTCACTGCGCAACCTTATTCTTGCTTCACCTGATGAACAAATTCTTAATGTCCCTACCCATGACTCGCCCATTACAATATCGCCCTTAACACATCATGAAGATATTGCCCGCCTTTTCCAGCGCCATGACCTTCTCTCTGTACCCGTCGTTGATGAAAATAATCATGTCATTGGCATTGTAACCGTTGATGATGTGCTTGATACTATGGTCGATGAGATGAATGAAGATGCTTATAAATTTGGGGGTATGGAAGCGCTTGATAAGCCCTATATGCAAATAAAGTTTCCTGAAATGATGAAAAAACGCGGCGGCTGGCTGGCTTTACTCTTTGTCGGTGAAATGCTGACCGCAAGCGCTATGCAACATTTCGAAACAGAACTTGAAAAAGCGATTATTCTTACACTGTTTATTCCTCTCATTATGAGTTCAGGAGGGAATTCTGGTTCACAAGCAACATCCCTTATTATCCGCGCATTGGCTTTACGCGAACTCACGCTGAAAGACTGGTGGAAAGTTATCATTCGTGAAATTCCAACAGGACTATCCCTTGGTCTCTTACTCGGAATTATTGGCATTACGCGCATCGCTCTTTGGCAAAAACTCGGTATCTATGACTATGGACAACATTGGATTTCTATTTCGACAACAGTAGGCGCAGCTTTAGTTGGCATCGTTACCTTTGGTTCTCTTTCTGGATCTATGTTGCCTTTTATCCTTAAAGGTTTAAAATTTGATCCAGCAAGTGCTTCTGCTCCTTTTGTGGCCACTTTAGTCGATGTTATGGGCATTATAATCTATTTTTCTGTAGCATCCCTCATTTTGTCAGGAACTATTCTTTAAAAATATGCAGTAAAAACATAGTATTATGGAAAGATCTTGTAATAAAACTTAAGATCTTTCCATAAGAGAACAAGCCCTATTATTTGTTTGTTATCGCACCACTTCATAGATAATATATTGCTTTATAATGATAATTCATCGTTTAATATCGAATAATAGCTCCAAATATCGTAAAATTACCTCATCATAAATCTTTTCGTATTGTATCAATTAAAGTCATCTTCTCGCCTATCACAAGCGGGATGGGTGTGTGGATAGGAGGTTATTCAAGAAAGGAGTAAAATACTTCTTATGTCCTCTCTCAAATACAAAAACTATCGCAATATTAACCAGCTAAGAAAGAACAATAATGGCGGGTGATTAATAGGCTTTATACGCTTCACAAAGGCGTTGATAGTATACCATCCATGTATATTATATCATTCATTGCCCCTATCATGAAATGTGTGTAATATTAAGCGGTATTTTTCTTTAAAAAAAGATATTAAGTGTGCAATCAAAAGTGTAGGCAATACAACAATCTCAATGGTTTAAACTGTATTTTTTGAGATGCTTTTGAAGTCATAAATGTAAATTAAAAATAAGAGCAAAGAGAAAAACTTTCTTTTAATACCTTCATATCCTTTATAAATCATCTGTATTTCCGTTTCATAAATAAATCAAACAGACAATAACTCTTTTTCTAAACTGGCATACAAAAGTTAGAACTTCTTATAAAATTCTGAATCGTCTCAATATTTATTGCAAATATGCAGCAGCATTCAATCTGGATGTTGATTAACAAACTCCAGAAGAAGCAAAAACTTTATTGGAAAAATGTCATAAAGTTGTCAATAGATTGAAAGATATTCTTGGATTTTTACCAATCTCTTTGCAAAACAACAAATATGACACAGCTAGCTTTACATTTATTTATTTTTTAAAGGTCGTTCTCATAAATTCTTTGTGTCATATTGATAAAGATCCTATTGACGGTGATTTATGGATAATTCTTGACTCAAGAATAAAATACACACATCCTATAAAGTCCTTTTACGAAACTCCAGCAATTGAGACTTCATAGAGCAGTAAAGACTTATATGAATCGTTTTGCCATAAAAATATGGCCTCCATCTTCCAAAATTATAAAAAAACATGTAAAAGGTTTTTTAACAGTCTGGCAAAGAATGTAAAGGCTTTGCCTCAAATGAAATTTCATTAAACGAAAAGAAGAAAATTTATGCAATTGCGTAACATTGCCATCATTGCCCACGTTGATCATGGGAAAACAACGCTTGTAGACGGACTTCTCAAGCAATCAGGAAACTTCCGTGATAATCAACGTACAAGCGAACGTATGATGGATTCAAATGATATTGAAAAAGAACGTGGAATTACAATTCTAGCAAAAGTAACATCTGTTGTTTGGAAAGATACCCGAATTAATATTGTTGATACACCAGGTCATGCCGATTTTGGTGGAGAAGTTGAACGTATTCTAAACATGGTTGACGGCGCCATCGTACTTGTTGATGCTGCTGAAGGACCAATGCCACAAACAAAATTTGTCGTTGGCAAAGCATTGAAAGTAGGATTGCGCCCTATTGTTGCTATCAATAAAATTGACCGACCTGATGCACGCGTTGATGAAGTCATTAATGAAGTTTTTGACCTTTTTGCCGCTCTTGATGCAACCGACGAACAGCTTGATTTTCCCATTCTTTACGGATCAGGACGTGATGGCTGGATGGCTGAAGCCCCAGAGGGACCAAAAGATCAAGGATTGGGGCCTTTATTTGATCTTGTAACGCGGCATGTCCCTTCTCCTAGTGTCGCAGAGGGACCATTCCGCATGATTGGAACTATTCTTGAAGCAGATCCGTTTTTGGGACGAATTATTACAGGTCGTATTCATTCCGGCTCTTTAAAACCCAATCAAAATGTCAAGGTTCTTGGTCAAGATGGAAAACTTTTAGAAACTGGACGTATTTCAAAAATTTTAGCATTTCGTGGGCTAGAACGGCAACCTATTGAAGAAGGAAGCGCTGGTGATATTGTTGCGATCGCAGGTCTACAAAAAGGTACCGTTGCGGATACTTTTTGTGACCCAGCTGTCAATGACCCCTTGACTGCTCAACCAATTGATCCTCCTACTGTTACGATAAGTTTTCTTGTCAATGATAGTCCCCTTGCAGGAACGGAAGGAGATAAAGTAACAAGCCGTGTCATCCGTGACCGTTTGTTAAAAGAAGCAGAAGGTAATGTCGCTCTTAAAATTGAAGAATCAGCTGATAAGGATTCTTTCTACGTTTCAGGACGAGGAGAATTACAACTTGCAGTTCTCATTGAAAATATGCGTCGAGAAGGATTTGAACTTAGTGTTTCACGTCCACGTGTTGTTATGCAAAAAGATGAAAATGGAATAATTCTTGAGCCAATAGAAGAAGTTGTTATCGATGTTGATGAAGAATATTCCGGTACTGTTGTACAAAAAATGTCTGAACGTAAAGGTGAAATGGTGGAATTACACCCTTCTGGAGGTAATCGTGTTCGCCTTGTTTTTTACGCGCCAACCCGAGGACTCATTGGTTATCAATCTGAACTTTTAACTGATACCCGTGGTACAGCTATTATGAATCGCCTTTTCCATGCTTATGAACCTTATAAAGGGGACATTGCTGGTCGTGTTAATGGTGTTATGATTTCAAATGACACCGGTGAATCTGTCGCTTATGCTCTTTTTAATCTTGAAGATCGTGGACCTATGATCATTGATGCAGGTGTAAAAGTCTATCAAGGTATGATTATTGGCATCCACTCACGCGATAACGACTTAGAAGTCAATGTGTTAAAAGGAAAAAAACTCACCAATATGCGTGCTTCTGGAAAAGATGAAGCCGTAAAGTTAACACCCCCTATTAAAATGACATTAGAACGTGCCCTATCGTGGATACAAGATGATGAACTTGTGGAGGTTACCCCTAAAAATATTCGTCTTCGCAAACTTTATCTTGATCCCAATGAACGTAAACGTTTTGAAAAAAACACGTGCCTCAATTTCAAGTTAATCTTATAATCTCTTCGATTAAAGGTTTTATAAGACCTTATTTCCTCACACTCCGGAAAGGATATTTACATGAATATTAAAGAAATTCCTGTTGGTAAAAATCCACCAGAAGATGTCAATGTTATCGTAGAAGTCTCTCTTGGTGGTCAACCAATAAAATATGAAATGGACAAAAAATCAGGAGCATTGTTTGTTGACCGTTTTCTTCATACCTCAATGGTTTATCCTGGAAACTACGGTTTTGTTCCCCATACACTTTCAGAGGATGGTGATCCCATTGATGTTCTTATCTGTAATACCCGTCCTCTCCTTCCTGGCTGTGTTATCAATGTGCTCCCCATCGGGGCTCTGATTATGGAAGATGATGGTGGTAAAGACGAAAAAATCATTGCCGTTCCTACTCCAAAATTAACGCAACATTATATCAATATTCATGACTATACAGATCTTCCTGAAATTATACTCAAGAAAATTGAGCATTTCTTTGAACATTATAAAGATCTTGAACCTGGAAAATGGGCCAAAATTGAAGGTTGGCGTAATAAAGATTTTGCTCGCGAACTTATTAAACAAGCTATTGAACGCAATAAAAATAAAGAAGTGTGACTCTTTTAAAAATAAAGCCTATTTTTTAATAGGCTTTATTTCTTTACGAGATACAATCTCTGAGGGATTGCCATATCTGCTTTAACTCTTCTAAATGTGTTGAAAAGTAAAGCTGTTTGTAGCGAGATACTGCACCGCTTTTTAGAGAAATAGAAGAAGATGGAATTTTCCACTGTTTCGCAAGAAATTTAATGAGGGCTTTATTTGCTTTTCCATCTTCAGGAACAGCACGAAGACGTATAACAAGATATTGTTTCTCACTATCTCGACATTCAATCCCTATTATTTTGTCAACAGATGATTTGGGAATGAGATATACAAACAAAATCAAGTTATTTTTATCAACTTGATAAAACATGTATTTACCTTAAGTCATATTTCTATAAATACATATTTATGTAAGCGCGCCACATAAAATTACGAATAAAATAAATAATAATGAATACCACAATAGGCGAAATATCAATTGTTCCCAAATTCGGTAAAATCTGCCGGATAGGGCTTAGAACGGGATTTGTAAGGCGGTATAGAAAGTTTCCTATTAAAACAACAAAGCGATTGCGCGAATTTATGATATTAAAGACATAAAGCCAAGAAAAAATAACACTGGCGATTAAAATATAAATATAAATCTCAAAAATCAAATCAATCGTTTGAAGTAATGCATAAACCATGCGGTATCTCTTTCAATCAAGGAAACAGAAAAGCGTATAGAAAGCCTTAAGAATCTGTATATATTGAATAATAGTTTTACATCCCAAAATCTCATGAATAAAAAACTAAATATTCCAAATTCTTCACTCTCTATTTAATGATGATACCTCAAGAAAACAAATATCAAAATTAAAAATAGTGCAATAAAAATAGAAGAAACAGAAAATAATCTGAAAACTTTAAAAGCACTAAAATTATAGCGTTAATCTTAAAACTCATCGTTTTAATGATCAATCTATGCGTACAAACTAAAGGCGGCCTTAAAAGGCCGCTTTTATTTTTAAAATTATTTCTGCAAAGCAGTCAAACGGTTAAGAGCATTACTAAAACCATTTAGCTGAACAAACAAATCATTCAAAGGTGGTTCACCTGCAGCAGCAATTGTCATCGCTAACTTTAATTGTTTTCCAGAACGTAAAGCAGCTACGTGATTTTTATCAAAAACGACTGGAACCATACAACCTGCTGGTACACAAGTCCGAATACCGGTTTCAATAACAGCTTTTCCCTCATCAACTTGTAAACGAACAGGCTTAGAAACCAAAATGCCAAAAGGAACTGTTAAATTACCCGATACGACACCCTCAGCATTGAGAATAAGGGTCATAGCCACAACAACACGCCCCTGCTCATTCACTTCTTGACGGTGCATAAAGCAAACTTTTTTCCCTTCTTGTAACCCACAATTAATGGTCCACAAGCCGTAGGTTTCAGTCAAAGAAGAAGCTCCATTTGGCAATGTCGCTGCTGTCTCTTTCGTTGCAGAAGGCTTTGAATTTGTTGCAAATGCAACAGATGAAATACTCAAGAGAGTACAAACTATCAGTAAATTAAATAACTTTTTCATTTTTATATTCCTGTTCTTTACATAAAAGAAAAACATGTTTACCATCTATAAATAATATACATCATATAAAGCATCTTCATAAAAAGAGCTTTCTTATAGTCATATAGCTTTTATAATGACCTAAGGCTACCTCGAAATTCTTTGACAACTCTCATGTAGACATGCTTTTTAAAAGAAACAGCAATCGAAGGAAGGGCTTCTAGATCAATCCATTTCCATTGATCGAATTCCGCTTTATTGCCATCTGGTGGCGGATTAATCACAATTTCAGAGAGCTCTCCCGTAAACTGGAAAGCAAACCATTTTTGCGTTTGCCCACGATATTTATTGCTTAATGTGCACGCAACAAGTTCTTGTGGAAAATCATAATGGAACCAATTTTGTGCTTCTTTAATCAACTTTATAGATCGAATACCTGTTTCTTCATAAAGTTCTCGATATGCTGCATCTAATGGCTTTTCATCTTCATCAATTCCTCCTTGAGGAAGTTGCCAACGATGAGATCTATCAATATCTGCATGAGCTGACGCCATTAAACGACGCCCAACCCAAACTTTACCCTCATGATTAAAGACAACAATTCCAACACATTTGCGATAAGGAAGAGTCTTTAAGTTAACATCTGCATCCATTTATATTCCTCAAAAGCGTAAGCTATAGATATCATTTCTCACTTTAATATATCCTTATTGGAATCTGGTGGAAATGCTGCATTTGCCATCTCACCCCGTAACAGTTTATAAGCCTCATTCAATTGAATATCATCCTTAGGATCTTTCGGAACAAAAGCAGCTGAACCAGATCCTTTATTGCTTTCTCGTTTCCCTTTGATATGCCCTTTTAATGCAGACTCACCAATTTTTACATCATAACCCTTATATTTTTCAGGAAGTGGTTGCTCTACAATAATATCAGGTGTGATCCCTGTTCCTTGAATAGAAGTGCCAGATGGCGTGTAATACAGTGCTGTTGTTAAACGTAAAGCTCCATTTTCACCCAAAGGAATAATCGTTTGGACAGATCCTTTACCAAAAGACTGTGTCCCTAAAATTGTTGCACGACGATGATCTTGTAGTGCACCTGCAACAATTTCAGAAGCACTTGCCGAACCACCATTGATAAGAACAATGAGTGGTTTTCCATTAGTAACATCCCCAGACTTAGCATCAAATCTCGTCACATCGCTCTTTTGGCGTCCACGAGTCGACACAATCTCACCTTTATTGAGAAAAACACTCGAAACATTAACAGCTTGATCTAAAAGTCCACCCGGATTAAGCCGCAAATCAAGGACGTAACCTTTTAATTTCCCTTCAGGAATTTTAGATTGGATATCTTTAATTGCTGCCAGAAGATTATTCAATGTCTGCTCAGAAAACTGGATAACTCTTAAATATCCAATGTCACCCTCAACGCGATATTTCACCGCTTTTACCTTGATAATGTCACGAATAATCTTAATTTCAAATGGCTTATCAACGCCAGAACGAATAATTGTCAAAGTAATTGGCGTTCCAGGAGCCCCTCGCATCTTATTAACAGCTTCATTCAATGTTTGTCCATTCGTTTGTACATCGTCAATTTTTGAAATAAGATCTCCTGCTAGAATGCCTGCTTTTGAAGCGGGGGTATCATCCATCGGTGAAACAACTTTAATTAAGTTTTTTTCCATAGTGACCTCAATACCGAGACCTCCGAATTCTCCTTTCGTAGAATCGCGCATATCTTTAGCTTCTTCAGCATTCAAATAAGATGAATGGGGATCCAGTGATGTGAGCATGCCATTGATAGCATTTTCAATAAGCTTTTTATCATCTGGAACTGTGACGTATTGCTTACGCACACGCTCAAAAACATCGCCAAATATGGCCAACTTTTTATATGCGTTATCTTCATTATTCGCAGCAACAGACTGCACCATAATCATTGAACAGGCGCCGAGCAATACCCCAGCGACCAAAAGAATAACTTTACGAATCATTTTGGCTCCTTCTCATTTTTTCAGTCTGCCACCAAGGGATTGGATTTACAGGCTTTCCCTGCTTTCTAAACTCAATGTAAAGCATTGGAGCAGCTTTTCCTATATCCAATGCAACACTATTTGCAATAAATTGCATCCCCATCATACCTAGGGGCTCGCCTGAAAGAACAAACTGCCCCTGTTTTACATTAATTTTCGACATTCCGGTAAGAATGATATGATAACCATTTCCAACATTGAGAATAATTAACTGTCCGTAAGAACGAAATGGCCCAGCAAAAGCAACAAGAGCATCTGCAGGCGATATAACAACAGCCCCTGACTCTGTTTCTATCGTCTCACCAAAACGCGTAATCTGCGAATTCTTATGAGAATATCGAATTCTTTTTCCAGAAACAGGAAAAAGTAAAGAACCTTTTTGGCTTTCAAAATTGGATTGCTCTAACAATTGTAAACTTTTCCGTATCTGTATTGATGAATCAGAGCTAAGTTTTGACTGACGCTCAAGCTCTAAAATCAATTCTTCCAAAGACTGAGCTTTTTTAGCAAAAGCAATATTTTTTCGTTGCTGTTCTATAAGTTCTTTTTCTGATTTTTTTTGTAGTTTGTTTTTTTTGTCTAATAAAAGCTCTAGACGTTTTCGCTCCTCTGCTTGACTTTGTAGTTTTGTCTTTAACGTCTTATATTCTGTAGTAATGGAATTGCTTAAATTGGTCAATTCTTGGAGTTTCTCTTTTAAATCTCGTGTTTTCTCTTGCATCTGAGGAATGACAGTCCCTAATAAAACAGAACTGCGCATAGAAGCCAACACATCCTTTGGTTGTATCATAAGAGCTGGAGGTGGATTTAATCCCATACGTTCTAAAATTGCAAGAACTTCCGCAAATTCAGCACGACGGCTTTTTAAACTTTGATAGACTTGTAACCGCTTTTCTATCATTTTTTTAAGCTTTTCTTCCCTTTCAGCAATATCATCTGCAATTTTACGTTCTTCTTGAGCAGCTTTTATGAGCGCTTCACTCAAAACACGTTGATCTTTTTTTAAATGCTCAACTTGACGCGTAAGAACAACAACACGCTCACGCGAAAGTGAAATATTTTGGCGAATTTCTCCTAATTCTTTATGTACTTCTATACTCCTCACTGTATCTTCTGCATGCGATACAGAAAAACAAAAAAATATACTCAAGAGCAAAATGACAAATATCACGCATTCCCCATATAAATATCGCATCTTTCTATGAAGAAGCCTTTTCATTTGAAAAAACCATCACACCTCATCATATATACGAGAGATGCTTTAAATGGTGTCGGCTAAAACTATATTAATAAATATATAAATAAGTGCTAAAAATTGAACAAAAATATTTAAAAACGATGATATGGATGATGATTTGCAATTGTTACAGCACGATAAAGTTGTTCTGTAAGAAGAATACGTGCAATTTGATGAGGCCACGTCATAAAACCGAAAGATAAAAGAAAATCAGCACGATTCCTTATCTTTTCATCATGCCCATCAGGTCCCCCTAAAGCAATAATGACATCTCGAATGCCTTCATCACGATAACACCCTAATTTTTCAGCAAAAGCAGCTGAAGAAATCGACTCTCCACGCTCATCAAGCACAATTAATCGACATTTTTCAGGTAAAAATTCAATAAGTCTCCTTCCCTCTTCCTCCATACGTTGGCATGCTGTTTGAGAACGACTTTCTTGTATTTCCTGTAACTTTTTAAAATGAAATCCTACAGCTCCGGAACTTTTAGAAAAACGATCCAAATAATGCTGAACCAATTTTTGCTCCGCCCCACTTTTCATACGACCAACCGCAAAAATAGAAATTTGCATTTTAATGATCTCCGAAGAGTATCGATGTTGTATTGTTTAAATCTGGAGCCATCCACATTTTTTCTAAATTATAAAAAAGACGAATTTCCGGACGAAAAAGGTGAATGATAATATCCCCCGTATCAATCAACACCCAATCGCCTCCAGAAAGCCCTTCTACACGGGCAAGGCTCTGTCCACTGTCTTTCCAAGTGCGTAACAAATGATCGGCAACAGAAGATACATGACGCTGCGAATTTGCCGAAGCTATAACCATATAATCAGCTAAAGATGACTTCCCTTGAATATCAACCGCAATAATATCTTCTGCTTTTGTATCTTCTAAACTCTTGAGAATAATTTCAAGACTCTCCTTAACAGAAAAAACTTTTTTTTCTTTTAAGGGCATAATATCGTAAGAGTGGTTTTGTACAACGTTTTTCAGATCAATATTCCTTTCTTATTGTTGTAGAATGTAAAAAAAACTTCTCTAAAGAGAAGCAGAATCTTATAAATTGTTCAAGAAAAATCATTCTTCTTCAAACGAAGGTTTGTCGAAGATTGAAAAGATAAAGGTCCATGCAAATAAGTCCAAACGGGTGGTTTTATAAAAGGCAATCGCTCACTTTCTCTTTCATCCAAACGAAACTGACGATAAATGTGTGCCATAGGAGAAGAGAGGGCTGACTTATTGCCTAAAGGGCGATCAATAATTGCAACAGGAAGCATAGAGACAATATCACGCCATCGATACCAATGATGAATGATTGTAAAACTATCTGCCCCTATAATCCATACAAAATTTACGCCACTGTAATGGGTAAGAATATGAAAAATCGTATCGATTGATACTTTGCTTCCTATAGCCTGCTCAAAACCTGTTAAGCGAATTTTCGGATGATCAATAAGCTTAAAACTTAATCGCATTCTCTCCTCTAAAGAAGGTAACTGTGTATAATCCTTTAAAGGATTCCCTGGAGTGACCATCCACCATAACTGATCCAGAAGCAAACGCCGAATAGCAATTTTGGCAACAAGAAGATGCCCCGCATGCGGTGGATTAAAGGAACCACCAAAAAGACCCACAACATTGGATCTCTCAACATGTGGCATACGATTTTTCCATGGAAAAAATGGATTTTTCAAGCTCTAACCTGTCCATTTCCTTTAACATGATATTGAAATGATGTCAGTTGTTCAACACCTATGGGACCACGTGCATGCATTTTTCCCGTTGCAATACCAATTTCCATCCCAAAACCAAATTCACCTCCATCAGCAAATTGTGTGGACGCATTGTGCAATAAAATAGCTGAATCCAAATGATTAAAAAATTTCTTCACCACTTCCCTATCCTCAGCAATAATCGATTCCGTATGTCCTGATGAATAACGCTTAATATGAGAAATGGCTCCTTCAACTCCTTCAACCGTTTTAACAGAAAGAATAGCATCAAGATATTCATGTGACCAATCTTCTTCAGAGGCTAACTTTACATCTGGCAGAAGAAACGCAATATCTTCTGTGGCACGGATTTCACACCCCTTCTCCTGTAAAGCAGTCAAAACAGGAAGAAATTTTTTTAATGCCTTGTTGTCAATGAGTACTGTTTCAACAGCACCACATATCCCTATCCGACGCAACTTCGCATTTAAAACAATATTGCGCGCCATATCCAAATCCGCTGATTTATCAATATAAATATGACAAAGCCCCTCTAAATGGGCAAAAATTGGAACACGTGCATCAGACTGAACGCGCTCAACAAGCCTCTTTCCACCACGTGGCACGATCACATCAATCGCTCCATCCAATCCTTTGAGCATTTCCCCAACGGCAGCGCGATCTGTCGTTTCAATCATTTGAATCGCATCTTCAGGTAAACCAGAGTGCTTTAAACCCTGCACCAACGCACAATGAAGAGCATGTGAAGAATGAAAACTATCCGAACCACCACGCAAAATCGCGGCATTGCCCGCTTTTAAGCATAAAGCACTCGCATCAACTGTAACATTTGGGCGACTTTCATAAATAATGCCAATTACACCAAGAGGTGTCCTTACACGACTTATATGAAGCCCATTGGGGCGTGTCCACGCACTCATGACCTGCCCAACAGGATCAGATAAACAAGCAACTTGACGAACACTGTCTATCATTGCACCCAAACGCAATTCATCTAATTTGAGCCGATCAACTATTGCAGCTTTCAAATTATTCTGAGCAGCCTTCTCTAAATCCAGACAATTCGCCCGTAAAATTTTATCTGAGTGAGCCTCTAGGCTTAAAGCGATCATTTCCAACGCATTGTTCTTTTGCTCAGAAGAAGCAACAGCCAATACTGCAGCGGCATAGCGTGCTTTTTGCCCCATCTCTTTCATTTGTTCTTCTAAAGTCATCGTATCATTCACTCTACCCAAACAATAAAACAAAAATAACTTTTTTAAACAGAATTGGTCAAGCAGCGTAAAATCATATCATTACGATGCACCATAGCAGAGCGTACCTCATACCCAAGAATCGATTCTATTTCTTCGCTTTTACGCCCTATAATGCGTACAGCTTCTTCTTTTCCATAGCTTACAAGTCCACGCGCAATCTCAACCCCATTTGTATCAACAATTGCAACTGTATCCCCACGATGGAAATTTCCCTCAACAGCAATAACCCCTGCTGCTAATAATGATTTTCCTGCTTCAAGAGCCTTAATGGCTCCTTGATCAATCGTCAAAATACCAGACGGATCTAAATGACCAGAAATCCATGTTTTCCAAGCACTAACAGATTTCTCACCAGCCGCAAAAAAACTCTTGCGTTCACCTTTATCAATCGCTGCAAGAGGATTCATACGCTTGCCCGAAGTAATAATCATCGCTGTTCCGGCAGCGTTTGCTATCTTTCCAGCATCAAGCTTGGTCTTCATTCCGCCCCGTGAAAACTCTGAAGCAGCAACATCTGCCATTTTTTCGATATCATGCGTAATGGACGCCACAAAAGGAATAAATTCAGCCGTCGGATCGCAATGGGGAGACTTTGTATAAAGACCATCAATATCAGATAAAAGTATTAAAAGATCTGCCCCCATCATTGTTGCCACACGTGCAGCTAAACGATCATTATCACCATAACGAATTTCATTGGTCGCAACAGTATCATTCTCATTAATAACAGGTACTGCTCCAAAACGTAAAAGCACATTAATCGTCGCACGCGCATTGAGATAACGCCTTCGCTCCTCCGTATCAAATAAAGTGAGCAAAATTTGACCTGTTTTGAGTCCATGTTGTGCAAGCGCATCACCATAAGTTTTCGCTAATTCAATTTGTCCCAAAGCAGCACAAGCTTGACTTTCTTCCAATTTCAAAGCTCCCCTAGGAAGCTGTAGCAATGTCCTTCCTAAAGCAATAGCGCCTGAAGACACCAATAATATCTCTACGCCACCTTTGTGCAACTCAACAACATCATGGATCAAGCTTTTAAGCCATTCAACCCGTAACCCCGTCTGAGGATCAACCAAAAGTGCAGATCCAATCTTAACCACGATACGTTTATAATGTGTGAGTTTTTGCAATCCAACAGCCATCTCAATCAATCCTGCTATCCCCACCCATCTCTTCTTTGCGTGACATTTCAATAATATGTGCACCAGCACGCAGCACACTTTCTAAACCTTCGCGACTAACCGCCGAAAACATCATAACAGGTTGAGCTGTTACTCTTTGCAAAGCTTCCTGTTTTGTTTTACGCTCTTCAATCGTGAGAGTATCTATCTGGCTTAAAGCGACAATTTCAGTCTTATCACTTAGATTATTTCCATATGCCTCAAATTCATGACGCACAATTTGATATGCTTTTGCAACATCTTCTTCTTGAGCAGAAATCAAATGAAGGAGTACACGACAACGTTCCACATGTCCTAAAAAACGGTCTCCAATTCCCACCCCTTCATGGGCTCCTTCAATCAACCCCGGAATATCAGCCAAAACAAATTCACGACCATCAATACGTACAACACCAAGATGAGGATGAAGTGTGGTAAAAGGATAATCTGCAATTTTTGGTTTTGCAGCCGTTACAGAAGCCAAAAAAGTTGATTTTCCGGCATTGGGTAAACCAACAAGCCCTGCATCAGCAATTAACTTCAAACGAAGCCATATTGCACGCTCTTCTCCAGCCAGCCCTGGATTTGCACGACGTGGCGCCCGATTTGTCGATGTTGTAAAGTGGAGATTACCAAAACCGCCATTCCCTCCTTTTGCAAGGCGATAGCACTGTCCAACTTGTGTTAAATCACAAATTAACGTTGTATTATCTTCTTCAAAAATTTGTGTCCCAACCGGAACTTTAAGGATTATATCATCACCCTTCTCGCCGGTCATATTACGCCCTTTGCCATGGCCTCCTGTTTTTGCTTTAAAATGTTGTTGGTAGCGATAATCAATCAGCGTGTTAAGCCCATCAACAACAAGAGCCCAAACATCACCACCCCGTCCTCCATTCCCTCCATCAGGTCCCCCAAATTCTATGAATTTTTCACGGCGAAATGATACTGCTCCAGAACCTCCATTCCCAGAACGAATATAAACTTTAGCTTGATCAAGAAATTTCATTGGAAGCACTCACTGAGGAATCAATCTTTCTACCTCTATAGGCAATACATTAATTTTACCAGTTTTTCACCATTGATAACAGAAAAACAGTCACTATCGCTGATAACTCTTTGAGAAAAAATCATCCCATTTAAATAAGTTAAGCCTTCTTAAAAGAAGACGCTACTCTTGTATTTTTGTTTTTCCCTTAAATTCAAGCGCTAGAAGATAAAGCTCCACTGATTCTGATCGGCTTGCGGGTGGTTTTACATGATAAACTTTTTTAAAATGCTGTTTTAATATTGCGAGAAGCGTGTTTTCTGCTCCTCCTTGAAAAGCCTTTGCTAAAAAATGTCCTCCAGACTTGAGAACCGAAAGAGCAAAATCAGCCGCAACTTCACATAAATAAATCGTTCTTAAATGATCCGTCTGACGATGACCTGTTGTTGGTGCTGCCATATCAGAAAGAACCACATCCGGTTTTGTCCCTAAAGTTTCGATTAATTTCTGCGGTGCATCTGCATGTAAAAAATCCATTTCTAACATCGCCACTCTAGGCAATGGATCAACATGCAAATAATCAATACCAACGACATTAGGCTTTTCATCACTTGACCCTACTATGCGCTCAGCTACCTGACACCACCCCCCCGGAGCTGCCCCTAGATCAATAACCTTTTGGCCTTTTTTGAGAAACTTATAACGCTCATTAATTTCAATGAGTTTATAAGCCGCGCGCGAACGATAACCATCTACTTTTGATTGATGAACATAAGGATCATTCAAATGCCTCTCTAACCATCGCCGTGACGAAGCTTTAATGGTTCCTGCTTTCTTTTTTACGCGCTGATATAATTCATGTGACCCTGAACCTCCATAGCCACCCGTTGGGGTTTTTGTTGTTTTTTTCATCGTTATTCATTGTCTCCACATTTAATTCTCTAACGCTTGAAATCTCTGCCCTTTCTACGACGACACCATACACCATCGCGTAACATTAGCTCTATCAAAATTCCTTCCCTTAATCCACGATCAGCAACTCTTAAACGCTGACTTGGCCAAACTTCTCGAATAACATCTAAAATTGCACAACCAGCTAAGACTAAATCTGCTCTCTCTCGCCCAATAAAAGGATTTATGACACGTTTTTCTATATCCCATGACAATAAGCGTTTTGTCATAAGAGTAATGTCCGCATCATCCATCCAGATGCCATCCACTTTCCTCCTATCATAACGCTCTAAATTAAGATACATCCCTGCTAAAGTCGTAACCGTACCGGAAGTTCCCAAAAGATGAAACTTCGATCCTTGCGCTAATTCTCCTAATTTATGACGATCTGAAAAATTATTTAATAACCCTCGCACATAACCTTTCATGTTTTCAAAATCGTCTAAACTAATATTATTCCCTCCAAAACGTTCAGCAAGCGTAACAACACCAACAGGAAGAGAAGTCCAAGCGGTAATTTGTCCCGTTAAACGAAAAGAACGCTTTTGAGAAACATCAAGAAGCACAATTTCTGATGATCCCCCTCCAATATCAAAAAGCACAATTGCCTCAATATTTGGCTCAACAAGTGTACTACAGCCTGTAACAGCAAAACGTGCTTCTGTTTGCCGATCAACAATTTCCAATTCAAGACCTGTCTCATCCAAAACACGCTGAATAAAATGTCTCCCATTTTCTGCTGAACGGCAAGCTTCTGTTGCAATCAAGCGATAACGCTTAATATGCCTTTGTTTTAGCTTTGAATGACAAATCTTTAATGCTTCAATCGCACGATCCATAGCTTGTGTATTAAGAAAACCATTATTTATTAAACCTTCTCCCAATCGCACAATACGAGAAAAAGCATCAACCACACGAAAATATCCAGGTTTACTAGGAGATGCGATAAGAAGACGACAATTATTCGTTCCCAAATCAAGAGCAGCATAAAGAGGCAGAGATTTTACTTGAGAAAACCGTCGAAGAAAAGGGGCTTTGAGTTTTTTTGTTTTTTGAGTACCTATCAATATCTGACGATGAAACCCAAAAGCTGTATCCGATTGAATTAAAAACTGTTTCTGTTGTATAGAATCCCTTTTTCTCTGTTGTCTCTTTATATCAACAAGGGTAGAGTATTCCTCTGTGCGTGATAATGCAGAGCGGTTATTTTTATTATTCCCACACTGATCATACAACTGATTTGCTTCGGTATTGTATGATCCCCCTTGTTTTAACTCTTTTGAACCATAATTTAACGGGGTCATTTCTCTTATCCCTTGAGCGTTTCCCCCAATAAATAAACGCGAAAACTCTTCTGCTTATTCCTAAATAAAGCAACAGTGCGGCATCAAATGATAAAATAAAAGAAATCATTCTCTTTTTTCATATCATCGAAATTTTCTACGCTCGTATCATTCAGATTTTGTACAATCTTTTAGTTGTTTCCGTGAAGTCATGCTTCTCTTTATGAACTTAAAACTATAAATTAATCGTTTACGTTCACATAAATTTTGTAAATTATGCTATTTTTATATCATTCACACGAAATATACCTCTATTATAACAAACCAGTACTATCATTCTCTTTGTTAATGCTTAAGATTACAACAACCTGTACATTGATATAGTTTATAAGAAAAAAAACTCTCTTTTTTCAATCGTATTATCCACACATGCGCCTTGTTTATTATATGCAACACAATGGCTTTTATTATGCTAAAATAAAAAGCTCCATGGTCCTACAAAATGCACTTACGATAGCCCATTATCTCATGAATACAAAGAAAGACTATCGTTCAAAAATTCTCTAGGATTATGAATTTAATTTTATTATAATATTTCAATTGAAAAATATTAATACTCAATCAGACCGCTCTAAAAAGCCATATGAAACTTAAAAAGAGAATCTAACCTACTCCTTATTGGTAAGGAAGCCATATTTCTATTTATTTAAAATTGAGTATTTTTAATAACTTTTTATTGCTAACAACTAACGCTATGATTTTCTAAGATTTGTGAAAAACTCTCACTTGTGATTTTCTATTATATAAAGCACTTATGGAGACTTTAACTTCATAAAACTCCTACTCTTTCGAATAAATCATCTCTTTATTATCTTACATAAAACTTTTCACTTATTTCACCTTATAATTTACATTTAAAAATATAGCACAAAGACTTATGAAAAAATGACTCTTGTTAAAGACTCTCGATAAATTTCTAAGGACGCAAAGAATTAAGCGCTGCATTTAGCCCTTTAAATGGCACAGTAAAAGAAAATACCTTTCCCTCTTTAAGTTTATAGGAAATACGTACTGTATTGTCCTGCTCTATTTGTTTAGTAAGAACTGGCCCTACAGGTGATTGTGCCAAACAAACCGTCTCATTACACTGCGTATAATGAATAAGAACAGGTTTTTTTACACCTTTCACAAACATTTGAATCGGAACCTTTATATCAGCACTTGGCAATGTTCGAAAAAGCATCACTGCTTGACCATTTGTCGTAGAAACAAGAGACCAACTAAAAATGGTATTTCCTTCCTGATCATGAACAGTCTGTGTCACATTACATATACCTTGCTTACGCTCAAGTTTTTGTTTTTCATCACAAATCAAAGTCCAACCATAAAACTGCATAATAATCCGACGTGTTTCACCTGGTTCTCCTTTAGGTATCGATAAGTGCGGTGGATGAACTGTATAAATACTATTATTCTCATTAGCAAAGCTTTCGCCCTTGCCTATTAAGGCAAGAGCAAACAGAATTTTCACTAACACACTTCTCTTTTTGATAATAATAATCATTTTTTCTATTATCATCTCAACCTCAGAGTAATCCCAGCACCTACGCCCCAATGACCTCCAGCACTTGTGATAGATACATTCGAGCGAATATTTCCATCTTCAGATGTATAACCAGCACCAACAGCAAAGGCAGATTGGTTGCGCCACAAACCACTACCCAATGAGATACTTAAAGATCCTGGTATATCATAGTAACGTAAATTTGACACTGCTAAACCAATGGCAGCTGCCTGTCTGGCTTCCTTGCGAACATCCGCAATGTCATAACTTAACGTCTCAAACTTCATATCTGTATAGGACTTCGACTCTTCAATACCTTTGTTCACTATACTATCAAAATGCTCATCCGTATATTTCTTCGCATCTTCAAGAACTAACTTCATCTGCCGCTCCGTATAATCATGCAATTGACCGCCAGTGATTGCTTCTTTCGAACCACTTTCAATTCGACCTTCCGCTACATTATCTATCAATACTGGATCACTCTCATTACCACCAACTAACGTGATCTTGTTCGTCTTATGACCTTCTTCATCTTTATCATACTTAACAACTCCTTCCGCAGCTATCGCAATATCTTGTACCTGCTTGTCAATACCATCTACACGATTTTCAACAGCAGACACTTTCTGGTTCGTCTCCCAAAGCTGGCCTCCATTCACAACTTCTTTCGAACCTTCTTCGACCTTACCATCTGCAACATGCGTAATCTTACTCTCTGCCCCATTGTGACTCGCGTCATAAGCTTGTTCTGTCTCACTCCAATTTAAACTGTTCGATGTAACATTTTGCGCAACTTCATTAACACGGTCGTTGATACTCGAAAGACTGCCATTAACGCCTTCAAACGCAGAGGCTACATCATGATAATCCTTCTTGTTATCCCCATGTCCTTCCCCATCAAATTGAGAAACAGAGAAGGTAGGTGCTGTCCATTTCCCATCATTATAACCGGCTCCGCCTCCTAAATACAATGCTAAGGTTTGATTCAACTGATACAACTGATTACCTGTAATCGCTTCTGTCGAACCAGATGAAACATCCCCATCAACTAGATGCGTAAGCTTACTATTGTGCTTATCAGACCCTTTACCATGAAGGGCAACAAATGCTTCATCAACATCACTCCACAACAATGCATTCTGCTCAATGTTATCTGAAAGCTCATGACGAAGCTTCGTGAAAGATTGATTAACACCCGCAAAA
>NZ_CAHOYM010000004.1 GCF_903679515.1 Bartonella gabonensis
TTTCCAACAAATCCAGAAATATGAAAAAAGCTTCAATCGTGTAAGCGCAGGGCGTTTACAAGAAATTGCCAACATACTGGAGGTTCCTATTACCTTTTTTTATGCGGATATTGCCACACAAGAAGATAACCTCACAAAAGAAAATCATTCCCACCATGATCAAAAAACCTATAGCGAAAAAGAATACACCCTTTTGAAAAATTTTAGAGAACTCCACCCTAAAAAACAGAAAGCAATTTGGTGGCTAATTTCAGATTAAGCAAAAGCCACCCAAAAGCCCAAATTCCTCACTTGCTTCTTACAGATTCACGTCTTTACGCTTTTTCATCTTAAAAGAAAACAGCAAACGAAACTATTCTCCGCACCATTCTATAAACACTCCGATTTCTGATTTAGTGAACTCCCCTACTGATTATTTCATAGGGTTATCACTTTCTCTCAAAGAAGCGTGTTCTCCAGCCTGCCAATCCTGCCCTAAAATATTTCACCCCCCATTTTCACAAGCAGCCCCTTACCTTTTACATTGCCAAACAATCACCATCGCAAAAAGCAGTGTTTTTCGGTATGATAGAATAAACATTCTCAGCTCAAAATTTGCAATCAGTTTTGAAACTTAAAAGGCTTTGTAAAAGGCATTTTATGCCTTTCTCAATCCTTTTTGTATTCACCCATCAATCCTGCCTGTGACAAGAAAATGATTTTAATGAATTCACACAAGAGTTCGAAATGAGAAAAACTTGACGTTATTCAAAGGCTGTCTTCAAGTTGAAGAATGCTATATTATCTTTATCAATCAAACTGTTATATTTTCAATATACAACAGTTTAACTAAGCATTTTTGCAAAAAGCTCTTTGGGTAGGCGTCGCGGTTTTGCCTCCTCATTAATCAGAGCAATTTCAACTTTCGCAGTTACCAAGGTGTTCGCCTCATGCCCAATAGATTGCTCCATAAAAAAGCGTGCCCCTTGGACATGATCAATCCTTGTTTTAACCACTAAAAGATTATCAATTTTAGCGGGTCGTAAAAAACTAATTTCCATATGACGCACAACAAAAAACAGTTTTTCTCCCTCACTCCCTGCGGCTAGCATCTTATTATTAAAACCGGTATCCCGTAAAAACTCTGAACGTCCCCGTTCAAAAAATTCTAGATAACGTGCATGATATACCACACCGGAAAAATCTGTATCAGCCACATAAACGCGCACCTGAAAATTATGAAAAGCATTTTTATGACTGCTCTTGAAAGGCGTTACTCCTGTCATTAACTTCATGTCCCATAAAATCATTTAAGATAGCAAATTGTTTATCAATCAAAAGATTGAACATATTTTTGTGTTGAAGTTGTGAAAAGAAAAAGAACAAAACTCTCCATCATTCTAAGCCTTTTCGGTCACAACACAAAGACAAAAAAACACCTCTTGCCCTTATAAGAGCATACGATCAATCATCCACACAGTTTCTTTAAAAAGATGCCTCAGTCATCTTCCTCATCCCATAAAGTTGTCTGAAGTGATGCATTGTCTTGAGCATCAGAAAGTTGCGTACGTTTTTGTATAGACGCTGAAGCAGGAGCGACAAGTCCTAAATGGCTCCAAGCCTTTTCGGTCAGAATGCGTCCACGAGCCGTTCTCTGAATAAAGCCTTGTTGGAGAAGATAGGGCTCAACGATATCTTCAATAGCATCACGGGGTTCTGATAAGGCAGCAGCAATGGTTTCAATGCCCACCGGTCCTCCTAAAAAAATTTCCGCAATCAAGAGCAAATAGCGACGGTCCAGCGGATCAAGCCCAAGATGATCCACCTCAAGGCGAAAAAGCGCTTCATCAGCGATTTTTCGGTCAATTTGTTTTGCTTGTTTTACCAACGCAAAATCACAAACGCGCCGTAAAAGGCGTCCGGCAATGCGCGGGGTCCCCCGTGCTCGGCGTGCAATTTCATGGGCGCCATCATCACTGATCTTAACAGCAAAAAGCCGCGCATTACGCTGCACAATATATTCCAATTCCTCTATCGTATAAAAATTAAGACGAATGGGAATACCAAAACGGTCTCTAAGCGGTGTGGTTAAAAGCCCCAACCGTGTGGTTGCCGCCACCAACGTAAATTTAGCCAAATCAATTTTAACCGAGCGCGCCGCCGGCCCTTCCCCAATGATCAAATCGAGCTGATAATCTTCCATGGCTGGATAAAGAATTTCTTCAATCGCTGGATTTAAGCGATGAATTTCATCGATAAACAAGACATCGCGTTCTTCCAAATTGGTCAAGAGAGCAGCCAAATCTCCTGCTTTAGCAATAACCGGTCCTGAAGTAGAGCGAAAATTAACGCCCAATTCTTTTGCCATAATCTGTGAAAGCGTTGTTTTTCCCAAGCCCGGTGGTCCAACAAACAAAACGTGATCTAACGCTTCTTGCCGCGTTTTTGCAGCTTCAATAAATATTTTTAAATTAGCCCGTGCCGCTTCTTGCCCAATAAAGTCATCGAGAACTTGTGGTCTTAAGGAACGATCCGGATCGTTGGAAAGGGAGGCAGCCCCCAAAAGGCGTTGATCTTCATCTTTTTGCATTGTTACCTTTTATTCAAGTAGGAGAAGAAAGTAATTTGAGACTATGGCGGATCAGCAGGGCAGAAGAAACAGTTTCGCCCTCAAGAGTATTCATTGCAAGAGCAAGAGCTTTGGCTGCTTGCTCACGTTCAAAGCCTAGTTTCATCAATGCGGAAAGTGCATCCTGCGCAAGCTGATTGGTCATCTCATTTTGTGGAACCGAAATAGTCTTGACCGCCTGTTCAAAGGGAAGTGTTTTACTTTTCAACTCACCCACAATTCTTTCACTGACTTTTTTCCCAACGCCAGGTGCTCGACTAATCATCGCCACATCATGTAAAGCAATGGCTTGTGCAAGTTCATCTGGCGATAAAGTCCCCAAGATTGCCAAAGCAACCTTAGCCCCTACGCCTGGAACATTTTGGAGCATACAAAACCACTCCTGTTCAGCTCTGGTTGCAAAACCAAAAAGGCGGATTGCCTCTTCCCGAACATGCGTTTCAATAAAGAGACTTAACGCCTCCCCAACAGAGGGCAAAGAAGAACGCAACCGATTTGAGATAAAAACAACATACCCCACCCCATGAACATCAAGAACAATATAATCCTCAAAGATATGTTCAAGCGTACCCTTTAATTTGCCAATCATAGTGTCGCCCTCATCACATCGCCATCCTTGCCTGATCAATCCTCTTACGATGCATACTATGACAAAGAGCAAGAGCAAGGGCATCAGCCGCATCATTACTATCAAATTCAGCCCGTGGAAGTAAAACTTTTACCATCATATGAATTTGTTCTTTAGCCCCGTGTCCAACACCAATAACCGATTTTTTCACTTTATTGGGCGCATATTCAAAAACAGGACAATTTGCCTGCGCAGGAACCAGCAGCGCAATCGCACGCGCTTGCCCAAGTTTTAAAGTTGCAGTAGCATCTTTATTGACAAACACATGTTCCACCGCAGCTTCATGGGGCATAAATCGATGTACAACCTCTGAAAGACCTTTATGGATCTGACAGAGTCTGGAAGCTAAATCACACTGTACCTTAGAAGAAACCGTCCCTGCGGCAACAAACTGAAGACGATTACCCGCAACATCAATAACGCCCCATCCAGTATACCGTAATCCGGGATCAATGCCTATAATACGAATCGTCTCTGCCATAACCCGCAGTTTATACACTTTTCCCCCTTTTGAATAAAGGCTCGCCCACAAAGAAAACAGCAGCAAAACATAAAACCCGTAAAAAGAAGGTCATGTGTCATGTATTTATACAGTATAACAGACGAACAAACAGTAGCTTTATGGAGCCCATAACTAAAAATCAAACAAAACCACACGCACACCTCAAAAGAAAGCAAAAGCACCCCATAAAAATTCCCCTTCTATCTCATCTTCCCCCTTCTATCTCATCTTTAATGTCATAACGATTAAATATCACAAGCAAACAAAGAGAGGCACCGTACTTTGATAGATAAATGGTAAAAATACTCCTCTCCAGATAGCATAGTCTTTACGAGATACGTTATACCCTCCCCATGGATATGGACATACATAAACATTAAGAAGTGTTTTTTATCATGCCCATCACACCATAATAACATTGCATGAGAGAGCCACAACATAGGAACCTCCATAGGCCCCATAGCGCGAGCTATACCTCTCCTATCAAAACTTAAGAAAACTCAAAAACTAAAACAATGCATCATTATCATAAGAAAACGCATTAATTGACAAGAATAGCCTAATATTCTTCATGTTAAATAAAAGGCGTGAAATATCGAAAGATTCTCTCACTCCAAATCTGTTTTATGTTGTATCCATCAAAACCATTCCCTTGCACACCATAAGGAGAAGAGCCATGTGGTATGAAACTGTACAAGAAGACATGCTTCTGATGAACCATCTCAAATATCAAGAACTGTAACAACATGAGAGATTCGTAAAGTGTATGATTACTCTTTTATGAAGCGTAAAGATGGAAGTGCTCAATGATTTTGTATGATTGAGAGAGAACTTTATACACTTCATGATAGCTTTACCCTTATATCATTCACGCACTGCCATCGCGAAAAGGGGGGTAACGAGCCTTAAGAGATATTTCTTTCAAACAAACGCGCAGATTGGCAACACCAGTATATTCCGTTTGAGACATTCGTTATAACACACGCTTTTCAGTTTTACTGGTTCTGATGACATTTCCCCTTCCTAAAAAGCCAAGGAAATACCCTCTAAGAACGCCCAAAAGCTGTTTTCAGCAATTCGATTTGTTTTCCCACTGGATTTTCATCACTCAAGTCAGAAGAGGCTGCTGCTTCCCACCCTGCGCGCATATATTTTATGCGTGCTTCTAAACGCAATGAATGAGCAACAAATTGGCGGAAAATTTCTGGAAGTTCGTTCCAATAAGGGGTTTCAAGCTCCAATGTTGGAGTATGAAGAGAGACCTTTACGATTTCTTTTTGTATTTGTTCTGATGACATTTCTCCCTCACGCTCTGCCCGAAGAAGAAGGAGTTGAGAAGCAATTTGCATAAGCCGTGTACTTAAATACATCGCCTCTTTTGCATAGACTGCAGAAATTTCTGCAGAAAGGGAACGTGCCATGACCTTCCCTTCTGAATCGATATAGGCTGCTGTTTTTTCAATCAGCGCCATTGTCTCTTCATAAAGACGATTAAAAGCATTTTCAAAAGCATTATGCTCAATCATGATAATAGGTTCATCATAGGGACGTTTATGTACGCTCACGCTTTTATACTCCAAATATCAGCACAAAACCACACCACTCAACGAACAGAGTCTTAAAAAGTTTCTTTTGTTGCTGTACAGAATACTTTTTTAAATTGACTACCTCTTTTAAATTCTTTGTGCAATGCGCTTTTTATACTAAGGTTAACGCAGACAAACAAGCACCATGGGACCGTTTTTCTTATAAACAGATCAGCTTCCTTGAAACAGTCCCCTGCAAAGACCGCCGTTTTTCACAATAATAGGCGACTCCAAATTGCAGAGCGATACCCGCTATCATTAAGAGGCTATCGGAAAAAAACGTTCCTGTCACTATTGTTTTTACAATTTGTCCAAACATCGCAAAAATAGTCCCCGTTACAAAGACTGGTAGACTATGTTTTCCTAAGATTGCTAAAGGGTTGTTCTCTGAAACAGAAAACCATTTATTGACACACGGCAAGCATACAATAAGAAAGGATAATGCAAGAACATGGAGCAAACGTGGCAAGCTTAAAAAGGTTTTATTAAAGTTGAGCAATGGGGAAGACCAGCCCAACCACCCCAAAATGCCCCACCAATTTAAGCGAACCCATAACAGTGCCAACAAGAGATATCCTGCCGCACAAACCACCCCAAAAGACTGAAAAGCGACTGTTTTTCCTTGTTTAAGCGCTAAAGTGCTGGTCAAGCCTATGACAAATAAAATTTGCCAAGACAAAGGGTTTAAAAACCACTTTCCCTCTATAGGATAGGAAGGGGGAGCAATTTTATAAAATCCGCAAGTAAGATAGAGTATAAACGAACCCAAAAGCAACCACTTTGTCTGTTTACGCGCCAAATACAGGATAAAAGGTGCAAAAAACATCAAAACGATATAAAGTGGAAGAATATTATTATAGCCTAATTGATGCCCCAAACTTAAGGTGCTAAAAAATGCTGTGAGCGGCTGTGTAACAAAAAGCCCTACATTGTTCATCGCTAACAATTTTTCTGTTCTCCATAATAAGAAGGCTCCTAAAAATAAGCTTAACGTAACAAAACTAGTGAAAAGATATGCCCCATAGAGTTGCAAAGCCCTATACCAAAGTTTACGCACAATGAAAGAAAAAGACTTATGCTGTAGCCGCGCATGAAAGCTTAAGCCCAGCGAAACACCTGAAAGCAAAACAAAAACTTCTGCAGAATCAGAAAAACCGAAATTTCTATGGGTTATATGCTCATAGAGTGTTCCGGGAATATGGTTGATAAAAATCGTCAATAAGGCTAAAGAACGAAAAACATCAATGCGTGTATCACGATGAAAAGGCTGCGTATTATGATCAATAACAGCTTGGTATTTCATAAATGGTCTCCCACACGACACAAAAACTTGAAGTTACATAAAAATGGTATTTACCCTTATTGCAAACAAGGTAGAATGAAACTTTAACTTTTAAGCATCATTTTTTTAAGAGTCATTATTTTTTTAAGAGACAGGGATAGGGCATGACACAACAAAAAAATACACCGATTAACTCCCCTCTTTTTCCTCAATTGGTTTTAACACTGGATGTTCGACGCAACACCCCGCACAGCTTTTTGCGTCCAATTTTGCAAACAAAGTCTTTTGCATGTGTCATCCTTTACGATTCTGAGAAGCAAAAAGATGATAGCTTTTTTTTACAACAACAGGCTCAAACCTACGCAAAAGATATTCAAAACAATGACGCCGCGCTTCTCATTGCTGATGACAACCGCATTGTGGGACGCATAAAGGCTGATGGCTTACACATAGAAGATGATCTTAGCGCTCTTGAAAGCTTTAAAAATCAGCAAAAGGAACAAAAAATCATCGGCTTTGGCAATCTACGTAATCGCCATAGTGCTATGATTGCCGCAGAAACAGGGGTTGATTATCTATTTTTTGGCAAATTAGGGGCTAATAAAAAACCCCATGCGCACCCCCGCAATATCCAGTTAGCCACATGGTGGTCAGAGATTATGGAAACCCCCGCCATTATTCAAGCAGGCAGCGATTTTGCCACCTTTGATGAAGCCTTAAAGACGGGCTGTGAATTCATTGCCATAGAAGAAGTCATCTTTACCCATGACACCCCCTTATCTCTGCTTCAACTTTGCCACGAAAAATGTAAAAACATCCCCTTGTAAAGCGCCTCCCTTTACAATTTTTCTTGTAAAGGAAAAAGCCTTTAGGATAACGTATACGCCCAAAACTACATAGACGCCCCACCACTTCCCACAGACATACACATCCTGTAGACACAAAAATTGCCCGCACCCTTCTTCAAACAGCAAGCGATTGTGCAAATTTTAATAAAGAAACCGCCTGTGAATTCATTACCGTGAACGAAATCTTTTTACCCCTCTCAACAAACACGGGGGCTGATGTCATGATTTTGGTACTCGCTCCAAAAAGGTTGAGAGGCGCGAATAGCCTCTCATTCAAAAAACAAATTTTGTCAGTCAAAAACTATTTTTATTGTAAATTTTCCGAAATTACTTTACACATTAAAAGGTGTCTTGGTCGTATACGCAACGACCAATAGGGATCTAAAAACCCGAAACCTAAACATGAATTTACCCCGCTTTGCGGGTATCCCGGAATTCCGGGCAATTTTGTTATGTCCAAGTGCTTACCAGCACTAAAAGCAAAATGCTGATTTAGGTTCAGTGTTTTTAGACTCCCGGAATACTCATGCGAGGGCGCTCGCAACCGGCGGGAGGGAAAATGCAATCTCAAAATCAAAATCTTAATATCGACCTTTTGGTCGGCAAAAAATTCGCTTGAGACGAAAATTGCTAAAAATGTCTCAAACAACTCTAGGCCATGCTTTAGGCTTAAGTTTCCAACAAATCCCAAAATATGAAAACGGTTTAAATCGTGTAAGCGCGGGGCGTTTAATGGAAATTTCCGATATTTTGAATGTTCCAATTTCCTTTTTTTATGCGGATATCGCCACCAAACAACAGCCTTCATATGATCATGATGAAGTCATCTCGAACGCAGAGGAATACCAGTTGCTCAAAAGATTTAGAACGCTCACCACTGTAAAAAGAAAAGCCTTTTTACAGCTCATCACAGATGAGAATGCAAGCTAAAATCATGTGAGTACCACAGGCTCTGTTTACCCTACAGGCTCTGTGCATCTGCATACATCATAAACATCCCCCAAAGAGCAGTGCTTGAAAATTTATTGGACAATCTGCAGGAGCACCCCATACAATCATTTCACTTCATCTGTTAAGCATAAGCTTTAAATACCATGAAAGATGATGATCGTTATATTGTTAAACAAAAACTTGACGAGATACCGACACGTGATAGCATAATAATAGAGAAGTTTCTTTTCTTAATCTTGTGCAAGAACTTTCTTAAGAAAAACGAGTCAGAAAAATTAAAAATGATAGAAGGGGGGAATGAAGATGTTAAAATATTTATTTCTGTCACAACTTTTGTTAGCGGCTGGTTGCGCATCTTCAGGGAGTTATGTATCAAATTACGTTGATCAAAATCTTGTGGAGAAGGATATAGAGACAAGATTAATCGAAAAATATCTTGCTAACGGTGTCAAAAGATCTTTACCATTAAATCCAACCGTACTTCCCCTCTTATAAAATGATACAATAGACAGCTTTACGCCTTTATTTACTGATCTGTCGCGGCGAACTGGATAAAATGTGATTTATACAGATCACCCCCAAAAGCAGCAAAACATGGGGGTGGGTTTGTTTTACTCACGAACACCAAGGATGATGGACGTATAATTTCTATGCTTCAGGAGGATTGGTCTGGAGAACCAAGTATTATCTACGCATTTATCAGAATAAATAAACCAGCTCTTTGCATATAGACATTCTCTCTATTTCAAACATAAAGACTTAGAAAGTTTTTGCAAAAAATAAAGAAATTTTCACCTCATTTTAAAGGCTCTCACAAGTGCTCCTACACGCTCTCTTCTTCTCAATATTGCGCGTTCTTCATAAGTAATTCATTGCGTACTTTAAAAGTAGCCTCATTATAGACGCTTTTTCATTGTAAGATGGGTAATTTATTAAAAGAAGATAGCCTCTCTAGGTCATTCTTTCATCATTGTTGTTTAAAATCGCACTGTTTAAAAAACTCTGGTTCTTATAACATTGATACACTTTTTATAAACCCACCTTAACTGCCATAAAAAATAAGAGCGCAATGGTGTCCTTATACGGCTTGTAATCATGAAAAAAAAATGTGAAAATTCTGACCGGTAATGAGGAGGAGATATCGATGATCAAGAGAAGTGTTAAACTGCTTATCCTAGGAATGATGGGGCTTGCAAATTCTGTTGTAAATTCTGCTGGAAACACTGAAGAATCGACCAGTTTTGAAAACTCTTTCAATACGATTCAAGAATCTTCAAAGCCAGAAAAACCTTTTCACCCCTTAAAAGCTGGAGACTATGACCAAGCTTATGACTATTACATCCAAGGCTATTATTTAAAAGCTTTTCAAGAAGCGCTCCGGCGTGCTGAAAAAAATGATCCTTTTGCCCAAACGCTTCTTGCCCGAATTTATATGGAAGGATGCGCTGTTCCTGTTGACGGAGCGCGGGCTGCTTTATGGTTTGAACGCGCTGCAAAACAAGGGGAACCGCAAGCCCAACTCCGCTATGGACTTATGTTGTTTGATGGTCATTTTGTAAAACAAAATCAAGAACTTGGTGAAAAGTTTATTCAAAAATCTGTCAACGCAGGCGTCAAGGAGGCCTATTTTTATTATGGACAACTGCTTCTTTATAAAGCCTCACAAGAAAAACAAAATCTCCCTGGCGTCTCTTTCCAAAGCCGTGAAAATGAAGCCATCGAGCAAGCTTTAAAATGGCACTTAAAAGGGGCTGCCCTTGGAGATGCTGAAGCTGCTTTTGCGGCAGCAAAAATTCTTTCCTTAGGCACTTTAAATCGACCAAAAGATGATCATAATGCCCGCAAGCTTATGGAAATCGCGGCTCAAAACAATCACTTAAAAGCTCAACTTCATTTAGCACAATGGCTTATACAGGGCCGTGGAGGAGAACCAGATTTTGACCGTGCTTTTCATTTGCTGCTTCACAATGCCAACAACATGATCGCCCCCGCACAGATTTCTCTTGCAAGACTTTATCGAGACGGCATTGGAACAAAAGGCGATACAATCATGGCAGCAGCATGGTATATGCTTGCGAAAGAAGCAAAAATGCAAGCACCTGATCTTGAAACAATGCTCCAAGGTATGGACGATACACAACAAGAAGAGGCGCGCAAAGAAGCAATAAAGCTTCTTCCTGTTTTTTAAAACGCCTTTAACAAACTTAAATTTTGCGGGGCACAAATTTCTTTCAGAAAGGCAGCATCAAAAGAATAAACAAAAGGGTGCTTTAAAACATGGAAGGGCAACACAATAACAACGCCATACTCTAACGGCGCCATGCGGCTCTTTCGGCTCAAGCAGGCAAAAAATACCTGCTCTTGAAACAATGCCCCCCCTCCTCACATATTCACCACCCATTCTTATAAAAACATCACATGTGCAAAGTCTTATGCCTTACCACACAACATTTCAAACGATAGCATTTTACAACAAA
This sequence comes from Bartonella gabonensis, assembly GCF_903679515.1. Classification (GTDB taxonomy): domain Bacteria; phylum Pseudomonadota; class Alphaproteobacteria; order Rhizobiales; family Rhizobiaceae; genus Bartonella; species Bartonella gabonensis. Next base: position 10,883 of record NZ_CAHOYM010000004.1, read on the forward strand.
CAGCATAAGCACTTATTCATATTTAAAAAAGGGAGCCTTCAAAAAGCAATGTTTGAAAATTTATTTGGTCGATCTAGAGCAACACCTAACACATCATTGTTATAATGGTGCCAGAAAACGTCATCTTAACATACAAGCGCAAAAGATTGCTCTTTTATCGCACTCCCCAAAAGCAGCAGTTTATTTAAAATATATGCTGCAAGAAACACTTCAAACAGCCTTAAATTCAAGCTAGAACCATTATCCATTAATGAATTACCGATTGTTTGGAAATCGATATGTTGTTAGTGTAGTTATGAGCGAAGTTGTTCTTATTCCTAATATAGAAACTTCGCAGAAGAGGCTGACAATATTGGGGGAGAGTTAAGATGTTAAAATATTTATTTCTGTCACCTATTATAGTGGTAGCTGGTTGCGCATCTGTAGGCAATTATTCATCAAATTATGTTGATCAAAATCTTACGAAGCAAGAAGCAAAACTCGTCGCTAACAATTTTATGAGCGATATCAAACGATCTTTCCCACCAGCAACAACCACACTTCTTATAAAGAAAAATGATACAGCAGACAACTTTACCCCTTTATTTATCGATCTGTTGCAACGGAATGGATATCGCGTAATCTATACAGATCAACCTCAAAAGCAGCAAAACATGGGTGTGAATTTGATTTATAGAATAAGATTAAATAGTACAACTATAGTGTCTGTTTTTCAATATAGTGTGGATGGAGAGCCACGTACTCATATAAGTACTCGTCCTAGATTAACCCGCCATTAATGTGAACATTCTCTATTTTCATACGTAAAAATTTAAAAGTTATTGCGAAAGACAAAGAGATTTTCACTTCAATAAAAAACTTGTTTTTTAGACAGAATGGATAAATTTTATTACATATTGTAACGATACAAAATAGTATAAGTTATGGCTTTAAGATTTAAAGAAAGTAGAGTACTAGAAACAATGAAAAGTACTCTACACCCTAGCAAATTACTATGCGAAGATGTCAATGCAAAGCTTGGTTTATCTATGATTAAAGCACCTGAATAGCTCGCTATATCTCGTGTAGCATTTTCTAAAGTATCGATAAAAACCCTCATCACGACATAATTCATGAGCAAAAAAATTCATTGGCAAGAAAAAGCGCTGTATCATTTGCTGAACACTATCCAATAAAGCAAAACAAGCTAACCGCAACACTGTAAATATTATCCTCCGGATATGGAAAGATCATAGGAACAAAAGAGCGCTGCCTTCTTTTCCATTACATAAAAAACACAGCGCCTCTCATTCAAAAAACTATTTTTTATTGCCAATTTCTTGAAATTACTTTATGAGTTAAAAGATGTGTTGGTCGCATACGCAACGACCAAGAGGGTCTTGAAAGCCCGAAAATCTAAGCATGAATTTATCCCACTTTGTGGGTATCCCGGAATTCCGGGAGTTTTTGCTATGTCCAGGTGCGTTTTCGCACTAAAAGCAAAAAAAGCTGATTAGGTTTCAGTACTTTCAAGCTCCTGGAATACTTATGCGAGGGCGCTCGCAACCGGAGGGGGCAAATGCAATCTCAAAATATTAATATCGACCTTTTGATTGGCAAAAAATTCGCTTGAGACGAAAAATGCTAAAAATGTCTCAAACAACTCTAGGGCACGCTTTAGGCTTAAGTTTCCAACAAATCCAAAAATATGAAAACGGCTTAAATCATGTAAACGCGGGGCGGTTAATGGAAATTTCCGATATCCTCAATGTTCCGATTTCCTTTTTTTATGCCGATATCATCACAAAACAACAGCCTCCATATGATCATGATGAAGTCATCTCGAACACAGAGGAATACTACTGCTCAAAAGATTTAGAACGCTCACCTCGATAAAATAAAGAGCCATTCTACAGCTCATCATGGACGAGAATGCAAGCTAACTAGCAACACACCACACTCTATAACCCGAAACGCGCTATGGAGCCAACACGCGCTGTTCATCAACATTCCACTCTTTTCATCTGGTCAAAATGAAAACTTTTAACATCATACACGCCCCCACAATCTCTATGCACTGCAACCACACCTATGGCTGCCTCTCCTTACCAGTGCTCTGTAATTTGAGACAATCTACACTCAAAAAAATGAGGCTCAAAACCCAATATTTTATTGTGTATTAAACCCAAAAAAATAAAAAGAAGATATAGAAAAAAGCTCTTCCTATTTTATACAACATTCAAAATTATTTTTTATTCATCATTTGAAAGATTGTCATAAGAAGCAGATAATTTTAGTTCATAGGTTCGTACGAATGCTACAGATTGATCACCTTTGAAGAAAAGTGCAGGATTAACCCAATACTGGTTACGCAATTTGGGTTTTAAAAAACCTTTAGCTATAAGTTCTTTTAAGCCATTGTGGAATGTTCTGTCAGTCATATCAGACTTTTCACCATTTAAGCCACCATTAAGCCAAGATAAAGTAATGCTATCTGTTAATTGAGTAGATTGATATATTTGAAAAACCTCTATGAAAATACGATATCCCGTACGGGTTAAGTTAAAAGTTTTTCGAAAATTTTCAATAAATGTTTCTACAAAGTATTTTTCATCCGTTTTTACAATCTCTTCAGCTTTTTCCTCAGCAATATGAGACAAATGTATGCGAACAACTTCATGTGTATTAGGATTGTTAAGTTCTTGGTGCTTAACATTTGTTATAACAGTTTTACCACAAATGCGTATTTGATGTTTATTAAGAAATGGATTTTTTATAGGTGAGTATTCTAACTTTCGCAAATTAATATTGTTCATTATAACTGTCCACCAAGAATTTTTAGGCAGCAATTTCACTCTTGTAACAAGCCATCAAATACAAAAGAAATAATTTTATATTTTTTCTTCTTTTTAAAGAAGAAAAAATTTGACATAACTTTCTTAAATGTCACATCTTATTAAAACTCACTACCAAACTGACAATTGTATTATTATAAATGACAATTCATACATTAGCTACACAAAGAAAGCAAACCATCAGGTGTGCAAAAAATCCATTTGAACGACAAAAACCATTTGGGGATGAGCATCCTTCTATTAAGAAAGAATCCATACTAATAGAAAAATCACATTTATCCAGCAGATGAAAAAACCCTTCCTACGCTTCCGGAAGATCTTGAATTTAGACAATTTACAAAACAACGCATTTCTAACATCGGGCTATTTTACAAGCTTGGTTCATCTGGTGTGAAGGTTTTTGAAATATTAGCGTGGATATTTCAAAATAAGACTATCTGTAAAGATCCCATACCTTTGAATTGTTTTGCGCAATTTTCTCAACCAGGAAAAACACGCCCCTCAATAACATACATTGTCTTTATCATCATCAACATTTTCACGCGTCCTAGCAGAGCTAGAAGAAGCCAAGATAATTGCCAAACATATCCGCAAAGGTTGGTATTTTATCAATCCAAATTTTGTTTTTAATGGACAATATGTGATATTCTTACGCCACATGAATTCTTAAAAAGAGTATAACAAAAATGTTGTTTCACACGGCTAACAACATTTTTTTCAACAGTATATGCCTCTTTTTTATGGAGCTCACTTTCATAAAACACTTAAGCTCTCCCTCACATATTCACCCCCCATTCTTATAAAAAACACCTCATAATTTTACGGAATTTCTATCATCAGCCTTAATAATATTTGACGACACAACGGGATAAATTTCCCCCGAATCCCCAAAATCTTAAAAAAACTTTGTGCAAATTTTTAAAAAGCTTGCGTCTTGGCGCTTTTTATGGTCTTGCAAAGAACTGAAAAGCAAGAATACATCAAGGTCCTTTTTGTACTTAAGCTTTTCGCTGCAAAGCCCATGAGAAAATCCATGGCAAGACAAATGAAAAGCACTTAAGAACCATGCAGAAGCAGCAAAGCGAACAAGAGGATTGGAGCCCAAAACAACACAAGAGCTCACAGTTAAAGGCAGCAAAGAAAAGTACCGTAAGGACAACAAGAGAGCTCTTTTTGCAGGAATAGATTTGGATAGAAACGATGAAAATTAATGGCAATGAAATTCGTCCAGGGAATGTGATTGAGCATCAAGGCAGCCTATGGGTTGCAGTGAAATGTAATGCTGTAAAGCCTGGAAAAGGTGGTGCATTTAACCAAGTTGAAATGAAGAATTTGCTTGATGGTACAAAACTCAATGAACGCTTTCGTGCCGCAGAAACAGTAGAACGCGTACGCCTTGAACAAAAAGATTTCACCTTTCTTTATCAACAAGGGGATGCTTTGGTCTTTATGGATTCAGAATCTTATGAACAATTGGAATTGCAAAAGGATTTTGTTGGTGAACGCGCTGCTTTCTTGCAAGATGGAATGACTGTCACCGTTGAACTTTATCAAGAAAAGCCTATTGGCATCTCACTTCCTGATCAAGTTGCTGTCACGATTGTGGAAGCTGATCCAGCTCTCAAAGGACAAACAGTCACAGCTTCTTATAAACCAGCCATTCTTGAAAATGGCATTCGTATTCTTGTCCCCCCTTTTATGAATGCCGGTGAACGGATCATTGTCGATACCAACGAGTTGATTTATTTGCGTCGTGCAAATGAAAAAGATAAATAAAGGAATTAAAAGATGGCCCATTCTGCGATCATGAATGTCATGGTGCAAGCTGCCATGAAAGCAGGGCGCTCGCTCGTGCGTGATTACGGTGAAGTACAAAATTTGCAAGTATCTTTAAAAGGGCCAGCCGATTACGTCAGCCAAGCAGATCGCAAAGCAGAAAAAATTATTTTCAATGAACTGAGCAAAGCACGCCCTAAATTTGGTTTTCTAATGGAAGAATCTGAGGAAATCGTTGGCGAAGATTCCCAACATCGTTTTATTGTCGACCCTTTAGATGGCACCACCAATTTCCTCCATGGCATTCCTTTTTTTGCTGTTTCCATTGCTTTAGAAAGCCAAGGAAAAATCGTTGCCGGTGTCATTTACAACCCCGTGAGTGATGAACTCTTTACCGCTGAACGTGGTGGTGGTGCTTTTTTTAATGACCGCCGCTGTCGTGTTTCTGCGCGGCGTAGATTAGAAGATTGTATCATAGCCACAGGCATGCCGCATTTTGGACGCCCAGGTCATGGAACCTATCTCATTGAACTGCGCAATATGATGATGAAAGTTGCTGGACTTCGCCGTTTTGGTGCAGCAGCCCTTGATTTAGCCTATGTCGCCGCAGGCCGAACCGATGGCTATTGGGAAGACAACCTGCAAATTTGGGATATGGCTGCTGGAATATTAATGGTTCGCGAAGCCGGTGGTTTTGTCACCGATAAAGAAGGTGGCGATGACATATTCCGCAAAAAAAATATCCTCGCCGGCAATGAACACATTCGTACCAAGCTAGAAAAAGTTCTCAAGAAAGGCATTTAAACCTTACAGCCTTTCGAAAAGCCCTTTAAAACCTGCCCCCTCCTTAAAATTTTATAAAATCCGAAAAAAAGCAATGTGGAGGTAGGCTTTTCAACTTTCTTTACAGACATAACAGAAAACAACGCATGAAACAGTGACAAAACACCATCACAACAATCAGTGCCCCCTATCCCCCTAAAGACGCAAGAACAGCTTAGCCAATATTATAAACGCTATTTTTCCCAATTCCCCTACAAACAAACTAGAAAACAAAAAGCACCATCACAAACCGCTTCAAAAAACACCAACCATACCAAAAACAAGCCCCTCTACTCCTCTTAAGAGATCCCCCCCTACACAACAGCAAAAATCTTGGCTCTAAAAATCCCCCTCTTTTGTGAGAGCTGTCACATATACCTCTCAAGAACCCTCACCCCTACAGAGCAACAGAAACCTCAGCAAATTCATTGCACGCCCCCTTTATTCAACCATTATATTCCAGACAGTTTATGAAATGCGCACAAGATTGATTGTAATGAAAATCTTTATTTTCGACAATCGCCTCTCGTAGTTTGATACTAAAAAGCTCTTTTTATTTATTAATAGCCTCTTCCAGTTTCTTTAGCTGCTCCTCACCAAAAATATATTGTAATTTATCTTTCGCATTTTCTATTTTTAGAAACATATCCCAATAAAACAATTGATCAAAACATTTCTCATTTGATGATCTCATCCATTCTTTAGCACCTAATTTGTAAGCTTCTTCAAATGTTGGTATCTCTTCAGAAATGCTAAGGTCTTTTTTCTCTTCTTTATCATTCTCCCTACAAGTATTAATCGCATTTTTAACTGTATTAAAATCGCAACTCTTATCAAAGGCAAGATACCTCTCTTTCACCGTATTAATCAGCTTCTTATAGTAAATAAAAGTTGTTATTGCTTTTCTATAAGCATTAGAAATACTATATAATAATGACAAAATGTAACTTTATATTATCTAATAACCAATCACCTTCATTGCGATGGGGACTTATTGTTTTCTGTATTTCTTCGCATTCTATAATCGTAGATATGTTGCCCTTATAACTATCCGTAGATTCCTGTTTTTCATTCTTCTCACTAGAGAATTCTTCTGATTGTTTTCGATTCCAATTAGCAATCATATTATCAACCACATACAAGTACCAATGAAAAAACAACATTGTAGGTTTATATTTTATTTCTTGCGTATAGGGCTTTACAGCCTCTTCAATAATTATCCCATTCTCTTCTATTAACTGTAATGTTTTCTGATAATTTTCCTTAAAATGACTAATATCTATACAATACTTTACGCTGTTATTAATTTTTTCATAATGCTCTTCAGTCAGTTCTTCTTCAAGTGCCTCTTTGTACAATAAACGCAATTCTCTCCCCCTTGCGCACAAATATTCTTGAGTTCCTTCTCATACAATGAATATATTTTTTCTTGCCCTTGCACACACATCCCCTTTACCAATGAAAGTCTATTGCCGCTGACTTTTATTCCTGACCCAGTTTTTTCAATCCCTAATACATTCCTTTCCCATTGCCTTACTCCCTCATCCCATTGCTCAATCCATTCCTTGGATATTTTTTGCGTTTTTTCAAAAAGCCTTTGCTCCCCTTCTTCAATAATTTTTTGATGTATCTGACACTCTTGCTCTTTTTGCTCAAGTTGCTTAGTTAATTGCTTGTTACGATAAATTTGGGCTACCAGTATTATACCTCCCACACAAAACACTATTCCCATTGCAAAGCCTAACAACACGTTCGTTGAGTATCCCCAAGACCGCAACCCACCTATCACTATGGCAAATACAACCAATCCTATAAAAACAGATAGCTTCTTCCTCTCTTGGATGAACTTAATTATAGTTATTATGAAATCAATTCCTTCTATCGCGGCAATAATTCTGTCTATTATTTCTCCATACATTATGCCCCTCTTTTTTAGCTAATCGTTTATGCAACCTTCTCGGAGATTGATGCACTTTAAAGAAAAGCCAGCCCTTAAACTTGATAAGCATGGCTTTAAAAAAGAGATATTAGCCTTAAAAGAACTGCCCTTGGATCAAGATCTCTTATTTGGGTGAAAATTGCAATTTGGCGAGATAAGCATAAATGCCATTTTTTTCCACAAGTTCGGCATGAGTTCCCTCTTCCACAATGGCTCCTTTATCCATCACAAGAATACGATCCGCTTTTAAAATTGTTGCCAAACGGTGAGCAATCACCAATGTTGTGCGGTTTTTCATGAGCCCTTCTAAGGCTTTTTGCACCAATTTTTCACTTTTTGCATCTAAAGCAGATGTCGCTTCATCCAGCAGTAACAGAGGAGCATTTCTTAAAATCGCCCGCGCAATACCAACGCGTTGCTTTTGCCCACCAGAAAGCATGATACCGCGTTCTCCTACTTGTGTATCCAAACCGTTTGGTAAAGCTTCAATAAATTCAAGGGCATTGGCTGCTTTAGCAGCAGCGATAATTTCCTCTTCCGTAATATTTTCAGTGCCAAAAGCAATATTATCACGCAATGTACCATCAAAAATGGCAACATCTTGAGAAACATAAGAGATTGCACCACGTAAATCTTGCAGAGTCAGACGATTAATCTCCACACCATCAAGTCGGATTTTCCCCCTTGTTGGATCATAAAAACGAAGGATCAAAGAAAAAAGTGTACTTTTCCCAGCCCCTGAAGCACCAACAAAAGCAACTGTTTCACCTTCTTTTATAGAAAAGGAAAACGCGTGTAAAATCTTCCTTTGAGCTCTAGAGGGATAGGTAAAATCAATCTTATCAAAAACAAGTTCGCCTCGAACAGGTTTTGCCAAAGAAACAGGATTTTTTGGTGCTAAAATCATGGGCTGTTCTTGCAACAATTCAGCCAATCGCTCAGCAGCGCCTGCTGCTTGGATTAATTCTGCTCCCAATTCTGATAATTGCGCAAAGGTTGAGGCGCCAAAAACGGCATAGAGAACAAATTGACCTAAAGTTCCCGCTGTCATGGTACCATTCAAAACATCTCGAGAGCCAATCCATAAAACAGCAACCACACTGCTAAACACAAGAAAAATTGCAAAGCCGGTAAAAAAGGAACGCAAGATCACAGAAGCACGCGCGGTTTGCAAAGCACGTTCAATCAACTGTGAAAAACGTGTTATAACAAGTTTTTCAGCAGTAAAAGCTTGCACCGTGCGAATAGCGCTAACCTGTTCGGTTGCCAAAGCATTAGCATCTGCAACACGGTCTTGTGCCGCGCGTGTACGTGTGCGAACCTTGCGCCCAAAAACCACTAAGGGAATTGCCACAAAGGGAATAGCAAGTAGCACAAGAGCAGATAATTTGGCATTAGTGATAACCATCATGACGATTGCACCAATCACCACAATCAGATGACGCAAAGCTGTCGAGGCAGTTGAACCAACAGCTAGTTTTATTTGCGTTGTATCGGTAAGAAGCCTTGAAATAAGTTCACCAGAATGAGATTTATCAAAAAAAGCGGGCGAAAGTTTCATAATATGGATAAAAACATCACGCCGTAAATCAGCAACAATCCGTTCTCCCAAGGTGATAACACAATAATAACGGCAAGCCGAAGCAAGTGCGAGCAGCAAGGCTAAAGCGAATAAAATAAAAAAATAAAAATTGATATGCCCATGGCTTGACGTAGAAAAACCATGATCAAACATTTTGCCAATAGCAACAGGCAAAATCAATGTGACAAGAGCAGCAACAGTCAAAGCAACAAAGGCAAAAATAAACAACCAACGATAACGCACAAGATAAGGGCCAAAAGTTTTAAGCGAAGAGAATGAAGATTTTTTTACTGAAAATTTTGTAGATTGTTCTGAATGATTGAGAGGATTCATAAGGTTTCGCTCACTATATTTAGGTTGTCTATAATACTTGATACAATGATGCATCTTGAACACTTGTTTTTTGATGCATGCTCAGTTATAGAAAGAGTACTTTAATCATTTTATCAAAAAGATAAAGGAAGCGCACTTAAAAAAATCGAACAAGTGTTCTTTCATTCTATAAACGCAAAAGGTTTGACGCATGAAAGCGAATATTCATCCTAACTATCACAAAATTACCGTTGTTATGACGGATGGAACCCAATATACGACGCGCTCCACTTGGGGAAAAGAAGGGGATACTCTTAATCTCGATATTGATCCAAGAACGCATCCAGCATGGACAGGTGGGTCCCAGACACTTGTAGACCGTGGCGGTCGCCTTTCTAAGTTCAAAAATCGTTTTGGCAATATTGGTATGTAAAAACCTCATTCTCATGGGACATAAAGATTTTAAACAAAACGATTGCCTCATTAAGCAATGAGGCTTTTTTTGTACGGTAAAGCGTGCACTTTAAAGATTAATTCAAAAACGCATCCAACCAAAATAGATAAGTCTCAAACACTTATTAATCGTGATGGCTGCGTTTTTTCAGATTCAAAGAGCATTTTTGAAAGATCCACATAAGCCCCTTTTCATGAGACACAAAGATTTCAAATAAAAGGATTTCCAACAGTTTATCTTTTTTGAACTGAAAACACTCATAAAGAGGACATTCTTGCCGCTGCCAAAGCGGCTAATACACTTGAATTTATCCAAACTTTACCAGATGGCTTGGATACACAAGGAGGAGAATGTGGTACCATGCCTTATTAAAGGAAAAATGACGCATTCATATTGCACCTGCTATTTTTAAAAATTCCCCCTTCTTGTTGCAATAAAGATGCTTTCTCCTTTTTCCATTTAACACACGAAAACATACCATTTAAGCACCCTGAGAAGCTTTCTCTTTATATCATGATTTCATAAGCCGCGTGAAAAGGACAAAACAAGCTGTTTTTGTATCTTAAGATCCAAGATTTGTTATAGTCCCTTCATTAAATGCAGCTCTAATGGCATGATGGAGAACGATTATTAATAATTTGAGAAGCTGCCCACCTCTCATTTTGATTTGTATGCAACCAAAGTACACTCTCTTTATTAAGGGAGAATAAGAACATACCCTGGAGGTGCTAAACGAAATAAGAGAGCATCGTACCCCCACCTAGCGACATGCAGCAAATATAAGAAATGCCTTCACTAATTGCTAAAAGTAATGTGAACGATATAGCGGCTTCATCTGCTGTTGCTTCACGGCGTTGTAAAAAATATCCCCCAAAAAATAAAATGCACCCGATTCCACTCACCGCCCCAAAGACGCCTAATGCGGTATAAATCGGTCCACGCATGTTGAGCAAGATAAAAAAATTATGAAAAAAACACTAAGAATATCCCAGTGAATACCCCACGCACGATATGGCAAAATTTTCGCATCATAATTGCAGAAACGCTCTTTTCTGCATATCGATTTTTTTCTTCAGTGCTTGTATTCTTAGAAGATATGCTGTCCACAACTCCCCCCGATTTTTAAGCCAAAATGCTACAAAATTAGCTTTCTATAATGATATCATCACAAAATACAAGAAGAATTTATTCATTTTAACGAAAAAAGAGGGGGTTTATTAAGGTACAAACCTATTTTCTTTCGCAAGGGTTATTCAACCCATTCGTCAATAAAAGACCACCCCACTTTGAAAAGAAAGCTATCCTGACGTACAAAAGCTTCATAAGCCGTATGTCTAATCCATAAAGAAATCACAACTCTCCAATCAACCCGCTTATCCACCTTTGAAACTGCACACAAATGGATTCTGCTGATGACAAGCAACAACACACACTAAAATGCTGCGCATTTACAAATTTCCTTTAAAGCACCATCTCCCCTTCCTACAATCGCACCTCTCTCGCAATCTTATTTCTCGATACTATCCATAAAGACTTTTAAAATATCCAAGAAGAAAACTCTCTGAGAAAGCTTTCAAGCCCAAAACGCCCCCATCATTTTTATCATGATGAGGACTCCTCAATCACGCAGAAATATGCAAAATATCCTCGCATTTAGGCATAGAGCTTGTACTTCAAGCGCTGACCTTCTCCCGCTCTTTTGTCCATTGTCCTAAAGCCGCAAGATGGTTCATCCGAGCACGATGACAAAATGCCTTTTGTGCAACAGCAATATTTTCATCGCGACCAGCCCATGCTTTTAAAGCAGCTGCTTGCAAAGCACGTCCATAGGAAAAGGTCAATTTCCAAGGCAATGCACCCAAAGAATTCATGGCCGATAAATGTGCCGTTGCTTCCTGATCAGATTGTCCACCAGAAAGAAAAGCAATTCCTGGAACAGCGGAAGGTACAGTCTGTTTAAGCACACGGACAGTCTTTTCAGCCACTTCTTCAACAGAAGCCTGGCGCGCATCTTTTCCATCAATCACCATATTGGGCTTTAAAATCATCCCCTCTAAAACCACACGGGCCTCAAACAATTCTTTAAAAACAGTTGTCAAAACAGCGCGTGTCACCTCAAAGCAACGCGTAATGGAATGCTGGCACGACAGTCCATCCATCAGCACTTCCGGCTCAACAATCGGCACAATATTGAGTTCTTGACATAAAGCAGCGTAACGCGCAAGGGCTTGTGCATTTTGATTGATGGCACTTCTTGTTGGTAAAGTATCGGCATTAATAGCAATCACCGCCCGCCATTTAGCAAAACGTGCTCCCAAAACATAATAATCTTTTAACCGTTCACGAAGACCATCCAGCCCTTCGGTAATTGTCTCTTGGGGAAAAGCAGCCAAGGGTTTAGCACCCGTATCAACTTTAATTCCTGGAAAAGCACCAGCATCCCGAATAAGATCTGTCAACATTTGCCCTGTTGATGCTTTTTGTCGAATGGTTTCATCAAATAAAATGACCCCAGAGATAGCGTTTTCCATAGCGTCTTTTGCGCTAAAAAGCATTTCACGATAAGCACGACGCCGATCTTCATTGGATTCAACACCAATGCTTGTAAAACGTTTGCCTATGGTTGCCGTACTTTCATCTGCTGCCAAAATACCTTTACCCACTTGGACAAGAGAAAGTGCAATATCTTCAAGCCGTTCAGTCATAAAAAAAATTCCTCTTTATTTTCTCTATTTTGTCTTAAAATTTTCCAAAAATGCGTAATACGCTTAAACATATACCTTATGCAACGACACATAGCTTTAAAGCTGCTTTTTCAATAAGCCCTCTAAAGCTGCATAAGAGCAAGAATTCCAGGCAGAGCCTTTCCTTCCATCCATTCCAAAAAAGCCCCTCCTGCAGTTGAAAGATAAGTAAAATCGTTGGCAACACCAGCATGATTAAGGGCAAAAACCGTATCGCCTCCTCCGGCAATTGAAACCAACTTTCCCGTCAAACTGCGTTCTGCGGCATAGCGTGCAACGGCAATTGTTCCTTTATCAAAGGGAGGCATCTCAAAAACACCAAGGGGTCCATTCCACACAAGGGTTGCAGCCTTATCTATCACGCTATTGATATAGGCAATAGAGCGCGATCCAATATCCAATATCATACCATCTTCAGGAATATCACCAATATCATAAAGACGATGCGGAGCATCTTTTTCAAAGCGAAATCCAACGACAGCATCCACAGGAAGCAGAAGCGTACAGTGACATTGTTGCGCTTTTTTAATGATTTTTTTTACCGTTTCCATCAATGCGTGTTCACACAGTGATTTCCCCACTTGGATACCTTGCGCAGCTAAAAAGCTGTTGGCCATCCCCCCCCCAATCACTAAGGTATCGACTTTTTCCACCAAATGATTGAGAACAAAAAGCTTACTGGAAACTTTTGCTCCTCCCACCAGTGCGACCACAGGATGCGTTGGATTTCCCAGCCCTTTTTCTAAGGCCTGCAACTCACCTTGCAGCGATCGCCCCGCATAAGAGGGCAACAAATGCGTTATTCCCTCCACCGAAGCATGAGCACGATGAGAAACCGAAAAAGCATCATTGACATAAAGATCCCCATTATGGGCGAGAGCCTCAGCAAAAGAACAATCATTCTTTTCTTCACCGGCATAAAAACGAACATTTTCGAGCAATAAAATACCCCCGTTTTGCAATGCCTCCACCGCGTCCTGCACCGTAGCACCAATACAGTCAGGAGCAAAAGCAATGGGCTGTTTCATGATATTTTCCAGTACTGGCACAACAGGGTGGAGTGAAAATTCTGGCTCTACCTTTCCTTTCGGGCGTCCACAATGAGAAAGTAGAATAAGCTTAGCTCCCCGCTTTTGCAGCTCAACGAGTGTTTCTTTATGTCGTTGAAGACGCGTCTCGTCACAAACTTTGCCCAATGCCATAGGAACATTAAAATCCACACGCACAAGAACACGTTTGCCCAAAACATCAACATCATCAAGCGTCCGAAACCCCATCACTGCTTCCTCTTCACTTCCCATTGTTGCAAACAAATGCATTGGCTCAATTTTACTTTCACTGATTTATTTCCACTAAATAAGCCCTTTTACTTTTATGCAAAAGAGTTTATATCTTTGGTTTTCTGATATTTTCTCAAACATTGTCTCGTTCAGATGTTACTTTTTCGAGTTTGACTCTTTCTTGCGGCTTTTAAAAGCACATATTGCGCCGTATTTAAAAACACCATCATCTCTCAACAGTATCTTCTCTCTAGCATACAAAAACAACAATCTCTCTCGATTTATCAAAAGAATGCGCCTTAATTTGTACAAAAACGAAGCTTTTTCTTAATAAAACTTTTTCCTATAAAAAGAGGACCCTAAGGTCCTTTTTTTATAGTGTTTATATTGTCTTAGCAAAAGCCACAGCTGTGTCACTCATACGGTTAGAAAAGCCCCATTCATTATCATACCAGACCAGAACACGACAAAACTTACCATCAATCACTTTGGTTTGATCATTGTGAAAAATCGCTGAATGCGGATTATGATTGAAATCACAACTCACAAGCTTTTCTTCCGTCGTGTCCAAAATGCCTTTTAGGGCACCTCGTGCAGCAGTTGCAATAGCGGTATTAATTTCTTCAATTGTTGTGGAACGCTTGGCATTAAATGTCAAATCAACCACAGAAACATTAGGGGTTGGAACACGAATCGACACCCCATCAAGCAATCCCTTTAATTCCGGCAAGACCAATCCCACAGCTTTTGCCGCTCCTGTTGAGGTAGGAATCATCGAAAGAGCAGCCGCACGGGCACGATAAAGGTCACGATGCATTGTATCCAACACAGGTTGATCTCCCGTATAAGAATGGATTGTCGTCATAAAACCCTTTTCAATACCTACCGTGTTGTGCAAAACTTGTGCAACGGGCGCCAAACAATTGGTTGTACAAGAAGCGTTTGAAACAATGCGATGCTCTTTGCTTAAAGACTGATGATTCACCCCGTAGACGACCGTAAGATCTGCACCCTCTGAGGGAGCGGAAACCAAAACACGCTTTGCCCCTGCATCCAAATGAGCCTTTGCTTTATCACGCGCAGTAAAAATGCCCGTACATTCCAAAACGATACCGATATCCAGATCTTTCCAAGGCAATTGTGCTGGATCACGCTCTGCGTATACCTTTATTAAGCCACTCCCCACATCAATGGCATCCCCCACCACCTTAACTTCTCCAGGAAAACGCCCATGAACTGAATCATAGCGCAACAAATGGGCATTTGTTTCCACCGATCCCAAATCATTAATTGCAACCACTTTAATATCTTTTCGTCCACTTTCCATAAGTGCCCGTAAAATATTGCGTCCAATACGACCAAACCCATTAATTGCAACACGAACCGTCATTTCACATGTTTCCTTATCTCATTTTTAAAGCATAACATTTAAAACACAACAAATGGGCATTTTCTAATCCCAAACCATGAATTCCCAAGACGTCAATATCTCGATCAATAACTCATTTATCCACAATAATGCACAACATTATCCACAATGCTGCACAGAATGTGATGCCTTACAACCACTCCCACTCATGAAAACACAAGCTGTCATTTTGTCTTTTCCTCTTCGATCTTTTCCAGCTCTCTTTCAACGGTAGCCACGACATTTTCCCAAGTAATACCGAAATGCGCATAAAGGGCATCAATTGTTCCACTTGCCCCAAAGCCCTCCATACCGATAAACACACCATCGCAGCCAATAAAACGGTCCCATCCTTGGGCAACAGCCGCTTCAATTGCAATTTTAATTGGCGCATCGCCAATAAGAGCCCGTTGATAGGAGGAAGACTGTTGAGAAAAGAGTTCAAAACAAGGCACAGAAACCACACGTGTTGGGATACCTTTTTCTTCTAAGACTTCATGTACTTTAACCGCAATTTGCAATTCTGAACCAGAAGCAAACAGTGTCACTTTTGCCTCATCACTGGCCGTTAACAATTCATAAGCACCAAGCATACAGAGATTTTCTTCTTCATACTCTTGACGCAGCAGCGGCAAATTTTGTCTGCTCAAAGCCAAGGTGGAAGGCGTCCCGCGTGCTTTCAAAGCCAATTGCCAACACTCGACTGTCTCCATAGCATCAGCAGGACGAAACACAAGATGATTAGGCATAGCGCGCAAGCAAGCCAAATGTTCCACGGGTTGATGGGTCGGACCATCTTCCCCAAGCCCAATAGAATCATGGGTCATGACATAAACCACCCGCAACCCCATAAGAGAAGACAAACGCATGGCAGGACGCATATAGTCAGAAAAGCATAAAAATGTTCCGCCATAAGGAATAAAGCCCCCGTGGAGAGCTATCCCATTCATGATAGCGCCCATAGCATGTTCACGAATGCCATAATGGAGATAGCGCCCTGAAAAATCATCTGCCGAGATACTTTTCATCTGGCTGCTTTTTGTATTATTAGAGCCGGTCAAATCAGCAGAGCCACCAATGGTCTCTACAACAACCTCATTGATCACTTCCAAAGCCATTTCCGAAGCTTTACGCGTAGCAACCACAGGGCGCTCTTCAACAAGTTTTTGCTTATAAGCATCCACAGCGCCATCAAATCCACCCAACAGATCACCACGCATTAACCTTTCAAATTCCACCCGCTCTGAAACAGGAAGATCAGCCAATTTTTCTTCCCACTTTTGTCGCCTTTTAGCAGCATTAAGCCCTGCCAAGCGCCAACGATCGAGAATATCGGCTGGAATAACGAAAGGCTCCGCCTCCCACCCCAAGGTGATACGAGTCTCAGCAATTTCCCGTGTTCCTAAAGGGGATCCATGAACTTTATTGCTTCCCGCTTTATTGGGCGCACCAAAGCCTATCGTTGTTTTACAGGCAATCAGCGTTGGTTTATCAGAATTTTGTGCTGTTTCAATAGCTTGCGCAATGGCGGCTTGATCATGCCCATTCACTTTGAGTGTATTCCAACCAGATGCTTTAAAACGGGCTATCTGATCTGTACTATCCGCAAGGGAAATTTCTCCATCGATAGAAATATTATTATCGTCCCACAACACAATAAGCTTATTGAGTTTCAAATGTCCAGCCAAGGAAAGTGCTTCTTGAGAAATACCTTCCATCAGGCATCCATCACCAACCAACGCATAAGTATAATGATGAATGAGATCACCAAAACGGGCATTTTGTAAGCGCTCAGCAATTGCCATTCCCACGGCATTCGCCAACCCTTGTCCCAGAGGTCCCGTCGTTGTTTCAATTCCTGCCGCATGCCCATATTCTGGATGCCCCGCAAGCTTTGCCCCTAATTGGCGAAAATTTTTGAGATCCTCAATACAGATATCTTCATAACCAGAAAGATACAACAGAGCATAAAGCAACATAGATCCATGTCCTGCTGATAAGACAAAACGATCACGATTAGGCCAACGAGGTTTTTTAGGATCATGAGCGAGGAATTGTGTATAAAGAACCGTAGCAATATCGGCTGCACCCATTGGCAAGCCCGGATGACCAGAATTTGCTTTTTCAATCGCATCAATAGCAAGAAAACGGATAGCATTGGCCATCTGATTTTGTTGGTGGGTATTTGTCATGAATGATCGACCATTTCGTTAAATACGTTATTCTATTGCTTTTTCCGTATTCTCTTAAAGTTCTTTAAGAAATACTCTTTATTTAACCATCAGCGTGAAACTTTTTGTCACCACTTCAATAACATTAATAACACATTCCCCTCACGCATCCTGTATATCCCATGTCATTTATGCCAATATGAGCAAAAAATCCAGCTTTTAATTTATATCTCCCCCCTGCTTTGCTTGCTAAAATATCCTACATACTTAAAAATAAAAGAGACACACTATAAGAATGTAAGTGATTCGTTTTTGCATAATGCGTTGATAAAGGATACAATTACCCAAAGGACAAAAGCAATGAACCAAGAGACTACGGTTCTACAAGATGCTCTAGAGCACTTAGAAAAAGCACTTAGAACCTTAGAGATCACCATAATAAATCGCAACGCCATTATTGATAAAAATAACGAATGGGAAGAAGAAATTCAACGAATGAATGCTGATCGCAGCCATCTTGCCCAAGCGCTTGACAAAGCTGAAGCCCAAATTGAACGCTTAGAATCTGTTAACAAAGAAGTTTCCAAACGTCTTATTAAAGCAATGGAAACGATTCGTGTCGTCATTGATAGATAAAAGTTTAGATAGATAAAGGTTTGAATGTATGGAAACAGTTTCCGTTACCATTGATGGTAAAAATTATCGTATGGCTTGTAATAAAGGACAAGAAAGTCATCTTATTGCGCTTGCAGCTCAATTAGATCAATATATCACCCATTTAAAGAAAAATTTTGGGGAAATTGGCGATCATCGTTTATCGGTTATGGCCGGCATAATGATTATCGATGAAATGGAAGAAATAAAACGAGAAAATAAAAAATTACGAGAAGACTACGATGCACTTTTACGGCTCCACAATGAAAAGGACCGCACCATGGAACAAATTATGCGTGACACCACACAACGCATTGAAAAGCTCACTAATCAATTGCTCAAAGATGATCAAAACAGTAAAAACATTCAAGAACAGGAAGACTTCTAAACACACATCATCGCGCAATCAGCAAACCAATTTGACTGACCTTCTATGCCTCATAGGATAAACATTCTTAAACTCATCACCCTATAACAGTCTGATTTCTTATCAAGAGGATTCCAGGGACTGATCACTCATGGCCCTCTAAAGAATTGACTTAAAGTTCGATCAAAAAGTCTTTTCGTGAATATTTTGCTGACACACAAATACTTTATACATCAAAGAGGCTGCCTTATATCAGCACGCTTCCAATGAGAGCTCTCACACAACAAATGAGCAAAACCAATATTCCAAAACCAATCTCATTGTAAAAAAATCATATCAATGATCGCTCCAAAACAACGCATAAAGCCAACTGCTTTTACATAAAAACAACACACCAAAAGCATATTTTTTTAAAACACATTTATCCGTCACTTTATTCTCATGCCATAGCAGCATGACTTTTGAGAACACATAATTTTATTCAATTCTATTTGCAAAAATTTCATCCGTTCACAAAAGCTTAAAATGAGAAAAATTTTAAAGCTCTCATTCAAACAGCAAAAGAATAAATTCTCATGATCAATGAATAGTCTGACTCGTAAGAGATCAATAAAGCGATCCGAAATATATCTAAAAATATGATATAAAAGAATTTTTCCCATTAAAGCCCCCACCGTAACGTAAGCCCCACATCTTCAAAACGAAAGACACCTCCCCAATTCAACAGACAAAATTATAATATCACCCCATCCCGCCCCAAACCCCGATGTTCAAACATCGCACTGTTTCCACAAGGAAAGATCAAAGCAATAATCGGTCTATTGAGACGCTCACGAAAAACACGCACACTCATTGTTCCTAAAGCCTATGCAAAGACATATGAAAAAAGACCATATGGCAACGGATCAAATTCCCCTCGTTCCATCTTGAGAGACAGAAGCAATACGCAAAAGATTTGTTGCACCAGGCGTTCCAAGGGGAACACCGGCTGTCACAAGGAAGCGATCTCCCCCTTGGCAAAAGCCTTCCTGAAAGGCAATGGATGCTGCACGATCAACCATATCTTCTAAATTCTTCGCATCCTCAGCAACCACACAATGAAGCCCCCAAACGAGTGCCAAACGTCGTGCTGTTTCCACAATGGGCGATAAAGCAATAATCGGTCTATTGGGACGCTCACGAGAAACACGCACACCCGTTGTTCCTGAAGCCGTATAGGCAACGATAGCGGCGAGTGAAAGTGTTTCAGCAATCTGACGCGCTACAAGAGAAATTGCATCCGCCCCTGTTGATTTTGGTGCAGGATGTTGTGCTTCAACCTGAGCGGCATAAGTATGATCTTGTTCAATTTGCCGTGCAATTCGATCCATCATAAGTACAGCTTCCTCCAGATAACGACCAGAAGCAGATTCGGCCGACAACATCACCGCATCTGTTCCAGCATAAACCGCTGTAGCAACATCCGATACTTCTGCGCGCGTTGGCACAGGAGATGTGATCATTGATTCGAGCATTTGTGTCGCCACCACCACCGGTTTTCCGGCTAAACGACAAACTTTTATCAGCTCCATCTGAAGCGTAGGCACCCTTTCCAGAGGCATTTCCACACCAAGATCTCCCCGTGCGATCATAATACCATCAGAGACTTCAATTATCTTCTCTATATATTCCAAGGCTTGAGGCTTTTCGATTTTAGCCATCAAAGACACCTTGCTTTTTGTCAACCGGCGCACCGCTATAATATCTTCTGGACGCTAAATAAAAGAAAGGGCAACCCAATCAACAGGCTGCTGTAACAGAGCCTGAAGATCAGCCTTATCTTTTGAGGTCATCGCATCAAAAGGCAAAATTGTATCCGGAAAACTCACCCCTTTTCGATCAGAAATACGGGTTCCTGCAACAACACGACATTGAACAAAATGATCATCACAAACTTCAGCGCGCAATTCCAATTTTCCCTCATCAATTAACAACCGATCCCCTGGCTTAATCGCCAAAAATACATCCTTATGAGGGAAAAAACACGCTGTGCATCACCAGCCACATCGCGATGATCTAACGTAAAGCTTTGCCCGACACGCAAATCTTCTTAACTTTTGTCAAAACGACCAACACGCAGTTTTGGTCCCTGAAGATCCACTAAAATACCGATGGGCCGTTGAACGATTTTTTCAACCTCCCGTATAGACTTGATCAAATCACCCATTGCGTCACAATCTGTATGACTCATATTAAGGCGAAAAACATCTGCTCCTGCCCTAAAAAGCTTCTCAATCATTAAACGAGAAGAAGAAGAAGGACCAAGAGTCGCAATAATTTTTACTTTACGGGACCGTTTCACGGTGGAGAATTTCCTGAAAGAGAGGGAACAACGGAATTATTAAACAACGAATCATCCGTCAACTGGATCATCCAACTAGTTTGGTTGCCGGTATCAATTTCTTTAAACTCAGCCTTTTGATATCCTCGAGGGAAACAATCATGAACCCCTTGAATGGTAAATTGGCTATCTTGTACACACATGGTTACAGAGCCTGCCCAGCTTCCTTTTTTTTGTGCCCCCTCCGCGTAAAAATAATAAAACCGCGAGGCAAGAGGTCCTTCGATTAAGGTTTTACATTCTGTCACGGGAACCACCCACCAGCCTTCGCTCACCCACCCTGAAAACGTACGATATCCAAGAGCAACCCCCACAGACTGTTGGGTTGTATTACACACCCTAAAGTCAGCTTTTGCATAAACAACAAGGGGAAACAAAAGCAAAACGCCCAAGAGAAAAACCTTTAATCCTTTCCTCAATGCCCAATATTGTTTTTTCAAAATCACAAGACTTCCTCTATAATGTTAATTCTCAAAACAAATCATACATCTCTTTTTTAAAAGCCTTTCAAGGCTAAAACACATATTTTTATATTTTTCTTTTTATAGCCCTTTTATCAATGCATATATTTTAAAAATTTTACAAAATATTTAAAGTCAATTTGTAAAAAAACTGTGTAGCTTGATTGATTTTTTATTTTTCAAGCTTTTGCAACAAAAATTCGTCGTCAAAAAAACAACTTGAAACATATAACCTGGAGAAAAACAAATGAATGATACAGTAACCGATCAAACCCACGCTATATCCGTCAACCAATTACGCTCTTTTATCGAACGGATTGAACGACTAGAAGAAGAAAAAAAAACCATTTCTGATGATATTAAAGATGTATACACAGAACTTAAAGGCTCTGGTTTTGATAGCAAAGCTGTTCGAAGCATTATACGCTTGCGTAAAAAAGAAGAGCATGAACGTATGGAAGAAGAAGCCATCATTGAGCTTTATAAAAATGCACTTGGAATGAGTTAACGCCAATGAAATTTTTCTTAAGAGAATGGAAAATGGAAAAAACAAGTGAATACGCAAAAAGTCTGCCAACCGTGGGCAGTTTGTGCACAATAACAAAAAATTCATGTAACTTGTGACGAAACAACAGATCACAGGATGTATAAGATTGCAACAGCCCTCATCTTTGAAAGGATTCATGAAAAGCGCATTTTTAGTCTTATTCTTCAATGATTTTTATCCATATGGGCCCCCCTTTAAGCCAACTGCACTTGTGCATACTGTGCATACAAAGCAAGGTGTTTTGAACGCTTCACCTTAAAAATAGATGTGAAATAGAGAAAATCGTACGGTATTCTGAGGACTCTTATTCAAATTGAAAATCAATGAATGTTGATAAATCAATTCACTATCTAGGCTAAAAAACATTTCAAAGGGGGCAGCAGCAGAAATTCGCTAAACAAGGGTCTGAGCTCTTTACAGAAGAGAGATGATGGATCCTTTGTCTTTTAGGATAATGAAGAATTCAGCTTATTGATACATCTGGTAAAAAGCCCCTAAAAGAATTTTATTCAAATCTATTGATGTGCTCATAAAGCTCATTCATTCGAGAGGTTAGAATATGATCTCTCCATTTTCCCGAAATCATCAAATAATCTTTGGCATAGCCTTCTTTTTCAAAATGAAGGCGCTTTAATAAAAGTCCGCTTTTTATGTGATCAGGTCTATAATTTGCCATCACTCTATGCAAATGATAGACATGAAAGATATGGTGTATGAGAGCTGATAAACTCTCAAACATGAGACCTTTGCCTTGTTGTTTTTCATCCAAAGAAAAATCAAGATGGCAAGCTTGAAAAACACCACGAACCACATTGGTAAAATTCACCACCCCAATGAGTGTATTTTCATTTTTTAATCGTACAGCATATCGGTAGGCTTGTCCTTGTGCACTTTCAACCGCAAATGCATTGGCGCGTGTTTCCCAAGCTTTTAGGACGTGGTAATCAGCAGATCTTACAGGTTCAAAAGGACGCAGATGATCCGCATTACGGAGATAATAAGAAGACAATGAAGCAACATCTTCTAAACCGATCAATGTAAAAATTGTTCGCTTTGTTTTAATTGCCATCATTTTCTCCTCCTAGAAATGTTATAATAATACGTTGATTTATCGTGACATATCATCATTTTTAAACTTACATCATAACGTGGAATACAATAAGCTTTTCTCATCAAAATGCTTCTCACGTTAGAATCAATGAGAATCACTTCTTGTTCCTTTATAAGCGGGAGTGGTTGGTAAGGGTATAAAGTAAAGACAACAGAATGCTTTTATGAATGCTCTCAAATGCCAAGGACTATAGCAACATTAAGAATGAGCAAAGTGCGTGATGAGACTGGCATGCTTCCATAGATGAAATTTTGAAAAAACGCACCGCAACAATAATTTTTTCCTTATCAAGAATTGTGCAAAAAAGCCAAACATAAACAGTAAAGCTCGCTTCAAAAATCCATGAACCTGCACTATGACTTTGAGCCACAGTCAAAAGTGTGTTTTTAAAAAATCTACTCTCTATGAACTCAAGGATACTGTCGTCATTCTTCAATACACTCAAGCGCGCTCACCATAAAGCGATGATAGAATACAAATCTCTTAAAATTGAGATAGAAAAATCTGAGACATTAACGTGAACACGCTTCTATTTCTTCGCGTAAAATCTCAAGTTCTAGCCATTCTTCTTGCTTTTGTGTGCAAGTATTTTTCTTTTTTTCCAACGCTGTTGATAAACGCTCAAAACGCTCTTTATCCCTGCTATAAAGGGCTGGATCAGAGAGCTCTTGTTCAATTTTTTTGATTTCATTTTGCAAAACAGCGATTTCTTCAGGCAATTTTTCCAATGCATAAACCTGCTTATAGGACAATTTGCCTCGTGTTCTTTTCACTCCTGCGCTATCCAAGCTAGGATCTGTGGATGAGGCATATTTTCCGCCCCCCCCTGCACAAGATTTTGAAGATGCTTTACGGTGCGATAATTCTATTTCTTTGCGTTGTAAGCGGAGAGCTTGCTTATTTTGCGCCATCATATCACTATAGCCGCCCGCATACAAAACCCAATGACCATCGCCCTCCGGTGCCAACATATGCGTTACAGTACGATCTAAAAAGTCTCTGTCATGGCTTACCAACAACACGGTTCCCGCAAAATCAGCAATAAACTCTTGCAACAAATCCAAAGTTTCCATATCCAAATCATTGGTCGGTTCATCAAGAATTAAAAAATTTGCAGAACGTGAAAGAAGACGCGCCAACATGAGACGTGCTCTTTCTCCCCCTGAAAATTCTTTAAGGGGGGTACGCATTTGTTCTGGCAAAAATAAAAAGTCTTTCATATAAGAAACCACATGCCGTTCCTGCCCATTGATCACGAGAGTATCGCTCCGCCCCCCTGTGAGATAATGCGCTAAAGTTTCTTCTTCATTGACAATACGTTGCTGATCAAGCAATGCCATAGACAGGTTATAGCCATGCCTGACTGTTCCACTATCCACAGCTTCTTTCCCAATCAATGCGGAAAGGAGTGTTGTCTTTCCGATACCATTGGGCCCTACCAAACCGATTCGATCACCCCGCTGAATGCGTAAAGAGAAATCTTTCACAATAACGCGCGCACCATAAGATTTTGAAATTTTTTTTGCTTCGAGCACCAATTGACCAGAATCATGACTTTTCGCAGCACTCAAAAGTGCACTTCCAGGCTGCCCTTTATAGCTTTGATGACGCTGTCTTAAGTTTTTTAATTCACCCAAGCGGCGTATATTACGCTTACGCCGTGCGCTCACGCCATAACGCAACCATTGCTCTTCACGGGCAATTTGGCGCCCCAATTTATGCTGCTCGAGTGTTTCTTCTTCCAGCGCTTTATCACGCCAACTTTCAAATTCGGAAAAACGCTTTTCCAGTCTTTTTGTTGTGCCACGATCCAGCCATACCGTTGAACGCGTAACATTTTCTAAAAATCGCCGATCATGGGAAATCACCACAATCGCTGAACGCAAAGAAGATAAAACCCCTTCCAACCATTCAATGGTTGATAAATCAAGATGATTGGTTGGTTCATCTAAGAACAAAATATCGGGTTTTGCTGCAATGGCCCGTAACAATGAAACACGCCTCTTTTCACCCCCTGACAGGGTTTCTAATTTTTCCGCCCCTAAAAACCCTAAATTTGTGCGAAGCATATTGATCCACTGAACATCAGATGTCTCGTCCAGCCCTGCTTCCATATAAGCGTTAATATCTTCAAAACCTGAACAATCCGGATTTTGAGAGACATAACGAAGTGTTACCCGAGGGTGGCGAAAAATTTCGCCACCATGAGGTTCTAATATTCCTGCGGCAATTTTTAACAGAGTCGATTTTCCACAACCATTACGCCCCACCAGCGCAATACGTGCTCCCTGCTCAACCGATAGACATGCTTGGTTGAGCAAAGGCGTTGTCCCCACATTTAAGAAAATGCGGTCAAGCCGCAGCAATGGCACCGCCATTAACGAACGTGGCGCGGACAAGGTGCTTGATACATCATTCCTTTTCCATCACTGTAAGTACATAATTGTTTTACGGGGACTCTTTGGGCACAAGGTGCGTGGTAAACATGTCCTCTACGAGAGCGATATGTGCACAATTGTGATGCTTGTTTTTGTTGTCTTTTTTGATTTGCAGCCTCACCTGTTACTGTTCCAGCCAAAGCGCCAAATGCTGCACCGGTAAGCGCTGCTCCCGCGGTGCTTCCCCCAATAGCTGTTCCCGCCAAGGCACCGATTGCTGCTCCCCCAACACCGTACCGTGCAACACGTTCATCACTTGTCGTACAAGCCACCGAACTGAAACCAATCGCTGAAACGACGGCTACTTTTAAAATTGATTTTAACATATAAAACCCTTTCCTTCTCAAGATCAATACATAATATATCGTTTATGTCGGCCCTTAATCACTAAGCCCCCCCCTGCCTTATTCAAAATATATTGGAAGAGCTTTACGAAGTAGGCACAGACGCTAGCAATATAGCTTTTCCAGAACCTAAATGGCAAGAAAAGGTTCCACAAATACGGTTAGAAAGTGTTAAAGAAGAGCCAAACGGCACATTTTTGTCACAAATTGGCCATTTTACCCCTTTAAGTGTTAAGCTTTGTAAATCGGAAAAACCGATAAGACTAAACAAACATCCTTCAGGCAAATCATATGGCATAAGTTTTGGCACAACCGGCCAACCTTCTTCCAAACCGCTTGTCAACAACACTGAAATGCCTTTCTCAGCCATCATCAACGCTTGCGTCATATGAGAAAGGCTATGATCACTTCGCTCCCCTCCTAAAGCCCCGCACAAAATCAGCTTTTTAGCACCATTTTGTAGCGCTTTTTCACAAGCCAAAGCACTATCTGTCATATCTTTATCAGAGGGAAAAACCTCACGTGGAATATGGTTATATTCGTCTATCAGAGTCTGATCAGATGAATCGAAATCCCCTAACCACAACTCAGGCTTCACATTAAGCACGCCCGCATGACGCATACCACCATCCGCAGCAATCACCCGACTGTTCTGAATTTGATTAAGCAAACGATCAGTGATAAAAAGATCTCCGTTTAACAATATCGTAAATGTTGTCATGCTCTATTTTGCCTTTCACAAAATCTTCTTCTCTCACATCCCCTTATCCATGAGAGTTATTTTTTATAAACAATAACCGTGATATAGCCAAACGAATCCTTATCCCTAAAGCTGCTTTAAAAAACACAGACGATACAAAGATACACATGAAATTTGCCCAATTATACCGTACAAACAACTTGCCCCGCGATACAACAGACGCCATTTTTCAACGAAATTTTCTTTTTCGCTCTCTCCCTTATAAAGCAATTTTCATCAGTTTAATGCTTCTCCTTCCAGCTTGTCATACCCCCCTTTCTCAAAATGACAGGCTTTCTTCCAGTTCTTCTGAAACAATCAAACGTACCGACAATTACAATATCTATGTCACATTAAGCGCTCTGCAACACCCCCGTATTTTGCAAATGTATAATGGCGCCTATCATAATACAAAACTTGAATGCTTTTTAGCAAAAATTATCCAGAAACTAACCATTGCATCTCACCATTCACATCAAAGCTATCGTATCACAATTTTAAACTCAGGAAGTGTCAATGCATTTGCGCTCCCCAATGGCTCGATTTACATTACCCGTGGTATGCTGGCACTCGCCAATGATTCTTCAGAAGTTGCCGCAATCTTAGCCCATGAAATGGCACATATCAGAGCCAATCATGGCATTTTACGCCTGCAAAAAGAAGCCCAATTGAAGATGAAAAATCATATGTCTCAACGTCTTTTTTCTTCTATGGGCAAACAACTTCACCATCCCATACACAACAAGCAACAACTCGCGCAATTTTCCCGCAATCAAGAGCTGGAAGCTGATTCCCTTGCTCTCGAAATGCTCCCAAAAGCAGGATATGATCCATTTGCTTTACCACGCTTTCTTCAAACAATGGAAGCTTATAGTGCTTTTCAGAATATTTCTGGCACCCCAAATGCTTCCTTAGACTTTCTAGCCTCTCACCCAACCACCCCCCAACGCATTCGACTTGCGAGAGAAAAAGCCCGTAAAATCAGTAAACAAAACAGTGGAAAGATGGATCGTGATTCTTTTCTCAAAAACATTGATGGCATGACTTTTGGAGGAAACTTTTACACTGGGTTTGTACGAGGCAATGAATTTATTCATCCACAATGGCGCATCGTTTTTTCTGTTCCCAACAATTTTACAATAGAACACTCAGCACAAACAGTTTGGGCCAGCGGACCCGATAAAATTGCCATTCGTTTTGATGCCATTCCCCACCCGGCGAGAATATCTGCAAGTGATTATTTAAAAAGCGGATGTATTATAGGGCTAGACCCATCATCTATCCGTCCCCTTACAATTCAAGGGCTCCCTCATCAAGGAAAGCTAGGCCCGAATTTACTTGGAGCGCAAGCCCATGCAATCCATGAGCAATGGCAATTTGAT
Organism: Bartonella gabonensis; assembly: GCF_903679515.1. Classification (GTDB taxonomy): domain Bacteria; phylum Pseudomonadota; class Alphaproteobacteria; order Rhizobiales; family Rhizobiaceae; genus Bartonella; species Bartonella gabonensis. The sequence continues at coordinate 38,628 of NZ_CAHOYM010000004.1, forward strand.
GTGGTTGTCATTCTGTTTAATAATCATATTTTTCGTTTTCTAACGGCATCCCCCCATAATTCTCAAAATTTTGCAGAAATTGCCCAAAAAACGGTACAAAGCTTTCACCCTCTTTCAACTTTAGAGTTAAAAAAATTGAAACCCTTAAAAATCAGTGTTGTCCGCGTTAAACAAGGAGAAAATGTTGCAAATCTTGCCAATAAAATGCAACATACACCAGATAAAGAAAAACTCTTTCGTATTCTCAACGCCCTCTCACCAACTCAAACTTTACGCGCCGGTACAAAAGTGAAAATTATCACCGAATAAGGCTCCTTTTTTATCTGCTGCAGTCTTGATTCTTTGTCTCACTTTAATCACGCCCCACACCTCCCCGCGCACCTATCCCCCTCAAAAGCCTTTCTCAACTTATAATCATGAAGATCTTCTGAATGAACGTGTCAAGGAGAGCAAAACGCAATTTCTACACAGACCTTCTTAAGCGAACCGCACTCTCCAATCTTCCTCTGTGCATAAAGATGGCTCAATGTGGCCCACAAGGAAGCGTATTGCTTGATAAAGTGAGCTAACCCTCAACCCGAGCCTCATCACGCCCTACACCTCCCCGCGCACCTATCCCCCCCCTCAAAAGCCTTTCTCAGCTTATATATCATAAGCATCTTCTGAATGAACCGTAAGGAGAGCAGAACGCAATTTCTGCAAAGCCCGTGCTTCAATTTGGCGCACACGTTCTTTCGAAATTCCTAATTTTTCACCCAAAACTTCTAAAGTAGCCCCCTCTTCATTTAAGCGACGAAAGCGAATAATTTCCAACTCCCGTTCGTTGAGAATTTGCAACGCATCGTAAAGCCATTGCGTACGCCGTTGACCATCAATCACTTGCTCAATTAAAGCATCAGGAAGTGGATTCTCATCGACCAAAACATCCATCTTCGCAATGGGATTATCACTGTTTTCAGAAACAGAAACGCTCAAGGAATTATCCGAACTGGAAAAACGAAAATCCATTGTTTCAACATCGCGTACGGAAACACCGAGTTTTTCAGCGATTGTGCGAAAAATATCCTGTTTTGACAAAGCGCTATCATCTTGCACCAGTTTTGCACGCAAACGCCGCAGATTAAAGAAAAGTGCTTTTTGAGAAGAACTGGTTCCTCCTCGAACGATTGACCAATTTCGCAAAATATAATCTTGAATAGAAGCCCGTATCCACCATGTTGCATAGGTTGAAAAACGCACTTCCCGATCAGGTTCAAAACGAGCAGCAGCTTCCAACAGTCCTACATATCCTTCTTGTACCAAATCCCCTAAGGGCATTTTGAAACGTTTAAAGCGGTTCGCAATAGCAATCACCAAACGCATATGAGCTGCGGCAATTTGATGCATAGCCTCATCATCGCGTTTATCTTTCCACCGCAGAGCCAAATCATGCTCTTTTTGTCGTTCAAGATAAGGTGCTTGCATAGCAGAACGCATCATATTACGTCCTAAGCTTTTGTCTGCATCGCTATAATTTTTGCTGCTTTTATAAACAGCATTTGAAAGATTACCCATAATAACCCCTTGCGATTAAAATTATCAAAATTGATTTGGCAACGACATCATTGTTCTTCCTTAAAAGAACGCAAAAGTTGTTTTTTCTGATTATACTACTTTAACGCGTAATTTTATAATCGCAATTGTTTTTTTAGTGTTATGGTAAAACTTTTTGTCATAAGACATAATTTCACCTGCAAAATGCCCTTACAATATACCTTCCAGCCTATGAAATGTTTGAAAAAAAACTTTCTCTTCACTTTTCATGACAAAACAGCAAAAAAAATAAAATGATTCAGACAAAACACATGCTGTTTTTTTGATGACGATTCCATTTCCTTTTGAATTTTAGAAAATCTATTTATGCTTTCAGCTTTACATTACAACCAATGAATGTAATCTACAAATATAAAATATCCTAACTGAATAAAAACTGAATAAAAAAGAAGCATCTAAATTTTAAAGATGCAAAAAGAAACATCAAAAAACAACAAGAGTGATTGAAGCAAGCGCAACAAACGTGTTAAAGAAAGGGTAGCATTATGGAGTTGTCGCAAAAGGCTTTTTACCAGTGTCGCACTGAGAAAGAATAATGATCATGGATAGCAAGATTGTTCAACAGAATGAGATTCTTCAGGATGATATTCTCATTGAAAAATACGGAAGGGGTAAATTTGAAGGTTTTCGTTTTTATGCCACCCCAAATAATACGGATCAAACAGTTGAAAAGCATTGCTCAATAGAGAATGAAAATTTGATTCTTGCGTTTTCCAAACGCGCAACACGTTTTTGTGCTTGTGAAAATGGCGATTTTACCCTCAGTTCTGATGGCATTGTGCGGTGGATTGGTCAACCTGTGGGACAACTTGTTGCGACAGAAGATTTTTTCAAACCCAAACTGATTGTTTTAGCAGACACACACCTCACAGGGGAATCCCGTGACAACGTCGTAAAGCGATTAGGGCGCTTTGTAACCTTTCATTTTGAAACGGCTTTAAAGCCTTTATTTGATTTGCGCAATGCCGATAATTTAACAGATTCAACCAACAGTCTTGCCTTAAAACTGGTTAACTCTTTAGGGGTTTTACCCCGCCGCGAAGTTTTAGACCTTGTCAAAAACCTTGCGCAAGAATCACGTGCTGTGCTTCGGCGTTTAGGTGTGCGTTTTGGTGCTTTTCATATCTATGTTGCAGGCATGCTTAAACCGGCTCCGGTTCAAGCCATTACCCTTTTATGGAACCTTCAAAATGCGGGACAAGACCAAACGGGTTTGGGTGAAATTTTGACAGCGTTATCTGCTGGTCGAACCTCTTTGATTGTTGACCCTACCTATAACCGCCAATTTTATCAATTAGCTGGGTACCGAATCTTAGGACAACGTGCCGTACGCATTGACATTTTAGAACGTCTTGCCAATCTTATCCGCCCCACTCTTCATTGGAAACAAGGAAGTGATCCAAAACCCGATGGCGCCTATGACGGCAAAAGTTTTTTTGTGACCCCAGCCATGATGTCCATTCTTGGGGCCAATGGCAATGATATGGAAGAAATCCTCAAAGGACTTGGCTACCAATCATACAGCATAAGCAATACTGTTTTTGAACAAAATCTTCTTGCACACCAAAGCTCTTTTCCTGTCAAGGAGATAACACGAGAGGACCGACCAGCAGAATGTGTTGGCAGTCTATGGCAAACAATCAATATTTTAGAAACAACACAAAAAGAAAAAAAGATCTCATCCTTGAATACTTTATTCTCTTGTACGGAAAAATATCCCCATAAAACCAATCGATTACCAACCGCTGAACCGGTTGGAAATTTTGCCAAACCCACTCCCGCTCTCGCGGAAGACAAAGTTATTTTATTATGGCATTATAGGCACCAATTTCACCACCACACACAAAAAAAACGTGATAAATCTGGACATAAGTGGAAAAATAAACCGAAGAACGCTGTAAAAAAAGGGGACAATGCAAATGAAAACTCTCCTCAAGAATTATCCTCACAAACAAAACGTTCTCATAAGTTCCATAAATCCCAAGACAAGCGTATGAATTATAAACCTTTTCAAAAAGAAAAGCCTCTTAACCCTGATTCACCTTTTGCAAAATTAGCTGTGCTACGCGATCAACTCACCAATCATAAAAACACTCACATACTTTCCTCTAAAGAGCATTAAAGTAACAAATGGAGTTTGATCTTGACCCACGTAGTAACCGACAACTGCATTCATTGCAAATATACGGATTGCGTTGAAGTTTGTCCTGTTGATTGTTTTTATGAAGGTGAAAATATGTTGGTCATTCACCCTGATGAATGCATCGATTGCGGTGTTTGTGTGCCAGAATGCCCAGCAGAAGCCATTATACCAGATACAGAACCAGGACTAGAACAGTGGTTAGAACTTAATCTTCATTATGCAAACAAATGGCCTAATCTGACGACCCAAAAAGAGCCTCTTCCTCAAGCTAAAGAAATGGATGGTGTTCCAAACAAATTAGAAAAGTATTTTTCAGAAAATCCAGGAGGTGGAGAAGAGTAATGATATAATGTACAATGCTCTTCTTTAACAATTGAAAGACTTCTCTTGTAGAAATAAAAAAAACCTCAAGCGAAATGATTGATTCTTTTGAAGTTTGATGTTAATGTGTTCTAATATGATCATCTTTCTAAGTATTTTTCTTTGCTTTTTTTAGTAAAGCAATGTATTTTTTTTGGATTTAAAAGTACTCGGCTTTTATGCTCACTTAATTGGGACAATACTTGGTTAAAGAAAACTCAACCCTCAGGTTTATAACCTGTTTTCCGATGCATTTGTTGATCATAAGGGAGTAAACTAAAATTATGGCATCCCAACATGGAACGTCCCCCAAGACTAAAGAATTTGCAACCTCTGAATACATCGTCTACCCCACGCATGGTGTAGGACAAATTATAGCGATTGAAGATCAAGAAGTTGCAGGACATAAATTGAAACTTTTCGTCATTCATTTTGCGAAAGATAAAATGGATGTCAAAGTCCCCATTGCAAAAGCCCTTTCCGTTGGAATGCGTAAATTATCTGCTGGTGATTCCGTCGAACGTGCTTTAAAAGTCTTAAGTGGAAAAGCACGCGTTAAACGGACCATGTGGTCACGCCGTGCTCAAGAATATGATACTAAAATCAACTCAGGAGATCTTATTTGTATCGCTGAAGTGGTTCGTGATCTTTTTCGCTCTAACCTACAGCCCGAACAATCCTACTCTGAGCGTCAACTTTATACTGCTGCTCTTGAAAGAATGGCTCGGGAAATTGCGGTTATTAATAGCCTTTCTGAAACAGAAGCGATTAATCTCATCGAGATGCATCTCTCCAACAAGACGAAACGCGAATTTAAAACTGAGAGAGAAGAAACAGCTGAGAGTAGCAAAACTGTCTACGCTGCATAATACACTCTTTCATAGCAACAGGATATTTTGATAAAACCAGCTCTTTGCTGGTTTTATTTTTTTATCATCCTCTGCACTCTCAAGGAGAAAGTTTCTTGAAGAACCAATAAACACTCTAACTTTTTGACCAATTCCACCTACCAGCGCCTCATGCACATTAATTCATAGCGAGCTCATTGATTAATCATCATCATACATCATTTTTTAACTGAAATCATAAATCTGAATACAGGAAGATCCTCTCACATTACCCTCCTAAAATGGCTTTCTTAAATGTCATATGTAATTCAAAACATTGATTTATAAAGATAATTTATCATTTTTTCATATTGTATTAAAACCCTGAATAGCGAAATATTTTTCCATTCTCAACCTCTTCCATGTTGGAATCAATTAAAACCCCTCATTTACTCGTTACAAGCGGGAAAGTCATGTGAGTAAAAACTTTACAAAAAAGACATGTCTCTTATGAGCCCTTTCAAGAGCTAAAGACTTTGCCCCCCAACGAGCTGACAAAATGTATGACAGTGTTGGCGTGCACTTTTATGAAATTTAAAGAGAGGAGAAATAAATTTTATATTATTTCATGAGGGTGTTACAGTTATACTCTTCACAAAGAACCGTTGCAAAATGCGCTTAAGAGCAGGTTGAAAGAAGCCCTTTTTAAAAAACGCGTGAACGTACAACACAAGTATATTTCATTTGGGGCATTTTATTTTACATGACGGTTATGATCTCATAAAAGAACAAGAAAAAAGCATGAAATAAACCGTCATCTCCATTCTTTAAAAGACATTGCACACAAGCAATTCTTTTATTGTCTCTCAAAAAAATAAGCCCCCCCTCCACAATAGAAACATGTTTCTATAGCAAAACATTATCCTCTATTTCAGGAAAAGCAGAAAATGCACGGCTCAAGAACACGCATTCACCAATAAATCAAAGGAAACTTACCAGCAGAGACAAAGAGCTAAAATGCTAAAGCCTTAATCCCTCAAATGGAATGTCCACGATACATTCCCGTTTTCAAATCAATGGCCCATTTTCAAATCAATGGCATGAGAGGCGACGCAATAGCACCTCAACAGCCACCTTAAAGAGAAAATGCTCAGTCCTTAACCACTAAAACGGAACGTCCACGATACATTCCCGTTTTCAAATCAATGTGATGAGGGCGGCGCAATTCACCAGAATTTTTATCCTCGATATAAGTCGGCGCCTTCAGAGCATCAGCCGAACGGCGCATGCCCCTCTTCGCTGGAGAGGTTTTTCGTTTAGGTACAGCCATAAAAAGACACTCCAAATCCATTAAAACAGAAAAAGCAATGTCAAAAATGACAATGCTTTATTTAAAAACACCATAAAATTTGAAGATATTATACACGGATAAAAAAGAAGAGGCAATGTCAAAATGCTCCTCCTCTTAGCAAAAATGACCTTGCTTTTATCAAAAATGATATCACACGAACCAAATGAATAGCAAAAGTACCACAAATTTGTGGATTTTATACACCAATGAAAACATTTTTATTCAATTTTTTATTTGGCTTTAAAAGGGATTTGCGCATACAGTAGAGATGCGCATAATAAAGAGAAATTGATTTTTAATAAAAACCTAAGCCAATTGATGAAAGCAAGAAAAAACAAAGGAAGCAAGAATGCATGAATTTACCACCCTTCTTGCAAAACACGGACACACCGTTGAAAAACGCCTAAGCAGACTTTTAAGTGATCAGATCCAAAATGGGGAAATTTCACGCCCTGAAAATTTAATCAAAGCCATGCGCTATGGGGTGCTAAACGGTGGAAAACGCCTGCGTCCTTTTTTTGTGATTCAAAGTGCGGCACTTTTTGATATCCCTGTAGAACATTCTCTTAATATTGCATGTGCCTTAGAATGTGTTCACTGTTATTCGCTCATTCATGATGATCTTCCCGCCATGGATAATGATATCCTCCGGCGCGGAAAACCCACCGTCCACATAGCATTTGATGAAGCAACAGCCATTCTAGCCGGCAATGCTCTCTTGACATTTGCCTTTGAAATCATTGCTCATAAAGCCAATGCACTATCTGCGGACATCAGAATAAAATTGATCACAGCTCTTGCACAATCAGCCGGACTTGGTGGTATGCTAGGGGGACAAATGTTGGATCTTGAAGCTGAAAAAAAAACGCAAGAAAGTACTGACATCATCATACTACAACGCATGAAAACAGCGGCCCTGATAAGCTTTGCTTGCCAAGCGGGTGCCATCATTGGCAATGCATCAGAAGAATTATCAACAAAGTTGTCGGCTTTTGGAACCTATCTTGGTTTAGCCTTTCAATTAACCGATGATCTTCTTGATGTTACTGCCAACACGCAAACCCTAGGCAAAACAGCTGGGAAAGATGAAACGGCACAAAAGGCAACTTTTGTTCGCCTTTATGGCATTGAAGAAACCCAAAAAAAGCGAGATGCACTCATCACAAAAGCAGAAGCCCTCTTACACCCTTTTGGAGCCAAAGCACTCCCTCTCCAACAAGCTGCTCGCTTTAGTGCAACACGTCAAAATTAACGTCATCTGCCCTATTGTACATATCGTACATTATCATCTTTGTTAAGTGTTTAAGCGATTTTTTTAAAACCTTACCATTGGTCCCCTCATTCAATGCATGTGACAAGCCTTAAGAAGGGGTACATTAAAACAAGCGCATAAATTTATAAAACACACATAATAATACGTTACTCTTCTCACTGAGCTTTTTTGAGAGTTTCTTCTAAAAAAAATACTGCCAACAAGTAAATCAATAAATAAAGAGCAAAAATATAAACGAGTGAGAAAAAGCCAAACCTATAGACCATAGATGCACTCATGTAAAAAAACACCAAGAGACTCAGTCTTCCAACAGTTGACAAGAAAGACTCATATGTCGCGCGAAAATAATCGCTAATACAATCATGCAGAATAACTTCCACACGAAGATAGATATACTTAATGAGATAAGAAATCACACACACTAAAATGACAGCAATTTCTTTTCTTAGTTAAAAGAAAGCCATTGTAAAAATCAGTGATGCTGAAAGAAACAGCAATAAAACAAAATTTATTTTCTCGCTTAGTTTTGTAAAGAAAAAACTAGCGAGGAGCTGAGAGAGTAATATCAACGAAAATGTCACACAAAGATCAAAATAAGTGACATGAATATGATGATCTTTAAAGATCCACTGCCAATATTGCGAAAAGATATTGAAAAAAATCAATGAAAAATAAAAGCATAAAGAGATATAAAGAACTTTAACAAAAATAGAGACCATCTCTTTAGCTTCACAAATAAGAGAATTTGCCTGAACAGAATTTCTATGGCTTAGTTTTCTCTGTCCTTTAAGGTCATCAAGAAAAAACAAACCAAAGCATGTTGTCATCAACATTATAAATACCGCGATATACCATATATATTGGCTAGAATAATCGGCAAAATAGGCGCCGATTAAACTAAAGACAAACATACCAATGTAATTATATTGAGAACTTAATCCCAACACTTGTTTAGTCGATGTCACTTTTGCTTTTGCATATTGAACAAGTAAAGCATTATAAGCCCCCGCAATCAATGTCAGCGATACTGCATTAAAAGTTTCTGCCAAAAGAAAACCATAAAAGCTTGTAGAAAAGCCCATGAGAAACAGCCATGTGGCTGCAAAAGCCACCGCCAAAACGATGGGTATTTTATAACTTTTTCGATCGGCAAAATAATATCTGTAACCATCATAATAAAAGCCTGAAATGACTTAATAATCCCGATATCAATAAGCGTTAAGCCTTTTTCAAGCATATAAAAGACAATAAAAGCGCCTGTTAAAATTCTTATACCGTTAAATAAAAAGCCAAAGGCTAATATACTTGTCATTCATTCCCCCAATAGCGCCAAAAAGGCACCTGTATACATCATTTATATCAATATAAAAGCTTACAATTTACGACAAATAGAACAATAACCGCTATAAGGATCTCCAGTCCTACCCATATCTGGAAAATGCCTAAAACTGCCGGAAGAATAAATAAATCATGTTTTTCTATAATTGAATATTTGTCAAAATTCGTTAAATATTTCAATGCTTCAAGCACCGCCAACGAGCCAGCAACAACATTTACGGGTCTATCAAAGTCTTCATATAATTTCACTTAATAGTCTTAATAAACTCAAATGCATCGATATCGATCATAGGCTTCTGATAATATGCATAACAACTGATTTTTCTTGAGATCATAAGCGACCCAATAGCTTTCATCGTAGCCAAAACCGCGTATAACAACACTACATTGATTTATAAAAAGTATTCATTGTTTTGCATATCGAATGAGCATCCTACCCCTCTCATAGATGCATCAATTAAAATCACTTAACTTTCCTATCACAAGCACAGAAGTGTGCCTATGAGTAAAAATTTTACAAGTAAAGACTAAAATGCCTCTTATATACCATCTCAAATATTTAAAAAACTGTATGAGAACATGCCCAAGTGTGTGATACTTGCCGGCTTGCGCTCTTTTATTAAACTTAAAAGATGAAGGAAGCTCTATAATTTTTATACACTTCGCGAGAACTTTACCATTATACCATTCATAAACGCTCTCAGGAAATAGCTCTCTTTAAAACAATGCACCCGCTGCCCTTCAACCCTGTGCAATTTTTTAACCTTGCCCAAAGCGTTGATGAATATAATCACTCAAAAGCCCTTCAAATTCTTCCGCAATGTGATCACCACGCAAAGTTTTTACCTTTTGTCCCTCAATAAAAACAGGTGCCGCTGGACTTTCGCCCACTCCAGGCAATGAAATACCAATATCCGCATGTTTTGATTCTCCCGGTCCATTGACGATACAGCCCATCACAGCAACCTTTAAACTTTCAACCCCTGGATATTTTTCACGCCAAATAGGCATATTTTTGTGTAAATCTGCTTCAATTTTTTGTGCCAATTGCTGAAACACTGTCGAGGTTGTGCGACCGCATCCAGGACAAGCAGCAACAACAGGCAAAAATTGCTGAAACCCCATCACCTGCAAAAGTTCTTGCCCCACTTTTACTTCTCGTGTTCGGTCACCACCCGGTTCAGGCGTTAAAGAAATTCGTATCGTATCGCCAATCCCTTGCTGTAATAAAATGCCCAAAGCCACCGAAGAAGCCACAACCCCCTTCGTTCCCATCCCTGCTTCCGTTAATCCCAAATGAAGCGCATAATCACAACGCTCTGCCAAGGAGGTATAGACCGCAATAAGATCTTGAACATCACTCACTTTAGCAGAAAGAATAATTTTATCACGCCCCAATCCAAGTTCTTCAGCGAAAACAGCCGAAAGCAAAGCCGACTGCACAACCGTTTCCCGCATCACTTCAACAACAGATAAGGGACTTTCTTGTCTCGCGTTTTCATTCATAAGCTGTGTCAACAATGCATTATCAAGAGAGCCCCAATTCACACCAATGCGAATAGCTTTCCCATATTGGCAAGCAATCTCGATAATTTCTGCAAACTGGCGATCCTTCTTTGCACCAAAACCCACATTTCCAGGATTAATCCGATATTTTGCCAGTGCCTGTGCACAAGCAGAATGTTTTGATAAAAGCTTATGACCAATATAATGAAAATCTCCTACCAATGGTACAAAAAAGCCCAATCGCTCCAATCGCTCACGTATTTTTGGTACAGCTGCCGCTGCTTCATCGCGATCAACCGTAATTCGAACCAATTGTGAACCAGCCTGCCAAAGAGCAGCCACTTGAGCAACAGTTGCATCAACATCAGCGGTATCTGTATTGGTCATTGACTGTACAACAATCGGGCTCTGCCCCCCAACCATCACATCACCAACAGCAACACCGACAGAGCGACGACGCTCAAGAGGTTTCGACAAAGAATAAGTCGTGCTCATCAAATCCTCAAATTTTTAAAACCTGCACTATAAATCATCATTTATATTGACCTCCTCTGCGCCTCAAAAGACGAAAATGACACATTGCTCACCAATTTTAACAGATTGCTTTAAGTTTCACCTGTCAACCCTTGTTGCCATTCAAGTTCATAAGTGAAATTCATTTCACAGATGCCCCAGATAAGTCCTACCGCTCCTGGTCAAGTTCATCCTTTTACACTTGGTTGCTTTAAAAAGAAACTGAAATCAGACAGGGACAAAACTGTATTTTTAAGTGGCATACTATAGCTTACATCAACGTCATCGAGGAACAATATTTTACAACACAACAGATAACGCTTATCAAAGCACCATTTTAAAAAATATTAAAAAAATATACAGAATATACCACCCAATTCAGTCAACATATTAATTTATAATAATCTCTTTTTTACACATTTGAATAGAAAACCTAAACATCGTCAGCTTCTTTCATTTCAAATCTGTTCATCATTAATCAAAGCCATGTCCCTTACACACCTAAAAGTAACCATAGAGATAAAAAATAAAAATGCTTGAGAAACTCTCTCCAACAGCGCTCGCAACACTTTGAAACAAGCATAAGAAAATGAAGCAACGAGCTTAATACCCCTCACGAGAAATTATTCTTTGCAGGGGATTTTACCTTATATCCTTCCCCCCATCATGAAATATAAGCGAGACTATTCAAAAATGCCTCATTAAACCCAAACGCTTAATTTTCATCTCATCCCCAAGCAACGTAACCCATCCAAGCCACACAATCAATGCAACCTTTCAATTTTTAAGCCGTTATAGCAAAACGCCAAACACAATTCCAACTATCATGCAACAATTTAACACATGAAGGAGTCAACAGATGTGTCTATTTTCAACCAATGCCAAAAATGCTAAAATTAAAAAACGCATTGCACAATTAAAAAGAGAGCTGGTCCCCATAAATCGTTGGAGTTCTCACAATGATAGCTTTGAAAACATTTCTGAGCTGTTTAACACGTGGAAACAAAAGGGACGTCACGCACTTTATTACCTGAACGAACATGTGACAGAATTAAAGAAAAAAGCGAAAGAAAACCCTAAAAAAACCTTCGCATTAGCAGCAGGATTAGTTTTAGCAAGCGTCTTACTCATACGCAAAAATTACTAACACTAACAACTTTCCCCTTTAATGCCCGTCTCAAAGCGGGCATTTTCTTATCGTGAATTAAACACAATACTTGATACCCTCCCCCTCACTTTAGGCTCCCCAAAGGATCAATTTTCCCCCATCAATCTATCATTCAGCTTTTTATCGAGCAGGATCATCCACGCATGCGCTTCACATCACCGCACCTTAAAGAATAGTGTTGTGAGAAACGACAGACAAGCTTTTACGTATTCCATCTATCCTCGCCCCCCTTGACTGAGTTATTTCAAAAAAAATGGAATTGATTAAAGAGACATGCGCTTTAATGTTCTTTAGAACATTACTTTACACCACGACAAATAAGAACTTGAAGAGCTTTAAAAGATAGATCATCATAAACCAAACGAAATCTTCTAAAGTGAACACCCACTTACTATAAGAAAATAGTATAAACATTAAATTGAAAATACCCAAAATTTTATCCTCCAGAATCAACCCGCTGCGAAGTATCCACATACGTAACCACAGACATCCCAGGAATGAGTTTTTCAGTCCCTTCCTGACCAGGATCTAAAGCAATCCGTACTGAAATACGTTGCGCAATTTTAATAAAATTACCAATTGTTGTATCCGTTTTTAACAATGAAAACTCTGAACCTGTGGCTGGAGCAAAACGAACCACACGCCCTGTTAACTTTTTGTTGTTCAATGCATCAACAGAAAAAACAACCGGTTGTCCCACACGCATCTGAGAAAGTTGCGTTTCTTTATAATTAGCAATAATCCAAATATCATCAGAAATCACGGAAACCAATTGCGTCCCCGGCATAACATATTGCCCAACCCTAGCGCCAACCAATCCAACATAGCCTGTTCGAGGCGATAAAATCTTTGTATGATTGAGATTAAGTTTTGCCAACTCAACTCCCACCTTTGCTCCCGAAACTTCTGATTGTAAACTTTGCCGTTCAAGATTTAATTGTTTTTGCAATTGCCGTTTTGTTTCCAGTGCGGCCAAGAGTTGTGAAAGAGGACGAGAAACAGAACTTGCCGCATCACCAAAGCCTAACTTTTTACTATCAGGAACAACATTGGAGAATGCTCGTGAACGAGCCAATTCGACTTCTGCTGTATTAATTTCGCCCTGCAAAAGCTGTGCTTGCAATTCAATACTGGCTAATTTTGCATTTTTTGAATCGAGAACAGCCTGTGCCCGTGCAAGCTGCTGACGAAAAAGAGAATCATCAAGTTCAAAGAGCAGCATCCCCTTTTCAACACGTTGATAATCTTGCACATAAATTCGCCCAATCACCCCAGAGATCTGTGAACTAACGAGGGTAACGTCGCCCTTAATGAAAGCATTATCCGTTATTTGAATGTTGCTCACAAAAGGAGGAAGTCTCCAAGCCCACAAAATCAGCAAAACACCCGTAATACCTGACAGGAATGCAACAATTGTAGCCTTTGATCGTAATGCTTTTATCATTTTTTGCGCCCCTCTTCCATGATATCACTCTTTTTCTAATGCACGCACAGAGCATGATTTAACAACCATTGTTACAAAAAAAATGACGAATACAACCATTGAAATATAAAAATAAAGCCGAAAAACGTCATCATAAGCAAAAATATTTGCTGTTAACTTAAATTTTTCTATCAACAGAGAAGTCATCTGATCATTTCCCAAGCCATGAGAAACAGAAGCACCATGAGAAGACGAAAATAAAGTATTCATCTCAGCAGAAATAAGCGGATCAGTTACAACAATATTTTGTGTTAAGGACTCAAAATTCTTATGGGCAAAATAAAACTGTAGGCTGCCAAAAAAAGCCGATCCCATCAATCTCCCTGTAACTTGTGTTAGCAAAAAAACAGCAATAAAACTCAAAACATACCGCGGCCCTCGCTGACCAGCGATCACAAACCCTTTAAAAAGAACAGGAGGCAAAAAAAGAGCATAACTAAAACTCACCAATCCTTGGCTCAACATCATGTCTTGTGGACGCGTTAAGTGGTTTACACGACTGTCTAAATAAGCTCCAAGCGCCAAACAACCCAAAGATAACAAATAAAAATAATCCTCACGCCCTGCCCGTAAAAAAGACACACAAACAGCTCCCCCTAACAGAATTCCCAATATCACCGCAAAATACATGGGCGCCATCTCACGATTGAGCAAACCAAAAAGATTAAAAAAACCGAAGGGTAAATTGGATCGCTCCAACAAGAAAACATGAAAAATCAACAAAATAAAAACAGATTGGATCATTTCTTTACTGAAAATCCAACGCAAATCAATCAATGGTTTTTCTCTATTAAGCTCAATCATAATAGCAAGTGCCAAAGAAAAAATAGCAAGTGCAAGTCCCCAACCAATCCATGGTGCTTCATACCACCAATACAATATGCCAACAGACATAATTACAGCATTAAGACCAAGACCAAGAGCAATCAAACCATAGCTTATCCAATCTAACTTTTGAATAACCTTGCTGCGAACAACAGGCGTAAGGGGCAAAGTATAGATACAGACCAAACTGATGAGAACCAACCCCATTTCCAAAGCAGAAAGACTAGAAAAACCATTATTTTCCAGCAAATCAGGAGAAATCAAACGAGATAAAGGTGCAGCTAAAGCCGCATTCATATAATTCAAACTAAGACCAACAGTAAACTTCTTTGCTGGCGCAAAAGCCTCCATCATATAAAGCAATGCAAGCGAAGCCAAAGGCGCAGCAGCAATCCCAGCAAAAAAGCGAATAATCAGCGCAGAACGCAAATCGGTCACAAAAAGCTGCAAGGCACAAACCAAAACGAAGCCAAGAATTGATAGTTCAGCAAAAGCACGCAACCCAAATTGATAGCGGATTTTGATCAACATAATCGCCACACTTACATTTGGTGCCATATAGGCTGCGACCAACCATGTCGTCTCAGCCAAAGTTGCGTGAAAATCACCGATCAGATGGACAATATTAGACTGAACAATATTAGCCCCTAAGCCATAAGCCCATTGCAAAATAAAAGAAGCAAAAATATAAACAAAACATTTCGGCAAAGGTCCCGCGAAAACACGACCAGGATGAGGAAAAGGTTTTCCGCCCCTTTTGGCAAACACAACCGTACTTTTTTTTCCGCTCATGTCACCTTATCCTGTATACCCTTCTACGCTTTTATCATCATAGAACCATCAGCTGACAATTGCTGGAAAAAAGCTTCAATTTTAGGACTTTTTGCATCACCCATTCCCCCCTCTAATGTCGCTTGAACCTGCAAAATCTGCTGTTCTAATACATCAAAAGAAAGATGCTCAACAGCCACAACATGCTCTACCAATAAAGAGCATCCCGAAAAGGTAATATTTGCAACACCACCGCAAACAACAAAGAGCTTTTCCCCCGCAGAGGTACGAACACGAACACTCCCCAATACAATGCTTGCCACCAATGGTGCATGCTGTGCCATAACTGTCAAAGCACCAGAAACTGAAGGAAGAACAACAGACACAACCTGCTCTGAAAACACAATCTTTTCAGGCGATACAAGCTCAAACAAAAAATGCTCTTCTCTATTGTTTTCCACAAAAGTCTCCACAATACTCAATAGAAGGACTCTCCGTCCTCCTTAATAACTTATCTTTTTCAACAACTTGCCCTTTTTTAACGACAAATATTCATGACAGATTTCTCCTGAATTAAGAAGCCTCTGCCATGAGACGTTTTCCTTTTTCAAGGGCTTCCTCAACCGAACCAACCATATAAAAAGCAGCTTCTGGCAAATCATCATAATCGCCCGCACAAAGACCTTTAAAGCCTTTGATTGTGTCTTCCAAAGGAACGAGTTTTCCTGGCGAACCAGTAAAAGCTTCTGCCACATGGAAAGGCTGCGAAAGGAAACGTTCAATTTTACGCGCCCTTCCCACCAACAATTTGTCATCTTCAGAAAGTTCATCCATTCCAAGAATAGCAATAATATCTTGAAGCGCTCTATAACGTTGTAAAATAGTTTGCACTTGACAAGCAACCGTATAATGCTCTTCCCCCACAATCAGTGGATCTAACATACGCGAGAAAGAATCAAGTGGATCCACGGCTGGATAAATTCCCTTTTCCGCAATAGAGCGGGAAAGAACGGTTGTTGCATCCAAATGGGCAAAAGATG
This sequence comes from Bartonella gabonensis, assembly GCF_903679515.1. Classification (GTDB taxonomy): domain Bacteria; phylum Pseudomonadota; class Alphaproteobacteria; order Rhizobiales; family Rhizobiaceae; genus Bartonella; species Bartonella gabonensis. The sequence goes on from NZ_CAHOYM010000004.1 coordinate 54,819, forward strand.
TTGCCGGCGCCGGATCCGTCAAGTCATCGGCAGGAACATAAATCGCCTGAACAGAAGTAATAGATCCTGTTTTTGTACTGGTAATACGTTCTTGCAAAGCACCCATATCCGTTGCCAAAGTAGGTTGATAACCCACAGCAGAAGGAATACGTCCTAAAAGAGCAGATACCTCAGCCCCTGCTTGTGTGAAACGGAAAATATTATCCACAAAGAAAAGAACATCTTGTCCTTCATCACGGAAGCTTTCTGCAATAGTCAACCCGGAAAGAGCGACGCGCGCACGCGCTCCTGGTGGTTCATTCATTTGCCCATAAACAAGCGCACATTTTGACCCTTCTGTTGAACCATTATTGTCTTTTGGATTCACATTCACACGGCTTTCGATCATTTCGTAATAGAGATCATTTCCCTCACGTGTACGCTCTCCCACACCAGCAAATACGGAATAGCCACCATGTGCCTTTGCAATATTGTTGATAAGCTCCATAATGAGAACGGTTTTTCCAACACCAGCACCACCAAACAAGCCAATTTTACCCCCTTTCGAATAAGGGGCTAACAAATCCACAACCTTAATACCCGTGACAAGAATCTCTGAAACGGTCGATTGTTCGACATACTCTGGCGCCTCTTGGTGAATAGAACGCGTTTTGGTTGAAAGGATTGGTCCCACATTATCCACTGGCTCTCCAATCACATTCATAATACGTCCCAACGTTGCTTCGCCTACAGGAACACTAATCTGTGCTCCTGTATCCACGACCTTTTGGCCTCGCATCAGACCATCGGTCGTATCCATCGCAATCGCACGCACGGTATTTTCACCCAAATGCTGCGCAACTTCTAACACCAAGCGATGGCCTAAATTCTCTGTTTCCAAAGCATTAAGAATATTTGGCAATGCACCTTCAAATTGCACATCAACAACAGCACCTATAACCTGCTTGATTTCACCAACAGCACCTTTTGCCTGCTCTTCTTTTTTCACCGGTGTATCTTTAGTGACACTACGTGCAGACGCAGTTGAAGTCTTTACATCCCCTTGAGATTTTGAAGCGTCTTTTTTTGCACCGGAACGAGCAGCTGGTTTCTTTTTTTCACCTTTTTCTGCTCCTTTGCTTGAGGTTACTGCTTTTGCCATCAATCCTTACCTTTTCCATTTAAAGCGCTTCAGCGCCCGCAATAATTTCGATCAATTCTGTGGTAATTTGTGCCTGACGTTGACGATTATAAGCCACCGTCAATTTATTAATCATTTCGCCCGCATTGCGCGATGCATTATCCATAGCTGTCATCTTTGCGCCCATTTCACCAGCAACATTTTCGAGTAAAGCCCGAAAGATTTGCACTGAAAGATTGCGTGGCACAAGCGCCTCTAAAAGAGAAGCAGCATCAGGTTCGTATTCATAAACAGTTGTTTGTGAAGCTTTTCTCGGCTCTGTTTGCTCACCAATATCTATTGTCTCAACAGTTGCTTTTGGAGCCCCCATAGGGATTAAGCCAAAAGCTGTTGGGCGCTGATTAATCACGGAAACAAATTCAGAATAAAACAGCGTACAGACATCAAAAACGCCTTCATTGAACAAATCAACAATGCGTTGACTAATCATCACCGCCTCTGCAAAACCAATTCGCTTTACAGCATGTAAATCAATGTGATCAATCATCAAATTTTTGTAATCACGCGATAAAATATCCGCACCCTTTTTGCCTACAGTGATAATTTTCACAATTTTACCGGCTGCCAACAGTGCTTTAATATGCTCACGGGCACGACGAATGATTTGCACATTAAAAGCACCACATAAACCGCGTTCAGCAGTACAGACCACCAAGAGATGCACATCATCGCGCCCCGTACCACGCATGAGAGCCGGTGCATCAACACCATCCACATCAGCAGCAACACTGGTTAAAATATCAGCCATCCTCTTTGCATAAGGGCGTGCTGATTGTGCCACCTCTTGCGCACGATGCAACCGCGCTGCTGCAACCATCTGCATAGCTTTGGTAATTTTCTGTGTTGCTTTAACCGAAGCTATACGGTCTCTAAGATCCTTTAGTGAGGCCATCCAAGCATTCCATCAATTCATCACGAAAAATTTTTCGCATAAGTGTTAAGAACAGTTATCAACTTATCTTTTAGCTCATCTGTTAATTGCTTTTGCTCAGCAATTGCTTTTAAGAGATCTTGATAATCACTCCGCAAAAGCACCAAAAGCCCTTGCTCAAACCGTGCAACATCAGAAACCGCTAGAGCATCAAGATAGCCATTCACACCCGCGAAAATAACCACCACCTGCTCTTCTGTTTTGAGTGGAGAAAATTGTGGCTGCTTTAAGAGCTCTGTCAAGCGTGCTCCTCGATTCAATAGCCGCTGGGTTGATGCATCCAAATCAGAGCCAAACTGCGCAAAAGCCGCCATTTCACGATATTGGGCCAACTCACCTTTAATCGAGCCAGCAACTTGCTTCATTGCCTTAATTTGTGCTGCCGAACCAACGCGCGAAACAGAAAGACCAACATTCACAGCAGGACGAATACCCTGATAAAACAAATTTGTTTCCAAGAAAATTTGCCCATCCGTAATCGAAATCACATTTGTAGGAATATAAGCCGAAACGTCATTAGCTTGTGTTTCAATGACCGGCAAAGCTGTCAACGACCCTGATCCATTTTCCGCATTCAACTTTGCAGCGCGTTCTAAAAGACGCGAATGCAGATAGAAAACATCTCCTGGATAAGCCTCACGCCCTGGTGGACGACGAAGCAAAAGAGACATTTGACGATAAGCCACCGCTTGTTTTGACAGATCATCATAACCGATCAAAGCATGTTGCCCATTATCACGGAAATATTCACCCATCGCGCACCCAGCAAGAGGTGCAATAAATTGCAGCGGTGCTGGATCAGAAGCAGTCGCCGCAACAATAATAGAATATTCTAGTGCCCCGCGTTCTTCTAAAATTTTAACGAATTGTGCCACCGTCGAACGTTTTTGACCGATAGCCACATAAATACAATAAACTTTATCTTGCTCTCGTCCAGCCCCTTTTTCATGAAAAGGTTTTTGGTTTAAAAATGTATCGAGCAAAATTGCTGTTTTTCCTGTTTGGCGATCACCAATCACCAATTCACGCTGTCCGCGTCCAATGGGGATAAGCGCATCAATTGCTTTTAATCCGGTCGACATGGGTTCATGCACAGACTGACGCGGAATAATCCCTGGCGCCTTAACATCAACACGACGACGTTCTGTTTCCTTAAGAGGTCCCTTACCATCTATAGGATTTCCAAGTGCATCGACCACACGCCCAAGCAAAGCGGGCCCCACAGGAACATCTACAATAGCGCCCAATCGCTTTACACAATCGCCTTCACGAATATCGCGATCTGAGCCAAAAATGACCACACCGACATTATCAACTTCCAAATTGAGTGCCATACCACGCACACCATTTGGAAAAGCAACCATTTCCCCAGCTTGAACATTATCCAAACCATAAACGCGAGCAATACCATCCCCCACAGAGAGAACCCAACCAATTTCTGAAACCTCAGCCTTTTGGTCAAAGTTTTTGATTTGCTCTTTTAGAATTTTTGAAATTTCAGATGGTCTAATATCCATCAGCTGACCTCTTTTTCAATGCAAGCTTAAGCGAAGACAATTTTGTTAGAAGAGACGTATCAATTTGAGACGCCCCGATACGAACGATTAATCCCCCAAGAATTTTTGGATCCACAATGATGTGTAGTAAAACTTTTCCCCCAACGACACCTTCCAAAGTCTCACACAACTCTTGTTTTTGTTGAGAACTTAAGGGACGCGCAGAAATAATTTGCGCAGTAACTTGCCCACGAGCGCGTGCAACACAACGCTGAAAAGCATGTAAAATACCAAATACGGCACCAAGCCTACGATTTGCTGCAATAACGCGTAAAAAATTACTAACAACCTGCCCTGCTTCTTTATCAGCAAATTTTATGTTTTCACAAACAGATTGCACCACCTTAATGTGCTCTTTAACTGAAAAGAATGGACTGAGCACGAAGTGTTTTAAATCCTCATTTTGCTCTAAAACAAGCAAAAAATCTTCCACTGCCTTTTCAATCTTTTCAACGTTTCCTGCTTCTTGAACGCAACTAAAAAGCGCTTGCGCATAGCGTTGATCTACCAACGGCAGCGGTAAGAGAGAAAATGAACCTGACACGAAATACCGCCTCTTTCCCTTGAGCGACTCTCTGATAGTTATCAGATGATAATGAAACAGACATTCTTAATTTTAAGAATCTTTTTCTTAAAACCTCGAACAAAAACCTTTCGGTTTCTAGCATAGACATAGCCGACTCGCAACACCACAAATCGCTGCTTTTTAAAAATTTTAAGAAAATATTCAAAATATTTTTAAAAAGGATTTTTTTTAGATCCGCAGGCTGATATCATGGTTTTTTATGCCTCTTTATTGACATTCTGTGAAAAAATTCACGCTCTTTAATTTTGCTTCAAACGCTCTTGCCTCCTCCAAAAACGATTCTTCTTTAAAGATCACTCCTCTTATCCCCACAAAAGCTGTAGCGAAAAGCGACCACGACCACAAAAGTCTGTTATTTCAAACGGATAAGCAAGAAAGAATAATGAGTATACGCCTTAAAATTAAGGAAAAAATTGATTTTTAAAAAAAGCTTTGCGGATCAATATCAATTTGAACTCGAACGGAACTGGGCATTTTGGGGCTATTGCTCAGCATTGCACGTATAAACCCTTGTATATCAAAAGAGCGTTGACCTTGCAGTAAAAGCCGAAAACGATAACGCCCCCGAACCAGAGCCAAAGGTGCCTCTGCCGGTCCCATAACCGAGATATTTTTTTCCCGTGGCGCTGCTTGACGGAGTGCCCGCGCATAATATTCTGCGGCTTGGCGTTGTTGTGCAGACACAATCAAAGAGGCAAGACGCCCATAGGGAGGCAAATGATAATGCTGACGTGTTGCAATTTCCCGTGTGTAAAAATCTTCTGGTTGGCATGAAAGTAAGGCTTTTATGACTGGATGATCTGGTTGATAGGTTTGCAATAATCCTAAACTTTCCAATCCCACCCGCCCTGCTCTTCCAGTCACTTGAGAAAGCAGCTGGAAGGTATGTTCACTCGCGCGTAAATCACCATTGGCAAGACCAAGATCAGCATCAATAACCCCCACCAAAGAGAGTTTTGGAAAATGATGTCCTTTAGCGACCAACTGTGTCCCAATAATAATATCCACATCGCCATTGGCAATGGCTTGCAATTCGCTTCGCAACTGCCCAATTCCCCCTTTGAGATCCGTTGAAAGAATCAATGATCGCACTTGGGGAAAAAGCCTTTGTGTTTCTTCTGCAATTCTTTCCACACCTGGTCCACAAGCCGCGAGATGGTCTAATGTTCCACATTCAGGACAGGCTTCTGGAAGGGGTTGATGATAGCCACAATGATGACATTTCAATTGCCCTTGCGCACGATGTTCTACCAACCAACTTGAACAATCGGTACAATGAAAACGATGTCCGCACACTCGACATAAAGTTAAAGGTGCATAACCACGCCGATTAAGAAAAAGCAGCGCCTGCTCACCTTTCTCAAGCGTTTGTTTTAAAGCCCTTTCAAGAGAAAAGGAAATAAATCGCCCCTTTTGCACCCCTCCTTGACGCATATCAATGACCTGCAACTGTGGAAGAGCAACTTCTTTAAAACGGGAGGGTAAATGCACCTTTTGATAACGCCCTTTTAAAACATTGGCTTGACTTTCAATCGATGGTGTAGCTGAGGATAAAATAACAGGAAAATGCTCAAAAGAGCCCCGTGCAACGGCCATATCACGCGCATGATAAAAAATGCGCTCTTCTTGTTTATAAGCACTATCATGCTCTTCATCGACAACAATCAAGCCCAGCTCATGAAAAGGAAGAAAAAGTGCTGAACGAGCACCCGCAACAACACGCACCCGCCCTTCTGCAACTTGCCGCCAAACACGTTCTCTACGACGCGGTGTCAAATCAGAATGCCATTCTGCTGCCGCAGCGCCAAAGCGTGCATAAAAACGATCTAAAAACTGCTGTGTTAAAGCAATTTCCGGCAATAAAATTAAAACTTGGCTACCCCCTTTGAAAGCTTGAGCAACCGCTTCAAAATAAACTTCTGTCTTTCCAGAGCCTGTCACACCATCCAGCAAAAAAACTTGAAACTGAGAAGATAAAACACCTTCCCGCAATAGTGTTGCTACTTCACTCTGTGCACCCTGCAACTGAGGAGGACAAAAATCAGGATCAGGCAACCCCACAAGATCAGGAGCAGGAACCTTAACATCTTCAAAAATTCCTAGCGCTTTTAAGCCTTCAATTACAGAAACAGAAGTTCCAGCCGCATGTGCAAGACCAGTACGTGTCCAAATCTCACCATCGCGCACCAATTCCAAAACCCGTGAGCGCGCTGGTGTGAGACGTTCCACCTCTCCCCCACAATAGCGCAATCCCAGCATCTGCGCTTCCGGCTCTAACGCAGCCGGTACAGACAAAACCAATCGTGCAACAAGACCAAAAGACGTCATTGTATAACGACTAACAAAATGCAAAAATGTAATCATTTCTGGCTTTAATGGAGGGCAATCAAAAACATGTAAAAGAAAGCGTAATTTTTCACGTGCCACCGAAGCAGTTCCGTGCCTATCTTTTGTCTTCTCTCCAACATCCACAACAAAACCGCAAAGCTCACGCCCCATCACCGGAACCCGAACAAAAGAACCAATTTCTACCTCCATAGAAGACGGAACTTTATAACTATAAGCATGAGCAACAGGAAGAGGAACCAATACAGAGACAACCTTTTCCTCTACCATGTTTGAATTCGCCTTTTTAACCAATATATAATCCACCCCCTCTTAATTATCTAAGATCACGTATCTAAGATCATCCTACGATTATCTTGAGCACCAACAGGTCTACCTCTTATCTTCAAACACTCTTATAAAATTCATCGCGGGATTGAAATCACTCTCCCTTTCACAAAACTTTTCTCCCAAAAATTCTTTTTCATACGCATTCCATCTCTAAAACACCAACAATCAAAACACCGTCATCTTCTATAACAAAAAAATAGTACCATTCTTCTGTGCATATAAAATCCATCACCACTAAGCATTCAACACGATAGCGTAACTGTACCCCTTAACAAAGCTCTCCCATAAATGTGACTTCATGCCCAACATACACATTTTTATTTTCTTTCCACATCATATCTCGACTTATTATCAATAGTTTGATTTATAAAGATAAATTATTTTTGCATCTGGTAATAAAAACACTCAATATAAGATTTTTTGGCATTATAAATAAATGCTTTGAACATAGACAAAACTTCATGTGTAAAACGCATACCTTCTTCAATGGTGTTTTATGCCACAAAAATCCATTCACTGATACGCAACAAGCCAAATGAAATGTAACCTTCGTGAGAAAAAGAGACATCTCATGAAAATTCTCAAATATCAAGAGTAATGCCGCATGAAAAATCAGCAAAGTATTTGATAATGCTAATCTATTGCCATAAGTACAAAGTTATCGCTATGCAAAGATGCCAATACGCTAAAAATGTTAGTGCGCAATGAATCATCCCACGCCTTATGACAAGCAACACCATAGAAAGAGGCAGGGAAACAACACAAGACCTTTCTCTACAAAAAGTGGGGGCATAATACACCGTAGCATTCCTAATTTTCATAGGGATATTCATTCTTGCTCTTGCTTTTGCAGTCAACAATAGCGCATAACGAAAAACAAGTGACAGAATGAAAAGCTTTGAATAAAAAAGCTAAAGAAGAAGAGGTTAGAGATGAAATTTTTTGTGGACAGCGCCAATATTGAAGACATACGAGAATTACAGAATTTAAGCCTTGTTGATGGTGTAACCACCAATCCCTCTCTTATCCTAAAATCAGGACGCAATATTCTTGAAGTGACAAAAGAAATTTGTTCCCTCGTTAGCGGTCCTGTTTCTGCTGAAGTTGCAGCAACAGAATTTGAAAACATCATGAAAGAAGCAGCTGTTTTAGCAAAGATTGCTAACAACATTTGTATCAAGCTTCCTTTAACACTGGATGGATTAAAAGCCTGTAAAGCTCTGACAGCCGAAGGACTAAAAACAAATCTCACACTTTGTTTTTCTGCCAATCAAGCCTTACTTGCTGCCAAAGCAGGCGCAACATTTGTTTCGCCTTTTATTGGGAGGCTCGATGATTGCGGACTAAATGGAAGTGAACTGCTTCATGAAATTCGCACAATTTATGATAACTATAACTTTAAAACACAAATCTTAGCCGCTTCAATCCGCACCGTTAATCATATCAAAGAAGCAGCCTTAAGCGGTGCTGACGTTGCCACAGTTCCACCCGCAATCTTAAAAGCCTTGGTCAAACACCCTCTCACCGATAAAGGATTGCACATATTTCTCAACGATTGGCAAAAAACAGGACAAAATATTGCTTAATGTCTAAGATTTTTATTGGAAAGATCTTTTGAAAGTAACAAAAAAATCTGCTCAGCCAGCTCTTCTGCCACACGCTTTTTCGCATTTTCTTCTGCTTGCAACGTTGCATATTCTTGACGAAGTCGTTCAAAAGATGCATTCATTATTGCTGTTCCTTTTGCAACAGGCATATTCTTCATATCCTTTAAGGTATAGGAAGCTCTGCTCATAACAGTTCCAACAGAGGATCGTCCCCTTCTCTTTTTCTCAAGATCAACCTCTATCTGCATCGATTCTCTTGTAACGACAGAGATCTGCAATGCCAATCGATAAGCCGGTAGAGAAGGTTTACCACCATTTCCATACAACAAAAACAGCAGATGATTACGCACCATTTGTCCAAAACGATCCGCAGGCTCTTCTACAACAATAGAACCAAGCTTTGCTAAAAGCCCCAAAGAAACTTCCCCAGAAATAGAATCCTGCTGAGCAATACCCCCCCCATAAAAAGCAGAATTCATTGCCTTTGAACTCTGCGATTCTTGACGATAAAGCGGTTCAATTTTACACCCATACAACAGTGTGAAGACACCCGCTAAAACGACAAGCAGAAAACTTTTAAAGAACGACATTCACAATCCTTTTTGGAACAATAATGATTTTTTTCATGGGCTTTTCACCCAGCTGCGCCTGTACAAAATCTAAAGCCAAAACCGCTTCTTTAATCATCGTCTCACTTGCTGTTGCTGCAACCCTCACCTCACCGCGTTTTTTACCATTAATTTGTACCGGTAAAGTATAGCTTTCTTCAACAATTAATGTGGGATCATAAACAGGCCAAGCAAGTTCAGACATTAAAGTTTTCTCCCCTAAAGCGGCATGGCATTCTTCAGCTAAATGGGGCATAATCGGTGCAATCATGGCAAGAAAAAAATCCATAGCTTGGCGCAAAGAAGCTTTCATTTCATCATCAACATCTGCCACCTTATTTAACAACGGTGCCATAATATTCAAGAATTCATAAAGACGTGCTATAACCCGATTAAACGCGAATTTTTCCAAATCATCTTCTACAACCTGGAGCGTGCGATGTGCAACCTTTGACAGTTCCAAAGCCTCCCCCTGACGCCCCGCACAAGGGGCTACATCCTTTAAAACAGATGCGCCCAAAGCCACATGGCGCCAAACACGCTGCACAAAACGATGTGCACCCTCAACGCCCGATTCTGTCCAGATAACATCCCGCTCAGGGGGAGAATCGGACAACACAAACCAGCGTACCGTATCAGCGCCATAGGAGGCAATAATATCATCAGGATCAACGACATTCTTTTTTGATTTTGACATTTTCTCAATCAAACCAATCGTCACTTCGCTTTGATCGGTTAATTTATAAGCGCACCGCTTTCCATCTTTTTCAACAATCGAAACTTCTGCTGGAGAAACCCACCCTTGATCATCCCGATAAGTTTCATGCACCACCATCCCTTGGGTAAAAAGCCCCTTAAAAGGCTCATCCACACTCACATGACCGACCAATTTCATAGCACGCATAAAAAAGCGCGCATAAAGAAGATGCAAAATCGCATGCTCAATTCCACCAATATATTGTTGCACAGGCAACCATTCAGCAGTTGCTTTTTTCTCAACAGGTTCTGCGGCAAAAGGAGCCGTAAAGCGCGCATAATACCAAGAAGAGTCAACAAATGTGTCCATGGTATCAGTTTCACGTTTGGCAGGTTGACCACAGGAAGGACAAACAACATTCTGCCATATTTCATGCCGTGCAAGAGGATTGCCGGGTTGATCAAAAGTAACATCATCAGGCAATACAACCGGCAAATCGGACCGTGGCACAGGCACAACGCCACACATTTTACAATGGATCATTGGAATGGGGCATCCCCAATAACGTTGCCGTGAAACGCCCCAATCACGCAATCGGAATTGCACTGTTTTTTCTCCCTGTGGTCGCCCATTAAGCATTTGCCCTTCAAGCCTTTTGGCGGCTTCTTCAAAGGCTTGTTGGGGTGTCAAGCCATCCAAAAAGCTGGAATTGCTCATCACCCCATCACCATCATAAGGCGTTTCAGTAATGACAAAATTTTCTGCTTGCTCTCCTTTTGGCAAAACCACTGGTTTTATCGGAAGATCATATTTACGCGCAAAATCGAAATCTCTCTGATCATGAGCCGGACAACCAAAAACAACCCCCGTTCCATAGTCCATCAACACAAAATTAGCGATATAAACAGGAATATGCACCGTCACATCAAAAGGATGCACCGCCACAAGTGGGGTGAGAAACCCTTGTTTTTCGGCTGTTTCAAGTGCGGCTGTTGTCGTTCCACCACACCGACAATTTTTTATAAAAGCTTCCAAGTCTTTATCTTTTTTTGCAAGAGATTGTGCAATAGGATGATCAACAGACAGAGCTAAAAAGGAAGCACCAAACAAGGTATCAGGACGTGTTGAATAACAAACAACCTCATCAAATGCCTTACAAACATCATCAGCATTCCCTGCATCATCAGCTGTTGGCTTTAAAGCCCAACGAATCAGCAAACCTTGAGATTTCCCAATCCAATTTTTTTGCATCGTGCGCACTTTTTCCGGCCATTGATTCAATTCTTCAAGGCCAGCCAAGAGATCTTCACTAAAGTCACTAATTTTGAAAAACCATTGGGTCAACTCACGTTGTTCAACCAACGCCCCAGAACGCCATCCCCGTCCATCAACAACCTGTTCATTGGCCAAAACAGTATGATCAACAGGATCCCAATTGACCTTAGCCACTTTACGCGTCACCAACCCCTTTTGATAAAAATCAAGAAACAGCATTTGTTGGCGGTGGTAATAGTCCACATCACACGTTGCAAATTCACGGGACCAATCGAGTGAGAGCCCTAATTGCTTTAATTGCCCCCGCATCACAGCAATATTTTCATAGGTCCAAGTTTTAGGATGCACTTTACTTTGCAAAGCAGCATTTTCAGCCGGCATACCAAAAGCATCCCAGCCCATAGGATGAAGCACATTAAAGCCCTTTGCACGTTTATAACGCGCCACCACATCTCCCATGGCATAATTGCGTACATGCCCCATGTGAATACGACCAGATGGATAAGGAAACATCTCTAAAACATAATATTTTTCACGGTCATCTTCCCCCACAGTCTGAAAAATTTTCTTTTCATCCCAAATTTCTTGCCATTTTTTTTCTCTCGCACGTGGATTATAGCGCTCGCCTATTTTATAATGCTCAATCGTCATTCCCATTATACTCTTTTAATAAAACTGAACTAAAAACTTGTTTTATTATGCTTGACCATGGATTAACCTCATCGTCAACATTTTCGTGAAATATTTTCTTAAAACAACCAACCCTTGAATAAAACTTGAACAAAAACAGTAAAGCACAAAAAGTATGAATACAGACACGCTCCCCCAAGCCCCTTCCATTGCAGCATGGCAAAACCTTCAAAAAGACATTGTGGCACTCTGCCAAGAACTACAACGCCCCGTAGAAGAAGTTGAACTTATCGCTGTTTCAAAAACCGTTTCTATAGAGGATATACGTCCCCTTTTACAAGCTGGTCAATCTCTATTTGCAGAAAATCGTGTGCAAGAGGCCGCACAAAAATGGCCCTGTTTGCGTCAAAAGTTTGAAAATATTAAACTTCATCTTATCGGTCCCCTACAATCCAATAAAGCCGCTGAAGCTGTCAAGATTTTTGATGTCATCCAAACGGTTGATCGTGAAAAAATAGCCAAAGTTTTGGCAGAAGAAATGCAAAAACAACAAAAACATCTCCCCTGCTATGTTCAAGTAAATACCGGCTTAGAACCACAAAAAACGGGCATTGCCCCGCAAGAAGTAATCTCTTTTGTTTCCCAATGCAAAAACAATTATGGACTTGATATCATTGGTCTAATGGCCATTCCCCCCGTTGAGGAAAACCCTGGACCCTATTTCGCACTGCTAGAAAAACTAGCAAAACAAGCCGGTCTCCCAAAGCTTTCTATGGGCATGTCCAATGATTTTACAACAGCTCTACAATTTGGCTCCAATGTCCTTCGCATTGGCTCTGCTTTATTTGGAAAACGCCCTGGGTAAAGCAATTTCCTCCCTATAAATTCATTCCCTCCTCCATATAAATTCCCCTTGAAAACTCTACGAATAAGCTCAAAACAACAGACATGAGAAAAAATATCCCCCCAAGATCAATAAAAGCGCAACTCTAGTAGAAAAAAATTCCCGTCCCTTTTTCACCCTATGAGCAAAATGAACAAAAAAACTGCTCTTCAGAAGATTCTCACCATCACAGCCTCACCCCATAAAATGACTTCAAAACAGCCCTGCTTTGGCTTTCCTATTCCCACACCTCGACTCCATATCGCCTCCCCTCTGATCAATTCCCACCAAAAGCATCTCAAAAAAAGAAATCTTGAATACAAAAGCAAAATAATAAAAATTGCCGCGTTTTCTCACAACTTCTCCAACAATTTCCTCAGTTTCCAATGGCATAAAGCAGGTAAAAAAGGCTTTCTACATACTAAAAAGAAGTAAGATACGCTTGGCAATTGCCTAAAAAAGGCATTAACCCCAATACCAATACATGCGTGCAAACAATGGCAACAAAACTATTTTCAATAACCGTATAATTTTCTTGCTGATTATTATAAATCAAAAAAAGTACCAACTTTTCAAATGCATAATGCATGTAGCGTTAATGATTTTACATCCCAAGTAAATGCACAAGCTGTACAACATGCAATAGCAGGAGGGCTAACCGGAACAGTTAATGGATTCTATAACTGGTCTAGGAGCAATTATGGGTGGACTTACGAGCGCCACAACTGGTTTCTTAGGAGGTTATGCTTTGGGTTTCGCACAGAAAACTCATCAGTGTTGGTTATAATTTATAGAAAATAGCGCCAAAGATATCTCTGAAGTTAGTCATTTTGTAATTTTTTTCGAAAAAATATCTCTGTTATATTGTCTACAATTATGGTTGAGATGGACTTCAGAGATATTTATACTTTGATCATTACATCATATTATAATTTTAATTTCTTAATGTCAGATTTTATCTCTAAAATTATTGAATGGCTTATAGCAACGTTTTTCTTTGGTTTTTTATATATGTTTTATTATAGATTTATTTATTATAATAGTTGGAAAGATTCTCTAAAAAACTCATTATTAATAAGCTCTATATTCT
>NZ_CAHOYM010000005.1 GCF_903679515.1 Bartonella gabonensis
GAAGAATAAATCATCAAGAAGCAAAATTATTGATTTACAATAATCAATTTATCGCTCTTCCATATTAAATGGAGATATAGAATAAAAATTTCTTACTTTAAGCTCTCCTCCCATGAGTAATAATCGTCTTCATAARAGGAATTAACAGATAGGTAAAAAGATTCCTTGGAAAATGAGAAAGGTTTTTTTCATAAAACCGCTAAACATAAAAGCAGTTGCTCAATATAAAAATTACTACAATATCTTAACTGATAATACAATAACAGTGCTTGCTTATCACTTCATAAAATCAAAGCCAATGCCACACCTTAATTATAATCTTCATGAATAGAATCAAAAGACAAATCTAAGCTAGAGAATACTGACCTCTAAGCTCAATGCATAACCAATTCAAGTCTAAGCATCACAATATAATAGATAAAGCATTTGATATTGAAAAAATTATACACCTAAAGAAGCAGTTTTTTATCTCTAGAATACTATTAATTAAGATGTGTTTTCATTTTGCTCAACGATTCTTTCGAAAGAACTTCTTTAACGAGTTCATCTGCTCTGTTAGAATCTAATTCTTTTGCAATAAGGACACGTGCTGTAGAAATTGCCAAATCGATAGCCGATGAAGAAACCATGCGTATTGCATCAGCTTCTGCTTGAGCGATTTTTTGCTCTGCCAATTTATTGCGATTTTTTACATATTCCTCTGCTTTTGTACGAGCCTCAGCAATAACAGATTGAACTTCATGCTTTGCTGCAGCAATAATTTCTTGCGCATCTTTTTCCGCTTCCGCGTGTTTGCGTTGATATTCAGCTAATATTTCCTGTGCCTCTTCACGCAGACGCAGAGCCTCATCTAGTTCATCTTTGATACGCTTCGCGCGAGCATCAAGATGGTGGATAATTTTCTGTGGAATTTGGAAATAGACTAAAAGAGCTAAAAAAAGAACTAATCCAACAAAAGCCCAAAAAGTATCACTCATCTTTGTCTTCCTCAATAATCCGCAGTTTTAACAACTGAACGAACAGCCTCTTCGCTGATATCAACATCAATCAATTTTTTCACAATTTCAAGGGCGACTTCTTCAGCGATAGAACCAACATTTTGCATTGCTTTATCGCGAATTTTTGCTATCAGTTTTTCAGCATCTGCAAGTTTTTTCTCTAAACGCTCTTCAATTTCCTTCCGTTCAAGCTCTGCCTTTTCTTTTAATTCTTCACCAGCTGCTTGTGCTATAGTATGAGCTTTCAAACGCGCTTCTGCTAATTCATGCTCATAAGTTTCAACAACAGTATCGGCTTCCTGCTTCATGCGCATTGCCTGATCTAAATCAGATGCAATTCGATCTCGACGTGTTTCAATAACACCACCAATACGCGGCGCAATCACACGAGCGATAAACAGATAAAAAAGTCCGAAAGAAATTGCTAACCAGAAAAAATGCGAACTAAAATGAACAAAATCAAAAGGCGGAAACACACGATCTGCATGTTCTGCCACTTTTTTGATATGTTCTATCGACGTTTCAGTATTTTGTGCATAAGCGCTGGAAACAAACATCTTCTTTCATCCTTTAAATAGCCTAGCCCTCTATAACCGATGATAATTGACAAACATTCCTCTAGCATTACTCTGGTTGAGAGCTAAAAGGGTAAATCTTTCCTCATAGCGAGAACAAACATACCCTTTTGATGATGATTAAACCCCAAAAAGAAGTAATAAAGCAATAAGCAATGAAAAAATACCCAAAGCTTCTGTCACAGCAAAACCAAAGACGAGACGTCCAAACTGACTATCTGCGGCTGATGGATTACGTAATGCACCAGAAAGATAGCTCCCAAAAATATTACCAAGCCCTAAAGCTGTTCCAGCCATACCAAAGCAAGCAAGACCAGCTCCAATATATTTTGCTGCAAGCACCATTTCCATATTATTCTCCTTTAAAGCGAAATTGCACTTTTCGACGGAAAACCGCCAGTTTTATTAATGTCCTGGATGAATTGCATCATTAAGATACATACATGTTAAAACTGTAAAGACGTAAGCTTGAAGAAATGCAACCAAAAACTCAAGAGCCGTAATCGCTACAGTCATAATAAGAGGCAAAACCGAACCACCAATGCCTACGATTCCTACCCCAATCATTGAAACAACAAACCCTGAAAAAACTTTGAGCGTAATATGACCAGCTAGCATATTCGCAAAAAGACGAAGCGAAAGACTGATGGGGCGGGAGAGAAAAGAAATAATCTCAATCATTGTCACGAGAGGCAAAACTACGACAGGAACCCCACTGGGAACGAACAGTTTCAAAAAACTGACCCCATGCTTATAAAAACCATAACCAATCACCGTCAAAATAACCACCATTGCCAACGAAAACGTGATCATGATCTGAGAGGTCACCGTATAAAAATAGGGAAAAAGACCAATAAAGTTAGCAACCAAAATAAAAGTAAACAGAGAAAAAACTAAAGGGAAAAACTGCATTCCCTGTGCACCTGATGATTCCCGCAAAGTCGAAGCTACAAACTCATAGGCCATTTCTGAAAGAGATTGCATCCGCGTTGGAACCAATCCACGACTTGATGATGAAATAAAGAGAAAAATAGAAGTTATAACAACCGTAACGACGGTAAACAATGATACATTTGTAAATGATAAATCCATATTTCCTATGGAAATCTTAATCAGCCGCGAAACCTCAAACTGATGAATAGGATCTGGAGCGTGTGTTGTCACTTCAACCTCATTTATCGGACCTCTCATCGGCCCCTTTATTTTGTTCATCTTGGCGTAATACGCCTTTTTGCTCTAATTGACTGGAGGAAACATACCCCACAGATCGAAGAATACTCAATACACCAGCAGCAAATCCAAGAAAGAGAAAAAACACCAATCCCCACGGCCATGAACCTGCTAACTTATCAAACCCCACCCCCAAAACAACCCCAACGATAACACTTGCCAGAAACTCACTGGAAAGCTTAATCGCATCCGCTATCCCTCCTTGTGATTTTTCCCGTCTATCCTTATGCTCCCGCTTCCTTAAAGCTTTCTTGCGCACTAAAGCTAAGCTTAAGTTCTTACTACGACATTCCAAATTCTCTGAATGAAAACACTCCCTTTGCTTTTTCTCTTCAGCCTCTGTGCAGCTCATAACGGGTTTTTCGCCCATCGCCATCATTGGCTCCTTCATCAAAAAGCAAAGTAAAAATGCATCTCATAAAACCGTGTGCATCATATTGTTCCTGAATTTATTCGTCAAGACACTAAAAGAAATCTATCACAAATTATCGTATAAATTTTATCGCCTAAATAACGTATTTTTCAATTCACATGCTTTTTTAAAAAGATATTTCTTAAAATCCCCAAACCGATTTCACAATATCCCCCTAGAATACATAAAAGCTTCAGTGAATAATATAAAACTCATAGATCCACCATCTTTATGCTTATGAAGAGACAAGTCAGCACCATTATACACTTTATTAACTCCAATGTTGCAACAACCCTCGTCTTGAAAGAAAGCATAAAAGGCAATTTTTCAATCGTTTTTACTCACATATCAAACTTGCTTATAATGGCAAGGATATCAATTTTAATTAATTGCAATATCAACATGTTTGAAATATTAAAGAATCCTATATTTTTCGACGTTCTTCATTTAATATAATATACTAAACAACTATTCACTGGTTATGAATCAATTATGTAAAATGTTCCCATCATGCGTTAATAAAAATTGATACCAATGGATCCCTTACATCTTTTAAGTGTAATACATTGATTTATAATGATATCTTATATTTTTTGACTTAAATAAGCCCTCTGATAAGATACGTTTGCGTATTCATATTGAAGTCATCAAAACTGTTTTTGTATATCACAAGAAGGGGTGATGTGTGCTTAAAAACGATTGAAAAATTGCCTTTTTGCTCTCTTTCAAATGAAGATTGGTAAAAATAAAATTGATATACCATTGAAAGCTGATAAATAATATAAAAGCATTCGCTTATGCTTTTTCTTCAAGTAAATAAACTTGCACTTTTTGTTTCAATAAAAATTCTCAACGGAGTGTATATGATCCCATTCGTAAGGTATTTTATGTTATACCTATTTACAGACACCATCGAGAAATGAGCTTAGAAACATAAAGAGATTTTTCTTTAAGTACACGATATCATAAATTGACAATTTTAAATAGAATACAATAAAACTTGAATACGATCGCTATACCGTTTTATACAATTTTAATCCACTTTTTGTATCTCATCCTTTATAATTGAATATTGGTAGATTCAGCAGATATTTTTACTTTTTATTGAGAAATAATCATCGCAAGCAAAAGCGCTTATTAATATCCTTTATTTTTATGAATAAGATAATTTAATGCTTCTTTGTAAATGAGCATCATCATTATTCTTTCCCTCCTAATTGCATCTATTTTTTCCTCAAATACACCTAGGATTGTGTGCTCTTTCTTAAATACTTCCTATTAAACTTTTCTCATAATATACGAATAAAGAAGTGGATTATCTATTGAAGTTATTATTTCTTTTTCGATATTTAGAACACTATAAATCATAAAAAAGCTTATTTTTTAAGATTCTGTAGATTTCATTCACTTTAAAAATTAAAGAGGCATCATTTCTTTTTAGAACGTGTCGCAAAAGGATTATCAGAGGCTCGTAATGATAGGCGCACTGGTATACCAGACATATCAAATGCTTCACGTAATCCATTAACAAGATAACGCAAATACGACTGAGGCATAACTTTGGGGCGTGAGCAAGAAATCATAAACCCAGGGGGACGTGTTTTCACCTGTGTGATATATTTAACCTTAAGCCGACGTCCAGAAATGGCCGGTGGTGGATGATGTGCCACAACAGCTTCAAGCCATTGGTTCAATTTAGCCGTGGAAATGCGACGATTCCATACACGGTGCATCATCATGATATTTTCCATAAGTTTATCAATCCCTTGACCATATTGTCCTGATAAAGAAACAGCCCTCAAACCACGAACTTGAGGAAGAAAGCGCGCACATTTTTCATGCAAATCAATCAATGTGGCCTGACTATTTTCAATAAGGTCCCACTTATTGAAAGCAATAACTGGAACACGCCCTTCACGAATCACAAGATCAGCAATTTGTAAATCCTGCTTTTCAAAAGGCATCGTTGCATCAAAAACAATGATCACTACTTCTGCAAAACGAATGGCACGCAAAGTATCTGCAACAGATAGCTTTTCTAATTTTTCTTGAATTTTCGATTTTCGACGTAAACCTGCAGTATCAAAAAGTTTAATATGACGACCACGCCATTCCCAATCGACAGAAATAGAATCACGTGTTAACCCTGCTTCTGGTCCTGTTAACAACCGATCTTGTTTCAACATACTATTGATAAGGGTGGATTTCCCTGTATTGGGACGCCCCGCAATGGCAATCCGAATAGGCTTACTTTCATCGTAAATAAGCCCCTCTTCTTCCAAATTATTTACATCATCACCAACAGATGCCGGCTGTATCGTCATATCTTCTTCTTTATTGTTGCCAAAAGCGCGCTCTGATCCAACAGCATCTATAATGGCATCACGAAGATCGCTAAGCCCTAAACCATGTTCAGCCGATATTGAGCACGGTTCTCCCAAACCTAATGACCACGCCTCATACTCTCCCCCTGTTGCTGCTTTTGACTCAGACTTATTGGCAACAAGCACAATCGGTTTTCCTGATTTGCGAACCAATGAAGCAAAATTTAAATCACTCGGGATTATTCCGCTCTGTGCATCAAAGACGAATAAAATAAGATCTGCTTCATCAATCGCAGCTTTTGTATGAGAACGCATACGCCCCTCAAGTGTATGATCTCCTGCTTCTTCCAGCCCAGCCGTATCAATCACATCAAAACGTAGATCTTGAAGTTTTGCCGCATGAACACGCCGATCACGTGTTACACCTGGCTTATCGTCAACCAAAGCCAATTTTTGCCCAACCAAACGATTAAAAAGTGTTGATTTCCCAACATTGGGACGACCAACGATAGCAATGGTAAGGCTCATCGATTTATTCCTTATTTGCCTTGCCCTCAGCTTGCATAAGCTCAAGCATCATTCGAGCCCGATCTGCTATTTTTGATCTCAGCGCACCTTCTGTAGAAATTTTCTGAAAATAGTCAATAGCCTCATCAATTTTCCCTGCCTTATAAGCAGCTAAGCCCAAAGCTTCTCGTGCGGACATACGCATAGGATCAATATCACTTGCCATATCTTTAACGCGCTTTTTGACATCATCCAAGGTCCCTGCATCAACTAAAATATAGGCGGCTCGAATTTTTGCAACCTTTCGCAAAATCTGCGGTGCTTTCTCATCCGCTGCAACAGAATCAAATATCTCCACCGACTTGATAAGATCACCTTGCTCCATTCGTAAAGAAGCCTCCCGCAAACAGGCAAGAAAAGGATATCCTCCCAAATTAGAGTCTTTAACATTCTCCAATTCCTTTATCGCCTTATCAAAATGACGTATATCCGCAAAATTAAGGCTTTTTACAAATGCATCACCAATATGGTTGGCTTTCTTTATTTGCGTATGATGATAAATTTGATAAATAATTATCGTGAGAATGAAAAGAAGAACGGCCCCCATAATTGAGAAACCATACCGTCTCCAAAAAGCAAGCGCTTTTTCTTGACGAAATTCTGCATTAACTTCAGCAATAAAACTATCATACGACATATACATACCTTGTAAGAAAATTCACTTTCTACACTTTTATGCATAAATGAACAAAGATGGTAGCCCTTATTCACAAAAAATCTTTAAGTTGCTCCGTTTATCCATTTTAAAGCAATATGTATTCCAATCGGTTAGGCTTTTGCAACTGTATCAATTAAAAACGATGTAAATATCCTTTTGTTTCACATGATAATTTTTATATAATTTGAATTTATAAAAAAGATCACGCCCTTAATATCTAGCATGCTTTTTGATAATGTTATCCATTCTTTTCTAATTCCATGTATACCAAAAACAATCTTTTAAAGTCCTTAAAAACAACTAATACCTTATCTTCGGTTGTAGACTGGCATTAAACATGAAAACTCTTTACAAAAAATTATAGCTAAACTTCTCTTCCTAAAACCAAATAAACCAATTCTTACCCTGCAAAAAAATACTGGAGAATTTTTCAAAGTACGCTCCCCAAGCTTCAAGTGAAAATTTTTATACAAAATGTACCCTTCAACTCCTTTTCATACGATTAACAACTTTTTGTAATCGCTTCTTAAAGCTTTTAAGAAATATCCTATTGTAATGGCCAAACCCACATAAGCATGGGAACAGCAACCATAACAATCAACACCGCCAAGGGAGCCCCCAAACGTGGATAATCACTAAAACGATATCCTCCTGGTGCCATCACGAGCATATTGCTTTGATGTCCAATAGGTGTAAGAAACTCACAACCCGCACCAATTGCAACAGCCATCAAAAAAGCTTCAGGCTTATAATGAAGAGAATGAGCAAAACTTGATGCAATGGGGGCAACCATCATAACTGTTGCTGCATTATTCAAAAATGGCGTGACCAACATGGCAGTCACCAACATCAGCGCTAAAGCACCGGATGGCGGGAAAAATATTGCCAGTTGGCTCAGCCATTGACCAATGAGATCCGTACATCCCGTTCTCTCTAACGCTTCACTCACTGGAATAAGAGTCGCTAATAAGACTAATATTGGACCATCTAATGCATGATACAGATCACGCGCGGGCAAAACGCGAAAAATAACCATTGCAGCGGCAGCAGAAAAGAAAGAAAAAGCAACTGGAACAATATGAAAAGCTGTAAAAATAATGGCTATAAACAAAACGACTAAAGATATAAAACCATGCCGTAAATTTCCAAACACAATATTTCGTTTTGCTAAGGGCAAACATTTTAATTCTCTTAATAAATTTGGAATAACCGCATCTTGTCCTTGTAAAACAATTACATCTCCAAGATGGAAGACAATATCACCAAGTCTTCCCCGTACCCTTTCATGTTGACGACTTAACGCAAGCAAATTGACATTGTAGCGATCAAAGAGTGAAAACTCTTTCGCACTAATACCAATAAGAGGCGAGTTATGAGTGATAACCGCTTCAACAATATCAATGTCACTGTCCTTGTCTCCTGTGGAAAGAGTTCTCTCCTTAGAAAACTCTAAACGAGCAGGGTTCATCACACTATCTATTCCTGTATGCGATCCTTCCAGCAAAACAATATCGTTTTCAGACAAAACAAAATCTGGTAGTGGCGAAATAGATACTTTGTTTCTAATGATTTGAATCACCATAACATCACCACTTGATGGCTTAACCAAATCAACAATACTTTTCCCCACAAGGGGTGAATTTATTGGAATATGCACTTCTGCAACATAATTACGAATATCAATGGCATCATCAAATGATCCACCTGAACGCATACGCACCGGCAAAAGCCAATAAAAACAGACCAAATATAAGACACCAACCGTCGCAATAACCGCACCAACTGGTGTAAAATCAAACATAGTAAAAGGTGTTCCTGCTAAACGTTCTTGCATCGCTGAAATAACAACATTGGGAGATGTTCCTATCTGTGTCATAAGCCCCCCTAATAAAGAACCAAAGGCCATGGGCATCAAAAAGACAGAAGGAGAAACCTGAGAACGACGAGCAAACTGAAAAGCGATTGGAAGCATAATAGCCAAAGCACCAATATTTTTAACAAACATTGATAACACGACAACAGAAAAAACCAAAAAAGCTAATTGAAGGCGCACCGATTTTACATCTGGCCATATCCGCTGAATAATAAATTCCATGACACCAGAGCGTGATACAGCCGTACTGACAACAAACACACTTCCCACGATAATGACAATCTCATTACTAAAACCGCTAAAAGCTTCCTTTGGACTGACAAGACCAAGAGCACACGCTATTAGTAATGTACAAATAGCGACAAGATCATAACGAAATCGATCCCAAATAAAAACAACCATCATAAGACCGATGATCGAAAAGGCCATTATTTGATTTTCTGTCATAACACCCACCTCTCCCCATTAAATTATATGAACAAAAACATATTTTATATGTTTTAAATATTCCTATAAACAGCAGCAAGATAAAAGCAGACATAAAAATATTTTATGATCATTTAAAGTGATAAAAAAATATGATGCGCATAAACTTACCTCTCCTTCATTATGCATGCTTTTCTATAACGTGCTAAATCCAAAGAAAATTGATAAAAATTGATAAAGCGATATTGCAAAAAAGATGAGAATAACTCTAATATAGAGGGTAGATGACTGTTGAAACTGGTACACGCTATATTTTAACCTTTGTCGTTACTTAAAAGAGTTTATCTTCACTCTCAATTTTAAAGAGTGATAAAAATGAAAGAAAAAAGAATGGTCAAGCTTAATAGTGGGTATCAAAGTCACCTAAGATATTGGCTCACTTGCATTATTGGATTTGTTGCTATCTTGGCAATTATAGCGGTTGGTGGATTTTATATCGCAAAACCTTATCTTGACAGTTTTGTAAAACAAGAGATAGCTCGTCGTGCCATAAAAGCAAAAACATCTGAAGTCAGCATTCTAGGTACAGTTAATTTGAAGAATGTTACACTCCCCGTTCCAGCTGGTACATCACTTAAAATTGGTGCCATTTCTGCCCGTCCTCCTCTTTCCTTTATTCCTGGAGCTTTTACATTTTATAATGTTGATTTAAAGCATAATAATATTCATGTAAAAATTCCCCAAATTTCTCTTAAAAGTGTATCCTTAAAAGACAAAGATAAAACAATCACATCACGTCTTTTACAATCAATGATGCGTATTGAACTTGCCTCAATGAGTGCTCCTAATATACAGCTTTCTATAGAAAATAAAAATAAACGCGCAGAAACAGTTGAAATTAAAAATTTTCAGCTTTTTGATTTTAAAGGTGGCCATATTCGTTCCGTTAGTATCAAAAATATGGATCTTAAAACGGTTGCAGTCAATGCTGATAAACAGATGCAGCTGATGGCTAAAAGTGATACAATAAAAGCCAATGATATCGACATCAATTATGCCTATTCTATCATTTTTGGAAAAAATAACGCTCTCAATCAAGGAAAAACCGTTACTGGACCTATTTCTCTGAACAATATAAGTGTCGATATTTTTGAAGACGCAGAAAAAAATAGCTCTTTCTTCCTCGGCCAATTTAAAACATCTGGTCTAAAGATGAAACCGCTTGAACAAACTCCTGAAAAATTGATCAAAGCTTATCTTAATGCAAGAAAAGAAAATAATAAAGTCGCGGAAAAAATAGCACAAAATGGTCTCCTTCTAAACATACTGCTCGCCATTACCTCAGCAGATGCCAAAGTTGATAATGTCACTGTTGATATCCCACCATTGAAAGCAACTCTCGAATCATTTCAATTGAAACCAAGTTTGTGGAAACATCCTATCCCTAAAAAGCTTTTTCTTTCTCTCAATAACCTTTCGGTTTTACCTAAAAAAATGAATGAAAAAGACTTAGAACTCTTTAAAAAAATGGGGTTTGAACAAATTGAGTTTTCAGGAAAACTTGATATTTCTTACGATGAAAAAAAACATATGCTCTTTCTTAATACAATGTCTTTCAATATGAAAGATGTTGGGTCTGGGAACATATCAGCTAAGGTTATTGATGTTGATGAAAAACTTTTTTCTGGTCAACAAAGTGTCATGATTGCTGCTTCTCAAAACTTTGGCATCAATGAAATTGATATACAATATCGGGATGCAGGTTTCATTGATAAGCTTTTTTCTTATCTTGCCAAAAACCTTAATGACAGCCAACATGATCTTAAAGCGGAACTCTATGACGACTTCTATTTAATGATGACGCAAACCCCCAAAATGCTGCTAAAAAATCATGACGAAGCAGAAAAAATTTCAAAATCTTTAGGTGAATTTGCTAAAAATCCACAAACCTTGATCGTTAAAATTAAAGCGAAAGATAATAAAGGGCTCACAATGGTTGATTTCGAATCTGCTTTACAAAACGATCTATCCAGGGCTTTAAGCAAAGTAGACCTCGCTATTAAAAATGAAGCATCGCCTTAAACATATTGTGCTTTAAACATAATGATCTTGTCTATAAATTAAGAACTTTATTCCTCTTTTTGCTTTTATATGATACAGAAAGCATCATGATAGAGTCGCTATACACAGAGAATATAGCCCCCTAAAATTGTCGATAGTTGGAGTTGTTCATGTCTGATTTATCTTCAAATCGCTTGCCTAATCGCGCTTCTCGTGTCACCAGTCAAGCGCTTTCTGCTATCGAGCGTTTTCTCCATATTGAAGCTCTCAGTGGTATTGTTCTTTTACTCGCTGCTGCTTCTGCACTCATTCTTGCCAATTCTCAATATGCTGCTGTCTATGAGTCTTTTTGGCACACACCTCTTGGCTTTAATTTGGGCCATTTCACTCTTTCATGGGATTTGCATTTCTGGGTTAATGATGCCCTTATGACTATTTTCTTTCTCGTTGCAGGAATGGAAATTCGACGTGAAATTCATGAAGGTGCTCTTGCCGATTTTAAACAAGCAATTTTGCCAATTGTTGCTGCAATAGGCGGCGTTTGTGTCCCTGCAATCATTTATTTCATCTTCAACGCTAATGATGGACATATCCACGGTTGGGCTGTGCCAACAGCAACTGATATTGCCTTTGCTCTTGGTATTCTGGCTCTTCTTGGAAAAAAAATTCCTTCTAATCTTCATATCATTCTTCTATCATTAGCGATTATTGATGATATTATCGCTGTTCTTATTATTGCTTTTTTCTACTCAACAAACATTGATCCTAGTGGTTTAATGATTGCAGGAGCGGGTATTGCTCTGGTACTCTTTTTTCAATGGATCGGGCTTGCATCAGCATGGCTTTACATTTTACCTGGTGCAATCATCTGGTGGGGTTTAATGGTAACAGGCATTCATCCATCGCTTGCTGGTGTAATCCTAGGTATGATGACTCCCGTTTTTCCTACACGCACTCTTGTAGCGCCACTCACCCTGCTCAGCAACGCTATGCAAATTCTCCAAGAGAAAAACACAAAAACAGATCTCCAGCATATTTCAACTGCTTTAAAAAAAATGCGTAAAGGACAACAAGCCATAATTGCTCCAGTAACACGTGTTCAAAAAGTATTGCATCCATGGGTTGCATACGGTATCATGCCGATTTTTGCCTTTGCAAATGCAGGGGTAAGTTTTGCAAACTTTGACCTTTCTTCTCATGAATCATTATTAATTGTTCTTGGTGTTGTCATTGGTCTTTTCGTTGGTAAGCCCCTTGGTATTATCACTGCCAGTTATCTAGCAGTAAAATCAGGACTCTGTCGCCTCCCTCCTCAAATGACATGGGCTGGCATCTTACTCATTGGTTTTTTAGCAGGAATTGGCTTTACAATGTCTATCTTTGTTTCAATGCTCGCCTTTAAAGATATTAGCCTGCTCGATGCTGCAAAAATTGGGGTCCTGTGTGGCTCTGGTTTATCTGCTCTTATCGGTCTAGGATATGGATTTATTTATATTAAACGTAATAAAAACACTTCTCATAGTTCCCAGTAAAGCTAAGAATCATCTTCTTTGTTGGACTGATTTTTTAGTATAATCAAGATTTTTCCTACAGTCCTTGAGATGGAGGTAGTTACTTGCTAAAGTATTTTTATCTTATGTTCTTGCTGATCAAATGAACGATTTGAAAATCTTCATAAAAACGTTAACAATTGTTTTTTGTTGTTGTATTTATCAGAGATAAGAATATTAAAATCTTAAAAAAAGCGCTGTTATTATAGCCTCTGACCTTAGCTTATTCTCCCTACTCAAATATATTTGTGCATGTCTCTACAGATTGTTCTTATATCGCCATATTCGTATCTAAGAGAATGAAAGAATATCATTATTACAACAGAAATTGAGCCCTTTTTGAATAGTTTCCTCTCTTCCAAAATTTTCCAAAAAATGCGTTGCAGTTTAATGATCATCAGTCGTTTCATTAAAGTATTACGCTATTCAACATAATATTTTTTTAGAGCTCTTAAATTATCGTGAGTAGACCTTTAAAATCCTGGATGCACATAGAGAATAGATCACAGATAAATTTTTAAATGATATTCATAAAATGAGTATATTTTATTTATCATCAAAACAAGCCGTCTTTATATGGTGCCGGATTTGATTATGGATTAAAGCAACAGAAGCGGTTCCATCAATAACGATAAATCGTTCGTCTATTTCTGATAAAAGTTGATATACTTCATAAACTTTTTCAATAAATGAGCGTTTTTCTTCGTATTTTAAGGTTAAACCATCCCTTTTTTTCAAGCGTTCGATAATAGAAGTAGGCGGTACATGAAAATAAAATGTGATATGTGGTCTTGGAATAGATTGATTTAATTTAATCACTCTTTCAAGAGAGAGACCTCGAGCGTAGAAATAAGCAAGGCTAGAATAAACATATCGATCACTGATTAATAAATTTTGCGATGAAGTTAAAGAAGGTTCGATAATTTCAAGTGTATGCTTTCGTCTATCTGTTGCCGCCAAAAGCGCTAAAAGCAATGAATCAATTGGTTTTCCATTCTCTAAATAATCTCTCACCTCTTGATTATTTCTATACCAATGGCTGGGTTGAAAAGTTTGTATTATATGTTTTTCTTGTGACCAGTAGCGAGAAATCTCTTGTGCTTGAGTGGTCTTTCCACTCCCATCAAATCCACATAGAGCAACAAAAGAACCAGAATATTGCTTCAAAGACCACATGGAATTATAAATATCTTTATTAAGATACACTTTCTTTCCATCCATATAATTTGCGTCATTTTACGTCTACAATCTTTTTGTTTACAGATAAGGCATTTTATCTCTCAACATCAGCGGTATGATATCAAGAGTATTCTTTCCTCAGTGTGAGAGCTTGAAGTTTTTATAAATTATTGACCGCTAGGATAACATTTTTAATTTTTAGCCAACTAAAAAGCAGACTCTATAAGCTCTATCATGTTGAGTTTGAAGTATAAATCTCCCTTTCACAACATAAAGACGGTGCATTTTTCTTCTCTTCAAAACACCCGCTTACAAATAATTCCCCTTTCCCTTTATGCTTATATCTAAACGATTTATAARAAGTTTTTTATATTATCTCTTAAATATTTTATCCCTATGCTAATCGTGTTTGTAATACGCAAGCAAATAGTTTTTTCTTCATCATAAAAAACTCTTCGATGAAAAAATTTTACTGTATTCATTATTTTTATTTATAAGAAATAAGTATAAATTATGTTTATAAAGCAAATCATTCATACAATATGAAAACTTTATGTTATTGAAATTGAGAATTTAAAAGTACTTAACTCTTATCCAGTCCATAAACAGCATGTAATGTTCTCACCGCAAGTTCAGTATAAGCGCTATCAATCAAAACAGAAATCTTAATCTCGGAAGTTGTGATTGCTTGAATATTAATACCTTTTTCAGCCAAAGCCTTAAAAGCTGTAGCCGCAACACCTGCATGGCTGCGCATTCCAACACCAATCACAGATATTTTGGCAAGATCGCTTTCAAATTGGATAACATCAAATCCAATTTCTTTGCGATTTTTTTCAAGAAGTGCAACAGCTTTTTCTACATCTGCTGATGGTACAGTAAAAGTCATATCCGTTTTTGAACCATCTTCAGAAATATTTTGCACAATCATATCAACATTAATGCACTCTTCAGCCAAGGGACCAAAAATTGCTGCCGAAATCCCTGGACGATCGGCAAGTCGACGGAGAGAAATTTGTGCTTCATCTTTAGCAAAAGCAATACCAGTAACATTTTGTTGTTCCACGATTTCATCCTCATCGCAAATAAGTGTTCCAGAAGAACTCATTGGATCCTCCATACTGAATGCATCAGAATCCTCAAAACTTGAACGTACAAAAGTACGAACCTTATGAAGCATGGCCAATTCAACAGAACGAACCTGTAAAACTTTTGCCCCAAGAGAAGCCATTTCCAGCATTTCTTCAAAAGCTACTTTTGGTAAACGGCGCGCTTTCGGTTCTATACGTGGATCCGTTGTATAAACACCATCCACATCAGTATAAATATCACAACGATCAGCTTGTACAGCTGCTGCTATAGCAACAGCACTTGTATCTGATCCCCCACGTCCTAAAGTAGAAATCCGATTATCTGCAGATAACCCCTGAAAACCAGAAATAACGGCAACCTGACCTTCCTGAAAACACTTTATTAAAAAAGATCCATCAATATCAGTAATACGCGCACGACCATGCGCATTGTCTGTATGAATAGGGATTTGCCAACCAAGCCACGAACGTGCATTGATCCCCATCGTTTGAAGTGTCAAAGCCAACAAACCTGAAGTGATCTGTTCACCAGAAGCAACCACAACATCATATTCACGAGCATCTCTATGGTTGGGCGAAGCATCACACGTCCACTGAACAAGCTCGTTGGTTTTCCCCGCCATCGCAGAGACTACAACAGCAACCTCATTGCCTGCATCAACCTCTCTTTTGACATGCCGTGCAACATTATGAATACATTCAATGTTTGCTACAGATGTTCCTCCAAATTTCATGACAATACGCGCCATCAACAATACTCTTAATTTTTAAGTTTCTTATCTCAAACCACAATGAAAATAAGATCCTACCCACCGTATCAATAAATTACCTCTCCACATACAGAATATCTATCATTTGTGCAAGTTTCATTATAATTATATTAATTTTTCTTGACTTTGTATAAAAGCTACTGGACTTGATCATTAAAAATAAAAGGAAGGCAACATGATAGATGAAACACGAACAACTGTTGATCAAAGTGAAATTGATCACTTTTCACGTATTGCTGTAGAATGGTGGAACCCACAAGGAAAATTTCAACCTCTTCACCAATTTAATCCAACACGTCTTGCTTACATCAGAGAAAAAATCTGTTTAGAATTTAATCGTGACCCTGTTTCACTGACGCCCTTTAACAATTTAAAAATTCTTGATATCGGCTGTGGAGGAGGATTATTATGTGAACCAATGGCGCGTCTTGGCGCTATCGTTGTAGGCGTTGATGCCGCACAAACCAATATTGAAGTCGCAAAAATCCATGCAGCCCAAAATGACCTTTCAATTGATTATCGCACGACGACGGCTGAAGCACTCGCCAATGAAGGAGAAAAATTTGATATTATCCTTAATATGGAAGTTGTCGAACATGTCGCTGACGTTAATCTCTTCATAAAAGCGACAGCAAAAATGCTGAAACCACAAGGGGTGATGTTTGTCGCAACACTCAACCGCACGTGGAAAGCATGGGCGCTTGCTATTGTAGGCGCTGAATATATCCTCCGTTGGCTCCCTAAAGGAACCCATGATTATAAAAAATTCCTAAAACCTCGAGAACTTAAAAATTTCTTATCAAAAAACGCTCTGACTGTCATTGATGAAATAGGTATTACTTATAATCCATTAAACGACAACTGGAATCGCTCAAAAGATATGGATGTTAACTATCTGCTTCTGGCAAAACGGTCTTAAGAGTATGTCATTTACAGCGATTACATGTCTTGCAATAAAGAATTGAGTTTTCCCTCAGCTTCTAAAGCATAAAGATCATCACAACCGCCAACGTGATAATCACCGATAAAAATTTGTGGAAATGTATTACGTCCATTCGCACGCTGTACCATTTCTTGACGAAGGGATGTGGAAGCATCAATATCTGTATATTTTACGCCTTTTTTGTCCAGCAAATCACGTGCTTTTGTGCAATAAGGACAATTAGGGCGTGTATAAATAATTATCTCTTTCATAAGTATTATCCTCCAAGTATTTTTTTATAATATCTACTTTAAGTTCCTATTGAGAAGAAGGAAAAATAGAATCTTCTTTAAGGACACGCGAAAATGTTAGCACATCAACCTGTCGTGCGCCTGCATATTTTAATGCAGCAGCTGCTGCTGTGACTGTTGCACCCGTTGTAAATACATCATCAATCAGTAAAACAGAACATCCTTTGAGATATTTTTTAACTTTATGCGAAACCTTAAAAGCATTTTTTACGTTAAGTTTTCTCTCTCTCAAAGAAAGACTAACCTGCGGACGCGTATGCCGACAACGAACAAGCCAACTCGGTTTTAAAAGCTTTTTTTGCGATGCTGCAATATAACGCGCAAGCTCAGCAGATTGATTATAACGTCTCTGCCAAAAACGACGAAAATGCAATGGAATAGGAATAATAACATCACATTCATCAATAACCTCACGTCCAGCAAAAATCATCCAATTGGCCATAAAAGATGCCAATTCTATATGATCATCGTATTTTAAGCGCGTCACCAAAGTGCGTGCAAGCCCTTTATGAACAATGACTGAACGAACTCGTGAAAAAGGATAAGAATTGCGAAGCGCTTCACCACTAAGAAAACCATCTCCCATATCACAAACAAAAGGCGTCCCCATAACAGGGCAATAAGGTTTCGTGATAAATTGAAGGTCTCTCCAACATTCAGAGCAAATCGTGCCATAAGTAGAAACATTTTGCTTACATCCAGGACAAATTGGTGGATAAAGCATCGTTTTAAAGCGTTCAATGAATTGACTTAATATATCCCCGCTATTTAAAGCCGCTTCTCGAAAATAAAACATTATAAATTTAGGCTTTTACAAGTTCTCCGTAGAACAAAAGTTCCTTTGTATTTCCTCAATTTATAAATTTCATTCCTTTAAAAACTCTTAACCTCCTATAAACTTATTTTTCTTTCATATTATAAACTTGACAGAGCGCGCACAAATATGAACCTTTTCAAAATATATTCTTTCATAGATCGAAAGTGCTCCACAATATGTCACACCCTCTAATTTTTGATCATAACCGCATTGAACAATTCCGCAAACGCGCCTTCCAAAAAGCAAAAAAAGGATATGACTTCTTACTCTCTCTCATGGCAGAAGATCTCTATAAACGTCTTAGCACTGTTGATCGCCTCTTTACATTAGCCCTCGATTTACACAGCCATACAGATCTTGCCATGAACGCTCTCATGAAATCTGGAAAAGTTTGTTCTATAGAATGTGTTGAGACCGATACGCTTTATCAAAGCCATGACAAAAAATTTCATTTACGTCAGCGAGAAATTCTTGATTTGCCTCAAAATTACTGCGATCTTATCGTTTCACTTCTTTCATTACAATTGACGAACGATACCCCTGGTATTCTAAGCCAGATCAAAAACACCCTTAAACCAGATGGTTTATTTCTGGCTGTTATGACAGGAGCGGGTACACTCAAAGAATTACGTGAATGCCTCCTACAAGCTGAAATTGAAATTTATGGTGGAGCAAGCCCTAGGATCTATCCTTTTGCCGACATTCGTGATGTTGGCGCTCTTCTACAGCGTGTTGGCTTTGCTCTTCCTGTAGCAGACGTTGAAGATATCATGATACGTTATAATACAATGTTTGATCTTATGCACGATCTTAAAGCGATGGGAATGCAAAATGCCCTCATCAATCGCTCACGACGCCCTGTCTCTAAACGCTTTTTTCTCCGTGCTGCTGAAATCTATGCACAAAAATTTAGCGATCCTGATGGACGTATTCGTGCACATTTTTCTTTCATCTGGCTCTCAGGTTGGGCTCCTCACCCCAATCAACAAAAACCCCTACATCCTGGTTCAGCGCAAATATCCCTTAGAGATGTTCTACAATCGAAAAAAACATAGTTTCATAAAACTTATTTTTCAAAAATACTTTTGTCCGTTGTTCGTAATATTTGACTGGTGATCGTTCCAGCTAACATTGAATCACTTACATTTAAGGCTGTACGTCCCATATCAATCAGCGGCTCAATAGAAATAAGTACAGCAACCAAAGAAACAGGAAGCCCCATAATGGGGAGTACTATTAATGCCGCAAAAATAGCGCCTCCACCCACACCAGCAACACCAATAGAACTCAACGTTACAACACCAACAAGCGTAGCAGTCCACATAGGATCAAGAGGATTAATACCCACGGTCGGTGCAATCATGGTCGCAAGCATCGCTGGATAAAGACCGGCACAGCCATTTTGTCCAATTGTTGCCCCAAAAGAAGCCGCAAAACTCGCAATGGATTGCGGTATACCTATCCACTGTGTTTGCGCTTCAATATTCAAAGGAATACTTGCAGCACTTGAACGACTGCTAAAAGCAAATGTCAAAACCGGCAAAACCTTTTTAAAAAAACGGAAGGGATTAATTCCTGATATGCCGAGCAACACACCATGAATTCCAAACATAAGGATAATACCAACATAAGACGCGATAACAAAAACCAATAAATTTAAAATATCTGCAACGTGCGAAGATGCTCCTACTTGCGTCATAAGTGCAAAAATACCATAAGGCGTTAAAGAAATAACAATACGAACTAACCGCATAATCCAAGCTTGTGTCACTTGAATAAATAACAGGGCTTTTTCCCCTTTTTCTAGCTCATCTTTCTTTAAAAGAAGAACCGCAGCTCCTAAAAATGAGGCAAAAATAACAACACTGATGATTGATGTACGCTTAGAACCACTTAACTCAGCAAAGGGGTTCTTAGGAATCAAGGATAAAATCATCTTTGGAATATTCATAACTCCAAGTTGAGAAATACGATCTCCAAGAACAGCAGAAACTTTTTGCCCTTCATAGACCAAACCATTTGCGGTCAAACCAAAGGCATTCACTACCAAAACACCAACCAACGCTGAAAGAGCCGTTGTAAAGAGCAATATGGAAATGGTCATTATACTCATTTTTCCAACAGCATAAACAGAATGCAAATGAGCAACCGCTGAAACGATAGAGATAAAAACCAATGGCATAACAATCATTTGTAGTAACAAGATATAGCCATTCCCAACAATGTTAAACCATTCAACGGATTTCAACAAAGTGGCTTCACCTTCTCCATAAATAACTTGCAAAACACCACCAAAAATCAAGCCAAGGATAAGCCCCAGCATAACACGGAGTGAAAGACTCCATTGCATTCTCTTGCTTTGGGCAATCCATAATAAAAAAATAACAAATAGAAATAAATTGATGAAAAAATTAAATGTCATTGTCTATGCCCAGTCTATATCCACTATATGTTATGATTGATGGTGAATAATATGCATAATTCAAAATCAATGCATAATATTTAAAACTAAGGTATAAAGCTTACAAGGTTTTTAAAAAGTTATTATTTTTTTAATTTATAGATTAAAAGAGAATTTTTTATCTACGAATAACCGTTTAAAGAAAATAAATAAATTTATTCCCCTACTCTTTCAAATTGACGATTTTATAAAATAATTTAAACCTATCTTATTCTATCAATGACCTTATCCCTTTCTTTTGCCTTTGGAATTGAAAAGAGCTTTCTTCAAAAATGATTCATAAAAAAACGAACATTCATAAATTTTCTGAAAAATAAAAACCATAAAGCTCCTCTTGCCAATTTTATGGACAGCACTCTCAAAAACTTTAATCACCCCTTCAAATATAATTATTTTATTGAAAACAACTGTGATTACATCCTTTCTTTGCTTTCAATGAAAACTTTTGGAGAAAGCTTTTTTGTTTTTCGAAATTCTCTTTATAGGCATAAAAATATGCCCTCTCAAAAACAAGAAAATCATTAATGTAAAGGCTTTAAAAATCACAATGCCTATTGAAAATCAATACAACTAATAATGTATAGCATTACTCAAAACAATCTGAAACACAATGCCAACAAAAATTCCATATATCCTGCCGATATAACCAAATTCAGTGATACCAACCGTCATAATAGCCGTATGCAATATCGGTCTATTTATCCAAGATAAGGAGTTAAATCACTCGTGAAACGGACCATAACATCTATTGTTTTATCTTTTCTCTTAACACTTTTGTTTGCTGTATTAATATCACTTGGATATCCGAAAGTGAACGATCTGACTCTGTACGATGGACTTTATCAGTCATACTTCAATAAAAACCATAGAAATCTAGAATATCGCGAAAAAAAGGAAATAGCAAAAGAATATATAAAAATGTTTAAGGGTAAGATGGAACCCGTCACATCTACAGAATAGGATAAGGAATCGTTTTAGAAATATTGAATGGAACAACAAATTGAATTTTCATCATTCGATATTTTAAAGTATGACTAAAGAATACTTATTTTTTGTGGATGCTTTATTATTTTTAGATAAAGAATCCCAGTATGAAAGTCTGCTAAGTAGTCAAATAGGATGCTATTTGATTTATCGTATAATGGTACCAAAAAGGTACAAGCCCCCATGCAATCTTGCTATTAAAACATCAGTTAGGAATCGTACTCTACGTTTTTAAATAATAAAAGAAGTGTTGTGGCTTACCAGCATAACAAACTAAGGTTTTGTATTTTTATTCGAGGTTATTGAATATAAATAATATTTTTTATCCCCCTTCATAAGAGGAATGAGACAAGCAGATAAAAAATGTTTGATAAAAAGCTCAATAGACCAAATCATCTTCAGCACAAAGATACAACATGGAGGATATGGAAATATCGTAATAGTATATAGGTATAAAAGTCACAGTTCCTAAAATATCTTTTTATTATTTCCTTTATGAGAAATGTTAAAAGCAAGGCAATATGCTCTCTAAGGCAAATGAGTCAATAAGCCGTCAAGGTGATATGCATTTTTAAAAAAGTAGACAATATTTTTGCCTTAAATTTAATAGGCACATTCTAAAAATATAGGTTCTACAGACCCATCCCAAATAGAAGAGTAATGAGACAAAAATTTTTCAGCATCTGTTTGCCCCCTTGCCACAATCTCTTCTAAAGGATTAAGGAAATTTGTTTCATCAAAACCATTTGCATCATACTGTTTGCGATTTTTTAAGCCCTTGCGTGCAATAGCAACAGCCTGACGGGCTAATTCTAAAAGAATAGTTTGACGAAAAGGGGTTTTAAACCCTTCTTTTGGAACGCGTTGGCGCATGTCTAAAACTTCTTCAAAACACCAATCTTTGGTCAAAGCCTCTGCCTCGTTAAGCGCTTCTTTATCATAAAGAAGCCCAACCCAAAAAGCCGACAAGGCACAGATACGCTTCCAAGAACCGCAATCAGCGCCTCTCATTTCTAAAAACCTTTTTAAGCGAACTTCGGGAAATAATGTTGATAAATGATTAATCCAATCTCCCATGTTTGGAATTGAATTTGCAACTTTTCCTTTTAATGCTCCTTTCATAAACTGACGAAACGTTATATGTGTACAATCATAATAACGACCATCACGTACAATAAAATACATGGGAACATCAAGGGCCCATTCAACGTAATCAGCAAAACCAAAACGCTCAGAAAATATAAAGGGAAGAACACCTGTTCTCTGATTATCCGTATCACGCCAAATTTCAGAACGCCACGACAAAAAGCCATTTGGGCATCCTTCTGTAAAAGGTGAACTGGCAAATAATGCGGTTGCAATGGACTGTAACTTCATGGATACTTGCATTTTTCGCCGCATATCACTTTCAGATGAAAAATCAAGATTAACCTGAATTGTTGATGTACGATACATCATATTAAGACCATTATGCCCAACTTTCGGCATATAATCAGTCATAATCTGATAACGTGATTTAGGCATTTTCGGCGTTTCAGCTAACGTCCACTTTGGGCTAGCTCCCATCCCCAAAAAACCAATACCCAATGGTTCTGCAATTTTCTTGAGAAGAGCTAAATGCTCCATCAGCTCATGATAAGTATGACCTACTGTTTTTAATGGTGCTCCAGATAATTCAAACTGTCCCCCAGGTTCCAAAGAAATAGCCCCCTGATCAATTGATCCTACGAGCCCAATAATATTTCCTTCATCTAAAATAGGTTTCCATCCTAAAGCGCTTTGCATCCCCTCTAACAACGCTCGGATTCCCCTCTCACCGTCATAAGGAACAGGACGAAAACCATCTCTATAAAACGGAAATTTTTCATGTTCTGTACCAATACACCAATCTTCTTCTACTTTATACCCCCCTTGGAAATAGCTAACCAAGGAATCTAAGTTATAAATTTCACTTTCATCCATTATATCAAGCGCCATAACTTATCGCATCCTATTATTAGTATTATCATCTTAAATGAATTGTTTAAAATGATTTTACAGACATCTCAATCCATTGACCAATCTCCCACGGTAGCATTAAGAAGAGCTAAAGCCGCAACAGCAGCAGTGTCAGCGCGTAAAATGCGTGGACCTAATGATATTGAAACCACAAAAGAATGCTTTTTTAAAAAGCGCCGCTCTTCTTCACTAAATCCACCTTCTGGTCCAATGAGAACACCAGGTGTTGTAACATCACGCTTTTTAAAAGAAGATAATGGATTATGCGATTTATACTCTTCATCACAAAAGAATAAAGGCTGTGTCTCATCCCAACGTGCTAAAAGATCTGCTAATGATAGAGCCGATACGCATTCAGGAAGAGATAAAATGCCACATTGTTCAGAAGCTTCAATAACATTAGCCTCCATACGTGCCATATTGATACGCGTAACCTGTGTATGATGCGTTATAACAGGTTGCAAAATCGATACTCCCATTTCAACAGCCTTCTGCACCATATAATCTAAACGCGCATTTTTGAGTGGAGCAAAACAATAAATGAGATATGAAGGCTTCGTTTGCAATCTTTCTTGATGAATAAGCCGAACCACAACAAATTTTTTTCCAACGGTAATAAGCCTAGCAAGCCATTCACCATCCTGTCCATTAAAAAGTAAAATTTCTGCTCCTACTTGCATCCGCAAAACACGCACAAGATAAGAAGCTTGTGCTCCCTCTATTTTTATTTCTTTATTCCAAGCAAGTGGCTGCTGAATAAATAATCTTTTAAGTTTATAATTTATGCGCATAACAAAATCGTGCTAAAATTCACTGTGATCCTCAAAAAATGGAAGAAAAATATATAACAAAAAGAAAAAATTATATCTATAGAGCTCTCATATATAAAGAATTATAGGTTTTTTTTAATTTTATGAGATAATAATTGGAACCAATGGAATTTTAAGTGATTCTGCTTATCATAAAATTTTATGATAATTCACCATTGCATTCAGTTTTTGATTGCATGATTGGAGGAAAAATATGTCTGCTAAAAAAGCTGCAATTATTACTATTACTACTTTCTTAGTCTTTATTCTGGTCGCTGTCGGGATTGGCTCGGTTGAAGCAGATGGAAAGTACACAATCTCCACAGATGGTTATGGTATTTCTTCTAAGATTCAATAAGTACTCATCAATTTATTTTTTAAAGTTTCATAATAACTTATTATTTTTAAGAAATTCTATAAAATTCTTAACCAATGCTCATAATGAAGAATGACGATTAGTTTGCATCATCATCTTGTTTAACCCAGAAATTACCACGATTCTGTCCTTTGGAGTTGAGAGAAAAGGTAAGAGGCTGCATCAAACTATTAGCAAGGCATTGAACGTCTCTACATAGGGTTTCTGAGCTGTTATTTTTTTGCAGTTTTGCCTGTAATGTGAGCTTATCTTGCCAATCTTGCATAATAGCAGATGCAATTGTTCCCCACATGGATAAACTCCAATCTTCTGTACGCATTAATGATTCTGTTATCTTTGTCGTACCATCTGAAAAACTTGTTTGAATATTCCAACGCTCAAAAGCTGTTGAAAGGGTATTATCATTCATTAAAAAAAATTGTTCATTTTTTGCAAGCCTTCTCTGTAAATCATTCAAATCATATCCTAATAGGCGGCCAGAAGACATACTCAGTGCTAATTCACCCCGCATTTTCGCAAAAATTCCTGACCAAGAATTGGCAAGCGTTCGTAATATCATGGTAAAATTCGCTCTGCTCTGTAAAAACGGGGTAATTCCCAAAACCTCTAAAACAATCTGCATATCAATAGCAGTTCCTGAGGCACGCCCTTCAAGCCACAACTTCTGACCAGCTGGTGTAATTTCAATATTGCTTTGAAGTGATCCACCCAAAATATTTGCATGTCCAAGATCAAAAATGCAATGGCCATTTCTGATTTGTATCGCAACAGCTAAATTTGTAAGTGTAATATTGCTTAATTTTGCTTGTGGTGCAGAAAGCCGTATATCTACCCCAATATGGTTAAAAATTTCCGTCTGAAAGAATGGATTTTTTTCTTTAACTGAAAAAAATACTGGTCTAAAGAAACTAAAATCTAGATTATCAAATGCTAAAGAGCCTATGACATTTGGTACATGATCTTGAAAATCAAGTTCCAAAGCCCCACGTGCATTGGTTTTTCCCATCGTAAATGTAACATTGTTCATTTGGATATGCATTGGGCGCGCTAAAAAATGAGATTCCCATACAATGGGTATTTTAAATTTATGTCCCCAAAACTGCTTCCCTGCAACCCAAGACAAAGTCTGATTCCATCCCGGAGAACGCATCGACACCTTTCCATCAAAAATATAATATTCAGATAATCGAGCCTGTCCTGTAAAAGTTATTCCTCCACGTACAGAATTGAGACTTGCCTTAATCTGACTTTTTCCTCCTGCCAGAAGCAACAATGCTTGAGAAGCATCAATTGATAATTTTGTAAATTCTCCGCGCCAACGAGCATCTGCACGCAACCGTACTTCCTCTGTCGATTCTGGCCAATCGAAAGTTGCATTTAATCCTGTTATTTTTTCCGCTACTCCTGAAAAGCTATCTTGGTACACAAGAGCACCATTTTCAATAACAACCCGCCCAAAAGGTTGTTTTAAAAGGTGATCTATCTCTGGATTCTCAGGGTTATGTTGTAATATTTCACGCGCCTCGCGTATGGCTAATCCTAAGGCACCTTGTGAGCGAGAAAATCGATCAAAAAAATCTGCCATTGTTTTAACGGGTTTTTCCATAACAAATTGAGGATGCACAATCCGCGTTTCTGAAAAAGAAACACGCCCCCGAAAAAGATCGACAACAGAAAGATCAACTTCTATGGATTCAGCTTCCATTAATGGCGCAACACCATCCATTCTTGAGGCTAAAGTAACACCGGAAAGCAACGCTTTAGGATAAGGAAAAAGATTTAACCGCGGTGGATCACGCAATTGCACATTATAACCTGTCCATGCACTCAACTCTTGCGCTAAACGAATACGAATCATATCCGTAGAAACAAGATAAGGTAAAACGAGAATCCCCACCCCAAATAAAAAGATAATTGCAATAAAAATTCCGCTCAAAAATTTTATTATTCTGATGCGCACAATATCCCTCTATACGTATTCCCCTATATAGATTAAAAACAAACTTAAATAGTTGTTAAAAGACTTCTTATAACCCTATAATTCACCATATCTATTTTGTATTTTTATTATTTTATCCTTTATCCAAAGTTTATTTGAACAGCAATATTGCTGCTTTTTTATAAAGCAATTATTTAAAAGTCTTCTAAAACTATAAATCCACAACATTATCAAACAATTCTCACTGTTCCCCTATGAATATTACTATAAAACTCTATCGTATTATTAGAAAATGCTTTACAAAAAAACAAACAGTCTTACCGAAAGGATCTCTCTTATGAATAATATTATTGACGGAAAAAAACTTGCTGAAGAGATTATTATGAAAGTTAAGGCTGAAACAGCAAAACTCCGCAATAACTATAATATACAACCTAGTATCGCTGTTATTATCGTGGGAGACGATCCCGCAAGTCAAGTATATGTCGCCTCAAAAAATAAAAAAGCTGAAGAATGTGGATTTCTTTCAATCAAACATATCGTTTCCAAAGAAACGCAAGAAAAAGAGCTCCTTCAACTTATTGCAACATTAAATTCTGATCCCAAAATTCATGGTATTTTGGTACAGCTGCCTCTTCCTGCCCATATCAATACAAACCGCATAACACAAGCCGTTGCTTTCCAAAAAGATGTTGATGGTTTCCATTATGTCAATGTAGGAAAACTGGCAGCCAATGCACTTGAAGATGCTATTATTCCCTGCACACCAGCTGGTGCTATGATGATGATTGAACAATACTGTGGGCAAGATTTATCTGGACTTGATGCTGTTGTTGTTGGACGCTCTAATATTGTTGGAAAACCTATGGCTGCCCTTTTAACAGCTGCCAATGCTACTGTGACAATTGCCCATAGTCGTACCCGTGACCTTGCTGATGTATGTCGGAGTGCCGACATTCTCGTTGCTGCTGTAGGCCGCCCACAAATGATTAAAAAAGAGTGGGTGAAAAATGGCGCAATTATTATTGATGTTGGTATTAACCGCATTGGCTCATCAGAAAAAGGTGTAGGAAAAACGCGTCTTGTTGGGGACGTCGATTTTGAAAACGTAAAAGAAAAAGCTGCTGCAATTACCCCTGTTCCAGGAGGCGTTGGACCAATGACAATTGCCATGCTCATGGTTAATACACTCAAAGCTGCCGCCCGATTACACAATCTTCCTATACCAAAATTCTAAGAATTTTTACAATCACTGTAGATGATTTTATTGCACATGGTTTACCTTGTTTCTTTTTGCATTTCTCATCTCATAAAAACAGATGCCCCTTGATCTGCTCGATTAACCGATTGACGAAAAACACGAAAGAGTTCGCGTCCAACACCTTGTTCGTTTTTTGAAAGATCAGGAGGAGTAATTGTTCGCGCGGTAAATTTTGCTAAATCCTCTAAAAGAGTTAATTTACCCCCATGAATATCAAGGAAAACAATGTCACCATCTTGCAAACGCGCAATGGGACCATTATCCAAAGCTTCTGGTGCCAGATAAATGGCAGCAGGAACTTTTCCTGATGCTCCGGACATACGGCCATCCGTTATCAATGCTATCCTTTGACCGCGATCTTGTAAGGTGCCTAAAATGGTGGTTAATTTATGAAGCTCTGGCATACCATTGGCTTTGGGCCCTTGGTAGCGAATAACAGCGATAAAATCTTTATCATACAACGCTCCAGATCGAAAAGATTTTTGGAGATCCTCTTGATCATTAAAGACAAGGACTGGTGCTTTAATCTGCCAATATTCTGGTTTAACAGATGAAACTTTTATAATAGCTGTTCCCAAATCTCCTGATAAAACACGAAGACCACCGTCAAGCTGAAATGGTTTTTTCCACCCTGCTAACACCTTATGATCACCACTTTCCTTGAGAGCCGGTTCACGCACCACACAGCCATCAGCAGAACGCTTTGCTTCACTTGCATAAGCATTGAGATCGTTACCAAAAACCGTAGAAACATCATCATGTACTAAACCGGCCTCAATAAGCTCGCAAATAATAAATCCTATCCCCCCTGCTGCATAAAAATGATTGATATCAGCCAAACCATTAGGATAAATTCGCGCTAAAAGAGGCACAAAAGATGAAATTTCTGCAATATCATGCCATGTCAATTGAATACCGCAAGCCGCAGCTATAGCTATCAAATGAATCGTATGATTGGTAGAACCTCCTGTTGCATTTAATCTTACAATGACATTCACAAAAGAACGCTCATCAATAATCATACCAAGTAGTCTATAATGATCACCGAGATCAGTCATTTCAAGTACACGCTTTGTAGCTTCTTTTGTTAGAGCATCACGCAACGGTGTATTCGCATTGACAAAAGAAGCTTCCGGTATTTGCAGGCCCATCATCTCCAGTATCACCTGATTTGAGTTAGCTGTCCCATAAAATGTACATGTCCCTGGTCCATGATAAGAACGGGCTTCTGATTCCAGCAATGCTTGGCGATCTATTTTATTTTCTGCGTAAAGTTGACGTATTTTTGCTTTTTCATCATTACCTTGACCCGTTGTCATAGGAACAGCGGGTATAAAAATTCCTGGTAAGTGTCCAAATGTTAGTGCACCAATCAATAAACCGGGAACGATTTTATCACACACTCCAAGATACAATGCTGCGTCAAAGATATCGTGTGATAAGCTTATAGCTGTCGCCATTGCAATCATTTCACGCGAAAAAAGGGAAAGCTCCATCCCCGCATTCCCCTGCGTAACACCATCGCACATCGCCGGAACACCCCCTGCTACCTGTGCAACACCACCAACCATACGGGCTGCTTCTTTAATTAAGTTAGGAAATTTTTCAAAAGGTTGATGGCTTAAAGTATATCGTTATAGGCCGTTATAATGCCAATACTTCCAACGATATTTCCTTTCAAACGCTCTTTATCTATTACATCACAAGCAGCAAAAACATGCGCCTGATTAGCACATCCCAAAAAACTTCGTTTAGGGCGATGAGCCTGTGCTTTTGCAATACGATCTAAATAAATTTCTCGTGTTGATCGAGAACGTTCATAAATCCTTCGTATAACTGTGGCAATTGTCTTGGAAAGTGCCATATTTTCCCCCTTCCATTGTTACTCCTCCTCATTTATGAAAGAGAGATTGCGTTTCTATTCCGCTTGTCTCTCATATTCTGATTCACTTATTTCATTTTCTGCAGGCGACCAATAAACCTGCACAAGATGAGGAGAATTACGCAAAATTGCCCGAACTGGCATTTCTATTTCAGATCCATCTTGACAAGCTTCTTCAAAACAATCGCGTTTCTGAAAACCTTCGAAATGGAGAATAATACAACGAGATTGCATAATAACTGGCAAAGTTAGTGAGAGTCTTGGCTCAACAGCACTTTTGGCATGAAGTGGTAAAACAAGTGCTTGTGTGCGAAGATCAAGGGCTTGCTTTAAACGATCAGCATCAGGAAAAAAGGAAGCCGTATGTCCATCAATCCCCATTCCTAAAATAACAACATCAAAGGGTTTAGGCAAAGTATTAACACGACTTGCTGCCGAAAAAGCAGCAAGTTCAGCAGTAATTGCTTTATGATAAAGCCCTACAAAACGCGCTTTTTCGGCAAAGTTTTGTAACAAATGACACCGTACCATATGTTCATTTGAACGTTCATCGTGTATAGGGACAAAACGTTCATCGACCAAAGTGATGATAATATTTTGCCAGTCAATATCAGCCTTTGATAAATAATGAAAAAACAATTCTGGTGTTTTACCACCGGATACCGCTAAAATCGCGCGCTTGCGTTCCAGAACAGCTATACTAAGCTCTGCTGCAACACGGTCAGCCAACGCTAAAGCAAGAGTCGTAGGTGTTTCAAAATTTAAACGGTCAATATTCATTCTATGCATACTTATTGCTCTAAACTAAACTTATTGCTCTAAACTCAATTGTTCCATATACGTCCATCATGTTTAATTAAAATCGTCGAAGCAGATGGTCCCCATGTTCCCGCATTATATTCATACATAGGCTGCTTTATTGCTTGCCACCCCTCAAGAATAGGATCAATCCAACTCCAAGCTGCTTCAACTTCGTCACGACGCATAAAGAGTGTTTGATCTCCGCGAATAACATCCATTAATAAACGTTCATAAGCATCAGGATTACGCTGAGAAAATGCAGATGCAAAACTCATATCCAAGGGGAGATGACGAAATCGCATACCACCAGGACCTGGATCTTTAATCATCAACCATTGTTTGACGCCTTCATCAGGCTGGAGACGAATAACAAGCCGATTAGAAAAAATCTCATCCGAATCTACATTAAAAATATTATGAGGAATGGGTTTGAAAACAACCACAATTTCAGACATTCGCGTGGGCATGCGCTTACCCGTTCGTAAATAAAAAGGCGTATCTGCCCAACGCCAATTATTAATCTTAACCTTCAATGCTACAAATGTTTCGCTCCAACTTACCTTTTTTCCAAGATCATCAAGATAAGAATCTACAGAAACACCATTCAATG
This sequence comes from Bartonella gabonensis, assembly GCF_903679515.1. GTDB lineage: Bacteria > Pseudomonadota > Alphaproteobacteria > Rhizobiales > Rhizobiaceae > Bartonella > Bartonella gabonensis. The sequence continues at coordinate 30,886 of NZ_CAHOYM010000005.1, forward strand.
TACCAGCAACATACTGCCCACGTACAGTATATTGTTCTACATTCTGAACATCAAGAGGTGTTAAAGAATGTAAAACTTTAAGTTTTTCATCCCGCACAGCATTGGCTCTATTTGTAAATGGTATTTCCATCGCAACCAAACAAAGCAATTGCAGCATATGGTTTTGCACCATATCGCGTAGCGCCCCTGTACTCTCATAATATTCTGCACGCCCTTCCAAACCTAAAGATTCAGCAACCGTTATCTGAACATGATCAATATAGTTGGAATTCCATAACGGCTCATAAAGTGTATTCACAAAACGTAAGGCCATCAAATTTTGAACCGTTTCTTTGCCAAGATAATGATCAATGCGAAAGATTTGATCTTCATGAAATACTTTAGCAAATATGTCATTGAGTTCAGTCGCTGTTTTGACATCACGGCCAACAGGTTTTTCAATGATAATGCGTGTTTGCTGTGTGATAAAATCATTTTGCCCTAATCTCATCGCAATATCAGCAAAAAGTGGTGAACCAACCGCTAAATAAAAAGCGCGAATTTTTGCTGAATCTTGTGACAACACCTCTGCAAGATCGTACCAGCCTTGATGTGAGGTAATATCAACAGAAACGTAAGTTAAACGTGCAAGAAAACAATTAAGTTCAGTTGAATTGAGATAGTCCTTATGAATATGTTTTTCTAAAGACGCACGAACAAAATTTTGATATTCTTCATTACTCCATGCAGAACGCGCAACCCCAATAATACGCGTTGGCTCACTAAATTGCCTAACCCTCTGACAATGATAGAGAGCAGGTATAAGTTTGCGTGCTGCTAAGTCACCATTACCACCAAAAACAATACAATCAAAGGGAGGAACTGGAATAATTTTACTTACCATGAACTTATTATTTTTCTATTCGATTATGCAATCCCATATTACTTATAAAAGCTTTTATCATTAAAGCAGACAGAACCTAAATAAGCCATTAATTTTCTACATTTCAATCAATGTTCCTGTTAAAAATGATCCATTAAAGAAAACCAACGCATTGCTAAAAATATAAGCGGATAACGCAAAACGCTTCCTCCCGGAAAGGATGAAATCTTTAAATTCTGAAAATGGGCAAAACGTTCATGATTTCCAGTCAACCATTCTGCGTATAATTTTCCCATAAAAGGAGCAAGCATAATGCCATGCCCTGAATAACCACCACAATAAGTCATCCTTGAAAAAAGTTGACGAACATAAGGCATACGCTCAACCGTGATGGCAACCGTTGCCCCCCAACGATGGCTGAGATTTATAGAGTGTAATTGAGGATAAATTTCAGCAATTTGCCGTTTTATACGTACATCTAAGTTTACAGGATTCTGATTATCATAACTTTCTACACCCCCAAATAAGAGACGATTATCAATGCTTTTTCGAAAATAGCGAACCATAAAACGAGAATCATCAACCGATTCACCGCCTGCGAGAATTGAACTATTCTTTAGTAATGGTTCCGTTGCTCCAATATAAGAGCGAATAGAAACAATGTTTTTCTCAACAAAACGCTGCAAACCAAGTTTATATCCATTCGTTGCGAGTAAAACATGCTCTGCTGTTATACTCCCTTTTTCTGTTATTACTTTCCAATGAGATCCCTTGCTCTTCACGCTTGTTACTTGTGTCTTCTCATAAAGCTTAGCACCAGCATCTTTAGCTCTTTTGGCCAACCCAACGACAAGTTTTAAGGGATTGATGTGACCAGTATCCGCATCATAAATACCACCACAATAAAAAGATGAGCCAAGCCGCCTAGATGTTTCAGCCCTATCCATATAAGTAAGCGCATGATAGCCATAACACTGCATCGCCTCAATATGCCGTTGATAAGAAAGAAGCTCACGCCTTTTATGGGTTACAGAAAGCTGTCCTGCCATAAAATCACATTGAAAACTAGGCATCACGCATAAAGATAAAATATCTCTTTTAGCTTCTTCTGCTAAATCAAATAGCACTTTACTGCGCTCAAAACCATATTTTTTCTCTAACGTTTCGACCCATTGCCGTTGCCCCGTTCCTAGTTGCCCACCATTGCGCCCTGAAGCACCATCCCCAAAGCGTGATGCTTCACATAAAACAACATCCACCCCAGCATGTGCTAAATGATAAGCAGCTGAAAGGCCTGTCAATCCACCTCCAATAATGACAACATCACTCTGTCTATCTTCACAAAAAGAAGGATAGAAGGGACGTTCTTCTAAAGAATCCTCATACCAAGAAACTCCTGGAGAAATTGGATTAGAGCAAATCATCGTGATAAACCTCAAACATTAAGCAAGAGATATTCGCGCTCCCACGGGCTAATCACTTCCATAAAAGTTTCAAACTCTTGTCGTTTGATTGCAGCATAAGTACTGACAAACACATCGCCCAGAATAGCACGTATTTCTGTATTTTGTTCAAATAAATTGACTGCTTCAATAAGACCACGTGGTAATTCAATGTTATCAGCATTTACATTATTTGTCGTTGGCTCATCCGGTTCAATTTTTTGCTGTAAACCAATGAGACCACAAGCCAAAGAAATTGCCAAAGCCAAATAAGGATTAGCATCTGATGAAGGAAGTCTATTTTCAACACGCCGCGCTTGAGGAGAGGAACGAGGAACACGAAATGCTGTGGTACGGTTATCATATCCCCATCGCAAATTAACAGGTGCCGAAACATCCGGCATAAGACGTCGATAAGAATTTACATAAGGCGCAAGCATGACAAGTCCCCCCGCCATATGTCTTTGTAATCCACCAATAAAATGGCGAAAACAAATACTTTCTTCACCATCCTCTTTTGTAAAAATATTCATACCTGTCTTCTTATCAACGACTGATTGGTGAATATGCATAGCAGAACCAGGCTGCCCTTGAATGGGCTTGGCCATAAAAGTTGCATACATATTATGTTTAAGAGCAGCCTCACGAATTGTGCGTTTGAACATAAAAACTTGATCAGCCAATTCAATCGGATCACCATGACGTAAATTGATTTCAAACTGACCGGCCCCTTCTTCGTGAATAAGCGTATCAATCTCCAATCCTTGCGCTTCCGAAAAATGATAAATATCATCAATAAACTCATCAAACTCATTCACACCGGCAATTGAATAGCCCTGCCCCCCACCAATTGAACGGCCAGAACGACCAACCGGAGGAACTAAAGGATAATCAGGATCAGGATTTTTCTCTACTAAATAAAACTCAATTTCTGGTGAAACAACCGGCTTTAGATCCATTTGCGTATAAAAGTTGACTACTTTTCGCAAAACATTTCGTGGTGTATAATCTACGAACTGTCCATTTTGATATACAAGATCACAAATCACCTGTGCTGTAGGAGCATCTTCCCATGGCACAATGCTTAGCGTAGACAAATCTGGCTCAAGACGCAGATCACCATCGGTTTTGGGATATTCAAAGCCATGACCATCTTCAGGATAATCTCCTGAAATTGTTGCCATAAAAACCGCTGAAGGCAATGCTAATGATGTTTCCGATGTAAATTTTTTAGAAAGCATCATCTTGCCACGCGGGACACCCGCTTGATCTGGCGTAATACATTCAATATCTTCCACATTACGAAAAGCCAGCCATTGTAAAACTTGCTGCCAGTTGCTTACACCACGTAAGTTTTTAAGAAAACTAGAAACAGGCTTAGAACTCTTGCTTTTTATTTGTTTACCATTTTTTACAGCCATAACATATCAACTTTTAAAATAATCAAGTTCTATTCTTATTATATCAACCTTATATGAATGACAGAAAAAAACTTATCAACGAATATTTTTAAAGAATGCTACAACATCCATCAAGGTAAGAGAACCTTACACTCAATAAACTATCCTATCAACTATAGTGAAAAATTGGTACTGCACGTGATACATCGACGCTAACGTTCTGTTTGTAAAAAACAAAACGCCTAAAGCCATTTTGACAAGCAATAATTGTATAAAATCTCATAGTGGATGCTCAACGTAATTATTACATCTCTACTCTGAATAGCCACAAAGAAGCGATACGCATCGCCACTTCTTCTTCCTAAATCTATACAGCAAAATACCCAATCATAGCGTCTCATTAACTGCGCCTTACAGCAACTCCGATAAACGCTTGAGACAACGAGAAGCCGTCAGTATTCGTGGACGGTTGAAAGAAAGGCGAATTTCCTATTCTTCTAACAACTCTAGCTTAATTTAAAGCACTAGCCCCCTCAATGATTTTTTTGACCCTCTCCAGATGCTGTACATATGCCTTCTTATTTGCGTGGCTGAATTTTATTCAACATTGACAATGTACCTCATCGATACAAATCCACACAGTATATCAAGAAATAATTTTTTTAGTTAATCACACATTATAAAGCTATAAATATTCTGATCATGAAAAACTCCATTCAACAATTCAGCTTTTCTCAATCTGCCCTCAAGCTCAAAACCACAGCGCTGTGCTACTGCGTTGCTTCTCTGATTGTTTACTGAGCATTTTATGACAAATTTTTTTATTTCTCCAGATTTCAAATAAGATTGCATCAAAGCTTTCACAGACTTAGTGATAATCCCTTTTCCTTGAAGTTTTAAATCAACCCAATAGCCGATATAAGCGGTCTTATTACCACTATCAATCCTATTAAAAGAAAGTAATCCAACTGGAACTTCATCAAACAAAATAGCATATGTTTTTCCATCATTCTTCTGATGTTGCAAAAAGCAAACGTCAAGAAAAATAGCTTCATCATGTTCATTCGTCACATAATGTGGCCAAGCCATATATTGATTGAATTCCTTTCTATTACGATCTATGATATTAAAAAGTTCGGAAGCGTATCTCGAGGACGCGGGTGCGAGATAGATATTTTTATCAACACTAACAGCTTCCTCTGCATGCAATAGATCCACTCGCCCAGCTGGTAAGGCATTTTCTGCAAGCCTAGCTGTGACGATTTCTTTTTTGTATAAAGCGTATACGGGAGGTTTAAGACGCGTCCATTCATTAACAGTTTGTAAATCATAAGAACCGCAACCGCGAATAATAAACAACTGATCTTTACCCAAACCATAATCTGCCTTGGGAAAAAGGCGATCATTTTCAAAACAGTTAAAACCTGCTAAGATCTGACCATGTTTACTACAAGCGTTTTTGTTCTCTTCTAACGGTACAAGCGAATGATGCCAAACACGTACAGAAGGTATCCAGTTCATACCAAGATTTGTCTGTATGATATCGACCTGACCGCGCTTTTTAATACTCACAGTTCGCCCTACAGCATAACCATGATCTTCGCTGATATACCTACCAGACTCAAAAATTAATTTCCATCTAGCAGGTAAAGTGGGGTCTTGTTCAGATAAAACATTAAAAATTCCTTGGAAAACCTCCCGTGGTTTCGTAGCCGTAACTTCAGCATCTGCTGAAAAGAAGTTTGCTGGAAATCCGCTCCCTATATCAAGATGCACTCCCTTAGGCATATTTTTTAAAAGGAAGGGAAGCCAATCACGCAAGTTCTCAATAATTCGTTCCGGACTTTCCAAATTCGAACCGATATGAAGATGAAAGCCCTTAAGATAAACATTCTTGCAAGATTGCAGTAAGGAAACGATTTCTTCCTCAAATTCTTCCACTGTCACTCCAAAACGAGAACGCTGGCTATCTTTGTAAAAATACGCCAATCTTAAGCCTAAGCCCACTATGCGGTCAGTATCAGAAACCAATTCAATTATGGCCTTGAGTTCGTGCGGACTCTCGGCATGAATCAGTGCATTTTTAGCAATCCCTTGAGAAAGATCGTTGAGAGATTTATAAGACCCATCCAATACAATCCTATCGCCAGTAAAACCAGCCTTTAAAGCTAGCTGAAGCTCATCTGCCGAGCATACTTCTGCACTGACCCCGTGCTCCGCCATTAGTCGCAACAACAAACCTAACGAGCATGACTTAACCGAAACAGCAATAACTGCGTCCAGAAAATATTGCCGACAGACCGCTTGCAAACGCAGAACCGGTTCCAGCGCAGAATCAACATCGAATATAAAAAACGGCTCATCGCCATAAGGTTGGCGTTCACGCAGGCGTTTAGCTGCCGTGATGATATTTTGAGCTACTATTTTATGCGCCATAATTGTATCGTAACTCCCCTATTAATCTCGTTGAGCATTAAGAGAAGCACGGATAACAAGATATCGCTCATAAAATGCTGCATCCTGCATATTTTCCTCAAGCTGACAAGTGAACGCACTTTCAATTCTAATATATCTACGAAAATTTTCTTTAAGCTCATCATAGGGTCGAGACGATAAGTCATAATTTTTTCTTGATCCAGTTCCAATCCTGCTTTGCCCAAAAAAGTCATGCCAATAATGCAAAGTCGAAGCAGGATCAGGTTCGAACCCTATGGCGCTATAAACGTCAGTAATAATTTTATCACTAGGCGTCCTTCTATAGTAAAAATTTAAAGTACAAAGATCACCCTCTACTTTCAAAACACGACTGACCTCAGACAGCACTCGTTCTCGTGCTTGAATAAATGAAAAATTACATCCACCAAGTACATAAGTAAACATTTTTGCATAAAAAGGAAGGCTGCAGGTGTCAGAAACTTTATAGCGTAAATGATCATCCGCTGCAAGCTTAGCTGCCAACTCAAGGGCATTAATGATTGCTACTTCAGATATATCAATACCCTCTGCAGAAGATCCAGTTTTTTTCAAAACAATAACGCGAACTGTAACCGGTAGAGCAGACAAGATCCAACAACACAGACTGACGATGAAGTTAGCATGCTTGATCCAATAATCAACAGTATAATTACAACTGGGCGGCGTATTATCCTATTTCATCAGCACCACAAAATCAGTATAATTCATCGAATAAACGTCTTCAAACTTCGCAAATGTATCGCTAAGCTCCATGATATAATTTCCTCTTTAGAGGATTTCTTTAAAACAGCTTAAAAAATCATTTTACTTCGAAGGCATTATCATTGATTTTGCGCAAATCCTTTCTCAATATTACCCTTATAAACCACATGATCATACACTATTTTCTCACTCGTCACAGCCGTCCGTTCTCAATTCACCAAAAGTTCGCTACTTGCAAAACATTCTTGCACGCTATAGTCTTGGCCAGCTAGTTTTAAATATTTAATACCATCAATAGTAAGATTGACATGCGTTTATTGAAGATTTCCTCCTCGCACTCTAAAAAGCTTGCGTTTTTTTTTTGCAAAATCTAATATACGTCCACTTATTTAGCAAAACATCACTATCATAAGCCTCTTGATATGCTCGTTTATGATATTTCTGGCTCATAGCAGCATAATCATTTGACGCATTCAAATCGGTAAGCTTCTCTCCTAAAAACGATGGACAGCTATTAATTTCTACTCAATTCATATAAGATGACCCACACACTATTTTTTCCTATGTCTTTATGTAAATCATAGGCAAGGCCCTACATTCTCAAACGCCCTTGTCTTTTATTAACTTTTTATCAATATAAAGCCAGGCCAAATTAAGCGAGATAACCAAACATATACAAAGCAAAGCGCAACAAAAAGCTGCTTCTATACCAATATTACTGGACAACCAACCAATCAGCACAAGCGCCAAAATACCAAAAATACGTGCAAGAAAACTAACAATGGATAAAACCGTATTCGCATTCTTTTGTTGAATATGTTTAAAAAATTCTGATTCAAACTGTGTCACAGGGACAGAAAAAAAACTGTGAAATATGGTGAATAAAATAATGCATGCCCAACTGTTTGCGACGAGAAGCAGAGCAAGCATAACAAAAGCACTCAGAACGAGTGACCACAAAGTTACCACCATAGGAGCATATTTTTGCATAAGATATCTAATCACAAAGCGATTAAATAAATATTTTACGAGAGTATAAGACACAAAGCACAGGCCAAGAATAAGAATTTTAGTCTTTCCTGTTGCGTTGTCTAATGTTCCTGTTTGTCCCAAAATAAAAGGTTGCCAAAAATGAAATATTGGCTGCAAGGCAGCAACAATAAAACCACATATCAATATATAATATAACCCGATTTTTGAGGTTACTAAATCAGAAAAAGCTTCTGTTGCATGCAACAAAGAATCTGAGTTTCTTAGCTGACTACTCCAAACGGATGCAATCCCTATCCCCGTCACCCGACTAACCAGAATACAAGCACGAGAAACCCAAAAGAACAAAAATAATATGCCGACTGATAATTATCCATACACAAAACAATAAGAATACCTAGCACACCAGCAACCATATTCATGAATGCTATTAGTTCCCGCTTATAGGCGTTTACTTGGTGGTAAATCAAACTACCCTTGTAAAGACCGCCGTCGATTAAACCTTTAATCCACGCGCTATCAGCGCCAGAACATAAAGCAAAGGCTAAAGCATAAATAATTTCTGCCGGAATTAAGACAGAAAGATTAGGCGCGTAGATACATAAAAAGAAGAAGAGTGAAAAAAAACATGAAAAGATAACATTTTGTTTAACGCCGATTTTATCTCCTAAAATCCCACAAGGCACTTCAAAAATACAAATAGCCACGCTAAACACAATTTGCAATAAAGCGAGCTGCGTTATACTAACCCCCATAGACAATAGAAAAAAAGCATGGAAGGAGCCCGTAATCAGCCGAACCCCGCTCATTGCTGCACAGCCATAGAGCAATTTTAAAACTTTATAATCTATCGTCATTAATATATCCAAAAGCTATAAAGCTGGCAGCTTTTTTTGCCACCAGCTTTATATATTTTAAAACCTCAATTTAGAAAGGTGCGTTGAGTAACCATTTTCTGCTCATTTGACAGAGTTTTGAGCGCAGTAACATCAACCCGCTTAATTTGAATTTTTTTCAGTGGTTTATACATATCTTTAGTTTTCATAACTTTACCTCCTGTATTAAATGAAAACAATTAAATTTAACATGAGGTGTACAGTGTTATAGCTTGCTTTTGTCAATTTATTATCTTGGTATAAAAAGTTTTGCTCTTCGCCCGCGGCTCCGTTTAAGTCTTTCATGCACCAATTACTTTGCAACAACCACCACAGCACTTGGAAATTCATGCGCTCCTTGCTGGGTAAAGTACGCTTATATTCACGTCAATTGGTCACCGGCTGGTCATTAAACGCAACGCTCGTTTACAGTGCTTCAAAATGCGCAAAATAAAGCTTTTGTTCGCCCTTACGCTCTCATACCGCCCAATCTGGTGTGTAAGAGCCAATTAGCGTTGCAATTTAAAACGCTTTGGCAATTAAAAAATAATCTTACATCAGGGTTATTATCGAGATTTTGCACCGCACTAGGTTTTATACAACTGCAGAAAATCTCCTTTATTCGACAACAACTATCGCAGCGCCCCTAAAAGGACCACGCTTTGGAATAACCACCTATCAAGCTATCCACTCGCAACTAAAGATTCACCATCAATCAGAAAGTACTTTATGACTAGACGCGCTCCAACAAAGCACAATATCTCATAAGCAAAGCGATAAGCTCCATACGAATAGTCATTTTCTTTTAAAAATAATAATTCAAAGCCGCGTTCTAATCCAATCTGTCGTATCCGTTATATCATAGCTCCCACATGCCGGCAGCATAAATTCGTCATCCCAAGGATAAATCCAATGGAATAAACATATTTCTTACAAGAATATCATGCTCATAACAATTTGAACCAACAATATTCGCTAAACTAAATTCACCGCTCTTATCTCGAAAAGACAAAATTTGTGGCACTCTATTCTCGTGATCCTGTTCAGATCGAGCACACGTCCCAAGAGCCGTAATTAAGTTCGTAGCATTTCGCTCTTTTATAGAGCTAATATTTGAAAATACATAACCATAATCTTCAGATATAATACGCCTAGGTTCAATGATTACCGTAAACTTATCTGATCTTTCAATGCGTAAATATCCTTTCCTGCCTTAATTAAGGTAGATACTATTAACTCAGTCAAATTCAAATTAGAGCCCACATGCAAATGCACCCCCTTAAGCCTAATCCTATTGGATTCTAGCAACGATAATGCGGCACGTAACTCCGCCGCAGTCATACCAAAACGCGGTCTATTTCCGTTCGCCAGTACATGGCATAATCTCAATGAGATTTTAGGAAATATGCCAAAATGGCGAGCAAGAGCGATGATGTCATGTAATTCGATAATATTATCACACTGGACATTTATATGTTTTCTAATAGATAATTCGATCTCTTCTCGAAGTTTTACAGGGAGATTAAAAAATATATCTCTACCTTTAAAACCATCTTTTTGCGCTAATGATATTTCATGGACAGACGCCAATCCTAAGTCCCAGCAACATAACAATGCTACCCCGCACGTCCATTAAAAGCCCCTGCTTTTTCTCGCTCTAGGCATTCATAGCCCAACCACGTAAAACAGAATGCCAATTACAATATCAAACCATAAGACTGCAGAGAAAGTTCTTTTATAAATAGACATTTTTTATCTTTAAACTGCCTCTTAGACAAGCTAGCCTGTTCATATGGTAAGTTATAAGTATAATACATCCTCCTTCTATAAAAGGAGGATTCATTATGTTCCGTGAAAGTCTTTGGTAATACATTCCAGCGATTGGATCACCAGTCGCCTGTCAATAATATACTACGAGTTAAGAAATGGGGGGAGGTAAGCTATGCAACTCGTGGATCATCCTGTTGTGAAGTTCGATCAACTCAAGCCGATTTACAATTTCACATATCCGCTGTTTCGCACTATTTCAAATGAATTTTATGATTACCTAGATTTTAATAATCTAGCGCAAAATAAGCGGATTCCACAAGCGCGTACCATTTCTCTTTATTTGCATATTCCCTTTTGCGAAACCATTTGTTTCTTTTGTCCCTTTCAGAAAGGAGCTTACAAACACGTTAAGCAAATCGAAGCTTATATGTCAGCACTTACCGCAGAGATCAGAAACAAAGGAAATTTCATTCGCTCGCTTAGAAGTCCCATCCGTAGCATCTATATAGGAGGTGGCACACCGTCGCTCTTGTCCGCAGATAATATCCGACACATCGGAAAAATATTGCATGCCGAATTTGAGCTCTCTTCCTTAGCCGAGTTTACACTGGAAAGCGAACCTAACAGCGTCACACGTGATAAACTTTATGCTACCCGTGAGATCGGCGTTAACCGGATCAGTTTCGGTGTACAGAGTTTTATTGAGCGTTTCCGATCATTGTTTAATCTCACCTCAACACGTGAACAAATCAAAAATACCGCGGCTTGATCACAAGAGATAATTGGACATGTCGGTTTCGACCTACTATATGGCATGCACAGTCAGCAAGCCGAAGAACTATTATACGATTTGAAGCAAGCAAGCGAGCTTCACCCTGAAACCATCAACCTCTACGCAATCAACAATCTAGCTATCACGTTGCAACTGCATAAGTCTTACGCACAAAAAGGGCTAAAACCATCCAGCCTACAGCATCGACAGATGCTTTGCTTATTTAGCGACATCGTTATGCGCGGCTGCGGCTATGCGCCATGTAATGGGCATTCTTATATCAAAATTTCCAATAACTCTCCTCTAACGCTTGCTCAAACGAATTCAGCTAATTATTTCCGCTATCACAAATATTTGCATGGTTATCATGACGATTATGTGGTTGGCTTCGGGGCGACAGTAATGTCGCTTCTCGGCTCACTCGTCACACGAACCAATCCTAGTCGAAGCGGATACATTACTGACATACAACTTAAAGGAAAATCCAAAGTATACTACAACTGGGTATCAGCGGAGCAACAAGCCTCCAAGGCTTTGTGTATGCGGCTACCTTATAACGGCTATGTCCAAAAAGAAAGAATTGACTGGACCGCACTCCCCTCTTTTGTATACAATAACCTGTAATAGCTCATAGGCGCAGGTCTCATCGCAGAAAGTGATAACGATCTCCAGCTCTCTCAGCATGGTTGGCAATGGTATTCCAACCTCATGTATTTCCTTCTACCTCAGGCAGATAGGAATATCTTGGACGACTATGTCGCAAACATGCTGAATACAACCGCCGTACTTGATGGACCAGTGGAAATCTGTGTGGCATCTTAAGGAGAAAAGAATATTCACGCTTTTTGCCAATAAGGACATACGCTATTTTTGCCTAACCGTTAGTCTGCTCGCCTTACTCAGCGGTGCTTTGCGCACTGCCATCCCGCTATTAGCAAGACAATCTGGATATGAAGTAGTCGGAGTAAGTTGGGCACAAGGTCTCTTCTCATTAGCGTGGCCAATTTTCGGCATCCTTGCAGGCGTTTTACTTGATCGCTGCGACAAGATAAAACTTGCCACCTCGGCTCTCTTCATCTTCATGCTACTGCATATTATCCTGTTCGTACTGCTTATGATACAGATTGCTCCAGCCGAACAAATTTTCTTTTATGCAACCATTGCTGGGTTCATCGTCGTTTCTGCCGAAGCTTATATAATGACGATTCCGCCACTTATCATGGAGGGAGAGCGGTTGATGACCTTCTACTCAATTGTCTTGTTTTTAGATTTCGGGGTCTCCTATTTTCTTGCCCCTATCATAACAAACAGCATTTTAGCGCATAGCACACTGTTATTTCTGGGCCTGTTAATCGCGCTTTTTATCACGCTGATTTTTACCACTCGCCGTGCTGTTCCGAAATTGCCAGCACTTGATAAAGAAAACATCTCTTTCCGTTATATCATTGCCGGCTTTCATTTTATTTTTTCAAATCAGCATCTTATCTCCCTTACATTACTCACATTCTTTCTATCGGTGGTATTTGGAGCATTTCTAACCTCGTTCATCTTCTTCGTTACCGATGGTCGATATCTGGGCCTCCATAGCAGCCAATATGGCATGATGTTTGCAGCCTACGCGCTTGGTACAATGGCAGGTGCCCTATTTGCACCGCGTATACGCTATGCACCGGTGCGCCTAGCTGTTCTCATTGACGGTTTAGGAACGGTTGTCTTGCTGCTGATTCCAGCCTTTTCAAAAAGTGCTGTCGTGGTATGGGGCGTTACCTTTATCGCTGGCGTTGGAGCAAGCTTATGGTTTATTGCTGTTACCGCCTTCAGGCAGCGCCTCACACCAAAGCAACTTCTCGGGTGAGCTAATTCTGCTTTTCGGGTAATAGGCTATGCTGAAATGCCGGTCGGAAGCTTTTTGGTCGGCGTCCTTGGTTCTTTTATATCATTGCAGTTTGCTGCCACCTTTATCGCTGGACTACTATTGGTGGCTATCGCGATAACACTTCCATTTCTTTGGTAGGCTGATCATATCGTCACACCCAACCCTGCCACGAGGTAACAGATGCTTTTTAAAAAAGACACGGTCGGAAAAGGCACACATACCCTATTACGCAATCGATTGATCTGTTCTTTGGACGAGAAAATTATCACCTTTCTGACAAATTGAAGAATTGAATCTCCAATTTGAAGACATATCACCACGGGTAAATTTAAAATTGCTTCACATGCGGCATAGGCAAGCACAATCTAGGCCTCCCCTCAATAATGACAGTATCTGCCAACTATATGCCTAAGCTTGTTATTACTATGAGTCTACTCTGCGCCCAAGCTTACGGGTTCGCATCTTATGTTTCATCATAAGATGCACTTGCACACTCAAAAGCAGAAAATCTATATTCCATTGAAAATAAAGCAATAAATCTAAAAAATACCTTTTTAGACTAGATCTCTGCTCATTAAAACGCTTTGGCTTTTTTGAACAAAAAAAGGGGAAATACGAGAGAAGAGTCTTTACTCTGTTATCATTCGTATACCAAAAAACTGATAATCGCAGGTTTTTTAAAGGAAGAAAGCAAGAAAAATGAGAACAGTTGTATAAAACCAATGGTACTGCACGCGATACATCGGTGCTAACGTTCTCTTTAAAAACACACAGATAATTACAACCAGCTTCAAAAAACAGCCTTATCAATGAAGTACTCGCGAGAGGGTTGCGTGTACAACGCAATAATGACACACTGATTCCTGCAAGCGTGCTTTACATATTATACGTATAGCCTGTACTGGTCTGCCGCTTCTAAATACTCAGACGTAATGCTACTAGATCGTACAGTGACCGCAGTTGCACCCTTAAATACCGGTTCCTACCATATCATAATGCTTGATAAAAGCATCATGCCATCATAGCAACCGCTTTGCGTATGGGATCCACAACATAGTTCTACAAATTGTTGATGCATGGCCAAGCTAAGAGTTTTCTTGCCCTCCTACGCCAATGAGGGCATCACTATCCTCTTTTTGAATCGTAAAACAAAATGATTTACCATTAGCGATAAACCATCTGCTCAAAGTCCAGCTAGTTTAAACGCGTAGCATTCTAAACCTTTAGGCTCGCTCTGCCCCCAAGAGGCATAGCCAGATATCTATCACTTCCGTCACGTATTCACGCGCTAGAACAAAATCTGAAACTATGAGGCAACGCTGCGTTTGTATGCAGCGTTATTGTTAAGAATAAGCTTCTATTGAGATAGTTCTGATGGGAAGCACTCACAGCAAATGGTATAGGAATTAATTTGGATTCTTTCGAAATGTTCTATATAAATTTAATGTGCTGCCCCAAAATACACCAGCAGTGAACCCATTTAAAAGACCAAAAAGAAGGTTAAAATTAAATGCATATTTCAAATCAGGTTCAACCTTGAGAAAAACAATCAATGTGAATTTGATGACAAAAGCGATAAGAATAAATATCAGCGTCAACGGCGTACCAGGCCGAATAATTAAATCCGTTCCCTCTTTGATTTTTAAACGCGGAGTGGCACGCCAGAGCAACCAGCCAACACCAACGCCGATTATCAGCCCCGCCAACATTGAGAATGCTCCCCAGCGTGGGAACACCAGCTTGTTAATCACATCGCTTCCGCCCAAAAAAAGAAAGATTAACGGCAATAGAAAAAGGCGGGAAACCCCGATTTCCCTATCTTTCAATGCGTTTATTCCCAACGGAATGAGAAAAATAAGCCCCCCAGACCCATAAAGGGGTTCCGGTCACAATATTAAACAATGACATATTATGCTCCATGATGTTTGACGCGATAAAAATATTGCATGATGTTAGGAAGATATTTAGAAAAAAGAATACCAGCACAAATTAAATCCATAGTGACCAACCAAAGCTGGAGGGGCCATGCAAAAAAAGCCACGAGAAGACTATTGGCAAAAAGGATGATTACCAAAATCCATCTAATATATTTATTGATGATATAAAATAAGATATGTTTGCGTTTTTCTTCAGAAAGACCAGCACTGGCATAAAAAATGGTAAAGGGTTTCTTTACCAGCAAGTTCATCAATGAAACCAGAGCAAGTGACAGAGAGCAAAAAACTGTGGGGTAGTTCAGTAAAAGTGTAGGTTCTCCAGCGAAATAATTAACAAACAGGACTATAACTGTCAGAACGTTAGTCATCATCACCGGTTCCCCCTGTCGGACAATTTTAATATTCACAGCAATAATGGACAATAAAATCACAGTCAAGATGAGAGAGCGTTCGACCAGAGTTAAAACGTTTCCATTGATATCCTAAAAGTAAATACTCCACGGAATAAAAGAGATTATTATGTTAAATATGGTACATCCTCCTTTTTATATTTGATAGAAAACTTACTGCAAGTGCTTCGTTTTTTAGTGCATGAATATAAAAAACACCTCCTAATTCACACTCTGCTAATCTGAGCCGCGGGTAGATCATATTACGCCGTGTAAAACAACCCATTGTCTCAAGGATTCGATTTTGTCGTTTGGCGCGTCACGTCTTTATATCTTGCTAGAGGGTCTGTAAAATCACCTTCATCTACAAAATCATTCCCCGTATTATAGGATGGGGTCAATATAAATCATCTTGACCTCTTGAAAATAAGCCCGTTGGATAGCTTTAAGACTTCGAGATTATCGCCTTTAATATAGACATTATGCGTATGATCAAAGTCTATACTTTCATCAAACTTAGGCCGCAACATTGCCAAGGAAGGCTTTTGCGCAAGCCTTAAAGACACAAGCTTGCCTTTCCACTCAAATTTGAATTTCTCAAAATCATTCTCAATATATTCACCGCATAGGTTTAAAAGCTGATCTATATCCAGCTTGCCCTCAAAAAAACATTGCGGAAATGCCGCTTTTAGCTTGGCTATACCTTGTTCTTGTAGACTTTGACTTAAACCCTCTATTTTATTCTCACCCGCTATAATCGTTATATCGGCGCTCCCCTATGTTAGAATAAATATAAGATGCTATATTCTGCCATAATGACAAATTTAGGCTTAATAAACAAGGAGTTAGATGCGACTTATAGTTTCTTCTCAATGAAGTTCATCGGTTCGTATCTTATCTGTACCCCATGAGGTGCATTCAAACTTCAAAAAATGCTATTTTTATAATAGCTTGAAAACCAAGGGGAAAATGAGCTGAGACCTTCTTCAACAAAGTCTCCGCTCTTTTAGAAAAATTGGACATTTTTGGCAAAAAACGCATAAAATCACCCACGCAAGATCTTTGCTCTGTGACGGCTCAAACGAAAAAAAAGCCGATAACCGTTAACTGTGACTTTTAACCACAGCAAAAATCGTACTAAAACTAAATAAGAATTAGAAAAGTTGTAACAAGATAAATGGTACGGTTGGTGGGATTTGAACCTACGACCTCTGGTGCCACAAACCAGCGCTCTAACCAACTGAGCTACAACCGCATAAAAAGCAAATCTATCATAAATATTCACGATTTTGTAAACATTTATTCTTTGCTTATGTGACATAAGGAAGATCAACAAAGTTTGCAAGCCCCTTTAAAAAAATCTCGCAATTTTTTGTGAAGAAAAAATATTTTTTACAAAGGAAATTTTGCCCAATGCTCAAGACTATGATCTCTATAGTCTTTTATGTTATCAACACCATCTTGTTGCATCATCTGCAAAATCTCTTTCAGAATCGTTATGGTAAGATTTGGACCTTCATAAACCATCCCACTATATAATTGGATTAAATCTGCACCTGCTTTTACTTTTTCCAAAGCGGTTTTTGCATCCTTTACACCGCCAACACCAATAATTGCAATCTTCTTGCCTAACTTTTGACGCATCTTTGCAAGCACAATAGTAGACCGCTCAAAAAGTGGACGTCCAGAAAGCCCCCCCCCTTCATTGCTGAAATGACTATCTTTAAGACTTCGGCGTGAAAGAGTCGTATTGGAAACAATGAGTCCATCAAAATCAGAAAGTTTTATTTCTTCAGCAATATCGTCCAATTCTTTCTCTGATAAATCTGGAGCAATTTTTAAAAAAATGGGTATCGAGAATCCACATCTTTTCTCTTGCTCCTCTCGCGCTTGCGAAATGGCATTCAACAAAAGATGCAAACTATCACGAGCCTGTAAATCACGCAAACCTGGTGTATTGGGAGAAGAAATATTAACCGTAAAATAATCCGCAACGTCATAAAAATGAGCAATGCCAACAGCATAATCGTCAATCTTATTAACCGTATCCTTATTGGCTCCAATATTGACTCCTACAATACCCGTTTTTTTACATGTCCGCAGTCTGTCGTAAACAACTTGATGTCCGTCATTATTAAAACCCATTCTATTAATAATCGCTTCATCTTCTTTTAAACGAAAAAGCCGTGGTTTAGGATTTCCAATCTGAGGCTTTGGTGTCACTGTTCCAATTTCTGTAAAACCAAATCCTAAACGAAAAATTTCATCAACAACTTCTGCATTTTTATCAAACCCCGCCGAAAGACCAATAAAATTTTTAAACTCAAGCCCTGCAATAGTTACACACAGTCGCTTATCGACAACCTTTTGACAACTATTTAATCCACTTTTCAATCCGACAATCGCTAAACGGTGCGCATGTTCTGGATCCAACATAAATAAAGCGGAACGGCCAATACAACGAAAAAAACTCATCAATCCTTCTCCACAACATAAAAATGATCCATCGTACCTCACATACACCTTATTAACATAAAAAGATCGCCAATAAAGAGAGCATATTATTCAAGTAATATCCCCCTTCCATAAGAAAGTTCATCACATCATCGTCATTCACGCGAATTTTTACGAACCCTGAATAGAAAAAATTATCTCTATTCGCTCAATTCCTTTGTACAATATTGTTTCCAATAAAAATAAAGCTTGCGCTATAAAGCTGTTTTCCCCTAGCATGGAAAGTACAAAGTATAGCTTTTATATAAGCTTTTTCCCCCTAATTACTCTATCGCTTTCTTAGATTCAGGGGGGATAAATTATAAGTCTTACTCTTAATTCCATCGGTCATTTTTTCCATCAGGGCTGAAATATAATTTTTTTATTCTCAGTTCTCTTTTTACACCAATATACAATACTTCATTCGCGAAGCTTCCTGATGACTGAGCCCTTTTATTAAGGCTCATAAAGTTCTTGGAAAATAAGATTATTGTTGTAGTATAATTTTAAAAATAAAATCTGCCCTTTCCTTTTTCATCAAAAGCGGTAAGTAATTTACCGTATATCGCTTAACAAAGGGGAAACTGCAATGCTTAAAGAATTCAAAGAATTTGCCCTAAAAGGTAATATGATTGATCTTGCGATTGGTGTGATTATCGGGGGTGCTTTTGGTGGCTTAGTCAACTCAATTGTCAATGATATTTTTATGCCCGTCATTGGACTTATTACAGGTGGAATTGATTTTTCTAATATGTTTCTTCAACTTGCTGGCGAAAAGCAGGCGACTTTGAGTGCCGCTAAAGCAGCTGGAGCAACTATTAGCTATGGGAATTTTATCACTTTACTTATCAATTTTCTCATTATTGCTTGGGTTCTTTTCTTATTCGTTAAAGCTATGAATAAAATGCGTAGAAAAGAAGAAGGAGAAACCCCAAAAAAAATCTCTTCAGAAGAACAACTTTTAACAGAAATTAGGGATCTTCTCGCTAAGAAAAAGTAAATTTATGTACGACTTACATCATGGAACATGAGGGAAAAACATTTCCACAGTTGTTCCATGATTGGGTTTTGAAAACAATAAAAATTCTCCTCCACTTTCTTCCACCATTGCCTTACACATCGGAAGACCTAAGCCTGTTCCTATAAAAGCACTGTCACCAGATCGGCCATCTTTGCGCTCTACTTGACCATAAGGTTGCAATGCCTGTGCAATTTCTTCTTCGCTCATCCCTATGCCATTATCACTCACTGAAATTTTTACGCGTTCTTTTCTATAAGAAGCGTAAACAATAATCTGTCCCCCCAAGGGGGTAAAACGAATAGCGTTGGAAAGAAGATTCCATATAATCTGGCGAAACATTTGTTGTGATACAGAAATAAATGGAACATGCGGTGGAGCAACAATGCGCATGATAATGCCGTTATGATTGGCTTGAGTTTCAAGAAAAGCTATCGTCGCACGTAAACAAGATATCACATCAAATGTTTCAGAAATAAGGGAAGAATCAATCTGATTATTGGAACCAGAATAATTAATCTTTGAACATTCTAGTAATTGATTAATCAATGATAATATATGTTTTCCAGAAGAGATAATATCGCGTAAATATCCATGATAACGTTCATTTTCTATCGATCCAAAACGACCTTCTTGCATAATTTCCGCAAAACCAATAAGAACATTCAGAGGTGTTCGTATTTCATGAACAACTCCAACGATTTTATTCTCTTCTGCTTTTTTTTCTTCTGATGGAACTATTTTTGTCATATCACGCAACATAACAGCATAATTGCCGTGCTGAGCCAAAAATACAATCGTAATAAGAACGGTTCTATTTTTATGATTTTTCGTTATTAAATCAGCTGTTTCTCTGCACTTTAAAACCTTATTTTTTCCTTTCACACGAATTAATTTAAAATATTTTTCAACCAAACCCCGGCTTTGCAAAGTAAATAATGAAGAGAGTGGCTGTCCCCGTAGCTCATCTATTTCATACCCCATTAATGCTAAAGCGGGCTTACTTACCGATTGAATAAAGCCCTGTTCATCTAACCATAAAACACCATCTGTTGCTGCCTCCAACAATGATAAAACTGCAGCGGGTTCTTTTATGAACGCTTGCTCTAGAGCATTTACCGGCAATGTTTGTGGATATGGTAATTGAAAAGCTGTTTCTTCAACAAGATTCTTTTCTTTTCCCGATGAATTCAATTCATCACGTAATTGCTCTGCAATTTCACGAAAAGCTGAGCGTTCTATCTCTGTAAGACGCGGTATTTCCGTCTCCAGATTTTCATCTCTTTTTTCTTGAACTTTTTCTTGTATTTTTAAAATACCAAAGCCACGGAACCCCTTAAGCTGCTTTTTAACATCAAAAATCGGCAAAGCCGATAATTCAGCATCAAGCCATTGTGAGCAACCATCAACTGGCCATTGAACAATCTCTTTACTCCACGGCATAGCTGCTTCAATAAAATGACTAAGAACCCGATATCGATCATCATTAAATTGATGAGCAAGCTCATGAAAACTACAGCCTAAAATAGAGGAAGAGAGAGGACCAACAACTTCAGCTAGCTCTTTTGAAACTTCACAAAATAAACCATTGTGATCGATTTCCCACGTAAAAGGCCGTGGCAAAAGCTCTGGTATAAAACAAAAAGCTTCTTGCTTACAGTCTAATTCATTTGTACTTAACTCATCTGCTTTTAATGACATCACTAAAACTAAAAAAGTGTTGGACTGACTTTCAAACGCATAATGTTCATTTATTGTAAAATACCTGCTCTCGTTAAAATAACATGATATCTCATTATCAATTATCTGTAGCAAAATTTTGTCTGTTTCATCAACAAGACAAGAGTAAAAAAAACCTCCAACATTGTTGCTTATTCATCCATTATTGTCATAAAGCTTGTTACAATAATAGAAACATGTCCCTCACATAAAATAGTATTCCCAGAAGAATATACTTATTTTGTGCATTCATATCCCTGTCTTAAAGAAATATCTTATTCCAAGCTTATTTTATGGCAGCATCGGTAGATGTTGTAATATAAAGGTCCCCATAAAGAATATCAAGGCATTATGCTTTACCTTTTTATCCTTCTCAAAGAGTTCGCTCGTACCATTATTATACTCGTCCAGCTCCTAATGTTGCCAGTCGTTCTTGTGTTTAAAAACGTTCATAAGAGGTCTTTTTATTCCTTTTAAATCTTTTTTGCCCCCCACCACTTTTACTATGATGTACAAAAAACGGTTTTGATTGTTTCAATATAAACAGAGTTGAGATGAGAAAATCTTGTGATACTCGAGACTTTTATTCAATAGGAATAAAGATAAATTATCATTACAATGCAATATATTGTATTATCAAAACCAGAAATTAAAAATTTCTTTTTCAAATTAAAGATTCTCGTAAAAATACCTTATCTGGTGCCAAGAATATCAAATGATCATAAATTCACCTTAGCACTTTAAAGCGCCCCATAACTTTAGGTACTCTTCTTATAATACTTCCAGAATACCGCAAAGATTTTTTTTCAATCAGAAAAGAGAGCAAAAATCATCTGTTCTCCTATAAGATTTATTTCATTTCTTGACATCCAAGATCATCTAGAAATGTTAAAAACATCTCCGCCCTTTTATATCAACTTGTTATCCCAAAGATTGCTCTATTACTCTCCATTCAATTTTTTAATATGACTCTCAAAAAATACAACACGTATTTGCTCTTTAAATAATGACTGTCCGACATTTTAAAAATCACATATTTTAAAATGTGCTTTTTTAAATATACTCGTTTATTTTCCTTCATTGAGTAAAATTTCACGTTTTCCAACATGATTAGCGGCTCCCACAATGCCTTTTTCTTCCATACGTTCAACAAGAGAAGCTGCTTTATTATAGCCGATTGAGAGACGGCGCTGAATATAAGATGTTGAACATTTTTTATCACGCATAACAATCTTTACAGCTTGGTTATAAAGTCTCTCACTTTCTTCATAAAAATTTTCTTCCTCAGAAACTTCAGCTGTTGAATCAGCAGAAGTATCCTCATTGTTTTCGTCTTCATTATCCGTGACCGTTGCTAAATAATCAGGTTTTCCTTGCATTTTAAGATGCGCAACAACCGATTCAACCTCTTCATCAGAGACAAAAGGTCCATGAACGCGTACAATACGCCCTCCACCTGCCATATGAAGCATATCTCCTTGACCTAACAGCGTTTCAGCACCTTGTTCACCTAAGATCGTACGACTATCAATTTTTGATGTGACCTGAAAAGAAATTCGGGTGGGAAAATTTGCTTTAATTGTCCCGGTGATAACATCAACAGAAGGACGCTGTGTTGCCATAATAAGATGAATACCTGCCGCACGTGCCATTTGCGCTAAGCGCTGAATAGCATTCTCTATTTCTTTCCCTGCCACCATCATGAGATCAGCCATCTCATCAACAATCACGACAATATAAGGAAGCTGCGTGAGATCCATGGCTTCTTCATGATAAAGCATTGCCCCTGTTTCTTTATCAAAACCCGACTGTACAGTACACATGATCGTTTCGCCTTTTTGAGCGGCAAGTGCAACGCGTGCATTAAAACCATCAATATTACGCACACCTAATTTCGCCATTTTGCGATAACGCTCTTCCATTTCACGAACCGCCCATTTTAAAGCAGTTACCGCTTTTTTAGGATCTGTTACAACAGGTGTTAAAAGATGTGGAATGCCATCATAAACAGAAAGCTCTAACATTTTAGGATCAACCATAATCAAACGACATTGCTGTGGCGTCATACGATAAAGAATCGACAAAATCATTGTATTAATTGCAACAGATTTTCCTGATCCTGTTGTTCCTGCAACCAATAAATGAGGCATTTTTGCTAATTCTGCAATAACAGGTTCACCATTAATCCCTTTCCCCAAAGCAAGAGCAAGTTTAAATTCACTTTCACGAAAAGAACGCGTTTGGATTAATTCCCGTAAATAAACAGTTTCACGAACCGCATTAGGCAATTCAATCCCAATAACATTCCGTCCAGGAATGACTGCAACGCGTGTGGAAATAGCCGACATCGAACGTGCAATATCATCAGAAAGATTAATAACGCGCGATGACTTGACACCCGCAGCAGGCTCAAATTCATACATTGTTACAACTGGCCCTGGATGAACATGAATAACTTCACCCTTAATGCCAAAATCTTCCAAAACACTTTCCAAAAGTCCAGCACCACGTTCTAATGTTTCCTGAGGAATCATCGTCCCTTCATGAAAAACAGGTTTCTGTAATAAACTAATCGGAGGAAATTCATAAACATCACAGTCAATAGGTTGAATATTTTTCAAAAAAGCAGAAGTGTAATTGCCTAATGGTGCACGGGTAGATTGCAATGTTTTCGTTTTATCGTTTGCCTGCATCGCAGGTAACTCTTTTGAATTTTTTGTGATATCCTTTGTTATACTATCGATAGTATTATGGGCGATAATCTTATTGGTTTCTTCATTCTCTATAGTATCTCCAGTATCACTTAACGCCTCAATATCATTTAACACATGGGAGGAATCTTCAACAGAAAGCTTAGAATGACACTCTTTAGACTTCTTCATAGCTTCATTATTCGTATTCATTAAATCAGAAATTTGCTCAACGCCTCTCATTCTTTCCGCTGGAGATTCTGATGTGATTGAATCATAAAGTTGCGGAAAACGGTATTCAAGAACACGATAAAGAGCCGTTATTGACTCATCAAAAGCAGAAGAGACATCAGGTATCATTTCATTTGACTTATCAATCGGTGTGTTATCCTCTTTGGAAGTTTGAGTATCCACATGTTCAAATATCAAAGATCCACACTCAAAAAATGCATTATCGGAAAGGTGCAAAGCAGAATTTATTTTTTGGAGCACATTTTTCACATGTAACTCATGCTCTTGTTTATCCATCCCTTGTTTATCCTCCTCAAGGGGAATATTGGCTGATGGTCTGCTCATAGCTTGCTGTGACAATTGCTTTAAAACCATTGAATGACCAACTGAGGTTTTATTCTCTATCGATTGGGGATTAATGACTTTTTTTGTCGATGAAACGTTTGTTGTCTTCTTGTTACAATGGACAATGTCTGTGATGTTTTTTCGATCTTGCTTTGTAAAAATTTTAAATTGTTTTGCAAAAATTGGATCTGTTTCTATACGACGACGTAAAATTTCAACTTCTGGTGTTCGCGTAAAACGGACATTTTTTCCGAGGGTAAATGCCTTTTTCCACACTTCTGGATAAGGAAATATCTCTGTAATCTTCATAGATAAATCTTCTCTTGATGCACTTTTCGTACCATCATCAGTCAAAGAAGACGAAGAAATAGATTTTGTTTTCGAATTATGCATGGCACCCAACAAATTTATAGCAATGAGAAAAATGATCTTTTCAAAAAGAATTTATAGAAACTATCATATGAAGGTTAATAACCTTTTGCTGATGGTTACTTTTTAATGAAAAAAATAAGGCCAAAATGCAAAATATTGCCTTTTAAGATTTACGAAATAAATTGCTAAGGTTTATGGTATCCTATAGTTCATATTCCGTTTATTTTTAAGAAAACTTCATGATAAAAAGTGCCAAGAAAATTGTCTGTACCTTTCTTTCCCTCCCATGTCATAAAAACAATTAGTCCCAATAATACAAAAAGTTATAGAAGCATTGCTCTATTTAACTCTCCATGTTTGATGATCATAATACAATCTAACTTCTCGCGTTTTCATAAGATTATCCTTGTTATCCTCGTTTAAAAAGGCTTAGACTAAGACAATCATGATTACATAAATACAAATAAAAAAGGAGTAAATTATGTTTAATAAACGGAAATTTTATATCAATGGTCTATGGGATGATCCAAGTACGCCTCACGATTTTGACGTCATTAATCCATCAACAGAAGAAGCTTGTGCTGTCATTAGCCTTGGAAGCACAAAAGATGCCGATAAAGCAATTAACGCAGCGAAAGAAGCGTTTCAAGAATGGAAAACAACTCTACCTCACGAGCGTCTTGGATTTGTTGAAAAAATTTTAGAGATCTATGAAAAACGTTCCAAAGACATGGCTAAAACCATTTCAATGGAAATGGGAGCACCGATTGATATGGCGCTTAATGCGCAAACCGCAGCCGGCGGTTCCCACATTCGCGATTTTATCGAAGCTTATAAAGAGTTTTCGTTCCAAGAAACTTTAATAAAGGGAAATGAGAAAGCAATCCTTCACTACGACCCTATCGGCGTCGTAGGATTAATTACGCCATGGAATTGGCCCATGAATCAAGTCACTCTTAAAGTTATCCCCGCTCTCTTGGCGGGCTGTACCATGGTGTTAAAACCTTCTGAAATTGCGCCTCTTTCTGCTATGCTTTTTGCTGAAATTTTAGATGAAGCCGCGCTTCCTGCTGGTGTTTTTAATTTAATCAATGGTGATGGTGCAACTGTCGGCTCTTATCTTTCAGCACATCCAGATCTAGAAATGATCAGCTTTACTGGTTCAACCAGAGCAGGAAAAGATATTTCTAAAAATGCTAGCGCTACTTTAAAAAGAGTCTGTTTAGAACTTGGAGGAAAAGGCGCTAATATTATCTTTGCTGATGCCGACTCAGATGCTATTCAGCGTGGTGTACGACATTGCTTTCATAATAGTGGACAAAGTTGTAATGCACCGACTCGCATGCTTGTAGAACAGAACATCTATGACAAAGCCATCAAAATAGCCAAATATATCGCAGAAACCACAAAAATAGGACCAAACTGCCAAGAAGGTAATCATATTGGCCCAGTCGTTTCAAAACAACAATATTACAAAATTCAAGATCTTATCCAATCGGGAATTGATGAAGGGGCAACTCTTGTTGCGGGTGGTACTGGTTTACCTATAGGGATGGAACGCGGTTATTATGTCCGTCCAACAGTCTTTGCTGATGTAAAACCTCATATGCGTATTTTCAAAGAAGAAATCTTTGGTCCAGTTCTCTCGATTCTTGCCTTTAGTACAGAAGAAGAAGCCATCGCTTTAGCAAATGACACTGAGTATGGTCTTACAAACTATATTCAATCGCAAGATCGCAATAAATGTCGTCGTATTGCGGCACAAGTACGATCCGGTATGGTGGAAGTTAACGGACATGGATTACCTGATGGAAGCTACTTTGGAGGTGTAAAATTCTCTGGGCGCGCCCGTGAAGGGGGACATTGGGGAATTAAAGAATTTCTCGATAGCAAAGCAATTTCATACTGGTAAAAATCTTATTAAAAACTTAATAGGAATCGTATGGTTATACAGAAAATAACGGATGAAGGTGCTCTTGGGCAACGTCTCGATCAGTGGCTCGCAAAACAATATCATAATGTGCTCTCACGTTCACGTTTGCAAACCCTCATTCGCGAGGGCTGTCTTACAATTGATGGTCAATTTATAAAAGAACCAAAAACAAAATTAAAAGCGAACCAAATAATTGAATTGGCAATGCCTGACCTTCGTGATGCAGAACCTAGCGCTGAAGCCATTGCATTAGACATCCTTTTTGAAGATGATCATGTCATTGTTATTAACAAACCAGCCGGTCTTGTTGTTCATCCTGGCAATGGCAATTGGACTGGTACATTGGTTAATGCCCTTATTTACCACTGTGGAAATAGTTTATCTGGTATAGGTGGTGTTAAACGCCCTGGCATTGTCCATCGTCTTGATAAAAATACAAGCGGTGTTATGGTTGTTGCAAAAAATGATCTGGCTCACAAAAGTCTGAGTGCTCAATTTTCTGATCATGGACGGACCTGCGCATTAGATCGACACTATCATGCCTTGATTTGGGGAATACCTCACCGCAATGTCTGGACAATTGATGCCTCCCTTGGCCGTTCGCCCCATAACCGAACAAAACAAGCTGTCGTCCATAACCAAAACCCTCATGCTCGTCATGCTGTTACACATTTTTCTCTGCTTGAAAAATATGGTACTCTTGCAGACTCGACGTCTTTTGCTAGCCTTCTAGAATGTCGTCTGGAAACCGGACGGACCCATCAAATCCGTGTTCATATGGCGCATATCGGACATCCACTCGTCGGTGATACGGTTTATGGAAATACTTTTAAAACAAAATCAAATGCTCTTAATCCCACTATTAAAGAGGCAATCGATCAATTCAACCGACAAGCACTCCATGCTGCAAGTCTTACTTTTGAACACCCTTCTACCGGTAGAGTTATGTCGTTTTCCGCACCGATGCCTCAAGATATGGCTAAACTTATTAAGCACTTTAAAAAAATGAATTGAAACTTTTCTCCGTTTCAAGACTTCACAATAAAATATCTTTTTTTGAACAAAATCGAAAAATATGCTACAGTGAAGTTATAAGGATAGTTGGCTATCTTAAACATAGAATTTGCCTTATCAGGGAATTCAGATAAAAGGAGGGTGCTATATGGCCCAGATGAATTTGTTATCAGTAATCACAGGTGATGGCGGATTAAACCGTTACTTAGAAGAAGTGCGGCGTTTTCCAATGCTTGAGCCAAAAGAAGAATATATGCTCGCTCAGCGTTATCGTGAGCATAATGATCTAAAAGCTGCACATAAGCTGGTCACCAGCCATTTGCGTCTTGTTGCTAAAATCGCGATGGGATATCGGGGTTATGGACTCCCTATTGGGGAAGTTATTTCAGAAGGCAATATTGGACTCATGCAAGCAGTTAAGCGTTTTGAACCAGAGCGTGGTTTTCGTCTTGCGACTTATGCAATATGGTGGATTAAAGCATCAATCCAAGAATATGTATTGCGGTCTTGGAGTTTGGTGAAAATGGGGACAACCGCTAATCAAAAGCGCTTGTTTTTCAATCTTCGTAAGTTAAAAAATAAACTTCAAGCACTTGATAACGGTGATCTCAATACAGAACAAGTAAAAGAAATTGCGACCCAGTTGAATGTCACAGAGGATGAAGTTGTATCGATGAATCGCCGCCTTGGTGGTGATGCTTCACTCAACGCTCCTCTTCGCACAAAAGAAGGAGAAAACAGTGAGTTGCAAGATTGGTTGGTAGATGAATCTAACAATCAAGAACAAATTTTAATTGAAAAAAGTGAATTAGAAAATCGTCGTTCTATGCTTGTCAATGCCATGGACAATCTCAATGAACGCGAAAGGCGTATATTCAAAGCACGTCGTTTAAATGATATACCATTAACTCTAGAAGAACTCTCTGGTGAATTTAACATTAGTCGAGAACGCGTGAGACAGATTGAAATGCGGGCATTTGAAAAAGTACAAAACTCTATCAGAGATTCTGCTTTATCTCAAAGCCAAGTATAAGACTCTAAAATTAGGTATAAAGCCAATTGCTTGCATATTCTTAAATTGGAAATGAGCAAGGCGTCTATTGGCTTTATATTGGTAAATGAATTTCTCAAATTTTTTAAGTTATTGACGTGTAAACTTTATTGAATACGTTTAGGTGTAAATGATAAAAACGGATGATGAAAAATAACTTTTTATCTCATTTGCATCTATGTTTTATTTTTTTGACCAAGGACCGTTAGTCTATCTTGTTGTGTAAGCCATTTTCCAATAACTTCATTAAAAATAGACTCACCCGTTGGACCTTTTGCAAAGGTTAATTCGTTTATGCGTCCGTTTTTATCCGTTAATACCAAACGCATCCAATGCAATTCTCGCATCAATTGTAAATTTCGATTGAGAAATGGATGATTCTTACTCAATGCAACAAGAAAAAAATCATCATTAATCTTTGCAGAAATAGTTCTTGTTAAAACCTGCCCAATGGCTTGTTCACTCGCTTTAAAGGTTAAAGCTTGAACATTGCTTATAGCTTTACCTGAAAATTTATCAGAAAGAATAAAAATAAGGTCCATAATATATGCTGCAGGAAATGACTGATCGGTATTACGACGTACAATTAACCGTAATGATAGCCCTTCATCGGGAATTGTTATATCACCTTGTATAGCCATTTCTTCTGGAGCGCCCTTTACATGAGATTTCCTTATAAGCGTCCAGCGAGCGCTTCCCGTTGCTACCTTTTCTGCCTCATAATTTGTACGTTCTTGATAAAAAACAGCTTCCCCTGATTTTTCAAGCGATTGCAAATTGCCGGCAACAACTGTTGAGATTCCTTCTTCATCGGAAGAATCTGCCGCTTGTTTTAAACCAACATCAACTTCACTCCCATCCTCTAATAAACGTTGTGTTAACTTTCTCTTAACCGAAAGTGCCTTGGGGCCTCCATGAGAAGCTTGAATATTTTCTTCTAACAATTGAGGAACATTTGATACAAATACACGCTCTCCAATCAAAAAAATACCAACAGTTAAAACAACAAAACTTACAACAGAAACAGCACTTATGACAATACGCCTTTGCACCAATGATTTATTAGCACGACGTAACGCTTGAGAAAAAATATGCGAAACAATATGCGGATTATCTTCTTGTGAAGGAGAAACCTTTAACGTACAGCGATTAACATGCTCAAAAGGCAAATAAGCCTCCATATGAACAGGCTCTGCTTCTGGCATATCTGATAGATAAGGAACATCAAATACCTTGTTATCCTTTGAACGTATCACAAAATCCTGCTTGTTTTTTGTGTTGCCCCCTGAAAATTCATTATTCTTTGGTAATATGGTTTCTTCTGTATATTTTTTATCTTCATTTATATTTGTGAGATTCCACCCAATAACTGAAGAAAGCAACTTCTTTTCAACTGCTAAATATTCTTCTTCAACATTTGTAATAGCACTTTGAAGAATCTTTCTTTGTTCATCTGCTATTGCTTGCGGTATTTTCGCTGTTAAAAATTGATGTTCTAATGTTTCGATAGCCCGTTTATAAATCCGCTTACGCACTTGTGGTGTAATATTACCTTGCGCATTAATTGCCTTTTTTAAGATTCCAACGAAATCTACCATGTCCTCTATAATCTCTCTTAAACTGAGAAAAGAAACCCCAGCCCTAAAGCCAAAACACCTTTTAGCCTCATATATTAATTGTCATTTATATTGGTGCAACTACCGTAATAATGTAAAATGAATATGAAAAATAAACAATGTTATTTTACACCTTTCTCTCACCCGCTCTTTAAAACGCTGTTTGTTAAAAGACACAGAAATGAACAAGGAATCTATATGAAACCTAAAACCAATCATCAATTTGCAAAAGGATCTGTAATAAGAATAGTATCTTCACGTTCTGGACTCGTGGATAATAAAGCTACTTTTGTATTAATCAGTTCTTCGATATAGCGTATATATTTAACAGCCTGCACTGGTAAATCTTCCCACCTCAATGCATGAGCTGTTTTTTCCTTCCAACCTTCTAATGTTTCATAAATAGGCTTTACACGGGCTTGAGTTCCCATGGAAGAAGGTAAATAATCAATCTTTTTACCATCAAGCTCATAACCAATACAAATTTTTATTTCATCCAAACCATCCAGAACATCAAGTTTCGTCAATGCTATACCTTGAACACCACAAATTGCGACCATCTGACGGACTAAAACTGCATCAAACCAACCACATCGACGCTTTCGACCCGTTACAACACCAAATTCATGCCCACGTGTCCCAAGAAATTCACCAATATCATTTATCTGCTCTGTCGGAAACGGCCCTTCTCCAACACGTGTGGTATAAGCTTTTGCAATACCCAAAACATAATGAATGACTCTAGGTCCCATCCCAGATCCTGTACATGCCTGCCCTGCAACTGTATTCGATGATGTTACATAAGGATAAGTTCCAAAATCATTATCGAGTAAAGCACCTTGCGCCCCTTCAAAAAGAATGTGCTTACCCTCCCGATAACCTTCATCTAAAAAATGCCACGTACAATCCATAAAGGGCAGAATTTTATCTGCAACTTGCATCAATTCATCATAAAGCGCTTGAGAATCAATCTCTGCAACCCCCATCCCACGACGCAAAGCATTATGATGTCCCAAAAGCCGCTCAATCTTAGCCATAAGCGTATCTTTTTCTGCTAAATCCATCACTCGGATAGCACGACGTCCCACCTTGTCTTCATAAGCAGGCCCAATACCGCGTTTTGTTGTCCCAATCTTTAAACCCGATAAACCACTTTCTCGAATTGCATCAAGATCACGATGCAAAGAAAGAATTAAGGGAGCATTTTCAGCAATCCGTAAAATTTCTGGTGTAATTTTTATACCCTGATCACAGAGTTTTTTCAATTCTGCAACAAAATGATGAGGATCAACAACAACACCATTACCAATGATTGATAACTTCCCACGAACTAAACCAGACGGTAAAAGTGATAATTTATAACTCACTCCATCAATAACCAATGTGTGGCCAGCATTATGCCCCCCTTGATATCTCACCACAATATCTGCGCGCTCAGACAACCAATCTACAATTTTACCTTTGCCTTCATCACCCCATTGTGTACCGACAACAACTACATTGCCCATAACTTTCTCCGTCGTTTTTGGTCAAAAAAACCAGCCTTCAAAAACAAATACTTCTTTATAACGAAACCTTAGAGCAAGTGCGACTCCTCATTTCAGATTTTTCTCAATCTTCAAGGAATTAAATTTTCAAATTTATGATAATTAAAGATAAGCGAAGACCCAAATATTCTAAATCTGTCATTTTTGTTATAAAAAATAAAAAATGAGAGATTTCAATTCGGGCTTTACCCAACACCTGCCAAAACATTCATTTTTCCTCTTAATCTTTTACAATTGAAGTAACATTATTTAGAAGTAGTTTGTCTGATACAAGAATACGAAAGATCATCATAATCTCTCGTATTCTTTTTCTTTTCTGTTTAAAAACGCGTTGTGAAAATCACCTGTCATTATTTAAAGTTGTGCTTTTTCAACTTGGAACGCCCATTCAAGCCATTGTGTTAAAATTTCAAGGTCGGAAGCCTCGATTGTTATACCCGCCCAAATTCGAAGTCCAGGAGGAGCATCACGATACGAACCGATATCATAAGCAACACCTTCCTCATCAAGGCGTTTCACAATCGCTTTTATAAAAGCTACTCGTTTTTCAGTATCTAAAGCCGTAACCACTGGATCCACAATATCTAAACAAATAGATGTGTTAGAACGCACTTCAGGATCTTTTGCCAAATATTCTAACCATGGTGTTTTACGAACAAAAGCATCAAGTACAGAAAAGTTTTTTTCAACCCGTACTCTTAATGCCGCTGCACCTCCTAGAGACTTTGCCCACTTCAACCCATCAAGAAAATCCTCAACACAAAGCATAGAAGGCGTATTGATTATCTTTCCTTTAAAAATATCTTCGTTCAATTTTCCATTTTTTGTCATACAAAAAAGTTGAGGCATAGGCCAAGCTGGAACATGATTCTCAAGCCTCTCAACAGCACGAGGACTTAAAATCACCATACCATGTGCTGCTTCACCTCCCAAAACTTTTTGCCACGAAAAAGTAACAACATCTAATTTTGAAAAATCAAGATATTGCGCAAAAGCTGCAGATGTTGCGTCACAAATGGTCAATCCTGCTCGCGTATCTGGAATGAAATCCGCATTAGGAATACGCACACCAGAAGTTGTTCCATTCCATGTAAAAACAACATCACGATCAAAATCAAGTTGTGTTAAATCTGGTATTTCACCATATGGAGCTTCAAAACGACGCACATCAGAAAGCTTTAATTGCTCAACAACATCTTTATTCCACCCAAATCCAAAACTTTCCCACGCCGCCATATCAATGCCACGCTCACCTAATAAAGACCATAGAGAAGCTTCAACAGTACCAGTATCTGAACCTGGCATAATTCCTATACGATGATCAGAAGGAACCTCAAGAATCTCACGGGTTAAATTAATAACTTCAGCAAGTTTTAATTCTGCTTCTCTCGATCTATGCGAACGCCCAACTAATGCATTTTTCAGAACATCAAAAGTCCAACCAGGCCGTTTGCTACAAGGACCTGAAGAAAAATTAGTATTATTGGGACGACTGCTTGGTTTTTGTAACATTATCATTATTTCTCCCCTTTTAGATGCCTTGCTTTCTTTATAAAGAAAAACAAATTGTTATAAAGACTACTCAAGAGTCTTTTTAGAAAAAAATCAAAAATGTTTTCTATTATTTCGTAGGCTTAAAATTCACGGAAACTTTGTAAAAAAATCTTTCTTAATCATGCCTCTCAATTGATTCTTTTAATTTTTTCGTATCATCACTACGATAAGATAGCATTCTGATAATAATACACTAATGTATCACAACATACCTATCAAGTTTATTTTATGATAAAGATTCATTAATAACTCTCTAGAATAGGGAGATAAACTTATTAAAAAATCAATTATTTTTCTTTTGATGACTGGACAGAGAAAATTTTAATGTTATAACCGCACACGCTCTATATTTTTTATGAAGAATGCCCAGATAGCTCAGTAGGTAGAGCAGCGGACTGAAAATCCGCGTGTCCGTGGTTCGAATCCGCGTCTGGGCACCACTCTCTTTTTTATTCCTAATAATTTATTGTTTTTATTAGTATTTTTTAAGTGAGGGGTGCGTTAATAAACGTAAGGGAATAGGATTTTGTAATATGCCTCTATAGGACGCCTGCTTTTTTATCAAATTTCTCTAACAATTTTTTAAATTTTGTTAAGTCTTGTTGTGAAAAATTCTCTAAATTTCTAACAAACATACCAACAATTTCACATCTGCATGTATCAGAAGGTTTTATTGTAAAACTCCTTCGACATGTATAGGCTTCTTTTCTTAAAAGTAATGCTTCCTTTTGATCTAAATCATATAATTGTATGATTTTGACTTCCATACCAACCGGTACAGACCTTTTACCAATCTCAACAGAAGATAAAAATGATACAGATACGTCTAATTTCTTAGCCATATCTAAAAGACGTTCTGAGTGATCAACGCGAATTTTGCGTAAAATTTTGCCAAATGATGTAACCATATAAAAAGTCCTGCTAGAGAAGAAATATTTCTTCTGATTCTAACAAATCTTTTCAAAACTTTCTTCAATTATTGCGAATCAAAACTTCTTTTCGAGGTGTTTTTTTTGCCATACCAGATGTCCAAAGGGTCTCTAATTCTAAAAAATTGACTTGAATCCACAATGTAGCTACATTATAATAAAGGTTATGAATGGAGGTACCAATCATGAAAGCCGATTCTGTTGTTCGCGCTCGCATTCCTGTTGAAATGAAAAAACAAGCTATGATTACTTTGGAACGCATGGGACTAAGTGCATCAGACCTTATCCGCATAACATTCTTGCGTGTCGCTGAAGAAGGTTGTTTACCTTTTGAGCTTAAAGTACCTAATAGTGTCACACGTAAAGCTATAAAAGAGTTAGACGAGGGTAAAGGTGAGACATTTAAAAACGCTGATGCCCTTTTTAAGGACTTAGGCATTTAATATGCTGATACCTGTTCGCTCACGACAATTTAAGCGTGACGTGCGCAAGGCGGAAAAACGCGGTAAAGATATGAATAAGCTGCGTACACTATTGAGTCTACTAATTGAAGAAAAACCATTACCAAGACATTATTGTGATCATCCCCTAAAAGGCGATTGGGCTGGATGTCATGATAGTCATATCGAACCAAATTGGCTGCTTATTTATCGAGTTGAAGGAGATAAATTACATCTTATTCGCACTGGAACTCACTCCGACCTTTTCAAAGAATAATTGTATAAAAAATTAAAAATACTTTAACTCTTGGTTATCCATTTTTTTAAGTGTGAGAAGCTATTCTCTAGCGCGTCTATGAAACGAGAAAAATCCATGACAAACATAAAAACAATGAAGGCTAACCACTTCATGATGCATGACATCATCTTTAAGCCTTGATAGGTTTCTATCATCTCATGAAGAAGCTGTTGTTCTGTTTCTGAGAGATCTCGTTCCTTCTTACTTTCCTTGCACCTCATTTTGCCAACCACATAAGCGTGCTCCCTGTTGTTAAAGCTTTTGATCAAAACAATCACAAGCGCTGTTCCTTAAACCGCTTGGCGACAATCACTAGTCCTGTACACGCGGCTAAAACCATAATCCCTGCTAATGCCCATTGAATCGGTCCATTGCCGACCAAAAAACCGCCAAATCCAGAACAAGACCCGATAATCGGCGCTAACGCCTCTATCTTTAAAAGACCCGTTGCCTCCTTCGTTTCTACCCGTTGATAATTTGAAGCAATGTAAGACCCTTTTGCCC
>NZ_CAHOYM010000006.1 GCF_903679515.1 Bartonella gabonensis
CCCGCCACAAAGATGCTTTTCAATCTCACGATATACTTGGCAACTACTGCTTCATATACTTTTTCTCTCTATTTATAAATTACAATATTTCTTGTCTGTGGAGATAAAGTAGGAATAAAAATACGTCGCGACTGACGACGCTGTACGAGCACCCCCTGATAAACACGTTTTTGTGCCTGACAGATTAAGAGTCCACCAAAATAAGGAAAAAGATGGCGTGCAACTGGCTCATAAAAAAATGAAAAAAATCGCGAAACATAACCTGTAGAGGGCATATAATGGACAATTTCTTGTATTGGCCCAGAAACAAAGTTTGTTTTTTCAAACAAACGAATAATCTGTTGCCGAGTATAGGGTTCGCCATAACCAAAAGGCGTAGTCGTATTGCGCGCCCAAAAGCCAGAACGATTAGGAACAATAACAATCAAGTGACCATTAGGGGCTAAAATACGCCATATTTCATTCAACGTTTCAAATGAATTCTCAGTATATTCTAAGGCATGGACCAATAAAATACAATCAACTGATGCATCAGGAAGTGGCAAATCTTCTTCAAAAACAAGCGCTGTAGCAACTTGCTCAACACAAGGCCAAGACGAAGCACCTTGCCTCGCTGGCATAAAAGCAAAACAGTGTTGGGTACGTTCACGCAAAGTAGAAAGATAAGGAAGAGCATACCCCAACCCCATAACCCGTTTATCCACAAGATTGGGCCACCATAAATTCAATTGGTCACACAGCGTCTTTTGTACACGCAACCCAAGTGCAGAAGCATAAAAATCTTTCAGTGTAACGATATCCAACTCAATATACTCTGTAGAAACAAATTTCAAATGTTACAGGTTTTTATATACAAAAACCTATATGGACTTCTGCGCTTTCTCTGCAATAGTAAACATTTTAATATTTCACATTTTAAACTTAAATGATCCCAAAAAGCAGCAGAACAGGATGATGATTGCGTTACAAGCACTTTAATCATTTTCTTTGGAGATGAATTCCATAGAGGTTTCTCATACGCTGTTTCTGATATCAATTAAGAAAAAAGCCAACAATTTGTTAATTAAAATGAAGCAACCTTTCAAGATAGTTTTTTTCTGCTTCTGTAATATGTTCCTTGCCCAAACGTTTGCGAATTTCATCTAAAATTTGCCGCGTACGCATTTGATCACTTTCTTTTGGGAATGCCTCACCTTCTTGTCCTCCATCTGTTTTTGAAGAAAGCGGACGTCCTAACGGATCTTTCGGACCAGAATCAGCGTTTTGAGCATTTCCTGTTTCTTTGAGTGTTTCACGCATTTTTTTCAAAACACTTTGCGCGCCTTGCCGCAAAGATTCTAAAGCATCAGACTGATTTCGTATAGATGCCTGATGATTTCCCTGGTCAAGAGCATCTTCTGCAGAATTCATTTTTTCTTCCGCTTTTTTCAATGCATCATCTGTTTCAAAGCCCTGTTCTGATAATTCTTTTTCTAATGTTGATAATTCAGAGTGCAATTCAGCCTGACGTTTTTTTAAAGATTTTTTTTGTTGTTCTGGTACATTTTCCCCACGTTTTTGTTTCATCTCTAACTGATGTGTTTCATTGAGAATTTCTTGCTGACGACGCATTACATCTCCAAGTTGGTCCATCTTTTCTTTCATATGTGTAGATTGACTTTTTTCTCCCCCATTGTGATTGCCTTTTTGCACTTGCAAATAGTCAAGCGTCTGTTCAATTTCCGCCAAGAGTTGTTCAGCGGCTAAAGAAGAACCCGTTTTAGCCATTTCTTCAATGAGATTCAGCTTTTCTTGTAATGTATCTTCAGAAAGATTAAGACTTTTAGAATTTCTAGAATTTTTAGAAACTTGACTATCTGGTGCTCTTTCAGCCAAAGCCTGAATATACGC
The DNA here is from genome assembly GCF_903679515.1 of Bartonella gabonensis. Lineage (GTDB taxonomy): Bacteria > Pseudomonadota > Alphaproteobacteria > Rhizobiales > Rhizobiaceae > Bartonella > Bartonella gabonensis. Next base: position 1,891 of record NZ_CAHOYM010000006.1, read on the forward strand.
ATCCATAGCTTGACGCAAATCGGCCATAAGCCGTTCGATTTCTGCCGCTGAAGCACCATATCGCAGAGCATCCCGTAAAGCAGCTTGTGCTTGTTTTAAATTTTTCTGCACGGATTCAAGCTGATTGCCTTCCAGCCCCAAAGCAATCTGCCATAAATAATCCACCACATCGCGCAAATCTTCTTCTGTTTGTGCCAAAGAAAGCCTTGTCCACGCACTTTGTAGAACGAGAAAATGCGTTGCATTTTGAAGCCCCTTTTCTGGACGCACCAGCAAAGCAGAAAGCATATCAAGGACACGCTCTCTCGTAGAAGTATTAAGAGCCAACATACGACGCAATTCACTAACAGCACGTGCAACAGGATTTGAGAAAACACGCTGTGGTAGGATCATCACAAAAGTTTTGCTTCGCCCTTGTTGTCCCGCACCATCTTCTGCCAACAAAGTAATTTTGACTTGCGATCCCGCCCATGGATGCACTGAGACATCATGCACCGTCCGCATTTTACCCTTTCCACCCCGTGGAAGAAGAAGCTTTATTTCCGGTGCCCTATAGAGAGAAAAAGCGTTTTTATTCTGAAAAAGAGGCTCTATTTCAACAAAAGCCTTTGTTACACCATAATCATCATCCAGCATATATCGCAACTCTAACGACCCCGTTAAAATCCGCCCCGGTTTTCCAAGCCAATCAATTGTTGGTTGCTGATCTTTCATCATCTGCAAATGCCATTGCTGTTTTTTACGACGTGATGAGATAAACAAATCCATTGAATTCTCTAAATGGGTTTCAAAATGAATGATTGGATCATTCAAAGCTGTTTGTTCCGTTTTCTTTGAAAACAAAACTTTCTGCCCATCATCTACAGTTTTTGCTTTGACTGTAACACCAGCCCCATTAACAACACGTACAACCACATCACTTCCTTCAGGAATTTCCAGTTGTGTCTTCTCATCTTTTGTTAAATAAATTGGTGCCACACCGGTATAAGAAGGTGGTGTTACCCAAGCATCAATCCGTATAAATTTTTCATCCACAAAAGGACGAAAATCAAAAGCATCAGCTAAACGTCCCCCGTGTGAACCAAAAGAAAAGCTAAAAGCACACACAAAAAGGAGAACACACAAAGATCTCAAAGCCAAAGGATCATAAGCCGCACTATTAAGAGAAATAAATCCAGTTTTTAAATGGTATAATTGCCTTGCCATTCGGCGTTGATGCTCACGCCAAATAACAGCACTAAAATCTTCTTCATTTTCGGAACATACATGATCTGTCTGAATATTCAAAGGCTGGTGTTTAAGATCATTAACGCGTTCAAGACGATGATCCACTTCCCGCATTGTGGGAAAGCGAAAACCAATAAGAAAAAATAAACTTGCCCCAGCACAAACGAGCAAAACCGCAAGTAAGAGCCAATGGAACCAATAGCCTATAACGCCAAAAAGCCCCAACCAACCAAACGAACAAAAGAGACTGAGAACAAGGAAAAATGGTAACAACCGCACCCATACCCGTTCAAATGAAAGGATCCCCCACATCAAAATGCGCACACACCAAAGCTTTATGGCAAAGCTCTTTATGTTTTTATTTTTCATAAACAAGCATTTTTCCCCTTTTACCGTGGTGTATTAAGATCATAAAACCCATATAAGACAATTTCCAGAAAATAAATTGTTTCATCAAAGTTTAGTAAAAATAAGACCAAAAACATTTAAGAATGTTCGATCCAATCAGGGATATGATCACAATCCATCAATTGCGCATAATCAAGACGCGGACGAATGACTGCATAACGCGTATCTTGAACGAGAACTTCAGGGATCAAAAGTCGACTATTATAAGTACTCGCCATCACAGCTCCATAAGCCCCAGCCTGCGTAATTGCTAAAAGATCATCTGGTGCCAAAATCGGCAAGCAACGATCTAATGCTAAATAATCACCAGTCTCACAAACAGAACCAACAATATCGGCCCGAATAAGAGGAGCATCTTTTGCTGCTTGTTTCACAAGGACGACATTCTGCCAAGCATCATAAAGTGTTGGGCGCATCAGATCATTCATTGCCGCATCCACAATAATAAAATTCCGCCCTTGTCCCCTTTTTAAATAGAGAACAGAGGTTAGCAATACACCAGCTTGGCCCACAATGCTCCGCCCCGGTTCCACAACAATATTAATCCCTAAAGGAGCAATATGCTTCTTTACCAACGCGGCATAATCAAAAGGAGAGGGGACAGGATGTTGTTCATGACCATAGGCAATGCCAAGCCCGCCACCAATATCGATATGCGTTATTGCATAACCATCGCTCCACAATTGACGTACACAATCTGCAATAAGAAGAAATGCCTCTTCAAACGGCTTTAAATCACAAATTTGACTACCAATATGCATATCGATACCGCAAACCTGCAATCCAGGTAAAGAGACAGCCTTTTTGTAGGCCTCTCTTGCCAACATCAATGGAATACCAAACTTATTTTCAGATTTTCCTGTTGTGATTTTCTTATGAGTCTTTGCATCAACATCTGGATTAATGCGCAATGAAACACGTGCTGTCTTTGACAGTGCAACAGCGCGTTGCGACAATTGTTCAAGTTCTGGTTCTGATTCAACATTAAAACAATAAATGTTCTGAGAAAGAGCAAAATCTATTTCTCTCACAGTTTTACCAACACCAGAATAAACAATACGATCAGCCGGAATACCAACAGCAAGAGCACGCCGTAATTCACCTTCTGAAACCACATCAGCCCCCGCCCCATTTACCGCTAAAAGCCGTAAAATTGCTTGATTAGAATTGGCTTTAACCGCATAAGCAATCAGACTGGACATCCCTTGAAATGCCTTTTGATAGTCCTTAAAACTTGAAACCAATGCATTGGCCGAATAACAATAAAAAGGTGTCTCCACCTCCTGCGCAAGAGCAACAAGCGAACACCCTTCAGCGTAAAGCATACCTTGATGGTAGGAGAAAAAATCCACGTTATCCTCCTACTTTATCAAACGATCAAGAATAAAAGGCTTATCATCTTCGTTTTTAGTAGCAGATGTCCCATGCATAGGCTTTTCCACACTTGTAAGAGGCGCCTCCAATGATCCTTTACGCCCACACCCAGCAACCCCCAAGCCCCCTAAAAGGACAATCATCAACCCCTTTACTATAATTTTCATCTGTCCTCTTTCATTATCTTGATTTTTTACCTCTAAATACAATCAGTTAAGCTTCCACAAGACGCCTTTTCCAATACGAAATTTGCCTAAGAACCTCTGAAGGTGCTGTTCCCCCAAAACTTTTGCGACTTTCAACAGATTTTTCAACGGTCAAAACATCAAAAAGTCTTGCATTGATATCAGGACAAATTTCTTGGAGCTCTTCCAATGATAAGTCCTGAAGACGACATTGTTTTCTTTCTGCCAATGCCACAGCATGCCCTGTCATGTGATGTGCTTCACGAAAAGGAAGCCCTAATTCGCATACAAGCCAATCAGCAAAATCCGTCGCTGTTGCATATCCTGAATCTGCTGCTTGTTTCATAGCTTTTTTATTCACTTCCAAATCAGCAATCATCCCTGTCATTGCTGCTAATGATAATTCCAAACTCAAAGCTCCATCAAACACATATTCTTTATCTTCTTGCATATCTTTCGAATAAGCAAGCGGCAATCCTTTCATCACCGTTAACAATCCCATAAGCGCACCATTCAATCGACCTGCTTTTGCCCGTACTAACTCTGCTGCATCAGGATTTCTCTTTTGTGGCATAATAGAAGAACCCGTTGAAAAGGCATCTGACAAACGAATAAAACAAAATTGTTCACTTGACCAAAGAATTATTTCTTCTGCTAAACGCGAAAGATGCATTGCACAAAAAGCACCAGCGCTTAAAAATTCCAAGGCAAAATCACGATCAGCGACACTATCAATCGAATTTCGTGTAGGTTCCCGAAAACCTAGCGCTTGTGCTGTCATAAAGCGATCAATCGGGAAACTTGTTCCTGCCAAAGCCGCCGCCCCCAAAGGCGATTCATTCATTCGCTCAATGGCATCACGCATCCGTGATAAATCGCGACCAAACATTTCAACATAAGCCATCATATAATGACCCAATGTTACAGGTTGCGCCAATTGTAAATGCGTAAAGCCTGGCATAAAGGTATTAACATGTTGCTCTGCGCGAACAAGTAATTGTTCTATCAACTCTTTTAAAGCTTGTGCTATTTTTTGCAATGCCTCACGCACCCACAACCGAAAATCAACAGCTACCTGATCATTTCGTGAACGTGCCGTATGCAAACGCCCAGCAACAGGACCAATCAATTCAGAGAGCCGCGCTTCAATATTCATATGAATATCTTCAAGCTTTCGCGAAAAAACGAATGTCCCCCCTTCAATTTCTTGTAAAATAATTTTTAAACCATGAGAAATTTTTTCATAATCAGACTGTAAAATAATCTTTGTTTGCGCTAACATTGCAGCATGAGCAAGTGAACCTTCAATATCTTGCCGATAGAGTTTTTGATCAACATCAATTGAGGCATTAATTTTTTCCATGGCGGCAGTAGGTCCTGCGTTAAACCGTCCTCCCCACATTTGGTTTTTTAACTTCTCATCTGTCATATTCTAAAAACACCCATAAATAAGGATAAAAATTATGATTCCTCAAAATTTTGATAACCAAAAAAAGAAAAACAAAAAAAAGATAATCTTTATCACATCCTTTCTCGCTACCATGATCTTAGCTGGTGTCAGTTTATACGCAACAAAAGGTTCCCATGACAAGAGTGCGGGATTAATTGCCAACTCTCTTTCAAAAGAAAATACCGAAAAAGTACAAAACAAAAAAATGATGACAATCCAAAAAGCCGCAACAGGCTTTTTTGCTCACATGCGATTTATTGATACCCCCTTAGATATGAATACTCTCTCTTTTAAGGATATTCAAGGGAAAGACCACGCACTCGCTGAATTTAATGGAAAACCGATACTCATTAATCTATGGGCGATCTGGTGCGTTCCCTGCCGCACGGAAATGCCCGAACTGGCACAATTAAAACGCGAATTGGGTGGAGAAAATTTCGATGTCATAGCGATTAATATCGATAAAGCCGCTTCTCTTGAAAAAATTCAGAAATTTTTGCAAGATATTCATGCTGATAATTTAGTCTACTATCGCGATGAAACAATGAATATCTTCAACGACATGAGAAAACAAGGACTTGCTTTAGGACTCCCCATCACATTTCTCATTGATAAAAATGGTTATCTCATTGCGTCCTATAACGGGGCAGCGCCATGGGCCAATGATGAAGCCAAAGCACTTATAAAAGCTGTCATGAAAGAAGCACAATAATCTAATAACCACGTCTTTTTAAACGTTGTATAGCAACATCCAATGATGACAAAAAAGCAGAACGATCTTTACCAGAAAAAGGACGTGGTTCTCCAGTGACATGCCCCTGCTCTCGTAAATTTTCCATCAAATTACGCATTGCCAAAGCTTGACCGACAGAGCTTATATCAAAAATACGCCCTGTTGACGAAAGACACCCCCCTTCCGCTTGCACAACCCTTGCTGCTAAAGGGATATCGCTGGTAATAACAATACTCGCTTCATGCACATGTTCTACAATCCAATCTTCAGCCCTATCAAGCCCATCAGAAACAACGATTCTTTCAACGAGCTCTTCATCGGGAAGAGAGAGAGAAAACGGTTTGCCACAACAAACGTCTCTAGCTGATAACGATTCATCACACGATAAACTTCATCTTTTACAGGACAAGCATCCGCATCAACCAATAAAGTAATGGCAGGTTTTATTTGTTTATTTGTCTTTGAGCTTTCACACACGCATTCGTTCTTTCATTCCTCTGAATACTGCAGATGATTGCGATAAAACATGATTGCTGCGTTTATTTCGCCTCCCAAAATAAAAATTGCGCTTAATATGTAAAGAAAAATAATAGCAGCCATAATAGATGCTAACCCCGCATAGGTAGAAATATAATCAAACATCGTTAAATATTGTGCAAAAGCAATGGAAGCTATAAACCACACCGACATTGTTACCACAATTCCTGGTAAAATATCTATAAATTTCCGTCTCTCTGCGGGAAGCCATTTATGAACAATCAAAAGACTGATAAACAAAACAACAATAGCGATTACATAACGCCATAGACGAATAACACTGATATATTCTGTCATGAAAAAAGAATGATTTTTCATAATCTTAATCAGCAAAGGTGCCAAAACCAACAAAAAGCTGATCACCACAAGACCAATAGCTCCAAGAATGACAAAAAACAAACTTTGGAAACGACAAAACAATAAACTACGCTGATCAGTTACACGATAAGCTTTATTTAAAGCCGTACGCAAAGCCTCTATTCCATTAGAGGCAAAATAAGCAGCTCCAATAACAGAAATCGTTAACACATCCCCTCGTTGAATGGTTAAAACGTTGATAATTTCCTGAGATAAAGGCTCGGCAATGATATCTGGTAATAACTGTACCAGCGCTTTAATTTTTTGCGGTGTATAAGTAAAAGCGCCGATAAAACTAGCAAGAGATGTTCCAAAAATAAAAAAAGGAAAAAACGCTAACAATCCTGATAGCGCGACATGACTGGCAAAAGCACTTCCACTATCACGCCAATAATGGCTTATTGCATTAACAAGAATATGATAGCTGTACCAAAAGATATTTCTTAACAAATCTCAATACTCTCTGGTAATACTCTCTCTCATCTATACAAATTTCATAATCATCATCAAAATTTCAAAACAAACTAGTTTAATATAAAGGGCAATAATCCATGTGGTCAAGTCTAACTTTTTAGCATAACAAAACGATGAAGATTAATATAATAAACCATTGACATTATTGGCAACATAAAGGACACATACAAATTTATACAAAGCATCTTAAGCATAAATATATCACACAAAATGATCTAAAAATAATCCTTAAAATCGCATGATATAAAGTTCTCCAACCACTTAAAGGCGCTTTCTTCTAAACTCCATAGCCTCTTATCCTACATCCCATATTCTACAGAACCACAAATGATAATCTCCCACCCATAAAACCTTTTAACCCTCAAGCCTCTCCACGCAAGCAATTGCCACTCTTTTGGATAGAAATATAGACTTCTAGAAAAAACGAAAAAGATTCAATAAAAAACTTTTTTACACGCTCTCTTTAGAAACACTATGGCGTCCAAAATCAGGCACATCTATTTCCTGCCCTGCATCAATAATATTACGACGCACAGCGCGCGTACGGGTAAAAAAGTTAAACAGTGTCTCCCCATCTCCCAAACGAATTGCCTGTTCTAAAAAAGCAAGCCCTTCACTAAAACGACCCAACATTTCTAAAATAGCCTCCTTATTATGCAAACAAATATCGCGCCACATAACAGGATCAGAAGATGCCAAACGCGTAAAATCACGAAAACCTGAAGCAGAATAAGCAATCACTTCCGAATTAGTGACTTTTTCTAGATCACTGGCTGTCCCCACAGTATTATAGGCAATCAAATGCGGCAAATGCGAAACAATAGCCAACACAAGGTCATGATGTTTAGGCTCCATTTTTTCAACACGCGCACCACAAGCTTCCCAAAACGCTGTCAATTGCGCTACAACCGCCGCATCACTATCCGCAAAAGGCGTTAAAATACACCAGCGATTTACAAACAAATCAGCAAAACCAGCATCTGGTCCTGAATACTCTGTTCCAGCAATCGGATGTCCCGGAATAAAATGAACTGTTTTGGGTAATAAAGGTGCCATTTCTGCAATAACCAATTCTTTTGTAGAACCAACATCACTCACAATCGCCCCTAGCTTTAAATGATCATGAATGTTTTTTGCCACCTCTGCACTTGCTCCAACAGGAACAGAAATAATAACGAGATCAGCCCCTTCAACAGCTTCTGCATTATCGGTTGTATACAAATCCCCGAGTTGCAATTCACGGGCTCTTTCCAATGTTTCTTGACGACGCGTTGCAATAGAAATCTGAGCCGCAAGATTTTTCTTTTTAATTACTCTTGCTAAAGAAGAGCCAATCAGACCAATCCCAATAAGGGCTATTCTTTCAAACCGAATATGGAGCATTTCTCACCTTTAAAAACTCTTTGAAAACAGCAATAAAACCAAAACTATCTGCCTCTTTGTTCAAGAGTTATGTACCAAACATTTAAAAAATCACAACCAGCAAGAAAATAAAATAATAAGGTTGCAAACAACAACCAATAATCACTTGGCACAAGCCATCAACAGATCATTTTATCTAGAAAATGCCCCAAAAAATGATAGAGATCCTAACATCAAGCCTTAAAACTTGTCAATTCTTAACCCACAAGCACACCTCATGGCACCAAAGACAAATGCTCTTTCTTCTCTTGCATGGTCAAAACAACCGCTCTTTAATAAAACATCACCGTTTTACTTTAGAAACTTGTTATCTTAAAAAAACAATAAATCTTATACAATATTTTATTTTAAGCAGCCTTCTGGCGTCGCGCAACAATTGTAAGCCCCAGCAAAGCTTGGCGAATAATCGCTTCACTCAAAAGCGGATTTTTACGGCTTTCTAAAACAGCAGTTTGAATTCTTTCCATCGCATAAGAAATCTGTTCTAATTTCCAATATCTTAAAGCTTGTTCAACTGTTTTTTTGCGTTGAAAAAAAATCGGCGGCCGTGCTTGAGAAATCACGATAGAAGGAGATTTTCCTTCAATCTCCACTTGATAACGCAAAAGCTGCAGTTGCTGAAAATGCCTTTGTGCGGTACTCAAAATCAAAAAAAACGCACCACTCAATAGAGCATTTTGACTAAAATGCGCCTCAAAGCTTGATACATCACCCAATAAAAGAGCATCAATCACCTCATCGAAAGAAACAGCACTTACATTACTCACGATAGCTTTCACATCCTCAAGAGTAATCTGTCTATCAGCAGCATAAAAACAAAGCTTCTCTAATTCACTTCGAGAAACAAGCCGATCTGCTCCCAAACTTTCATGCAACCACTTGCGTGCATCCAAATAAATGCTCTTTTTAAAACAACCCACAACCTCATCAATCAGAGCATCCAGAGAACGAGCATCATCAGCAAAACAAGGCAGAGCCATCGCTTTTGCTGCCGTTTCAACAACATTGCGCAACCCTGTTCCTTTTTTCAAATCTCCCGCCTCAATGAGAATAAAACTCTTCTCTGGAGGCTCTTCAATGAGAAGCTTCAAGGCTGTAAGAAAACCTTTTTGATTAGCACCATTAGAGATCCATATCAAACGATCGCCTCCAAAAAGTGATAAAGTGCGCGCTTCATTTTCCAAACGTGCGGGATCTTTATCAATCTCGGCTGCATCCAAGCGAATTGTTGAAAACGGATCATCTACTGCTATCTGTGTCAGTTTAGCAAAGCGTTGTGCAGACTCACAGACAAGCCCCCGATCTGGTCCGTAAACGAGTACAATAGGAAAAGCACGTGAAAGACGCGTTAGAAAATGACCAACTTCATGCGCTTTTTTCTGAGCCAAAATATTAATCCATTAACAATTCATCATCATCAAGAGCTTCCCCACGAACTTTTTGAAACATGCCAATTAAATCATTGACTTTCAAGCCTTGACACTCTTCTTGACAGATATCAAAAATCACTTTTCCGCCATGCAACATCAAAGTGCGATCTCCATGATCAAGAGCTTGGCGCATAGAATGCGTCACCATAATAGTTGTTAATTTTTTCTCTTCAACGATTTTTTCGGTCAACTGCATCACAAAATCAGCCATTCCAGGATCTAAAGCTGAGGTATGTTCATCAAGCAGCAAAACATCCGCTTGCGCCAAAGTTGCCATCACAAGACAAACCGCTTGGCGTTGCCCCCCGACAAACTGTCCATAGGATTATGGATATACGCTTCAAGACCAATGCCTAATTTTGCAATTTCATCTCGAAAAAATTGTCGTTTCTGGTGATTTAAAGCTGAACGCAAACCACGGCGACTCCCGCGAAGAGCAGCAAGAGCCAAATTTTCTTCAATTGTTAAAGAATCGCAGCTTCCCATTGATAAATCTTGAAAAACACAAGCAACCTTTCCCACACGCTCACTGACTGATTGCCTAGAAATATTTTGTCCATTGATGATCACTTTTCCTGTGGTAGGCAGAGTTGCACCTGCTAAAACACTCAGCAAAGTTGATTTACCAGCGCCATTTGAGCCGACAACCGTCACAAAGCTCCCACTATTAATCTTGAGATTAAGATCAATTAAGGCTTGTTTTTCCACAGGTGTTTGCGGTTTAAATGTAACTCCAACATGTGAAAACTCAATCATGTTTTACGCCTCCCCCAACAACGTGGTATAACAAGGACTAAAAAACGAGCAACGCAGTGATCAATTGCAAATCTGTCGATGTATCAATACCAATCCCATTGGCCTCAAAAGCAAATCGCACCGCAACGCGGTAAAGAACAGAACCCTCAACACAGCTCACAATAATCCAAAAGATATTGCGCGTACGAAAAAGAGTTTCTCCAATAATCACCGCTGCTAAACCAAAAACGATTGTACCAGCTCCACCGGTAATATCGGTAGCAATCGCAGTTTGAATATAAAGAGAGCCACCAAAGGCAACACAGGCATTAGAAAGCCCCATACCAAAATAAATCAATGCGGATGTATGAATGCCTTGCGCTGTAGCCATCCGCGGATTAGCTCCCATTGCACGCATCGCAAGATCTATTTCACTTTCCAAAAAGCGCCAAATCAAAAATGCCACAATGAATAGTACAGCAGCAATAAAAAGAGTACGCACAAAGATATCAGACAAGCCAAACATGTTATAAAAGGGTGTTAAAGCCGTATCAGAAAGCGCCAAATTAATATTAGAGCCTCCCATAATCCCCATAATACGAAGATTAACTGTATAAAGTGCTGACATTGTTAAAATAGAAGCCTAAAGATTTAGAATGCCGAAACGCAAATTAAGCAAAGCTGTTACCAAACCTGCCAGCATACCAGCACAAAAAGCACCAGCCATAGCTGTCCACGCATTAAAACCTAAAAGAATCAACACACCGCAAACACAGGAGCCAAGAAGAAATGATCCATCAACTGTTAAATCAGGAAAATCCAAAACGCGAAAAGAGAGATAAACCCCTATAGCCACAAACGCATAAATAAGGCCTAATTCCATAGCGCCAGAAAAAGAAAATATATTCATGTAAAGACAATCCCCATAAAAACTTAACGTACTTTTATTGTATCAACACCCTATCAACAAAAATTATTGAATCACTTTTGTCGCACGGTCAATAACGGCCTGAGGAATAACAATTCCCGCCTTTTTTGCTGCTTTCAGATCAATTCGAATGTCATTATTAACCGCCTGTACCACATCAATATCGCCAAGCTTTTCACCCTTTAGAATACGCACCACCAATTTTCCAGCATCAACCCCAACATCGTAGAAATTCACACCTTGGGTCATAAAAGGCCCTCTCCCAATAGCATTAAAATCGACAGTAAATAGAGGCATATTTGCTTCCTGTGCAACTTTTACTGCTCCCTCTAAAACAGAAAGCACCGTATTATCAGCAGGAATAAAAACAATATCCACCTTACCAATTAAAGCGCGTGTTGCAGCCTGAACATCAGAAGGTTTTGGTGCTGATGAAGAAATAACTTCAATACCAACTTTATTTGCCACCTCCTTTAAAGTCTTCAATGTTGCAACAGAATTGGCTTCAGAAGCATTATAGAGAAAACCAATTTTTTTTTAAATTTGGTTTTACTTCTTGCACAAGTTTAACACTTGCTTCCACATCTATGCGATCAGAAGATCCGGTTACATTTCCACCAGGTTTAGTAAGCGAAGGCACTATTTTGGTTCCAACGGGATCAGAAATCGCAGCAAAAACAATAGGAATTGTTTTTGCTGCCGCAAGCATTGTTTGGGCTGAAGGTGTGGTAATTGCTACAATAACATCGGGTTTATCACCAACAAATTTACGTGCAATTTGTGTTGCTGTAGAAATATTGCCCTGAGCTGATAAAAAGGTAAGTTCGAAATTTTTCCTCTTCTTATACCCATTCTCTGCAAGCGTATCGATAACCCCTTTACGAACAACATCTGCAGCAGGATGTGCCATAATTTGTGTAACTGTAACCTTAATGTGTTTAACGTCATCATCAGCTTTTGCAAAGGACTGCATCATAAAAACAGCTGCAATCATAATGCATAATATAGTGACTCTTTTCAACATTCTACTCCGCCCCTTTTTTGCAATAATTAAAGAGCAGTCAATTTATTGAAGAGTACTATCAAAATCAATCTTTATTTTTATTTTTGAAACATTTACAAAATAAATCAGACTGACATGTTATTTTTTTCTTGCAATTCGCTAAAGCCTACGCCATACAGACAGCATCTGAAGCAGAATATGTTTCGAATCGGTGAGCGGGTGTAGCTCAGGGGTAGAGCACAACCTTGCCAAGGTTGGGGTCGTGGGTTCGAATCCCATCGCCCGCTCCATTTAAATCTTGTGTTGCGTGAGATTTACATTTTTGAATGTCTTTTTTAGCTTATCAGCAGATTTTGTATATTTTGACATCTCATTTTGTACCAATTTATTTTCTTTCAAAGTTTTTTAAGAGGTTCCTCAAAGGGTTTTCAAAGACCTTTCAAAGGATGTTTTAAGATTCGTCATTTTTTGAAGAATCTATTGGATTTTACTCCTCGACCATCGGATAATAATTTTTAGCTCAAGCGAATTTTTTAAAAAATTACTCTTATCTGCCAAGTCCTAAACCGTATAAAGTAATCTTTAAAAGTAAGAGGAGCATTTTCTGTTGCTCCATGACGTTGTTTGGCAATAATACCTTTAGCTTTGCCAAGAGTATTATTCCCAAGAGTATTATTCATTGTCTCGTGCTATCGCGAAGATAATTTTTTAGGTGGATCTTTTGCAGCCTTACAGTTTATAGAGGCTTATGTAAAAGAATTTGGGATTACCTTTGAACTGACGTTTTTATAGCCCCAATATTGAAAGATCAATTTAAAATGATGAGCAATTATAGTGACAACAAATGTTAAACAAAGCAAAAATCGACTTATCGTTAGAGAATAATTTTTTTTTCAAAGGTACGTTTTTTACCAAAATTGTGTTCTCAAATGCAGGTTATTGATTTTTCAAATGGAATATCTTCTCTTAATTCAACATTTGCTTCAGACACATTCAACATTATCTCTGCTAAAAATTTACAAGAAACGATCCCTGTAGACCAAGCAAAATTCATAATCGATTCCTTTAATGCACAGAAACTCCCTTTAGCTTGGTGGGTTGGACCTCATTCGTCTCGTTTTAAAGTTTATGAAGTTCTCTTATCTGTTGGTTTAGAACATGTTGAAACAGAGGTGGGCATGGCAGCTTTAGCGCAAGATATAGACTCACATATTACTTCTCAGCCGGATAACTTCAAAATCAAGGAAGTTGAATCACTTCAAGATTTTAGAGATTACGGAAATGTTATGGCCTCAGTATTCGAACCTTTTGATAAAGAAGCCGTCATATTTTATAAAACAATAGGTCATTGTTATAAAAAAGATCCTAATGTAGATCTGTTCGTTGGTTATATAAATAACAATCCTGTAGCCATATGTTTTTGTATTAAAGCGGATGAAATTGGTGGAGTGTATGATATTGCCACCAATCCAGATTTTCAGAAAAAAGAGATAGGGACATTCATGACAAAAATTGCTATTGAGCATTTAAAAAGAAAGAAATGTCATGTGATTGGTATGCAAACATCATACGAGGGTATTGGCATTTATAAAAAATTGGGTTTTATAAACTTTGGTGAATTCAAAGTTTATTCCAATAAACACATGATCATTTAGCGGTGGATTCTCTTTTTACTCATCAATTAAGATAATTTATTATTTTCAACAAAACCCAAATATAGCCAACCAATCGATACAGTCAGAGAAATTTAGCCAATCTCCTTTAATACTGATCGTGGAAAGCGCGAAAGCAAATACTGAAAATCACAATTTCGTCATAGTTTATTCAATGGTTGCTCCATTCGTCAATTGATAGAAAAAATCTCTGCTTAAAAAAATAACCAACGGAGATTTAAAGATTATTTAAGGCTGCTTTATGCGTATTGTTTCTTTTTTTTAAATCACAGTTGATGATGAGATAACACTTCACGCGAATTGTATTAATATTTAGAAGAAATTGACTAAAAGTTTTTTTGGATTTCCAACACATCATCTGAAAAACAAGAGTAATTTTCTTTATACTTGTTGTGTAAACAGCGCAGACATCGTTTGATCATTCTCCTCACTTAAACAAAAGCTTATCTAGAAGAATCTTCAAAAAAAAATAAATCAATAATTTGATTTACAAAGATAATTTATCATTATTAATATTGAGCAAGCATCCAAAATATCATAGGATTATCTCATTTCAAATCTCTATCTATTAATCACTCCCAATCATCTGCTTGCGCATCACAAGCGGAATTGATGTATCGATAAAATTCACTTGAAGAAAAGGAATAAAAATTTTTCTTATAGACGCTCTGAAATATCAAGAATTATCGTAACATTGGGGGCTAAAAATAGTATAGGAGCACTCCTTTCACCTTCAAAGCGTAAAAATAGAAAGCATAATAGCTTTTACATTTCATAGAGGCCTTAGACCATTCACGAACGTTATAATGAAATGGATGTGACAAACTTGAGAGAAGCCTCTTTAAAGCAAACTATTTTACATGAAGAACATAACTTCAATCCAGATAAGGTAAAATAAGGTGTTAGAACGATCATAACGCATAATAAAATCAGACCAGTTTAAATCTTTAATGGTAACATCCGCTAAACGAATTTCTCTCTAATTCTTCTTAAATATAAAACAACTGGTAAGCTACAATGCGCTAAAACTTATCAGTCATAAGTCCCAAACAGCCGATAATGACGAAATAAATTCATAGAGTGAAGATTTTTCACAATCAATTGTTGTATCAATCTTTCCATAATGCATAAAAATGATGAAGCGGTCCTCGCCCTTTCCCTACTTTTAAAGCATGTGAAGCAGATAAAGCGCCATGTATATAATCTTTTGCTTGTTTAACAGCGCGGTCCAAAGGTTGTGTAGGTAAAAGAGCTGCAATGGCGGCAGAAATGGTACACCCTGTCCCATGATCATGAGTGATTGAAAGACGAGAAGCTTCAAGCATAACAAGATTTTCACCATCACAATAAAGATCTGGACTAGAACAATCATAACTTTCTGTACTATTTCTGGTAAGCGCGCTCAAATGTCCCCCTTTTAACAAAACTGCATGACACCCTAGCGTCAAGAATCTTGGAACATATTGATACATAGTCTCTAAAGACCATTGTACTTCACATCCCAATAACAGGGCAGCTTCCGGCAAATTTGGTGTGATCAAAGTTGACATCGGTACAAGAACATCACGCATAATTTCAATGGTGTCAGGCTGTAAAAGCACATCTCCACTTTTTGCCACCATAACGGGATCAAAAACAATAAAACGCGCTTTATGATAAGCAAGACGTTCTGCAATAGCCTGCGCAATCTGAGCATTTGCAACCATACCAATCTTAACGGCATCAACATGGATATCCTCAAAAACAGAATCAATTTGATCTGCAACAAAAGAAGCATCCAACGCCTGAAAAGAACGCACCCCCTGAGTATTTTGTGCAACAACAGCTGTAACGACACTCATACCATAAGTTTTCATAGCAGAAAAAACCTTCAAATCCGCCTGCATTCCAGCACCACCAGAAGGATCTGTTCCCGCAATAGATAAAATCCGTGGAATAAAAAGTTTATCTTTTTGTAATTCCATCAATCTCTTTCCTTCTGTTTTTAAATATCAGAAAATGAGTTACCGAAAAAATAGATGTTTGAAAAAACATAAAGAGAGATGTTTTCTCAGGTAAATTACGTTATATATACGCTCTTTTTGTAGATATAAAATGGAAAATATAGTGCTTATCCTTCGTTCTATTCTTTTTACGTTCGCTTTTTATACAATAACTTTCATACAAATGATTCTTTATGCCCCCGTTTATTTTCTCATGCCCCGCAAAAAAGCGTGGATTGTACCAAAAACATGGGCACGCGTTACGCTTTTTTTGCAAAAATACATAGCAGGTACAAACTATGAAATTGAAGGATTAGAAAATCTCCCCAAAGGAGCCTATATCATTGCTCCAAAACATCAATCTGCATGGGAAACCTTTAGTCTCGTCCCTTACCTTGATGACCCTACTCTCATTCTAAAACGTGAATTGACATGGATTCCATTGTTTGGATGGTATATGGCAAAAACACAAATTATCCCCATTAACCGCACAACACCCATCAAAGCCTTAAAAACAGTTATCCAAAAAGCAAAAGAGAAAGTAAAACAAGGACGCCAAATCCTCATTTTTCCCGAAGGAACACGTCGGCAACCCGGTCAAGAACCAGATTATAAGTCAGGAATTGCCGCACTTTATAATGAATTAGGGCTTCAAGTTGTCCCTATTGCGCACAATGCGGGTTTATATTGGCCACGAGGTAACTTTCGCCGCTATCCTGGAACAATTCGTGTTCGTATTCTGCCTCCAATAGAAGCTGGTTTAAGCAAACGTGACTTTCTAGATCAACTTATCAAAAAAACTGAAGAAGCATGTGATGAACTGCTTCTCTTAGCAGCTCAAGATCCTACTCCTCCTCCTATGCCACCATCCGCTGTTCAGAAGCTTCAAAAACTGAAGCATCATGAAGCACAACCTTAATTGATAAACAACATCACTTTCTATGTTAAATGAAACATATGAAACAAAAATACTAAGGGAGATATTTCAAACTTTCTCGTTCGAAATTATAAAATACATACACATTATAAAACACGATGAATGTATGAATTTTTTGAGAAAGAATCCTTCCTTTCATTTAAATAACATACAGCCTATTGGTTTATAATGACAAATTATGTAGACGATGAACAATAATATCCAATATAGTAAAATTATCTTTTCTTCTTATAGTGAAATAATTATCTGCCGTTACAACTAAAATTAATAATATTTAGGCAAGAACTATCGAAACAAAAAATTAAAGCACCTCTTTATAGACCATTTCAATTTAAGGGTTATCTTAAAAAGACATCTCTTAAGGCCCCCAACCCATTTTACAACGATGACGATACATGATATAATAATAAATCTTTTGAACAGCCTCATTTTTATGCTTGTAAAGAAGCAAACCGGATACACCATCACTCACCTTTTCAGTCTCCAAGTGCAATAGCTCTTGGCACTTGAGACGATTCATAATAGGTTTTATTGTACAGTTTTTATCCACACAGGCTTTCTCGCTTTTAATGTGCAAGCAGATAGTTTTGATTGATTCAATCAGAACAAATTTGGGAGGAAAAATCTGACGATCTTCGAGGGACTCATTAAAAATGCAAAACAATGAATTATTATAATAAATCAACATTTAGCTAATAAAACAGCAGGCAGAATGTATGGTTATACTAGCTTTTTGTTTCCTGAAAAATATCCATCCCCTCAAGAACCTGAAATCTTGTACTATCTTCATTATTTAAAAAGTATTTTTTGAGACACTTAAGCCATCAAACCAAATTCAAGGGGAAAATAAAGATGAGTATTGGTTTTTATTCCTGAGACATAACTCAATACAGCAATTAACCATCTGTCCTCTCTATTCTGGACTTGAAAGCTTTGTGTGCTACATTAAAACAATTCTAAATAATGAATAAGAAGGAGCTGAATTTAAATTAATGCGACGTCTCTTCTATAATTTATTTTTTTCTTTCATTTTGAGTTTGTCAAGCACTTTTGCTTTAGCACAGCCTTTTATTTCTGTTGATGTTACAACAGGACATATCTTAAAACATAATCAAGCTTTTGAGCGTTGGTATCCAGCTTCCTTAACAAAATTAATGACCGCTTATGTTATTTTTCGCGCTATGAGCCGAGGGGAAATTTCAGCCAACAAACCTATCACCATCAGCGAATATGCCGCAAAAGCTCCCGCCTATCGTTCAGGCTATAAAGCTGGTTCTGTTCTCACACTTGATACAGCCTTAAGTATCACCATGGTTAAATCTACCAATGATTTGGCCATTGCCATGAGTGAAGCCGTTGCTGGTTCACAGAAAGCTTTTGTAAGAAAAATGAATAGCGAAGCTAGACGTTTAGGCATGTTTGGCACCCATTTTGCCAATGCAAGTGGTTTACCAGATCCTCAAAACTATTCCACCGCACGTGATATTGCTCTTTTAGCCGTCCAAATACGTCGGGAATTTCCACAATATGCTCATTATTTTTCTATTCCAGCCATTGATTTTGGTAATAACCGAAAAATCCAGCATAACTCAAACAACCTCATTGGTCGTTTCTATGGAATAGACGGTATGAAAACAGGCTTTATTTGCGACTCTGGTTTTAATCTTGTTGCCTCAGCCACCCGCAATAAACGTACAATTATTGCTGTCATTTTAGGCGCTAACAACATAAGTGAAAGGGAAAAAAAAGCGGCGCAACTTCTTGAAATAGGATTTTTGCATCAAGGAAGCCCCCAACTTACAATAGCGACATTAAAACCTTATGGGAGTAACATAACACAAGCCAATAATATGAGACAACAAACATGCACGCCTGAAGCCATAAAAATGCATGCCAATTCATATGATGATCAAGGAAATATTATTCTCACCTCACCTTTTATCACTGCTTCACCTTCTTTTTCTCATCCTTTAGCAGTACATCTCATTCATACGCCACAGACGCCTAAAATCACAGTAAAACCACTCAGAAAGCCCCATAGTCCATATAAAAAACGCGCAAACTATTCTATAAAAAAGCCGTAAGACATAATCTATGATTAATTATAATGCACCTTATGTCAGACCCACCAACATCGTAAGATTGACTTATTTCAAATCCATATCTGTTGAATCAATTAAAACCCGTCTCTTACAGGTCACAAAGTGTGATGAGCATAGATAAAATAATCAAAGCAAAGAATTAAAACTCTTCCTATAAAACCTCTCACGTACCAAGAATTATCATAACATTGGCACTGAAAAAGTGTATAATTGTACCCGCACTTACCTTTATAAGCATAAAAATGGTGATAAAATGAATTTCACTAGGCAATTTTCCATCACATATCCCTCACGGTCCCTATTATGAATGGGGTTGAATATCGTAAGATATGTTTCTTTAAAACAAAACCATGGTTGCTGATCAAAATGAAAATAAAGAGCATTCCTCTCACGCTTATTACTGGTTTTTTTAGGCTCTGGCAAAACAACTTTACTCAACCGTATGCTACAAGATCCACTCTTAACCGAATGTGCTGTTATCATCAATGAATTCGGCGAAATCAGTATTGACCACCTTCTAGTTGAAAAGGCAACAGAAGGAATTATTGAGCTTGCCAATGGTTGCTTATGCTGCAATTTACGCAGTGATCTCATTGATACATTAATTGAGTTAATCAATCGCGTCCAGACAGGACAGATCAAACAACTCAATCACATTATCATTGAAACAACAGAGATGGCTTATCCTACCACTATTTTACAAATACTTTTAAGCCACCCACTGTTTATTCAAACACTGTCGATAAATGCTGTGCTTGCAACATTTGATACATTAAGCACACTTTCCATATGTGAGCGCTATCCTGAAATATATAAACAATTAATCTTTGCTGATAAAATCATTCTCACCAAAACAGATCTTACAGGCTCACAACCCCTTTCAAATACGCTCCTTAACGCACTCAAAAAAATAAACCCTACAGCACAGATCATTGATGCCCATTCTGAAGAACTCTGCGCAAATCTATTAATAAATCACACATTATGGAATGAAAAAGGAGAAAATACACACCTTAAGCAAAATCTTACGACGTCTCCACACGATCATTCCCCCATAAAACCATTCGTACCTTTTCACTAGACTGTGAAGATCTTGTTGATTATGCCACAATTGAAGCTTTTTTAGATCTCCTACAAGACCGTTATGGTACAAAATTACTCCGTATTAAAGCAATTATCGCATTACGTGATGATCCTTATCGCCCACTTGTATTACATGGTGTACAAACATTTTTCCATCCCCCCATAAGACTACCAGCATGGCCAAAAGGAATAACACAAACACGTTTTGTCATCATTGCCGATGGTGTTGAAAAAGAAGCAATACAAAAACTTCTCAATGCTTTTTTTAATAAACCAGCAATAGATACTGCAGACAAAACAGCTCTCTTGGAAAACCCTCTAATCATTCCAGGCATAAAGTTTTAATTCTCCCCTTCAAAGATATAACGTTAAATCAATTGAGGCATACCCTCTTTATGCTTTTAAAGACGCAAAACAGCTCACCATAGATTTTACCAGCCCCCAATGTATGTGGCTGCTCTTAGCGCTTGAGATGATTCATGAGAGGCATTTTAATTCTTTAATCTTTTTTATCGACACGGCTTTCTCCGCTTGTAACGTGCAAGCGAATGATTTTGGAACAACAATATATTATCATTATAAATCAACTTGTTATGATAAAAAATTTTAAGACTTACCAATCTATAATCAAGCTGTTTTCTCTCGAAATACACTTTATGTGATTCATTTCACAACCCCATTGGACAAATTCTTGGTTCTAAATATTCCGCTCAACGCTATATTTCTTCTAGCTGACTGAAATAAAATCCTCTTAAGTTTTTAAAATCAGACAGAGGCAATATCCTATTTTAGATGTATGTATATCTCTTATAGGCCACACGATAAGACAATATTTTAAAGTATGAAATAATAAAACTCTTTGAACGTAAAAAAAGAGGCGCATTTTATAATAACCTACTCTCCACTAAAAACCAAGATTGCCACCCATATCGGTCTGCAAACACCTCAATTTCTCTGAGCTAGTTTTTTTGGTCTTCCCAACTTTATCTAATTTACTGACATAAAACTCTATGAAAAAACTCAGCGCTTTAAAGTATGAATACCCCCTTAAATACCTCATGCGTAAAAATTTTTCGCATGTCCTGTATTGCCATCATAAACGATAGTATTTTACGGTGCAGCAGAATAAAGTAACACTTACTTCATTAAGGAAACTGAAGTTTTATCAAGATCGCGATTAAAAACGTAACGTTTTCCATAAACTTCAACAATCGGAGGCTGACGATTTTCTTCAAAAAAATCATAACCTTTCTTAAGCATAACCCAGAACTGATAATGAGGATCATTGCTATGACGCAACATATTATCTTGTGTCATGCGAAAAGGAAAAGCCTGCAACTGAAATGCTCTTTGTCCCCCCTTAAAAGCATCCCGTGCAAACGCATAAATCTGAGCCATATTTTTATCACTCATAGAATAGCAACCAGCGGAAAAGCAGGATCCATGCACCATAAGATTGCTTCCTGTACGACCATTTTCCTGATCATAAAGGTTAGGAAACCCTATATTAAAAGAAAGATAATATTTTGAATAAGGATTCATTTGGTATGCAGTAATCGTATAAAAACCTTCTGGTGTCTGAAGATCCCCTTCTTTATATTTAGGCCCAAGCTTACCAGACCATTTACAAATACTATAGCGAGCAACCAAGATAAAAGGACCTGAACGAGATTGCTTCCAAATTTCAGCAAGATTTTCTTCCTTGAAAAAGCGCATCACAATTGGTGCATAGGGATCAATATCGTACAAAGCCATTCTATTCTGGATTTCTTGTGGGAGGGGCTGCTCAACTTTAGCACGAATAGCAGCCGGTAATCTTCCTTCACAGGCCGTCAATATTCCCATTACAAACAATACACATACAGCGAGGAATCTGTTAATTTTCATCGAATAAAACTCCAATCCAACACCCCTCATCAAAAACGACTTACGCTAATGACCGACCAATTTGAAGATATTTTTCCCTTCGCTCTTGTTTAAGAACTTCACCATCTTTTCCAGCCATAGCTTTTAAAGCCTCTGAAATAATCTCACCCGTTGCATTAATGGCCATCTCTTTATCACGATGCGCTCCTCCCAAAGGCTCTGAAATAATGCCATCAATAATCTTTAAGCGAAGCAAATCTTGAGCGGTAATACGCATATTCATTGCAGCATCTTTTGCGCGGGCTGGATCACGCCATAAAATAGAAGCTGCTCCTTCTGGAGAAATAACCGAGTAAATTGCATGTTCCAACATATAAACTTTATTGGCAGCCGCAATTGCTATCGCCCCCCCAGAACCACCTTCTCCAATCACAACGGATACAACAGGAATCTTTAGGCGCAAAGTTGCGGCTGTTGATTGAGCAATTGCTTCTGCTTGCCCACGTTCTTCAGCGCTTACCCCAGGATAAGCACCCGCCGTATCGACAAAAGTAAGGAGTGGCAAACCAAAGCGGTCAGCCATTTCCATAATACGTACAGCTTTACGATATCCCTCTGGACGTGCAGAACCAAAATTATAGCGCAAACGTGTTTGCGTATCGTGACCTTTCTCTTGACCGATGTAAGCAACTGCTTCTCCCTTAAAGCGTGCGAATCCGGCTTGAATAGCTTCATCTTCAGCAAACTTTCGATCTCCTGCCAAAGGTGTAACATCACTCAATAAACGTTTAGAATAGTCTATAAAATGCGGACGATCAGGATGACGAGCCACTTGTGTTTTTTGCCACGGCGACAATTTTTTATAAAGATCACGCAATGCCGTTTGGGAACGTGTTTCAAGACGCGCAATCTCGTCGCTCATATCAAGACCGCCTTTTTCCTGAGAAATTTTTTTTAATTCAAGAATTTTCCCATCAAGATCAGCAACTGGTTTTTCAAAATCAAGATAATTATACATTTGCACCAACTCATTCAGTGTCACTTATACACTTATAATTTTCTTTATAAAGTCTTTTTCAAAAACATCACCTTTTCTTTAACGAGCCTTTTGCGCATCAGCAAGTGGATGATGCTCATTGACTAAACGATAAAGTCTCTCTTCCAACACATGGGTATAAATCTGAGTGGTAGAAATATCAGAATGACCTAACAAATGTTGAACAGCACGCAAATCAGCACCATTTTGCAAAAGATGGCTAGCAAAAGCATGGCGCAATACATGGGGAGAAAAGCTTTCACTTTTTATTCCTGCCCTTTTAGCAAGATTTTTCAATTCCCGTGCAACAACTTGACGCGCAATATACCCTGTTTCTGAATGCGCCGGAAAAAGATAAAGACTTTTAGCATCTGTCCCTTGATCACGAAAATCCAACCACTGCAAAAGAACTTGATAGGCTTTTTTTGATAACAGCACCATTCGTTCTTTTTTTCCCTTACCGCAAACCAAAATACTGTATGCTTTTCCCCGAACAGCCTGCACAGGCAGACTCACCAACTCACTAATGCGTAATCCTGTTGCATAAAGCATTTCGCCCAACAACTGAAGACGCAATGCGCGCAGATAATCCTTAGATCCATAATCTGCTTGATTAACCTCCAACTGCGCCAAATCAAGAAATTTTGTCACCGCATCTTCACTAATAATTTTGGGTAAAGGGCGCCCTTGGCGAGGGGTATCAATATCATGGGAAGGATCATCTGCTCTTAATCCTTCTGCATAAAGAAACTGATAGAATTGACGCAACGCCGATAAACGGCGCGCTTGTGAAGTTGCAGCAAAACCAAATGTATGCATGAACGACAAAAGACCAATTAAATCTTCCTTTTGTGCTGAAAAAAGCGAAACCGAATGCGAAGACAATTCATCTTGCGCCCACTGTAAATCATGCTGATAAGCCGCAAGTGTATGGGCAGAAGCGCCTCGCTCAGCACTCATCATTTCAAGAAAACGCTCTATCACAATGTTACTTTTCATGGATTCATTCTCAAAGAAAGAGCCAGCGAATCCAAAGGGACATCAACAGACATATCCACAGTTACGGGTTCAACAAAAACGACAAGAATGATCATTATACTAAAAAGAATAGCAAACAAAATGAAAAGAATCATAAAAAGTCTGGTTAATGTTGGCATAAAATAATAAACTTTTCCAAAATACTCTATCTCTTATCCTATCTTATAAAGATTAACAGGAATTGACTTTAAAACAGATAAATGCCGAAATAAGCCATGAAAAATAATCGCCTCCAACATTCCTCCTTGTCACAAATAAAAAGACAAATCTTATCATCTCTCGATAGCCAAGTTCTTGTGTTTGTTGGTCTTATGGGAGTAGGAAAGTCAGTCATTGGAAAACATGTTGCCACCATTCTTGATTTACCCTTTTATGATTCTGATCAAGAAATCGAAAAAGCAGCTCAAATGTCTATCACAGAAATTTTTAAAATCTATGGTGAAGCGGAATTTCGTTCCCTTGAACAACGTGTTATTCTCAATCTTATAAAAAAAGGTCCTTTTGTTTTAGCAACGGGTGGAGGTGCTTATATAAATCAAGATACACGAAAAGCTATTCATCAAAATGGAATCTCTATCTGGCTCAAAGCAGATCTTGATATCCTTATGCAACGTGTTTCCAAACGTCCAACACGACCGCTTCTTCAAACAGAAAATCCTAAAGAAACGATGCAAAAACTCATGGAACAGCGTTATCCTCTCTATGCAACAGCCAACTTAACAATTAACAGTCATAAAGAAAGCCCCTCCAGTGTAGCAAAAAATGTCATACGATCTTTACAGCATTACCTCTATATAAAAAAATAACTATAGAAAGAATAAGCATGCAAGCCAAAACCATCACTATTCAATTAGATAAGCACTGTTACGATATCATCATTGGTCCAGATCTTATTACGCAAGCTGCTTTACAAATTAAACATTCTCTTAAGCAAAAAGATTTTTATCAAACGCGTTTGGCAATTGTTACAGACACAAATGTTGCATCCCTCCATTTAAATACATTACAAAAAGAATTAACAAAAAATAAAATTCATACTGTCCCTATTATTGTAGAAGCAGGAGAACAATCAAAATCATTTTCAACTTTGCAAACTGTCATCGACCAAATTCTTGCCGCACGCTTAGAAAGAAGTGACTGTGTTATTGCTTTTGGTGGCGGTGTTATTGGAGATCTAGCAGGATTTACAGCAAGTATGATACGCCGTGGAATGAATTTCATTCAAATACCCACAACGCTACTTGCACAAATTGATTCCTCTGTTGGTGGAAAAACGGGAATCAACAGCCGATATGGTAAAAATCTTATTGGTGCTTTTTATCAACCGCAATGCGTTATTGCTGATACATCTGTTCTTGATACCTTGCCACCACGTGAATTTCGCGCAGGTTATGCGGAAATGGTCAAATATGGACTTATTAACCAGCCTGATTTCTTTGAATGGCTTGAAAAAAACGGACAAGAAATTTTTTCTAATGGCGCGATAAGAACAAAAGCTATTGTTCGCTCATGCCAATTTAAAGCTGCCATAGTAGCACGTGACGAATACGAAACAGGAGAGCGTGCACTTTTAAATCTCGGACATACCTTTGGACACATGCTTGAAACAGCAAC
Source organism: Bartonella gabonensis (assembly GCF_903679515.1). Lineage (GTDB taxonomy): Bacteria > Pseudomonadota > Alphaproteobacteria > Rhizobiales > Rhizobiaceae > Bartonella > Bartonella gabonensis. The sequence goes on from NZ_CAHOYM010000006.1 coordinate 27,485, forward strand.
CTCTTATGATTCAAAGCGTTTAATTCACGGTGAAGCTGTAGCAATTGGAATGATTCTCGCACATCAATTCTCTGCACAACTGAATCTAGTAGCCCCTACACTCATACACCGTATCGAAGCACACCTTAAAGCTGTAGGTTTGCCTACAGGGTTAAAGGATATCCCAGGAGATCTACCAGATGCTGAAACATTGATGACTCTCATTGCTCAAGATAAAAAAGTTTCACAAAATAATTTGACCTTTATTTTGACACGCGGACTTGGCCAATCATTTATTGCAAAAAATGTTCCACCAGATGCAGTTTTATCCTTTTTAGAACAAAAATTAACAGAAATTCGTTAATTCATATTGAATATAATTGATTCGTTTTTATACTTCTATTAAAGGAATAGTTACGATGATGTCTACGTAGCTCAGTAGGATAGAGCACAGGATTCCTAAAGAAATTGGGCGCCTTGAGGAGAAATCCTCAAAGTGGATCTGCTCAAATTCGGGGAAAGCTTCATAGGCAAAACTATATGCCAATCCCGAGCCAAGCCTCTCTTCACATGAGAGGAAGGTGTAGAGACTGAACGGGCAGCACCTAAAAGGCGCAAGCTTCAAGGTGAAGAGACAGTCCAGACCACAAACAGCCAATAAGGTTGGCGGTGAAAACCGAAGTGGTATGAATCCTGGGGTCGCAGGTTCGAATCCTGCCGTAGACACCATCTTTATTAAGACAAATTACTCTTCATATAGGGAAGCATTATGAAAAAAACTCTACAAATTTTAGGATTTTTTTCCTCTTTATTATTTTTCAATGTTAGCAGTACTTTAGCTGCTGCTTTAGTCATTGGAGTGTCAGGTAAGCCAGAAACACAAACAATAGCCTATCAATGTGATATGGGTGCAAATAAAGAGCGCGTTGAAGCAACCTATCACAACGCTGACGATATTTCATTGGTTGATTTCAAATGGCAAGGCGATCGTATTATTGCTGCAAATGTTATTGCTGCTTCTGGAGCAAAATATGTGGGAGAGCAGTATATCTGGTGGGAGAAAAATAAAGACGTAACACTTTATGATCTTACTCAAGATCCAGAAGAAAAAAAAACCATCCTCTGTAAGGATGAATCACTGTTATTATTTTAAATAACTGAGGAAATATCATGAAAAAAATTGCTTTTATTGTAGGATTTTTTACCGCTTTAAGCTTACCGCTATTTAGTTCAGTCCATGCTTTTGCTGGCTCTTTAGTTATTAAGGTCCCAGATGATCCAGAACCAACAACAGAAGTAACTGCCTATCAATGCGAAACAAATACAAGTAAAGAGCATGTTGAAGTAACCTATCTTAATGCGGGTAGCATTTCGCTTGTTGATTTAAAATGGCAAGGAAAACGCATCATCGCTTCCCGCAGCATGAGTGCTTCCGGAGCAAAATATATGGGAGGACCCTATATATGGTGGACAAAAGGAAACGAAGCCACACTTTCTGATCTCATTAATGATCCAGAAGAAAAAAATCTTATTCAGTGTGTAGAAAAACAAAAAACAGAATAAAAAAAGTTTATTGCATCTTAAAAATCGCTCTGGCTCGTATCACTTGACATTTCGTCGGAAGTAGATGTTTGTTTTTCCATGTGACGTGATAAAAGGGCCAGCGGTTTTTTAAATTTATTTTCTGAATAATATCGATAAGCCGCTGCTTGTGATACCAACATTGAAGCAACCGGTATTGTTGCAAGTAAAAAAATTACCAACAAAAATTCATGAAAAACAAAATGATGATCTACAAAGGTTGAATAAAGAAACGACGCAATAAGAATACTTCCAGCGCCCCAACTTGTACTCAATGAAAGCATATGTAAACGCTTATAAAAAGTGGGAAGACGCACCAATCCTATCATTCCAATCAACGTGAGACCAGCTCCTAATATCAAAAAAAACGTAACAGCGATAGCAACAACAAGCGATACATCATCCTTCATTCAATAATCTCCCCCCGCATGAGAAATTTTGCCAACGCAATACTTGATATAGGACCCAATAAGCCAACAATGAGAGCTGCCACAAAATAAATAGTTGTTCCTGAACGTATATCAAATGTAAGAAAAAAAAGAATAGTGATTATATAAAGAGCATCTAACCCTACAATCCGATCTTGTGCTCGTGGACCACGAATCAACCGAAACAGTGCGAGAATCATAGCCAAACTTAAAAAAAACTGCGAAAGATAAAGCCCCCAATAAAGGATCACCATACTCATTAAAAAATCTCCAAAAGTAATTGCTCATAGCGGTTTTTGATCAATTTTTGGTAATTCCATCCATTTTTAAAATTTAAGACATGAAGCAAAAGTTCTCTATTCTTACTATTATAGGCAATCCAAACAGTCCCTGGAGTTGCTGAAATAATACATGCCAAAACGGCTAAAGCCGTGCGACTTTCAAGCAAAATGGGCACCACAATAAAACCAGACTGCTGTTTTCGAGATCTTTTGGTTAAAACGAAGCAAGCCACAGAAATATTTGAAATAATAGAATCAATAAACACACGAAAAAACAGCTGAAAAACTGCACGCCAACTTTTAATCGTTATCTTTTCCGGCTCAAGAAGCCGCATCACCCACCCCCCAAACAAAGCAACAATAATCCCTAAAAGCAATTGACCAAAACTAAAGCCATTTAAGATCAGCCACATAAAAATAATTGCCGCGCTAGAAAAAGGGAAAAAATAACAATGTTTCACTGATGCCCCCCTCTATTTTCAAGAGACAAATCATCTAAAACGCTGCCAATATAATTTTGAGGCTCATACAAAGTTTTAGCTGTTTCAAACATATAACGACTAACAGGATCAGCAACAATTGTAATAAGAAAACACAAAGCAAGTAGAACAGCAACAGGGGCAAATTCAATCACCTGCACCCGTGGAATTTTCCCTTCAAGAGAAACCCAAAAAGTTCGAATGCCCATTCGTGTCATCGCAATCAAAGCAGCAAAACCAGAGAGAGTGACAAAAATCATAAAAAGCCAATCGTGATAAACGGGTAGAGAAGGAGAAATATTTTCTTTACTATGGTTTAAGAGTGCCACAAACATCATAAATTTAGCAACAAAACCAGAAAAAGGAGGCAGACCAATAATCAAAAGTGCACAAAAACTAAAACAAGTTCCAAGAATTGCCAAAGTTACCGGTAAATAAGATCCTACTTCATCTTCTTCTTCCTCTTCATCATCCCCATAGACTTCCATTGTCACTGTCAAAACATTAGCTGCCACATCTTGACAGCGTTCAACCAACTCCACCAAAAGAAAAAAAGCCCCCAGTGCCAAAGTTGAGGAAACAATATAAAAGAGTGCCCCTGCGATCAGGGCTGTATTGCCGATCCCGATTGCTGTCAACAATATTCCAGAAGAGACCAAAACACTATAAGCTGCCAAATGTACCAAGACTTGGCTTGCCAATACCCCGATAAAACCAAAAGCCATAGTGGCAAGTCCACCGTAAAATAAAACCATTTGACCAAAATGGCTAAAATGTCCATTTTCTGGACCAAACCATAGCAATGTTAAACGTAAAATAATATAAATACCGACTTTGCTTAAAAGTGCAAAAGAAGCTCCAACAGGCGCTACTGCTGCACTATAAGTTGGCACCAACCAAAAATTCAATGGCCACATCCCTGCTTTAATTAAGAAAGCAATTCCCAAAAGCGCAGCCCCTATTTCAAATAAAGTCATATCGCTAGAAGCTATATATTGTATTTTTACGGCCAAATCAGCCATATTGAGGGTGCCTACGATTCCATAAATAAGCGCCGCCCCAACGAGAAAAAACAACGAAGCAACCAGATTAATCACGACATAATGCAATCCAGCGCGCATACGTAGTGGGCCAGAACTATGTAACGCAAGGCCATAAGAAGCTGTTAACATCACTTCAAAAAATACAAATAAATTAAATAAATCACCTGTTAAAAAAGCACCGTTTATTCCAACCATGAAAAATTGCATCAATGACTGAAAATGAGGACCCGCTTTATACCAATGTGCCCGTGCAAAAACCAATGCCGCGCTGATCAACAAGCTAGAAAGCAAAAGCATCATAGCACTTAAGCGATCGAGTACCAAAACAATACCAAAAGGAGAAGGCCAATTACCAAGCCGATAAACATCCACAGCAGGTGCAACTTCAAGAGCACGCATCACCAGTAAAACAGCAATGACAACCAGCAATGTAGCAGAAAAAATACTTATGAGTGATTTCAGTTTTGAACAGCGTTCATCATAGAAAAGAAGAAGAGCTCCGGTACTTAACGGCACAAGAATCGGCAAGACAAGAAGATGATGAACATAAGCTTCCATCACTGTACCTCACGTCCATCAACGTGATCTGAACCTGTTAAACCGCGTGAAACCAACAAGATAACCAAAAATAAAGCTGTCGTTGCAAAACTGATCACAATCGAAGTTAAAACCAAAGCCTGTGGAAGAGGATCAACATAATTCGCCGGATTGATCACCATCGTAGGATCAACGATTGGCGCTGCATTACTCCGTGGTCTACTCATTGCAAATATGAAAAGATTGACACCATAGGATATCAAAGACAAACCGAGAATAACTTGAAAAGTTCGGGGACGCAAAATGAGCCAAATTCCAGATCCTACAAGAACACCAATAGCCAAAGAAAGAATAATTTCCATTAATTTTCCTTCCCTTTTAAAGCAGGTTTTTTACCGATCCGGTAACTACGTATTGATTGATGTGCAAGTGCAATTAAAATGAGAATCGTTGCTCCCAACACAAGAGAAAACACACCAAAATCAAACAAAAAAGCAGATGCTATAGGCACCTTTCCAATCAATGGCACCTGAATATATTGGAAGAATGATGTTAAAAAAGGATACCCAACAAATAAGGCTCCTGTTCCCGTTACAACCGATAGCAATAAGCCAAAGCCCATCCAGCGTAAAGGCAAAACTCTTAAATGGTTTTCCACCCAACGAATATCCCGTGCAAGATACTGCAAAATAAAGCCTATCGCTAGCGTCACCCCGCCAGCAAATCCCCCTCCAGGAAGATCATGTCCTCGCACAAATAAATAAAAAGAAAAAGCAATAATAAAAGAAAAGAGCCACCCTATAATAACAGAAGGAATAGCGAGATAATTCAATATTGTATCCCCCACATTTCGATCTGGCTGTGCCTTATCAAAATCTTCTTGAACACGTTGTTGAAACGGTGCATCAATACTTTCAGGAGCAGGACGAAATCGACGTAAAAGAGCAAAGACAGTCAAAGAAACACCCCCCAAAACCACAACTTCTCCCATCGTATCAAAACCACGGAAATCAACCAACAATACATTCACAACATTGCGACCACCAGCACCAGAATAAGCATTTTTCAGAAAAAAATTAGAAACTGTTATCCTTTGAGGACGTGTCATAATCGCAAAAGAGAGCCATGCAACACCAGCCCCCCCTATAATTGCTATGATGAAATCACGGGCGCGACGTAAACGCACCCCGAAACGAACAGACATTGGAGCAGGATTATACACACGCTTAGGCAACCAACGCAAACCAAGCAATAATAAAACAGCTGTCACCACTTCAACAACCAATTGCGTTATAGCCAAATCGGGTGCAGAAAGCCATAAAAAGGTTGCACACGTCATCAATCCTGCTCCCCCCAAAAGCATGAGCGATGCAAGACGATGAAACTTTGCTTGCCAAGCGACTAAAAGCGCACACGATCCACCAACCAACCAAAGCGCGAGAAAAGGGATATCAAGTGGAAAAAGCGGTAACCCTCCCAGTGCAATGAAACCATCACGCCAAAGCAAAAGACCAACAAAAATAAAACACACAACAAAAATCCAGTGCAACTGGATTTGCAAACGGCGTGTTGACAAAATAGCCTCCACCGCACGTGCCCATTTCCAAGAAATAATCACAAGAATGCGTTCAAAAATACGCTGTCCTTTCAAATGACGAAAAAAGGGAGCCCCATCATCACAAGATAAAAAATAGCGCCGCCCAACAACATAGAGCAAGCCGCCCCCTAATAAAGCCACCAAACTCATCATTAATGGCGTATTAACCCCATGCCAAACAGCCAAACTATAAGAGATCGTCATCGGTCCTAAAACAGACACAACAGCATTATCTAAAATAGGCCCGATTGTTAAATTAGGAAAAATACCAACGGCCAAACAAATAAACACCAAAAGTTCCATGGGTAAACGCATAAAATGCGGTGGTTCATGCGGAGTTTTTGGTAATTCATCAGATTTTGGTCCCCAAAAGACACCATGAATAAAACGTATAGAATAGGTTACACTAAACAGGCTAGCAAACGTTGCGACATAAGGAGCAATCCAATCAAGCCATGATTCCATATGTGTTTCAACAGCTTCAGCAAAAAACATTTCTTTTGATAAAAAACCATTGAGCAAGGGAACACCAGCCATCGCCGCACTTGCTACTAAAGCAAGAGTTGCTGTAATCGGCATAGAGCGATAAAGACCTGTTAACTTACGCATATCACGTGTTCCCGTTTCGTGATCAATAATTCCAGCAGCCATAAATAAAGATGCTTTAAAAGTAGCATGATTGGCCATATGAAAAATCGCCGCAACACACGCAAGGGGACTCCCAAGGCTTAAAAGCGTGGTAATCAATCCAAGATGACTAATTGTTGAGTAAGCCAGTAATCCCTTTAAATCTTGCTGAAACATAGAACAATAAGCTCCTAGAAGAAGTGTTGAGAGTCCTGAAAAGCCAACCATCCAAAACCACGACTCTGTCCCAGAGAACACAGGCCATAAACGTACAAGCAAAAATAATCCAGCTTTTACCATTGTTGCCGAATGTAAATAAGCCGATACAGGCGTTGGAGCTGCCATCGCATTAGGCAACCAAAAATGAAAAGGAAACTGTGCGCTTTTTGTTAATCCACCCAATAAAATACAAATAAGAGCAGGGATATAAAGCGAACTTGAACGGATCACATCTCCAGACTGCAAAATTTTATCCAGATCAAAACTACCAACGATATACCCAATCAATAAAACCCCAATAAAAAGGGCCCCCCCCCCAAAACCTGTAATAGTTAAAGCCATACGCGCCCCTTCACGCGCACTCGCATTATGATACCAATAACCAATCAACAAAAAAGAAAAAATACTGGTAAGTTCCCAGAAAACAACCAAAAAAACTAGGTTACCTGATAAAACAATCCCTGTCATTGAGCCCATAAAGGCTAGGAAAAAAGAAAAAAATCGTGGTACAGAATCCGCAGGATCCATATAATAACGAGCATAAACAACGACAAGCAGCCCAATTCCTGTAATGAGCAAGCAAAAAAGCCACGACAGACCATCCATCCGGAGGATCAAATCACCCCCCCATTCTGGAAGCCAAGCAATATTTAAACGGATAATGTGATTGCCACGAATTGCTGGATAAAGCATGATTGTAAAAAGAAGACTAAAGAGAGCAATACCCCCTGCAAACCACGCTTCATTATTTTTTGCTGTTGAACGAAAAAAGCCAATAACAGCACTTCCACAAAAAGGAAGCAAAATGAGCAATATCAGCATTGCTTCCTGTGTTGTCATGCTTTTAGCTCCATCCTACCCTTAATATTTTGTCATTGACAAAACAAAAATTTATACTCTTACCCCCCCATTCCACACTTAATGATAATAAGATTTAATAAAACTTAAAAGTATTTAAATWTTTCAAAAAACAATGCTTGCATGGAAATGCTGCGCACCACACAAGCTTTCTTTTTATTGTAAGAGCAATAACGCTCACGACAAGAAGCAATTAAAATTTTATTTAATCATTTCTATCCTTTAAAAAAGTGCGATAAGCACTGTTTACGAGGCCCATGAAAAGGCTGAAAACTATTATCATTTTTATTATAAGAGCGATAACGAGCACGACAAGACTCAATATGCTGTTTAAGCATCCATGGCTCTTTTTTTTCTAATCTTTCTGATGAGATGACTTTTAATGATGCGCCTTTTGTGCTTAAGTGCGATAATGTAATAAAAGCCGCTTCAGGATACCACCAATTATCTTTATACTTAACATAACCACGCCGATAATGATGATAACCCTTAAAACCATTAAGTTCTCTACGACCCGTAAAAATCAAAGGCACCGAACTCTCTTGGACAGCAGTCTGAGAAACCAATTTGACTTTAGCATCCCCCCTATTTTGCCCCAAATGAACAAGAGTGGTTGTTATAATGAAAAGACTGCTCACAAATACACAAGCTAAAGCATAATATAATTTTTTTTTCATACGCATAACGCAAAACTCGAAATAATAAACAACAACCGTTACAGAAAGCCTTTCTATTTCTAGACAGAAACAGATTCTTTTCTTAAGATTCTTTTTTCTTGAGACATTCTGTTACTCTTTGTACTAAACGCTGATCTCAAGAATAAGATCCTTCAAAAAAGAATGAACAAATGATGATAAAAACCCCCTACTATCTTATAGACAAAACGAAACTCATCAAAAATATGCAAACAATTTCTCGTTTACGAGAAATGTCAGGAGCAAAAGTTTTGCTTGCTTTGAAATGTTTTGCCACATGGAGTGTTTTTGATTTAATGTCTGAATTCATGGACGGAACCACTTCATCATCCCTTTATGAACTACGTTTAGGAAGAGAAAAATTTGGTAAAGAAACCCATGCCTATTCAGTTGCTTGGGCTGATCATGAAATTGATGAAGTCTGTAGTTATGCAGATAAAATTATCTTTAACTCTATCCAACAACTTCAACGTTTTTCTGATGCAAGCAAAACCATTCAACGAGGTTTAAGATTAAATCCAGGAATAAGTGCCTCTCATTTTGATCTAGCCAATCCCTCCCGCCCTTTTAGTCGCTTAGGAGAAACAAATCCAAATGCTATTAAAGAAGTTTTGCCTCTCATTAACGGCTTGATGATCCATAACAATTGTGAAAATGCTGACTTTAATCTTTTTAACCAAATGCTTGGGGATATGGAAGAAAAGTTTTCAGAGCTTTTTTCAGCCGTAGACTGGATAAGCCTTGGCGGTGGAATTCATTTTACAGCCGAAAATTATCCTCTAGAAGCTTTCGCTGAACGCTTAAAGCATTTTTCCAAAACCCATGGTGTCACTCTTTTTCTAGAACCAGGAGAAGCCGCCATCACCAAAAGCACCACCTTAGAAGTCAGTGTTCTTGACACATTGTACAACGAAAAAAATCTTGCCATCGTTGATAGCTCAATCGAAGCACATATGCTTGATCTTCTCATTTATCGTGAAACAGCTAAATTAGAACCCAATCAAGGAGAACACGAAATTATGATTTGTGGAAAATCCTGTCTTGCTGGCGATATTTTTGGAACGTTTAAGTTTCAAAAACCTCTTGAAATAGGGGATAGACTGTCTTTTCAAGATGCAGCAGGTTATACAATGGTTAAGAAAAACTGGTTTAATGGTGTAACAATGCCTGCTATTGTTCTCAAAGAATGCGATGGTACATTAACGCTGCAACGCCAATTCAGCTACAATGACTATCGGACAAGCCTTTCATAAAGATAACCATAAAAAAACGTCATACGACAGTATTAAAAAGGAGATGAACCTACAATGAAAAAAAACGTTCTCATTATTGGTGCTGGAGGTGTTGCACAAGTTGTTGCACACAAATGTGCTCAAAACAACGATATTCTTGGTGAAATTCATATTGCTTCACGAACACTCAAAAAATGTGAGGCCATTCTTGCTTCCATTAAAGAAAAAAATACAATGAAAGAACAAGGTGTTCTCGAAAGCCATTCGCTCGATGCCATGAATGTAGAAGAAACTGTAAAGCTCATCCAAAAAAACAAGTGTGAAATTGTTATTAATGTTGGTTCTGCCTTTCTTAATATGTCTGTTCTTTCAGCTTGTATCAAAACCAAATGCGCTTATATCGATACAGCCATTCACGAAGACCCTCTTAAAATTTGTGAAACACCCCCTTGGTACGGCAATTATGAATGGCCACGGCGTCAAGAATGCGAACAAGCTGGTATCACAGCTATTTTAGGTGCTGGCTTTGATCCAGGTGTCGTAAATGCCTATGCAGCGCTAGCGCATAAATGTTATTTTGATAAAATCACCGATATTGATATTATTGATATTAATGCCGGAAATCATGGGCGTTGGTTTGCTACAAATTTTGATCCAGAAATTAACTTCCGTGAATTTACAGGACAAGTATGGTCATGGCAAAATAAAAAATGGACTTCCAATAAAATGTTTGAAGTCAGCCATGAATGGGATCTTCCCGTTGTTGGAAAACAAAAAGCCTATATGACAGGACATGATGAAATTCATTCGCTTTCCAAAAATCTTGATGTCCAAAATATCCGCTTCTGGATGGGGTTTAGTGATCGTTATATCACTGTTTTTACCGTTTTGAAAAATCTTGGTCTCTTATCCGAACAGCCCATTAAAACAGCAGAAGGACAAGAAGTCGTCCCTTTAAAAGTTGTAAAAGCTGTCTTACCTGATCCTTCCTCTCTCGCCCCAGAATACACAGGAAAAACCTGTATCGGAGATCTTATTAAAGGCGAAAAAGATGGAAAAGCAAAAGAAATTTTTATCTATAACATAGCCGATCACAAACAAGCTTTTCATGAAACCGGAGCACAAAGTATTTCTTATACAGCCGGTGTACCAGCAGCAGCGGCAGCTCTTCTCATTGCCACAGGTGAATGGGATGTTAAAACGATGGTCAACGTAGAAGAATTACCACCCCACCCCTTCCTCAAATATCTTGATCATATGGGGCTTCCCACCTTTATAAGAGAACAAGAAGAGGATAAAAAATTACAATTTTAAATTTATCCCTATAGAGTGCTTAGACTTGATTTTTTAAGTTATCACAAAACCGCCAAATGAAAAAGTTTACTATGAAATTATGTTTTGGCAACATTGGGGTTTCTTAAAAACCTTAAAGAAGATCCAGATCATCTTTTAAAGACGCAGCAAGCAATGATCAAAAAGAACAGAAAAAAGAATTGGTTTAAATACACTGTATGACCTGCTATTGGCATCAAAAAGAGAGTATCTCAACAAAAGATATAAAAATACCGCTCTTTTAAAAAGAGCGGTATTTTTATAAAATATCTGACATCCTATTGATCTTAAAGAATGAAGACTCCTACCCCACACCAATCGTTAAACAATCCGATTTTTTTGAGAAAATTCTTCTTTCCCTCTCTCTTCATGTAATTCAAGTAATATATAATATATTGATTTATAACTATAAAATATCGTTTCTATTCTATAAACAATGATCTGTAAATAATCCAGATTCTTATCGAATATCTTCTTCTTGGTTTTCCACTTCATTGAACTTTATAAGCAAACTTTGCTCTGAATACACAACAAAGAGCCCCTAATGCCATAGGATTCTCTCATTACAAATTTGTTTATATTGAATTAATCAAAACCATCCCTTTTACATATCACAAGCAGGGGAGTCCATATGAATAAAAGGAGAAGCAAGAAAAAACACCTCTTATAAACTAAACGCTCTCAAATAACCGAAAATTGTATAATATTGAAGGCTAGTAAATATAACTTAGAGTGCCCAACTTATACTTTTTATGAAACATAAAGATGATGGTACATAAGAGGTTTTATATACTCCACAAAGAACTTTATAGTTATACCATTAACGAGCACACCATCGCGAAATAGGTTTGAGAATTTTAAGAGATATTTTCTTAAAGCAAAGCACGAAAACTAGGCTGAAAACCCTATTCTGAATATTTTATAACAGTATAAAAAATACCTCATATGTAAAATTTGACATAGACTAAATACCACACACTCTAAACGAGTGTGTACAACAGGATAATCAATCAAAAATACACAACTGAGATCTAAAACAACAATTATTGAAAAGCACACAACAAATTAAGTAGAACACCTCATACGATTGGTTTTATTCTCTCTCAAATGTTGCTGCATGCTTCACAAATATTTAATGTCCCCTGTGCCTTTTAAAAGATACGTTTTAAAAGCTTTTTAAATATGAAGCGGTTTAGCAAATGTTGCCAAAGCTGCTTCACGGACCGCTTCTGATAAGGTAGGATGCGCATGACAACAGCGGCCTAGATCTTCTGATGATCCACCAAATTCCATTAAAACTGCAATTTCGTGGATCATTTCACCAGCACCAAATCCAAGAATATGCCCCCCAAAAACCCGATCTGTTTTTTTATCAGAAAGGATTTTAACAAACCCATCACTCTTTTGCATTGCGCGTGCACGACCATTAGCCATAAAAGGAAATTTGCCAACATTATATTCAATACCGGCTGCTTTCAGTTCTTCTTCCGTCTTTCCTACACTCGCAATTTCAGGCTGTGTATAAACAACACTAGGAATAACATCAAAATTAACATGCCCTTTTTGACCTGCCAAAATTTCTGCTACAGCAACACCTTCTTCCTCTGCTTTATGCGCTAACATTGGCCCTTTTACGACATCACCAATCGCATAAATTCTTGGAACATTCGTCTGCCAATGGGCATCAATTGCAATAAAGCCGCGTTCATCTAACTGAACACCAGCCTCACTCAAGCCAAGTCCCTCCGTGTAAGGAGAACGTCCAGTCGCAATAAGCACAACATCAGCCTCTAAGGTTTCAGATTCACCACCTTTGACAGATTCAAAGCTCACCTGAGCTGTTAAGTCAGATTTTGTAATTGCTGTTACCTTTGCACCCATTTTATACTCAATACCTTGTTTTTCCATTAATTTCTGAAATTGACGTGAAACTTCACCATCCATTGAGCCCAAAACTTTATTAAGATATTCAATAATGGTCACCTTAGCCCCTAAACGGCTCCAAACTGACCCAAGTTCTGAACCAATAACACCAGCACCCACGACAATCATATGCGATGGTACTTTTTCAAGGGAAAGGGCTCCCGTAGAAGAAACAATAGTCTTTTCATCAATTTCAACATTCACTCCTGGAATGCCTGAACTCTCTGACCCCGTGGCAATAATAATATTTTTTGTTTCAATTGTTTGTTTATGTCCATCTCTGGCTACAACTTCCACATAACCCGCACTTAAAATTTTAGCTGTCCCCAAAAAAGTATCAACTTTATTTTTTTTCATCAAAAAAGAAACGCCACTTGTATTGGCTGTCACCACAGCTTTCTTATGAACCATCATTTGTTCAAGATTAAGTTTAGATTTATCAATAGAAATCCCAAGTGTTTCAAAACCATGCTGGGTTTCAGCAAACACTTCTGAAGCGTGCAACAACGCTTTAGAGGGTATACAACCAACATTGAGACATGTTCCCCCTAATGTTGTACGTTTTTCAATAATTGCTACTTTAAGACCTAGTTGTGCCGCCTTTATTGCTGCTACATAACCACCTGGACCCGCTCCGATCACAACCACATCATAAGACATCCGTTTCTCCTTTCATCCTGAAAACTGCATTTTACAAGTCAAGAACAAGGCGTTCCGGATCTTCTAAACTTTCCTTAACACGTACAAGGAAAGCTACAGCTTCTTGCCCATCCACAATACGGTGATCATAAGAAAGCGCTAAATACATCATGGGGCGGATCACAACTTGGCCCTCAACAACCATTGCTCGCTCTTTAATCGCATGCACTCCCAAAATACCAGATTGCGGTGCATTCAAAATTGGTGTTGACATCAACGACCCATATACACCACCATTAGTAATGGTAAAAGTTCCACCTTGCATATCAGAAACGGCTAATTTTCCATCACGCGCAAGACGTCCCAAACGGCCAATCTCCTTTTCAATCTCTGCCAATGACATTTGATCTGCATCACGAACCACTGGAACAACAAGCCCTTTATCCGTTCCAACAGCAATTCCAACATTGACATAGTTTTTGTAAACAATATCTGTTCCATCAATTTCAGCATTAACAGCAGGAAGTTCTTTTAATGCATGACAAACAGCTTTGGTAAAAAAACCCATAAAACCAAGTTTAACGCCATGTTTCTTTTCAAAAAGATCCTTATAACGCTTGCGCAAATCCATCACCGCTGACATATCAACCTCATTAAATGTGGTTAACATTGCTGCTACATTTTGCGCATCTTTAAGACGACGAGCAATTGTTTGACGCAATTTCGTCATACGAACCCGCTCTTCACGTGTTTCTTGGACAGAAGCTACTGAAGAACTTATCGCAGAGGAAGAAGGTGTAGGAGTTTTTGTTCTTTGTTCTAATCCACTAAGAACATCTTCTTTAAGAATTTGTCCACGTTTTCCAGAACCTGAAATATCATTTTTCGCAACATTATTTTCAGCCATCAATTTTGCTGCTGAAGGTGAAGGAGGCATAGTACTGCTCGAAGCAAGCTTCTCCGATTCAGATGAAACCGCTGGAACAGGTGTCGCAGAAGGCGAAAATGATTGAGAGATACCGGCTTCGCCAGCTTCCACCACTCCTAAAAGAGCTTTCACTTCAACCGTATCGCCTTCTTTTGCGATGATTTCAGATAATTTCCCTGCAACAGGAGAAGGAACTTCAACTGTTACCTTATCAGTTTCTAATTCAACCAAAGGCTCATCCATAGCGACAGCTTCGCCACGTTTTTTAAACCATTTACCAACCGTTGCTTCGGTAACCGATTCGCCCAAAGTAGGAACACGGATTTCAGTAGTCATAATATTTTTCCATACATCAGAGTAGTAATAAATTAAGAACCTAACGCGTCTTTAAGAAACGCAGCCAGTTGTTCAAGGTGTTTCACCATTAACCCAGAGGCCGGTGATGCACTCGCCGGACGTCCTGCATAACGAGCACGTGAATATTGCGCATTAATATGTGCCAAAACCCATTCCAAATAAGGCTCAATAAATGACCAAGCCCCCATGTTTTTTGGTTCTTCTTGGCACCAAAAAACCTCTGCCTGCAAAAAGCGTGATAACACATTCACCAAAACCTTTGCAGGGAAAGGATACAATTGTTCAATACGAAGGAGATAAACATCATCGATGCCCTTTTTTTCACGTTCTTCATAAAGGTCGTAATAAACCTTTCCCGTACACAGAACGACACGGCGAATTTTATTATCTTTTTGCAACTTCACGACAGAATCTTTGAGACACTCTGCATCATCAAGCAACACACGACAGAAACCCGTTTCTGGTCCCATTTCATTGAGAAGAGAAACAGCCCTCTTATGACGCAAAAGTGATTTAGGTGTCATTAAAATCAATGGCTTACGGAAATCACGCTTAATTTGTCGACGCAAAATATGAAAATAATTCGCAGGAGTTGTACAATTAGCAACCTGCATATTATCTTCCGCACAAAGCTGAAGAAATCGCTCTAAACGCGCAGAAGAATGCTCCGGTCCCTGCCCTTCAAAACCATGAGGCAATAAACACACAAGACCAGACATACGAAGCCATTTACGCTCTGCAGATGAAATAAATTGATCAAAGATGACCTGTGCACCATTAGAAAAGTCACCAAATTGTGCTTCCCAAAGTGTTAGTCCTCGTGGTTCAGCAAGAGAATATCCATATTCAAAACCAAGAACAGCTTCTTCAGAAAGCATCGAATTAACAACGTCATAAAGTGCCTGCCCCTTTTGTAAATGATTCAAAGGAATATAACGCGCTTCATTTTCTTGGTCATAAAGAACTGAATGACGTTGTGAAAAAGTTCCCCGTTCAACATCTTCACCGGAAAGACGAACCGGCGCTCCTTCTAAACAAAGTGAACCAAAAGCGAGAGCTTCAGCGGTTGCCCAGTCAACGCCTTCACCAGTTTCAAAAATCTTAGCACGATTGTTTAAAAAACGTTGAATAGTTTTATGAACATTAAAATTTACTGGAACTTCGATAAGTTTCTGACCAATTTCCTTTAAAGTCTTTAATTCAACACCCGTTGTTTTAGAATGTTGCTCATCAGTATTACAAAAAGCTTTGAGTCCCGTCCAGATTCCATCAAGCCAATCAGCCTTATTAGGCTTATAAGAAGCACTTGCTTCAAACTCATCTTCAAGTTTATCGCGCCATAACTTTTTTTGTTGCTCAATCTCTTCTGAAGTAACCACCCCTTCCGCTATCAATTGATCACTATAAAGCTGAAGGGTTGTTTTATGATTACGAATTGCTTTATACATAAGTGGCTGGGTAAAGGAAGGTTCATCGCCTTCATTATGTCCATAACGGCGATAACAAAACATATCAATGACCACCGGTTTATGGAAAATTTGACGAAACTCCATTGCTATTTTAGCAATAAAAACAACAGCTTCAGGATCATCCCCATTCACATGAAAAATGGGAGCATCAATCATTTTTGCAACATCAGATGGATAAGGTGAAGAACGTGAAAAACGTGGCGCTGTTGTAAAACCAATTTGATTATTGATAATCACATGAAGAGAGCCTGCAACACGATAACCTTTAAGGCCTGAAAGACCAAAAGTTTCTTGGATAACGCCTTGTCCTGCAAAAGCAGCATCACCATGAATAAGCAATGGCAACACTTTTGAACGCTCACTTAATGGGAGGGTATCAGTATGTGTAGGTCCCATAAGTTGATCTTGTTTAGCACGTGCTTTTCCCATAACAACCGGGTCAACAATCTCAAGATGAGAGGGATTAGCCAAAAGTGATAAATGAACTTTATTTCCATCAAAGTCAAAATCAGCCGTCGTTCCTAAATGATATTTAACATCACCTGATCCTTCTACATCATCTGGCTTATAAGATCCCCCTTTGAATTCATGAAAGATAGCTCTATGCGGCTTAGTGAGAACTTGTGAAAGAACATTTAAACGACCACGATGAGCCATTCCCAAAATAATTTCCTGCACCCCTAAAGCACTACCGCATTTAATAATCTGTTCAAGAGCAGGAATCAGTGCTTCACCACCATCAAGTCCAAAACGTTTTGTACCTTTATATTTAGTATCTAAAAACTGTTCGAATCCTTCTGCCTCAATAAGCTTATTGAGAATAGCTTTCTTGTCTTGCTGTGTGAAAGCAATTTTTTTATCTCTCCCTTCTATACGCTCTTGAAGCCATGCTTTCTGGACTGGATCAGAAACATGCATATATTCCACACCGATTGTTGAACAATAGGTACGATTGAGAATTTCAAGCATTTGCGGAATAGTTGCATATTCCAATCCTAAAACATTATCAATAAAAATGGGACGTTCATAATCAGCAGGAGTAAAACCATAAGCTTCTGGAGAAAGTTCTTTATAATCTTCCAGTTTTTCCGCCAATTGAAGAGGGTCAAGCTTTGCCCGAAGATGCCCCCGTGCTCGAAACGCACGAATCATCATAATGGCATGAACAGAATCGCGCGTTGCGCGAATAATATCTTGTTCACTGGAAGCTTTTCCCTTTTGAAGAGCTCCTATCGCTACTTTTTCCTTTAATTTATCACCAAAATATGTTTCAAGAGAAGACCAATCACCATCAAGAGCAGAAACCAACTCACCATCTGGCTTTAATGGCCAATGATCACGTTGCCATGTTGCACCTTCAGCATTTTTGAGAACATCTTCTCTGTTATCATGAAGGCCTTCAAAAAAAGCACGCCACTGTGAATCAACACTAATAGGATCTTTTTCATACTGAGCATAAAGTTGATCTATATAATCCGCATTTCCACCATAAAGAAATGACGTCTGTGCAAAAAGACTATTTATCTCGTCCTGCCTTGCCATATACCTCTCCGGAACATCTATTCCGTCTCCTCATATCTCTTTTCGACCGTTAAATGCTTACAAAGCAGACGAAGGGTCGAACATTCAAAAAACTTTTACCTTTTTATACTCAAGTCCTTTCACCTGAATAAGAATATTTTCTTAATTCAGGTGAAACTTTCTTTTAGCCTTTCAAAACTGACATCAAAGTCTTACCTATCTGTGATGGCGAAGGAGACACACGAATTCCGGCTGATTCCATAGCCGCAATTTTATCTTCTGCTCCACCTTTACCACCAGAAATAACAGCACCAGCATGGCCCATTGTTCGTCCTGGAGGAGCCGTCCGACCAGCAATAAAGCCAACAACTGGCTTTTTGCGACCTTTTCTTGCTTCATCTTGCAAAAACTGTGCTGCTTCTTCTTCTGCAGATCCACCAATCTCACCAATCATAACAATAGACTGGGTTTCATCATCCGCCAAAAACATTTCCAACACATCAATAAATTCACTCCCCTTAACAGGATCACCACCAATCCCTATAGCGGTTGTTTGTCCAAGACCTTCCTGACTCGTTTGAAAAACAGCTTCATAAGTTAAAGTTCCCGACCTTGAAACAACCCCCACAGAGCCTTTTCTAAAAATAGAACCAGGCATAATACCAATTTTACATTCGTTTGGTGTAAGAATACCTGGACAATTAGGACCAATAAGACGAGATTTTGAGTTTTCTAATCGCGCCTTTACCTTAACCATATCCATAACGGGAATACCTTCCGTAATACAGATAATTAAACGAACTTCAGCTTCAATAGCTTCTATAATAGCTGCCGAAGCCCCTGCTGGAGGAACATAAATAACAGAAGCATCCGCGCCTGTTTTTTCTTTTGCTTCTGCAACACTAGCAAAGATAGGAAGAGTTTCACCTTTTGAACCTTCCCATGTTTCTCCACCCTTTTTAGGATTCACACCACCAACCATTTGCGTGCCATGATAAGCAAACGCCTGTTCTGTATGAAATGTTCCTGTTTTTCCTGTAAGCCCTTGAACAAGAACTTTCGTCTCTTTATTCACAAGAATTGACATAGCTTAAGCTCCCTTCACGGCTGCAACAATTTTTTGAGCAGCATCATCTAAATCATCAGCGGGAATAACATTCAAACCACTGTCATTGATAATTGCTTTACCCTGCTCAACATTCGTGCCTTCAAGACGAACAACCAATGGAACCTTTAAGCCAACTTCACGAACAGCAGCAACCACACCTTCAGCAATGACATCACAACGCATAATACCACCAAAAATGTTAACCAAAATGCCCTTAACATTTGGATCAGCTGTAATAATCTTAAAAGCAGCCGTCACCTTTTCTTTTGATGCACCACCGCCAACATCCAAAAAGTTTGCCGGTTCAGCTCCATAAAGCTTAATAATATCCATGGTTGCCATAGCAAGCCCCGCACCATTGACCATACAACCAATTGTGCCCTCAAGAGCAACATAAGCAAGATCATACTTTGAGGCTTCAATTTCTTTTGGATCTTCTTCTGAAAGATCGCGCAATTCTAAAATATCTGGATGACGAAACAAAGCATTATTATCGAAAGAAACTTTCGCATCCAAAACGCGCAAATGACCATCTTTCATCACAATAAGCGGATTGATTTCTAAAAGACTTATATCTTTTTCACAAAATGCCCTATAGAGAATTGGAAAAAGCTTTTCACCATCTTCCCGTGCACTATCGCGCAATTCTAATGCATCACAAAGTCTTGCACAATCAGCAGAGGTAACACCCTTAACCACATCAATGGGCAGTGTGAAGATTTTTTCTGGTGTTTCTTCAGCAACCGCTTCAATATCCATTCCACCTTCTGTTGAAACAACAAAAGTAACTCTACCAACGCTACGATCAACCAAAAGTGAAAGATAAAGCTCGCGTTCAATACCAGCACCATCTTCAATATAAAGACGATTGACCTGTTTACCTTCTGGACCAGTTT
The DNA here is from genome assembly GCF_903679515.1 of Bartonella gabonensis. Lineage (GTDB taxonomy): Bacteria > Pseudomonadota > Alphaproteobacteria > Rhizobiales > Rhizobiaceae > Bartonella > Bartonella gabonensis. The sequence continues at coordinate 47,214 of NZ_CAHOYM010000006.1, forward strand.
GTTTGGTTACCAAAGTTTTCCCAAGCATTTCTTGAACATTTGCAACAACTTCTTCAACAGATTGTGCAAGCCGCACACCACCTTTTGCCTCAGGATCAAGTTCTTTAAATTTACCCTTACCACGACCACCAGCGTGTATCTGACTTTTAACCACATAGAGAGGTCCAGGCAATTTTTTTGCCCATTTTTCAGCTTGCTCTACAGAATAAACAGCAACACCATTTGCAATAGGTGCTCCATATTCATGAAGCAGACGTTTGGCCTGATACTCATGGATATTCATGCATTTGTCCTTTTCTTTTATGAATTATTATTAATCCTAAAGTTTTAATATTCTCAATACTTATTTTAATGAACGAAATCTTGTTTTATTACTTGAGACTAGGCACAAGAGCAATACAAGCTTCACAAAGCTTTTTAACCGCATTTACGGAACAATCAAAAGCATCTCTTTCTTCTTTATCAAGATCAATTTCAATGACCCTTTCAACACCACCGGCTCCCAGTACAACAGGAATACCAACATAGGTATCATTAACCCCATATTCCCCAGAAAGATAGGCTGCAACCGGCACAACACGCTTAGTATCCTTTAAATAGGCTTCAGCCATAGAAACAGCAGAAGCAGCTGGTGCATAATAAGCAGAACCTGTTTTTAACAAACCAACAACCTCTGCACCTCCATCACGGGTACGTTGAATAATTTGATCAATTCTTTCCTGTGTTGTCCAACCCATTTTAACAAGATCAGGTAAAGAAATACCACCAACAGTTGAATAACGCACCAAAGGCACCATTGAATCACCATGCCCGCCTAAAACAAACGCACTCACATCCTTAACAGAGACGTTAAATTCTTCAGATAAAAAATAACGAAAACGCGCTGAATCCAGAATACCAGCCATACCAACTACTTTATGCACGGGAAGACCTGAAAATTTCTGCAACGCCCATACCATTACATCAAGAGGATTTGTGATACAAATAACAAAGGCTGAAGGCGCATATTTTTTAATCCCAGCACCAACTTGTTCCATGACTTTTAAATTAATACCCAAAAGATCGTCACGGCTCATACCAGGTTTACGTGCAACCCCTGCTGTTACAATAACAACATCAGCCCCTTCAATCGCTTCATAAGCATTTGCACCTTTTAAATTAACATCAAAACCATCAACAGGAGAAGATTCAGCAATATCAAGAGCCTTACCCTGTGGCATACCTTCTACAATATCAAATAAGACCACATCACCAAGCTCTTTAAATCCAATAATATGTGCTAAAGTACCACCAATCATACCTGAACCAATGAGAGCTATCTTTTTTCGTGCCATTTTATTTCTTCCTAACTTTTAGATAATTCAGCGCACACTCATCAGCGCTCATATACTGAATATTTTTGACTTCAATCATATTTAAACAACATCATAAAAAGGAGTAAAGAAATGAAATTTACAAATTTCTCTCCTTATAGAAACAACACCCCTCCACAAAAACAACTATTAGAAAATTATCATGATGTATCGATAAAGTGAATTTAAAAAAAATACAACAGAATTATTACATTTCTTTAATTTCAAAGAGTTATTGTTTTTACAGTTTACGTAAAGGTAAAAGTATAATCAACACTTTTTCTTCAAAAGAAAATGTTCTTCCCAACGCTTCAAATAATCATAGCTTTGCATTTCAAAAAGACGTGACTGTGTTCTTTGAAATTCAAATGTTTCCGTGGTCTGAGCATACCCCTTATACAAATCCTCCACCCCTGCTGCTGCCGACATAAATAATCGGATGTGGCGCTCATAAAGAATATCAATAAGCAAAATAAACCGTTTTGTCTCATTGCGACATGTATCATCCATGATCGGTATATTATCGATAAAAATCGTATGATAATGCTCCCCTAATACCAAATACTCAGATGCAGCCAAAGGCTTTGCACACAAGTCTCTATAATCAAAGCGTGCACAACCCGCAGCAAAACGCGGAATAGGAATAAGGCGCCCTCTTATAAAAAGCTCATCAGATCTTTCTTTATGTCCTTGCAACACAAATGCCCACGCTTGATCCATGCATTCATCTGCTTTTTTCCCTAATGGTGTTACATACACAGACTGTAGATTTGATTTTTCAAGACGATAATCTGTTTTTGCATCAAGATTAACAACACGAACATATGCTTTCAAAACGTCAATAAAAGGCAAAAAGAGTTCACGATTTAAACCGTTATAATAAAGGTTATCCGGCGCTACATTTGAAGTCGCAATAAAGAAAATTTCTTTATCAAAAAAAGCAGAAATAAGCCTCCCCAACACCATAGAATCGGCAATATCTGTTACACTAAATTCATCAAAACAAAGCACCTTTGCTTCTCGTGCAAGATCTTCAGCAACAGCTAAAATAGGATTATCTTGTTTAGATTTTGTACGCCCAGATGCTTGACGATAAAAATTAATACGCTCATGCACATCAGCCATAAAATCATTAAAATGAGCGCGCTTTTTATCAATCTTAGGCAAACAAGAAAAGAACAAATCCATCAGCATGGTTTTACCCCGTCCTACTTCACCATAAATATATAATCCCTGAAAAGAAGCATTTTCATCCCCTTGTTTTGCAACACGAGCAAAATTTTGTCTTTTCTTTTTGAATATTCTTTTTAAAAAAGACCAGAATATCCAAGACCAAGGACTAGAAGCATTTTGTTCTGAAATTTTTTTTAATAAATGATCAAAATGCTCTGTTACAGCCAATTGAGCTGGATCAAAAAGGACTTTTCCTTTAGAGACCAGCTCTTTATAGCGCGTTGAAACGAGAACCATTAAAACAACCTTTTTCCAAACGTTTTCAATGAAAAATACAAATTCTTTTCACGAATCTGCCCATATAGCTTATTTTTTCATAAACGGTCAAAAGTGATCTAACGGCTTAAAACAACGGGATGATCATCAAGCGTACGTCCTTCAAAACGATCAACATTTGAAGAAAAAAGAGCAACGATAACACGTCCAGAATTATTATAAAAATATAATCTTTTTCCTTTAACAGCCCAAGATCTCACTTGGGAAACAATTCCTGAACAGTGTAAAGGACCAGCTCGGTATCCTTGTCCAAACTTTGTTTGTGGCGTTGCAATCCGACAAACTTTACCCCCCATAGAAAGATTCCACACCCCAGCAATACTTGCAGGAAACAAATCAGTAGCATTACTTGGTAATTCGAGACTAGCCATTCGTCCATCACTCTGAGCATCACCTTTCTCATAAATCGAAGCGTTTTCAGCTTCAGATATCGACGAAGAAGACGATAAATCAGATACTTCCAATGTTGTCATTTGTTGAGATGGATAAAAAACTTCTAATGCGTTACTATTATCATTACTGTCAAACCGCGTTGTTGAACACCCCCCTAAAAGTATTACAGTTGACATTGTAACGAAAAACGAAATTTTTAAAAACGACATATCTTTACTCTCTCCCATGTCAATAAATAAGCTCACAAAAAATTAAGTGAATATTTTTTATACTTACAAAGATAAATTAACAAATTAAAAAAACAGGATTTAAATTTCTCATTTTAAACGAAATAATTTATGTACTTAAGTTTATATTTATTAAACACTAGAAATTTATAAGATTTTTAGTCATATATCTCTTGATAAGTAATCTTTAGAATAGAGAAATTTCATGAAAACGTCATTTAGCAAAATGGACGGTCTTGGGAATCAAATTATTGTTGCTGATATGCGTGGAAGCGCACAAGCTCTTACACCACAAGCAATCCTTGCTTTATCGGCAGCCCCTGAAATGCATTTTGATCAAATCATGGCTATCCACACACCAACTGAGAACGAAGCTGACTTCCGCATCGAAATATGGAATGCTGATGGTTCAAAGGCTAAAGCTTGTGGCAATGGTACCCGCTGTGTCATTGCATGGCTTACAGACCACAATTTTGGTGAAAATTTTCGTTTAGAAACACCCGCTGGAATTATTGAAGGAAAACAGCAGACCAACAATCTCATCTCTGTTGATATGGGATGCCCCAAATTCAATGCAAAAGAGATGCCTGTTTCACGTGAAATAGTTGATACCAATCACGTAGAAATTACGGCTGGTCCCCTGAAAGATGCTTGTCTTATATCTATTGGCAATCTTCATGCTATCTTCTTTGTCGAAAATGATATTCAACATATTCCATTAGAAAAATACGGACCAAAACTTGAACATGATTCCCTTTTTCCAGAACGATGCAATATTTCCATTGCTTGCATAACGTCAAAGAAAAGTCTAAATTTACGTACATGGGAGCGAGGAGCAGGATTAACACAAGCATGTGGGAGCGCTGCTTGTGCCAGTGCAGTAGCCGCTTATCGACGTAGTCTGACAGAGCGCCATATCGATGTAAACTTACCAGGGGGAACACTTAATATTTTTTACCGAGAAGATGATCACATCATTATGACAGGACCCATAAAATATCAATTTAGTGGTTTTTTAAACCCTTTAACAGGGTGCTACAAAAAGGATCACTCTTGATGGCAATAGAAATTGTAACTTTTGGTTGTCGACTCAACAGCTACGAATCGAAAATCATTCGCAAAGAAAGCACTTCTTCAGGGCTAGACCAGCTCAAAGATGGTGCTATTATTTTTAATACCTGCGCTGTCACTGCCGAAGCCGTGCGACAAGCAAAACAAGCTATCCGCAAAGCGCGACGTGAAAATCCTCATGCGCGCATTATTGTAACAGGATGTGCTGCCCAAACAGAAGCACAAAATTTTGCCTCAATGACAGAAGTAGATCTCGTTCTAGGAAACGAAGATAAACTTCACGCCCATTCCTACCGTCAACTTCCTGATTTTGGTATTAACCATTCCGAAAAGGTGCGTATCAATAATATCATGGAAGTGCAAAAAATTGCTCCCCATATGGTCAGTGCAATGCAAGAACGCACCCGTGCTTTTGTACAGGTGCAAAATGGATGCGATCATCGCTGTACATTTTGCATTATTCCTTATGGACGTGGACCATCTCGTTCAGTTCCCATGGGTTCTGTCATAGAGCAAATTAAAAAGCTTACAGGCGAAGGGATTCAAGAAGTGGTCCTTACAGGTGTTGACCTTACAAGTTATGGTCACGATCTACCTGGAAAAGCGACTCTAGGAAAATTGACTTCAGCCATTTTACATCATATCCCTGACTTAGCCCGATTACGCCTATCATCTATCGATTCTATTGAAGCAGATGAAGAACTTATAAATCTTTTAGCCTACGAAAAAAGGATTATGCCCCATTTGCATTTATCTTTGCAAGCAGGCGATAATATGATTTTAAAACGTATGAAACGTAGGCATTTGCGTGAACATGCTATTCAATTTTGCCACGAATTGCGTGCCAAACGTCCTACAATGGTTTATGGTGCCGACTTAATTGCTGGTTTTCCTACAGAAACAGAAGAGATGTTTCAAAACAGTCTTGCTTTAATCAAAGATTGTAATTTAACCCATCTTCATGTTTTCCCCTTTAGTCCAAGAGAAGGTACACCTGCCGCACGAATGCCACAAGTCAACCGTAAAATAGTTAAGATGCGTGCTGAAAAATTGCGTCAAGCAGGTGAGAAAGCTTACCAAAGACATCTTGCTCATTTACAAAACAGCCAGCAAATAATTCTCGTTGAAAAAGATGAAATTGGACGAACCGAAGATTATACTCTTGTACAAATAAAAGGTGCAAAAGCAGGAACAATTGTCCAAGCTCTTATCATTGACCATGATGGCGATAAATTAATTGCTGTCCTTCCAAAATTAAACGCTGCTTAAGCGGGAAAACTCTTATGAAAAAATCTTTTATAAAAAAAATATTCTCTTTTAACAAATCTAAAGCGCAGGAAATGGAACAAATTTCCGCTCCTAATAAAAGCGATATAATAAAAGAAAATGAAAGGAAAAAAAATAGCCAAACCTCTGTAGAGGTAGTAAAAGAAGAAAAATCAACATCTACAAAACACGATGACCTCATCTCACCTTTAGAACTCCATTCTGATAAAGCCCCACTTTCCGGTAAAATTCCCTCTTATGGCAAAATTATTGTCACAGACACCATTCGTGAAAAAAAGAGTGAAGAAACTTTACCTGCCCCCTCTGTTGAACAAAAAAAGACAGCATGGTTTGGACGCCTAAAAAAAGGTTTAGCTCTTTCTTCACAACGCTTAAGCGGATCAATTGGTGATCTCTTTGTTAAAAGAAAACTTGATGAAGATATCTTACAAGAACTCGAAGATATTCTTATTCAAGCTGACCTCGGTGTAGAAACGGCAACACGCATAACCAATACTTTAGCTTCCAGTCGTTATGAAAAAGATCTCTCCCCAGATGACATTCATACAATTGTCGCTGATGAAATCAAAAAAGTTCTGGAACCTGTAGCATTACCATTAGAACTTGATCTCAGTCATAAACCTCATGTTATTTTGCTGGTAGGTGTAAACGGTACAGGAAAAACGACAACAATTGGAAAACTTGCAGCCAAATTAACTGAAGGGGGACTAAAAGTTATGCTTGCTGCAGGTGATACTTTCCGAGCCGCAGCAATTGAGCAATTGCATATTTGGGGTGAACGTACCGATTCTCCTGTTATTTCAACTAAATTGGGTGCAGATGCCGCAAGTTTAGCCTTTGATGCTTTTGAGAAAACAAAAAAAGCAAACAGTGATGTATTAATTATTGATACAGCGGGGCGTTTACAAAATAAATCTGAATTGATGGATGAGTTGGCAAAAATTATCCGTGTTTTAAGAAAACACTCCCCCCAAGCGCCCCATACAATTCTTCAAACACTTGATGCCACCACCGGACAAAATGCACTAAGCCAAGTAGAGATTTTCCGTGATATCGCTGGTGTTAATGGTATAGTCATGACAAAGCTAGATGGAACTGCACGAGGAGGAATTCTTGTCGCTATCGCAGCAAAATATAAATTACCCATTTATTTTATCGGTGTAGGAGAGAATATTGAAGACCTTCACCCCTTTTCTGCTTCTGATTTTGCCGAAACTATTGTAGGAAAACATGCATGAAACAGCCTTTATCTACCCCTAATTCACACAATAATTCTGAAAAAAATATGGACGACAATCAAAAAACACCTCTTTCACCAACACTTAAGTTTCTCTTAGAAATGGGACCTTTGGTTGTTTTTTTTCTTGCCAATTATAAAGGGGAATGGCTAATAAAAAATGTTGAACTTTTTAAAAATTTTCACAAGCCTATTTTCCCTGCTACAGCTATTTTTATGGTAGCAATCATTATTGCGTTAAACTTATCATGGATTTTCGCACGAAAAATTCCCATAATGCCTCTCATATCAGGAGTATTTGTTCTCGTCTTTGGCTTTTTAACACTCTGGCTTCACAATGATACTTTCATTAAAATGAAACCGACAATCATCAATAGCTTATTTGCTATTATTCTTTTTGGTGGCATGTTTTTTAAAAAACCACTTTTACGTTATGCTCTCGACACCACCTTAAAACTTGATGACTTAGGCTGGCAAAAACTTACCTATCGTTGGGCATTCTTTTTCGTATTTCTTGCCCTTTTGAATGAAATTATTTGGCGCAATTTTAGCGACAATTTTTGGACAAGTTTCAAAGTTTTTGGTGTCATGCCTATAACAATTGTCTTTATGCTCACCCAAATGCCTCTTATACTAAAACACTCACAAGGGCTTTTTACAGAAGAGGATAAATCTAATTCTTAAACAAATTCACGATTACAGATTACTTTATGTATTCATTGACATATACACTGTTCAGGAAAAAAAGCATGTTGATTGAGCAGTTTATCTGTCGAGAAGATAATTTTGGTGTACTCATTCATGATGAAAAAAGCGGTATGACAGCCGCAATAGATGCTCCTGAAAGCAAGGCAATTCACAATGCTTTAAAACGTCGTAATTGGACACTTCACACTATTTTTGTGACTCATCATCATTATGATCACACAGAAGGCATAGCTGAATTAAAACAAGTGTACAACGCTATGGTTATCGGACCAGAAGCAGAAAAAGAAAAGATTCATCATCTTGATCAAACACTTAAAGCTGATGAGAAACTTCTCTTTGGTTCTCACATGCTTTTAGCTCTCTCAACACCTGGCCATACCCTAGGAGCTCTATCCTATTATTTTCCTGAAAAAAAATTACTCTTTGCCGGAGATACGCTTTTTTCACTTGGTTGTGGACGTCTTTTCGAAGGAAGCGCTGCACAGATACTAAATTCTTTAAAAAAACTTCGTGAACTTCCCAACGAAACACTTCTCTATTGTGGACATGAGTACACAAAAAATAATGCTCTTTTTGCATTGACACTTGATCAACATAATCAAAAACTTCAACAAAGAGCAAAAGAAGTTTTTTCATTACGCGTAAAAAATGCCATGACTCTCCCAGTCACTTTAGGAGAAGAAAAAGCAACAAATCCCTTTCTTCGTTGGGATGATCCGGCAATCAGAAAAAATCTTTCAATGAAAGATTCTACAGATGAAGAAGTTTTTGCTGAAATTCGAAAAAGAAAAGATAATTTTTAGTTATGTTTAAACTTGTATTGTACTTTTTCTTTCTTTTCCCTTTTATCTCATACGCTCAAGAAACAAAACAAAAAACGGATAATCCTTCCCTTATATTAACTCTTGTTGAAAATTATTCCTTAACAGAAGATCTTCTTTTAAAGATGGAAAAAATTGAAAAAGAATGTAAAATTTCACTTTTAGAAATAAAAAATGATCCTATCACTTATCACCATAGTATTGATTCTAATATTGAAAATTACACTGCCTATATTTCTCGTAAACCTAAAGTCGTAAGTATTTTAAAACGAAATAATCTCACACCAAACGATTTCGCTGCTGGAGTTTTAACACTTAGAGGAATATCAATGCTTTCTGCATTTTTACCCGAAAAGGAATATTCATCTGAGAAAAATATTATATTTCTAAATAACCTTCAATTTGTAAAAAAACATTTTTACAAAATAACAACTCTTTTAGGAAGCTGTGAAGAGCTCATTTTGAGAAACTAATAAATTATAAGACATAAGAAAATATCGTCCTATTGCTATAATAAGTCAACATATTTATTATTAATAATAATTTATCTTTATTCATACTCTATTAGAATCTTAAATATCATAAGATTCTCTTATTCAAACTCTCTCTCATGTTGAAACAATCAAAACTATTCGTTCGCTTGTTAGAAGCTGGGAGAGCCATGTGGAGTGAAATTCTATAATAAAAACACCTTTTATGAACCATCTTAAGTGCCAAAGACTTGCCGCACATTGGGAGCTGGCAAAGTATGCGTTATGATATGGCTTAGCTCCTTCATAAACGTAAAGATTGGAGCCTTATAATTTTATATTATTCATGAGGATGTACCTTTATGCCATTCACGGACACTGTCGTAAAACGGACTTAGGTGCGTTGAAAGATGTCTTTTTAAAACAAGCGTGTGAATTAGCATCCAATAGCGTTTTATTTTTCGTGAGAGATATACTCCTCTTAAAAATCATCATATTTTCACCATTCCGAATAATTACCTTATATTCTGGTTATATTTATAAATGATTTTTCTAAAAATAAAGAGCAATAGATGAAAAAGTCTTTAATTAAAATTCGGTAAAGAAAGGATATTTTTTAATTATGTTTAAATTTGCGTTGTGCTTTCTTTTGCTTTTTCCTTCTACATCATACGCTCAAGAAAAAAAGCAAAAAACGAATACTCCTTCTCTTATATCAGATCATGGTGCAAATTATCCCTTAACAGAAGATCTTCTTTTAAAGCTGGAAAAAATTGAAAAAAAATGTAAAAAATTACCTCCTGAGCCAGAAAAAGAAAATACAAACAGCAATTTAAACACTAATAATAATCATATAGAAGGATATATCACTTATATTTCTAGTAAACAAAGACTTGTAAATATTTTAAGAGAAAATAATTTTACACCAAAAGATTTTGTTATTGCTCTCCTAACGCTTCAAGCAACATTGAATATGCTTACAAATGAAAAAAACTCTCCTTATGAAAAAAACATCGTCTCTTCAAGTAATATAGAATTTGCTAAAAAGCATATGTATAGAATAATCAAAATTTTAAAAGGAACTTGTTAATAAAACTATTAAAAAACAATTTATTAACTTTGTAAACGACGGCAAATTTCATCTAATTGTTCTAGTGAAGAATAATGTATTTTTAAATCGCCACCTTTTTTACCGTGACGAATAATAACTTTCATTCCAATGACATCGGCAAGTAATTTTTCTAAAGATTTTGTTTCTGCATCTTTTTCCATAGTTGTACGTTTTTTAGTCTTAGGATTTGCCAGCTCATATGCAAGTATTTCTGTTTGGCGTACCGAAAGCCCTTCACGGATAATTTTTTCAGCTAAATCTTGTGGATTATCAACAGTTATAATACACCGTGCATGTCCCGCAGAAAGTTGTCCATCCGTTAAAAATTGTTGTACTTTTTCTGGAAGTTTTAACAAACGAAGTGTATTTGCGACATGACTACGACTTTTTCCGATAACTTGCGCTAAATCCACTTGTGTATAACCATGTTCATTCAACAGCATTTCATATCCTTTTGCTTCTTCAATAGGATTAAGATCAGCCCGCTGAACATTTTCAATAATAGCCAATTCCAAAGCGGTTTTATCATCCACATCACGAACAATAACAGGCAACTGACTTAAATTTACACGTTGTGCTGCACGCCAACGTCGTTCACCTGCTATTAATTCAAACCGATGCGGATGGTCTTTCAAAGGTCTTACAACAACAGGCTGAACCACACCGTGCTGACGAATTGATTGTGCTAAATTATCAAGCTCAGTTTCAGTAAAATGACGCCGTGGATTATTAGTATTACATGAAATAGATTCCAGAGGAACAAATCGTTCGGAAATGCTACCGGTTTCCGTCAATTTATCAAAACTTGATGAGCGTGCAAGATTGTTGTTTAAATTAATATCTCCAATCAATGCAGCTAATCCACGTCCTAATCTTTTTTTTGAGAGATCATCATTCATCATTTTTCTCTTTTAATTTTTAGATATTTTTTATATTTCTAAGCAGCAGCGCGTGCTTGTTTTTCACGTTGAATCACTTCTGATGCTAAACGCAAATAAGCTTGGCTCCCAGCACATTTGAGATCATAAAGCAATACAGGTTTACCAAAAGATGGCGCTTCTGATACTCTTACATTTCGTGGAATAACAGTACGATAAACTTTATCTCCCATAAAAGAGCGTACATCTTCAGCAACTTGATTTGAAAGATTATTCCGTCCATCATACATGGTGAGAACGATACCTTGGATTTCTAAAGATGGATTAAGAACGGATCTCACTTGTTTTACTGTTTCAAGTAATTGACTTAAACCTTCAAGCGCTAAAAACTCACATTGCATCGGCACCAAAACGGAATCTGCAGCCCCCATAGCATTCAGTGTAAGAAGATTAAGGGATGGTGGACAATCAATTAAAATATAATTGAATTTTTTTTCCATTTCTGGATCATCATAGAGCGCTTTACGTAAGCGTTGTATACGATCTTTTGATGAAGAAATTTCCATTTCCACACCTAAAAGATCAAGCGTAGAAGGAACAATATGAAGATTGGGTACAGCTGTTTTTAAAGCTGCTTGTGTAATAGAAACTCCCGAAACAAGAACATCATAAGAGGATAAAGGGCGGCTATTACGATCAATTCCTAAGCCTGTACTTGCATTACCCTGCGGATCAACATCCATAATAAGGACATTTTCACCAATGGCAGCTAAAGCTGTTGCAAGATTAATAGCTGTGGTTGTTTTTCCGACTCCACCCTTTTGGTTTGCAATAGCGATAATTCGTGTTTCGCTCATTTTGCTTTACCCTCTATATGATCGAATATGAGAAATTTCCAAAATAACAGAATTTTCATCAACTTTACTTTTATGTATTAACAGATCAAAGTGCCAATTGGCAGAGGCATTTTTTATTTCTGTAGCGTAATCCCGACCTTTTTGCAAAAGAGCGACTGTTTTTTCTGTTAATAAAGGAAAAATAAGCTGTAAAAGAACATTAAGCGGCGCTAATCCGCGTGCCGTTATAATATCGGATGTGGGAATTTTTTGATATACATCTTCAATTCTAGCATGATAAACAGTTGCTGGAAGATTGAGTTGAGCAATAACTGTTCGTAAAAAAGAAACTTTTTTTCCATTACTTTCAACAAGATTAATATGTCCCGCTCTTTTTTCTTTCAGAAAGATAGCAATCACAATTGCGGGAAAACCTCCTCCTGATCCTAGATCACACCATTGTAAAGAATGACAATACAAAGGAAAAATCTGTGCTGAATCTAAAATATGTCGTGTCCATATATCTGGTATTGTTGCAGAAGATATCAAATTAATATGCGCATTCCATTGAAGTATTAAAGACTCAAACTGAATTAAATTTTCCATCGTTTCACGTGAAACAGAAGGAATAATATCTAATAATTGCTGATGTTTTTGTTCTGTAGAAAAATCCATTAAGCTGTTTTAGCCTTTTTCACGTCGTTGACGTTGAATATATGTAATAATAAGTGATAACGCGGCGGGGGTCATCCCATCAATTTTTTGTGCATCAGCTATTGAACGAGGCGACATTTCTTGAATTTTTGATTTAAGCTCGTTTGAAAGGCCTGAAATTGCTTGAATATCAAGAGATGAAGGAATTTCTAAACGTTCATCTCTCTGAAGAGAAGAAATATCTTGTGCTTGTTTTTCTAAATAAACTGCATATTGTGCTTCAATTTCTAAAGCTTCAACAGTTTTACAATCAATTGATTGTAATTGTGGCCAAAAATGTGAAAGACGCTCTAAAGTTATATGAGGATAAGCAAGAAAATCATAAGCCGAACGCCGAATTCCATCGTGATTCACGTGTAATCCATGAGCAGAAGCTTCATTAGGTGTTAAAAAGAGATTTTGGCATATTGATCGTGCTTGATCAAGCCGTTGTTGTTTTTCATTATAACAATCCCAACGTACTTTACTGATAATACCCCATTCTTGTGCCAAAGGTGTTAAACGGGTATCAGCATTATCAGATCGTAAAGATAAACGAAACTCAGCACGTGATGTAAACATTCTATAAGGTTCACAAACACCCCGTGAAACCAAATCATCAACCATAACACCAATATAAGCAACAGAACGACTTATAAGTATTTCATCTAATTTACCTACTTTACGTGCCGCATTTAATCCAGCTAAAAGTCCCTGTGCTGCAGCTTCCTCATACCCTGTTGTACCATTAATTTGCCCCGCTAAAAACAAACCTGGTAAAGAGCGTAATTCTAAACTTCTCGTTAATTGTTGCGGATTAACAAAATCATACTCAATAGCATAACCAGGTTGCAAAACTATAGCATTTTCTAATCCTTCAATGGTTTTCAATAGGGAAATTTGTACATCTTCAGGAAGAGAAGTAGAAAGACCATTTGGATAAATCGTATCATCATTTAATCCTTCTGGTTCTAAAAAAATCTGATGTCCATCTCGTTCCCCAAATTTAACAATTTTATCTTCAACTGAAGGACAATAACGTGGGCCTAATCCTTCAATATTTCCAGAATATAAAGCAGAACGATGAATGTTATCACGAATAATTTTATGTGTTTGCGCATTTGTACGTGTTATTGCACATTCAATTTGTGGTTGTTCAATTTTCTCTGTTAAAAGAGAAAAAGGAACAGGATTTTCATCTGCTTGTTGTTTTGGAAGACGATCCCAATCAATTGTTTTTTTACTCAAACGCGCAGGAGTTCCTGTTTTTAATCGCCCAAGTTTTATAGCATATTTTTTTAAACATTCAGCAAGTTGTACACTTGATGGCTCTCCCATGCGACCAGCCGCCCATGTTTTATCACCAATATGAATAAAGCCATTTAAAAATGTCCCTGTTGTTAAAACAACAGCACCGGAAAAAAATATTCCCTGTTTTTTTAAAATAACACCTGATACGCAATGATCTTTAAAAACTAAGTCAATAACTTCATCTTCAATGATTGTCAGATTTTCTTGTTCTTTTAAGAGTTTTTGAATGGCTTCTTTATAAAGTTGTCTATCTGCTTGTGTTCGTGGGCCTCTTACTGCTGGTCCTTTACGACGGTTAAGGAGTCTAAACTGAATTCCAGCAGCATCTGCTGCACGTCCCATGAGACCATCTAATGCATCTATCTCACGAACCAGATGCCCTTTTCCAAGCCCCCCAATAGCAGGATTACATGACATTGTTCCCAGTGCTGATATTGTATGTGTTACAAGCGCTGTATGTGCTCCCACACGCGCCGAAGCTGAAGCAGCTTCACATCCAGCATGACCACCACCAACAATGACAACATCATATGATTGCATTTAATTCATTCCATAGAAAATAGTTCTAAGGTTTCACGTGAAACAGAATATAAATTACATAATCTTCTAAATCTGTCTATGAAATAATCAATGTTTCACGTGAATCATTATTTACCAACACAAAATTCTGAAAAAATAATATCAAGTAAATCTTCAACATCAATATCTCCCGTAATTTTTCCAAGAAAATCGCTTGCACGACGGAGATGTTCTGCACGTAAACTGAGATCAAGAGAATGATAATTGAGAGAATTTTCAATCTCCTTAACAGTTTCCTTTAATAATTGAAGTTGTCTTTTACGCGCCGGAACAAGATTCCCAATTTCAGAAGCACTATGTTGACAAAATGATTCAAGTTCTTTGATAAAACAATCAAAATTTAAACCAGTTAATGCGGAAAATTGTAGAGATCCGCATGAGGCATTTTTTTCATAAAGATCAAGCTTATTACCAACATGCCATATTTCAGCCGATGTTTCTGGTAAATCAACTTGCTTAGGATTTCCTATATCATAAACCAAGATAACCAAATCAGCTTCTTTAACATGCTGCTTTGCAACTTCTATTCCTAATTGTTCAATTTTATTTTCTGTTTCTCTAAAACCAGCAGTATCCGTTAAAAAAATAGGTAAACCACCAAAAATAAGCCTCATTTCTAAAGCATCACGCGTTGTCCCTGCTTCATCTGTCACAATAGCAACAGATCTTCCAGCAAGACGATTCATAATGCTTGATTTTCCAGAATTTGGAGCCCCTGCAATAACAATTTTTAATCCATCACGTAAAATACTTGCACGTTCTCCTTCGCTAATATGTTCTCGAAGAGAAGTACAAAGATCTTCCACATCTTTCCAAATTTTATCAGATATTGCATTGGGAATATCCGCTTCATCAGCAAAATCAAGTTCTGCTTCAACAAAAGCACGCGCCTTCATAAGCTTATGACGCCATTCACGATAAAGTTTTGTTAAATGTCCACTTGTCCCCATTATAGCTAAACGCCGTTGGCTTTCCGTTTCTGCTTCTATTAAATCAGCAAGACCTTCTGCTTGAATAAGGTCTAATTTTCCCTCCATAAATGCACGACGTGAAAATTCACCTGCCTCAGCCATACGACATCCAGAAAATGTCGATAATTCATCAAGAAAACGATTAACAACCGCTTTACCACCATGCAAATGGAATTCTGCACAATCTTCTCCTGTAAAACTATGAGGAGCAGGAAAAAAAACAGTTAAAGCAGAATCTAATAAACTACCATCACGAGCCTTAAGATCTCCATAATGCATAAAGCGTGCTTTAGGTAAACAACCACAAAGTGTTTCAACTATATGTACAACGCGAGAACCAGAAAGCCGAATAACTGCAACCCCTGAAGGTAACAATCCACTCGAAACAGCAAAGATTGTATCCACAGGTTCTATCCTAATAAAAACTTTAATAACTCTAAGTATTCATTGAATCAAAAAATTCACTATTGTTTTTTGTTTGCTTTAATTTATCAATCAAAAACTCAATTGCATCTGTCACATTCATAGGTGCTAAAATACGACGAAGAACAAAAATTTTGTGCAAATCTTGTCGTGCAACCAAAAGTTCTTCTTTACGCGTTCCTGACTTTAAAATGTCCATAGCAGGAAAAATACGCTTATCAGCAACTTTTCGATCAAGAACGATTTCCGAGTTACCAGTTCCTTTAAATTCTTCAAAAATAACCTCATCCATACGGCTACCTGTATCAATCAAAGCCGTTGCAATAATAGTTAAAGACCCACCTTCCTCAATATTACGCGCAGCGCCAAAAAAGCGTTTTGGACGCTGCAAAGCGTTTGCATCCACACCACCTGTCAAAACCTTACCTGAAGAAGGAACAACTGTATTATATGCGCGTCCCAGACGTGTAATAGAATCTAGAAGAATAACAACATCACGTCCATACTCAACAAGGCGTTTGGCTTTTTCAATGACCATTTCTGCCACTTGTACGTGACGTATTGCAGGTTCATCAAAAGTAGAAGAAATAACCTCTCCTTTTACTGAACGCTGCATATCTGTAACTTCTTCTGGTCGTTCATCAATCAAAAGAACAATAAGATAACATTCAGGATGATTAGTAGTTATAGAATGAGCAATATTTTGAAGTAGGACTGTTTTTCCTGTCCGAGGTGGTGCAACAATTAACCCTCTTTGTCCTTTTCCTAATGGAGATATCAAATCAATCATGCGCGATGACATATCCTTTTCTGTAGGATCTTGTATTTCCATCTGAAAGCGTTCATTTGAATAAAGAGGTGTAAGATTATCAAAGTGAATTTTATAACGAATTTTTTCAGTTTTTTCGAAATTAATTGTATTAATTTTAAGAAGAGCAAAATAACGTTCCCCTTCTTTTGGGCTCCGTATAGGGCCTTCAATGGTATCGCCTGTTTTTAAAGAAAATGACTGAATTTGTGCAGGTGAAAGATAGATATCATCAGGTCCAGGAAGATAGTTAGCATCAGCAGATCGTAAAAATCCAAATCCGTCTTGTAAAACTTCAACGACACCTTCTCCTATAATTTCTACATCTTGTAGAGCAAGTTTTTTCAAAATCGCAAACATTAATTCTTGTTTGCGCATAAGGGAGGCATTTTCAACTTCTAATGTTTCAGCAAAAGAAACAAGTTCAACGGGATTTTTGCTTTTAAGTTCTTGTAGTTTCATTTTTTGCATGAAATATGCTCTTTTAATTAAGGAGAAAATTACCTGGACAATTTATGGAGATTTTATAGAACGAAATATTCTCAAGAAAAAAACATTCTACACTCAATTAAAAAAATCTGCAAGTGCCATTTATATGAAATTTATTCGTGTAATATTGAGAATATTAT